>NZ_JAIUHW010000001.1:0-798161 GCF_020165315.1 Mesorhizobium sp. BR115XR7A
AGGGCTGCGCCGGGGCAGGCGGCGACAAGGAGCGGCGCCGCTACCGCCATCAGCAGTTCATGCTCGATCATGTGGGCGGCAAACACCCGTTCGCCAAGCGCATGGATTGGGCTGACCAGCGCTCCGGTCAGCACGCCCCAGCCGGCGGTGAACAACAGAACTTGCCGCGTCCGCTCGGAGCGGCCCCGGCTGCTGCGGAGCCATAGCCGGCTCGCTCCGAGCGCATAGATGAGCGCGATTGCGGCCAAAGGGAGCGTGATGGGAAACGCAAGCGTCCATCCCGCTTCGGGCGCGCCGGCGCCATAGCAGATCGAGGTTGAGAAGAAGGCCTCGAAGCTCATCGCAGGCACTCGTCGAGAATGAGTGCGGCGCTGCCCTGCATGACGATGACGAGGGCAAAAAGCAAAGCCGCAAGAATGCCGAGATCGGCGACGAATTTCTCGGTGCCGCGCGTGCGCTCCGGCTTGAAAGCCGCGCCCCCTTGCCGCCGTGCCCGCCAAGAAAGCATGCCGCCGAGAAGTGAAAGGAAGGCCAGCAGCAATGCGATCGGAAGCACGACCGGAACCTGGCGATTGCACTGCCACGGAACAAGCGCGTAGTTCAGCTGCGTCGAGATTGCCCAAGCCAAAGGCCCCGACAAAAGACCACCCCAGGACATTCCCAACCGCAGCGCGCGCATCAGCCTAGCCTCGGTACCCAGTAGATGAGCAGGTAGATCGGGATCCAGGTGAGCACCACGAAATCCCAGTAGAAGACGTTGTCGCCCACATCGCCGAAGCGCCGGCCGCTATACCCATGGCGTGTGAACATCAGCACCGTCAGCACGATCGTGTCGCCCACGTCGGTGATCAGATGCGTGGTGTGCAGTCCAAGCAACACCCAAAGCATCGAGCCGTAGGCGTTTGTGTCCCAAAAGATATTCAATGCCGGGAACTCGAACCAGCGCACCACGAGCGGGGCGACACCGAACAGCGACATCACGACCATGCCGATCCGCACCGGTACGATGGCGCAATGCTCGGCGTAGCGATTGAGGATGTGGTTTGGCACCAGGCTGGCGATCAGCAACAGGGTGACGATCGTTCCCGGCCAATGGTTAGGTTCCGGGGCGCTCAGACGCCAGTTGGGCCATGACATCGCCAGATAGAGATAGGCGCCGGCCGCCAGCGCGAAGCCCGTCCCTTCCAATGCCATGAAGCCGAGCGTGCCCCACCAGGTTGGGCTGCGCGGACCATGGCCAAACGTAGGGAGGGCGGAAAGGTCGGTGACGGGCCGCTGGTTCATTCCTCGTCCTCCGGATCGCCCTTGGGCCAGAACCAGCCGAGCAGCGTGAGCGCGATCGGCATGGCGCCCCAGACGATCGCCCACGGCGTGAAGATCGAGTAGAGGAACGTGCCGCCCACGGCGATCGCCGCCAGCAGCGGCCAGATCGACGGCGTCGCCGATTTCTCGCGGATGTCGGGGTAGGCCTCCGCCACCGTCGAGATGAGCAACTCGCGGACATCGACGCGGAGTCCAGTTGCGACGGGAAGCGCCTCTCGTTCGGCCCACAGCGGCTCGACATTCGTCACGATCGGAATGCGCGAGAAATTGTAACTTGGAGGCGGGGACGACGTGGCCCATTCCAGGGTGCCGGCATCCCAGGGGTTATCGCCGGCCGGAGCCCCTTTCAATGCGCCATGTATCAGGTTGAAGGTGAACAGCACGAAACTCAGGAAGAACAGCACCGCGCCGGCGCTGATGAACAGGTTGATGTTGCCCCAGCCAAGCTCCGCCGGATAGGTATAGACCCTGCGCGGCATGCCCCACAGGCCCACGAGATGCATCGGGAAGAAGGCCGCGTTGAAGCCGATGAAGGCCAGCCCGAAATGCCAGCGTCCGAGACGTTCGCTCATCATGCGCCCGGTGATCTTGGGGAACCAGAAATAGGCCGCGCCCAGCAGCGGGAATACCGATCCGCCGATCAGCACATAGTGGAAGTGGGCGACGACGAAGTAGGTGTCGTGCACCTGAAGGTCGAGCGGCACCGAGGCGAGCATGACGCCGGTTAGCCCGCCGATGACGAAGATGAAGAAGAAGCCGAAGACGAACAGCAGCGGCGTGCGGATCACCGGTCTGCCATCCCACAAGGTCGCCAGCCAGCAGAAGATCTGCACGCCATTGGGGATGGCGATCAGCATGCTGGACGCCGTGAAGAAGCTCGCCCCGAGCTTCGGCAATCCTGTTGCAAACATATGATGCACCCAGAGGCCGAACGACAGGAAACCCACCGCGATCAGCGACAGGACCAGCCCTAAATGGCCGAACGTCGGTCGCCGGGCAAAAGCGGGAATGATGGAGGAGACCATGCCCGTCGCCGGCAGGAAGATGATGTAGACCTCGGGATGACCGAAGAACCAGAACAGATGCTGAAACAGCAGGGCGTCGCCGCCCTCCGCGGGGTTGAAAATGTGGGTTCCGACAAGCCGGTCGAGAATGAGGAAGGTCGAGGTGATCATGACCGCTGGCATCGCGAAGACGACGACGAAGGAAGTGACCAGCAGTGCCCACACATAAAGCGGTATCTTGTCCAGCGACATGCCGGGCGCGCGTTGCTTGAACACGGTGACGATGGTGGCGACGGCGACCGCAAGCGACGACACTTCGGTATAGGTGATCATTTGCGCCCAGACGTCAGCGCGCTTGCCAGGAGAGAATTCCGGTCCGGATAGGGGCACATAGGCGAACCAGCCGACGTCCGGCGCCATGTTGAGGAGGAATGAGATCCAGGCAAAGGCGCCGCCCGAGACGTAGATCCAGTAGCCGAATGCATTGAGCCGCGGGAAGGCGATGTTACGGGTGCCGACCATCAGCGGCACCAGATAGATTCCCGTTGCCTGAACGATGGGCACAGCGAACAGGAACATCATGGTGACGCCATGCATCGTGAACAGCTGGTTGTAGAGGTCCGGCCCGATCAGCCCGCGCTGCGGCCCGGAGAGTTGGATTCGCATGGCGACCGCGTTCAGCCCGCCAAGGCACAGGAAGATGAAGGCCGTGATCAGATAGCGCCTTGCGATGACCTTGTGGTCGACGCTCGACAATGCTCCGATGATGCCGGGCGGCGTGCGCCATGCCCGCGTGAGCCAGTGGTGCAGGCTGGCATCGTCCATGCCAGTATCGCGCGGTCCGTCATGCTCGGGAGCCAGGTCGCCCTTGGTGGCGGTCTCGCGTTTCGGCGGCAGGTCGCGTTCGCTGATCAGATCCGCGCTGCTCATTTCAGACCCTCAAGGTAGGCGACGATGGCGTTGAGTTCGTCGCCGTTGAGCTCCACCACAGGCATGTGGGAACCGGGCTTCACGCCTTGGGGGTCCGCTATCCAGGCAGCGATATTGCCTCGGCTCATCGTCAACGTGCCGGCGGCGAGCGTGCGCCGGCTGGCAATATGCGTCAGATCCGGCGCGACGGTTCCTCCCGCTGGAGTGCCCCCGATCCTGTGGCACATCACGCAGGGACGCTTGAGGAACAGGTCCTCGCCAGCCTTGGCCTCGTCGCTCGCCGGAGGGCCAGACGGCTGCAACTGGTCGTTCCACCAAGCGTCGAACTTTTCCTTCGGCTCAGCGATGATGAAGGTACCCATGTTCGCATGCTGCGCACCGCAGAACTCGGCGCACTGGCCGCGATATACGCCAGGCTTGTCGGCCTTGATGTCGAGCACATTGATATGGCCGGGGATGAGGTCGAGCTTGCCGGAAAGGCTCGGCACCCAGAAGGAATGGATCACGTCCGTCGATGTCAGCAGAAGCCGTACGGGCTCCCCGGCGGGGATGTGAATCTCGTTCGCCGTGGTCAGGATGCGGCTCGGCGTGGCGTCTTCGTAGCGGACTTCCCACCACCATTGGTGGCCCGTGACGCGAATGGTGAGCGCGGCGTCGGAGCCGATCGCCGCAAGTGTCCTGTTGGCGAAGAAGCTCAGCAAGGTCAGTCCGACCACGATCACTGCGGTCAGCCCGACGGCGATCACGACAACGCGCAACTTTCGATGGTCGGCGCCGGCGTCGAGCACGAGCGGCTCGGCGCCGTCCCGCGACCGCATCATCAACGGTGTGGCAAGAGCGATCATCACCAGGACCCAGATCACCGCGCAAAGCGCGGTGAAAAACCAGATGAGCCATGCCAGCTCACTGGCAGCTGGCCCTTTCGGGTCGAGCGCTGATTGCCATCCCGCGCATCCCTGCAGAAACAAGACGCAGGCCGTGCCGAACCCGGTCGACGCAAGGCGCTTCACGGTGATTTCCCCAGCGTGGCTGCATCTGGCATGCGGTTTTCCGACGGATGCGGCATCATGTCGTCATTGCGTTGCGGCGCGGCGGACGAGGGTGCGTTGCCACTCAGCGAGCGAACGAAGGCGGCAAGCTCCCAAATCTGGTCATCGGGTATCTTGTCGCGGAAGCTCGGCATGCCTTTTGGCCGCCCATCGCGGATGGTGGCGTGGATGCTTTCGATCGAACTGCCGTAAAGCCATTTCTGGTCCATCAAGGCCGGCCCCATGCCGCCGCCGCCATTGGCATGACAGCCCGAACAGTTGAACCAGCTGAACAGGCGCTTGCCCTCGCTGAGGTGGAAGGCATTGGCCTCGAAGCTGGCTGCCTTGTTGTCGCTGGCCGAAGGCCGCTGTCCACCGGGTTCCAATGTGGTCACAGGCGCCGGCTGCTCACCCGATCCGAGCGAGGATTGCGGGCGCGTGTCACGCTCCTCGCGCTGGCATGCCGTAAGCGCTAGGGCCGTAAACAAGAGCATGGCGGCACCGTGCTTCATCGCACTGGGCTCCCCGGGCCATCGAGGCGCGGCACGCCATATTGCGACAGCAATGCGTCGATCTCGGCCTTGTGCCTGGCCAGCGCGCTGTTCACATCGCCACGCAGCGCATCGTCCTCGCGCCGAACGCCCATCGAGATGTCGTAGATCATGGGCAATTGCGGCCCGTCGATGCGAGGCGTGACGGGCGTGACGCGGAGAGGCACTTTCTGCTTGGCGGCGAAGTAGCCGGCGAGCGGGCCCCAGACGACGGCAAGATCGATGTCTCCGGTCGCCACTGCTTCGACGATGCGCGCCGGAGGGTTGGGTGCGGAGTAGTCGCCATAGACGGGATAGCCGACGAGATGCCCGACGATGCCGCGGCGGCCGAGCGCCTGGACGGGAGGCGAATTGGCCCCGTCGTCGCCGATGAGTTGCACGCCGATCCGCATGGCGCGCAGCCGCGGATCGTTGAAGGATGCCACATCCGGACCGTCCTGGCGGGTGACGAAAACATAGGACGACCGATAATAGGGGGTGGTGGTGCGCAGCATTTCGAGATTGGCCGGTGTGCCGGGCACGAGATCGCAAAGGCCGGCCTTCAGCGTATTGCGCACGAAGCCCCGGCGCTGTGCCCACCAAGTGTAGGTCAGTTTGGCGCCGAGATCGGCGGCCACGATCTCAGCGATCCTGTTCTCGAAGCCCTGACCGGCGGCGTTGGAGAAGGGCATGTTGTTCGGGTCGGCGCAGACCCTCAGTTCACGCACATTCGCTGTCGCCGGCAAGAGCAGCAAGGCGAGGGCGGCCATGCCGGTTGCCATCCGCTGGAGCGCCTTTCGCACCTGGCGCGAGGGCCGCTCGAGTGCCTCAGGGGAGCCGGAACACATAGAGCGTGCCTCCCGCCGTTGTCGCGTCCTTGAGATCCTTCATCGCGTTGACGAAACCGAGGGCAGCGGTGGCGTCGCGCGGATCGAGATCGCCGGACACGATGGCGCCGGCCCAGCCGCCTACACCCGACAGGATCGCCACATATTGGTGTCCGTCGGGGCCGCGATATGTGATGGGCTGGCCGATGATGCCGGACGACGTCTTGAATTGCCAAAGCAGCTCGCCGGTCTTGGCGCTGACCGCCTTGAACCAACCCTCCATGGTTCCGTAGAAGACGACATCGCCGGCGGTCACGACCGCGCCGCTCCACACCGGGAAGTTCTCCTTGAGGCTCCAGGCGGGCTTCTCCGCGGCGATGTCCCAAGCGGTGAAGGCGCCCCGGTTCCCACCAGGCCCGGGGATCATGCGCACGTTCATGCCGACATAGGGCGTGCCGGCGATGTAGTTCACCTCGACGCCTTCTTCGTCCATGCACAGATTGTTATGCGGGATGTAGAGCAGCCCGGTCTTCGGCGAAAAGGCGGAAGGCTGCCAGTCCTTGAGCCCCGATGCGGTCGGGCAGATGTCGCGGACGACCTTGCCGGTACCGGTCTTCTTGTCCGGGTTCTCGATCAGACGGCCGCTGTCGAGGTCGACACCCTTGCTGGAATTGACGGGGCCGTAGGGCTTCGCGGACAGCACTTCGCCGGTGGTCCGGTCGAGAATGTAGAGATAGCCGTTGCGCTCGGGCCGGACCAGCACCATGCGCGGCTTGCCCTGCCAGTTCATGTCGAGCAGGACCTGCTCGTTGATCCCGTCATAGTCATGAAGGTCATGCGGGCTCCACTGGTAGAACCATTTCGCCGCTCCGGTATCAGGGTCGCGGGCGAAAATCCCTGACGTCCATTTGTTGTCGCCGGGCCGCAGATCCGGGTTCCACGGTCCGGGGTTGCCGGTGCCGTGGAAGATCAGGTTGAGATCCGGGTCGTAGGAAATCCAGCCCCACATGTTGCCGCCGCCGATTTTCCAGGCTTCCGGCGGCCATGTCGTGACGCCAAGGTCCTTGCCCTTGTCCATGTCGTAATGCGGCTTGAAATCGGGGCCGATCAGCACGTCCTTGTCCGGTCCCGTGCCGTAGGCCGTCCAGACGACATGACCGTCGCCGGCGTCAAGCGCCTTGACCCAGCCGCGGACGCCCATCTCGCCGCCTGAATTGCCGACCAGCACTTTGCCTTTCACCACCAACGGCGCCATGGTGATGGTCTCGCCTATGTTGATGTTGCCGATATGGGAGTTCCAGATCGGCTGACCGGTGTTCGCATCGAGTGCGATGGTGTGACCGTCCAGTGTGTTGAAGAAGATGCGCCCGTCCGCGAAAGCCGCGCCGCGATTCACGACGTCGCAACAGGCAACCCCTTGCGCCGCGGGTTCGGGATTGGGTTCGAACTTCCATTTCATCGGCGCGCCTGGCTTGGTGAGGTCGAGCGCGTAGACCATGTTGGGGAAGGGGGTCACGATGTACATGGTGCCGCCGACGACCAGCGGCGCCGCTTCCTGGCCTTTGTTGACTCCGGTGGAGAAGGTGAAGGCCACCTGCAGGTTCTTGACATTGCCTTCGTTGATTTCCGTGAGCTCACTGTAGCGGGTCGACGCGTAGTTCTTGGCCGGCATCGTCCATTGCCCATCGTCGCGCGGTGCGGCGGAAGCCGGCGGCGAGATCGCTGACGGTGGCGGAGCTTCGGAAGCGCCCGTCAGCAGAGGAGTGCAAGCCAGCAGCAACCCCGCAAGGAAGCTCTGGAGACGTTTTCTAGCTGCCGCCGGGCGGTTCGTGCGTACCGCGTCAACGCAGGGTGTTGCACACCGCGCTGCTTGCTTCATTTCGGTGTCGCGCCTCCGACGCCTGAACCGATTTCCGCTGCGATGTCGGCCTCGGTGCCCGAGCATAGCGGGTGACCCCAGCCGGAGGCGCTTTTTCCGCCGGGATCGAGATCATAGATGATGGCATCCTTGCGGTTGGGATTGACGCCTGCCGGGACCTTGTCGAGGCCGAGAGCCGCGCGAACGCGCCAGGCGACATTGTGGTCGGCGCAAGAGGAATCGCCACTGACGCCAAGCGCGCCGACGATCGTTTTGCCGTCGTAAAGGGCCAAGCCCCCGCCAAACACGACGACGCCGCCGATAGGCTTGCCGACCAACGGATCGTTGGCGCTGCCGAAGGTTTTGGGATCGCCCGCATAAGCCGCGGTTTGGTTGACGGGGTTGGTCGCCTGCAGCCCGAACAGCGGCCCACCCGGTTGCACGCCGGCGTAGAGATTGGCCGTCGACAGGGCCATTTGAGCCAGGCTGAGACCGTTGGCGGTGTTGGCTTTCTCCGCTGCGATGAGCCGACTGCCCGGCCATTGCGAATCGACTGCGGGGCCGCTGAACGCAATCGCGCAGACAGTGCCATCGCGGGCAACGATCGCGCCCCATTCGTTGGTTTCAAAGCCGCCATTCGCTGGTCCGCCGCTTGCCTTCACATTGGCTTTGAGGACTGTAAGCAGCCTATCGTGATCGGCCGGACAAGCCTGCTGCGCCATGGCCCTGTCATCGTGGAGCAGGTCGCCCATCAGCAACAACAAACCAAAGGCAGATACGAAAAGCTGACAGCGATACATTGTCTTGGGCATTCGTTCGAACATCAAAGAGAACCCTGGCAGATCGTGGAACGCGAGCAGGCGTCCGTGCCTAACTCGCACAATGCTTCTATGTTCCTGCTTTGGAAAAATTCGTGCAGTTGGATTTGGAGGCTGGTGCTCAGCCATGCTGTCCGTGTCATCCCAAGCCTCTTTTGGCGGGCGATAAACCCGGACAACTCATCTGCTACCTAATCCGGACAACTCATGTGCTTACGACACAGATCGGAGAGGGACTTGCCTACATCGCACATGTCGTCGATATGAAGGTCGATGAATTCGCCGAAGGGCTTCAGGCGCGCTATACGGGACTTTGTCAGCGTCTCACCATGATCGACTTGGCGTAAATTCGTGTGCACTCGGCAGGGTCTAGCGTTTTGAATGTTAAAGAAAATGCTGAAAAATCAACAATATAGACTGGCTATCGCACCCATGATGGACTGGACGGACCGGCATTGCCGGTTCTTCCATCGCCAGCTGACGACATATGCGCTGCTTTATACCGAAATGGTTGTGGCCGACGCGGTCATCCACGGCGCGCGCGAGCGGCTGCTTGGCTTCGATGAGGTGGAACATCCCGTCGCCCTGCAACTTGGCGGCTCCGATCCGGCAAAACTTGCTGAAGCGGCGCGCGTTGGCGAAGCCTTCGGTTATGACGAGATCAATCTCAATGTCGGCTGCCCGTCCGACCGCGTCCAGTCGGGCACGTTCGGCGCCTGCTTGATGAAAGTGCCCGACCTCGTCGCAACCTGCGTCGCGGCGATGAAGGCGGCGGTGACGGTGCCAGTCACGGTCAAGTGCCGCATCGGCGTCGACGAACAGGATCCGGAGCCGGCGCTCGATGCGCTGGCGAATGGGGTTTTCGATGCCGGCGCCGATGCCTTGTGGGTGCATGCTCGCAAGGCGTGGCTGGAAGGGCTGAGCCCCAAGGAAAATCGCGACATCCCGCCGCTCGACTATAACAGGGTTTATCGGTTGAAGGCTGGAAAACAAAACAAATTCATTGGCATCAATGGCGGCATTCAGTCTCTTGACGAGGCGCGGCTGCATCTCGATCATGTCGACGGAGCCATGCTCGGCCGCGCCGCGTACCACACACCAGGCATTCTGGCCGGTGTTGACGCCGCCTTCTACGGTGCGCGGTCGGAAGCGTTCGATTTCGCGGCACTGATCGATGCGATGGCGGACTATGCGGCGCACCATATCGAACAAGGCGGCCGGCTCGGCCATGTCACCCGCCATATGGTCGGGCTGTTTCACGGGCTGCCCGGCGCGCGCCGCTACCGTCAGATCCTGTCCACCGACGCGACCCGACCCGGGGCCGGGGCGGATATGCTGAAGACTGCTTTCGCGGCTGTCGAACTCGGTGGAGCGGCCGCCGAAGCGGCCTGAGCTCAGTCCCTGAGGATCATCCGGTCGCCACGCACGTCGAAGCCCGACAGCGAACCGATGAAGTTCATGCCAAGCAGGCTTTGGCTCAGCATGCCGGGAGCGGCGATCATCACCGGCATATCCTTGCGCACGATGCCGCCGATCGCCAGTTCGTCGGTTTTGACCGCCGCGGCGCGCGCCATGCCATTGGCGGTCGAAACCGGTATCGTGTAGTTGAGCGCCGCGGGATTGAAGCCTGCGGCCTGGGCGTCCTCCGAACTCAGCACCGTGCTGGTGGCGCCGGTGTCGACAACGGCGCGAACCGGGTTGCCGTTGACCAGGATGCGCGCTTCGAAATGGCCATTGTCGGCCTTGTCCAAGGTCACGGTGGCGTGGCCGTCTTCGACACCGAGCGCCAGCGGGCTGCCGGGAACGAGGCCGGCGGTCACCCGGCTGGCGACGTCCTGCAGCTCGTAGCGATATTGATAGCCGGCGATCAGCGCGAGCACGATAGCCGCCCAGGCGCCGAGATTGCGGGCCATTACACCCAGCGGAGCGGACCGCAGCAAGCCGGCGCTGATAAGGGCGCCGAAAGCCCCAAGCCAGATCAGCCGGCCAAAATCGTAATTCTCGACGCCGAACGTGCTGCCGGCGGAATCGTTGAGCATGAGCAGGGCTGCCCCTACACCGATCACCGCCATCACAACCCAGAACAGCCGGCTGCTCACTCGTCCCTCGCTAGAGTGCGTCGCGTTCGCGTGCCATGCGGGTGCGGCGCGTTTCACGGCGCGGCCGGCGCTCGACGGTTTCGAGCCGGGCTGGCAGTTCGGCCATCACGCTGCGGCGCGTCTCGGGCGTCATCCCTATCCAGGCGCCGATCTCCTCGCGCGTGCGGCCGCAACCGAAGCAGAAGCCGGTTTTCATATCGATCGAACAGACCAGGATGCAGGGAGATTCGATGGCCGTCATGACTTTCTCTCGGTGGACCCGGTCCGGAATCCGCTCTTCCACCTCCACATGGTGCAACGGCAAAGCCAATGCAAGCCCTCCCGATCGCGCCTTCCGTGGCCGCCTTTGCGGCAAATCAGGAAGGACGATCGAGGAGGTTGTGCCGGTCACGCAAGACAGCTATTCCGCTCCTCTGCTCCAGGAACGATTGTTCGCGACATGACCAGTGCACTGCCTTTCGATGATTTCCGCGACCTGCTCGGCAATCTGCCATTGGCCGACCTCAAAGCTGAAGCGCGCGTGCGCACACTGTTTGCCAAGGCCGATAAGCCTGAGAATTCGCTTGGCCGCGTCGAGGACATCGCCGCCTGGCTCGCAGCCTGGAGCGGTCGCGCTCCGCCTGCCGTGACTAGGCCCCTGATGGCTGTCTTTGCCGGCAACCATGGCGTTGCCAGGCAAGGCATTTCGCCGAGGCCCGTGGCGGCGACCGCTAACGCGGTCGAGCTTTGCGCGGCCGGCGGTGCGGCGATCAACCAGATCTGCATTGCCAACGACCTCGGTCTGAAGGTGTTCGATCTTGCCCTGCACATCCCGACCGGCGACATCACCGAGGACGCCGCGCTCGATGAGCGCGGTTGCGCCGCCACCATGGCCTTCGGCATGGAGGCGATTGCCGGCGGCACCGACCTGCTTTGCCTCGGCGATCTCGGCGTCGGCAATTCCACCGTCGCCGCCGCCCTGCTCGCCGCGCTTTTGGGGGGCAGGGGTGCCGACTCGGTTGGCCCGGGATCCGGCGCCGACGCGGCGATGCGGGCTCGCAAGGCAGAGGTGGTCGATGCGGCGCTGGCTTTTCATGGCCGCCATCTAGAAGATCCGCTTGAGGCGCTGCGCCGGGTGGGCGGCCGCGAGTTCGCGGCGATAGCCGGCGCAATCCTTGCCGCGCGGATGCAGCGGATACCGGTACTGCTCGATGGCTTCGCGGCAACGGCAGCCGCGGCGGTGCTGCATGCAGCGAACCCCGCAGCCCTTGATCATTGTCTTCTCGCCAGCCTGTCGCCGGAGCCCGCGCATGCAAGGGCGGCCGAGCACCTCGGGCTGCCTCCGCTGCTCGATCTGGGGATCGGCCACGGCGAAGGGGCGGGAGCCGCTCTGGCGGCTGGGCTGGTCAAGGCGGCGGCACTGACCAGTTCGGGCATGGCGGCGGCTGTGCGGGGTTGACCACGCGGCACCAGCGTTTACGGGGTCCTTACCGCCGTCGCGCGGCCACCGCCGCGGTCGGCAGCGCCGGCAGTTCTTCCATCACCCGGCTCAGCGGGAAAATAGCGATCGCCTCGGTGCCTTCGCGCAGCTTGGAATGAAGCTCGAACTCGCCGCCATGCATGGCGAGCAGCCCTTGGACGATCGGCAGGCCAAGCCCGGTGCCTTGCTCGGCGCTCTTGATGGCGATCGAACCCTGGCCGAAGGCTGAAAGCACGACCGGAATCTCGTCTTCGGGAATGCCCGGACCGTTGTCCTTGATCGAAATGTATTGTCCGCCGCCCGCCGTCCAGCCGACCCGGACGCGGATTTCGCCGCCGGTGGCGGTGAACTTGATGGCATTGGACAGAAGGTTGAGCGTGATCTGGCGCACGGCGCGCTCGTCGGCGAACAGCCGCGGCAATGTCTGTTCGAAATCCTGGATGACGCGGATGTCCTTGTTGCGCGCCTTCAACTCCATCATGTGGCAGCAATCCTCGACGATGTTGAGCAACATGACCGGCTCCTCGTTGAGCTGGTAGCGGCCGGCCTCGATGCGCGATAGGTCGAGGATCTCGTTGATCAGGTCGAGCAGATGCTGGCCTGAGTCATGCACGTCGTGGGCGTAGTCACGATAGGTGGGATTGCTCATCGGCCCGAGGACTTCGTTCGCCATCACCTCGGAAAAGCCGAGAATGGCGTTGAGCGGCGTGCGCAATTCGTGGCTCATCGAAGCGAGGAAACGCGATTTTGCCAGGTTGGCGTCCTCAGCCCGCCGCCGCGCCTCGTCCGACATCGACTTCGCCGTCTCCACTTCGGCGATCAGCGCGTCCTTTTCGGAGCGGAACGACAACAGCAGCAGGGAAAAACGATTGAGGTGACTGGCAATATAGGCGAAGAAAGGCAGCGACAGGACAAGCAGCGCAGCCATGGTGGCCCCGACCGGCATCCAGGACTTGGTCGCGGCATAGGCGTAGAGCGCCACTGGAACCGCGAAGGTCGCCAGCAGTGCTCCGCCCAGGGACGAGGCCATGAGCGCCGTCCCTGCCATGGCAAACAGCAGCACCACCGCCTTGACCGCCTGGAACTGGTCGACCTCGCAGGCCCCGCAGCCCAGCCAGACGAACCAGGCCCAGCCCAGACCACAAAGGAAGTGGCCGACCAGGAATTCCCTTCGCGTTTGCAAGGCGTTAAGTTCGGAAGCTTCCGTGCGCTCGATGCGCCGCGCCATGAAAACGACGATCGTATAAGAGGTCAGCGTAAACAACGCCCAGAGCCCGATCTCATTGCCGACACCGGCCAGACGACCGGCCGCGGCGATCGCCAGGACGAGCATCGGGATGACGACGGCACCGCTGGTCATCGCCTGGGCATGGAGCTTCAGCAGCTCGCGGTCGAAATCGAGATTGCCGGCCTGCTGCGAAAGACGGTCGCGCGTCTTGCGAACCGCGCGCGCGACATCGCTGTTGCGATGCCGTTTCCTGCGGTCCACAATGAACTTGTCCGCCGTGTTCGAGCGTTGCAAGGGCATCAAAAGCTTCAATTTATGCGCGCAGCGATTTCAAGGTGTTAAGCTACGTGCGAATGATTAACCAACCGTTTGCCATATGAGCCGTTCGTGGTCGCCAAGGTCGCGCCCGAGGTACGCGGCAGCGCGCCCGAGAAGTCCGTGGCGAAAGCTGCTGGATTACGGGCTGACCGTCATCATTCTGGGGCTGCTGATCCTGCTTGCGGCGCGTCTCGATCGAGTGGAGACACGCAAGACGCAAGGTACAGCCATCATCAATGACGGCGATTCGATCACGCTCGGCGCCGAGCGCATCCGCATGCGCGGCATCGACGCCCCGGAATACACCCAGACTTGCCACAAGAACGGCGCCGATTATGCCTGTGGCACGCTGGCGCGCCAGTCGCTGGTACGGCTGATCGCCGGCAGGCCGGTCACCTGCAGCGGCTGGCAGCGCGACCGCTATGGCCGGTTGCTCGGCGACTGCAAGGCCGGCGGCACCGACCTAAACCGCGCCCAGGTCGAGGCCGGCTGGGCCGTTGCCTACGGCGCTTTCGAAGGCGATGAAGCAACGGCCCGCGCGGCCAGGGTTGGCATCTGGGCGGGCACGTTCGACCTGCCGCAGGACTGGCGCGATAGTCACCACGGCGAGGTCGTCGAGCGAAAACATGGCACACTGGCGTCGATCGGCGACGCGGCGCGCGAGATCTTTCGCTTCTGGTGAAGCGTGTCTGGCGGAAGGAAAAGGAGGATCGAAATGAAGCTGTTCGACGGCGGCCGGGCACCCAACCCTCGGCGGGTTCGGATTTTTCTCGCCGAGAAGGGGATCGCGGTTCCGTTGGTGCCCGTCGACATGGGCGCGCTGGAGCACAAACAGCAGCCGGTAAGCTCGCGCAACCCGCTGCGGCGCCTGCCGGTGCTGGAACTCGATGACGGCACCATCCTCACCGAATCCGTCGCCATCTGCCGCTATTTCGAGGAACTCCATCCCGAGCCGGCATTGTTCGGAAACGACGCGCTTGGCAAGGCAAAGGTCGAGATGTGGCAGAGGCGGATGGAGTTCAACCTGCTCAGCAGCGTCACGCAGGCTTTCCGCCATATCCATCCCGCCATGAAGGAATGGGAAATTCCGCAGATCCCTGAATGGGGTGAGGCCAACAAGCCGAAGGCGGTGGAGTTTCTCATGCTGCTCGATGCTGAACTCGGCAGCCGTGAATTCGTCGCCGGCGACAGCTATTCCATTGCCGACATCACAGGGCTGATCGCGATCGACTTCATGAAGCCGGCACGCATCAAGGTGCCGGAGGAATGCACCAATGTGTCGCGTTGGCATCAGGCAATCTCCAGCCGGCCGAGTGCCGCTGCTTGAGCGTGGAACTGGACAGCTTCGCCACGACGGTCCGCGCTTGCCGCATCTGCGCGGACGATCCCATCGGCAAGCCGCTGGCGCATGAGCCGCGTCCGGTGCTGCGACCCTCTTCCAGCGCCCGCATCCTGATCGCCAGCCAAGCACCGGGAACCAAGGTGCATCTGTCGGGCATGCCCTTCACCGATGCTTCGGGCGACCGTTTGCGGACTTGGCTTGGTGTGACCAGCGACGAATTCTACGACATCGAGAAATTCGCCATCGTGCCGATGGGCTTCTGCTTTCCCGGACAGGACGCCAAGGGCGGCGACCTGCCGCCGAGGCGCGAATGCGCCCCGGCCTGGCGCGCGCCCTTGATGGCGCTGATGCCGCGGATCGACCTGGTGCTGACGATCGGCATCTACGCGCAGACCTGGCATATGGGCGCGGCGCGGCGCGCCTCGCTGACGGAAACGGTGATGGACTGGCGCGCCATCTGGGAGAATTCCGTCGGCCCCAAAGTGCTGCCGCTGCCACATCCATCCTGGCGCAACACAGGCTGGTTGAAGCAGAATCCGTGGTTTGAAATGGATTTGCTGCCTTTCCTGCGCTCGGAAATCCGCTATCGCCTCGGTTAGGCATTGAGCAAGAAAACACTCGCTTTCGTCACAAGCGGCAGAATTTTTTTCTTGTGAATGGCCCAAACAAAAGGGAATATAGCGAAACTATTCCACCAGGAGCCTCCGATGGATCGCCTCGACCGAAAAATTCTCCGCCTGCTGCAGGAGGACGCGACGCTCGCGGTCGCCGATGTCGCCAAGAAAGTCGGCCTGTCGACCACGCCGTGCTGGCGGCGCATCCAGAAGCTGGAGGAGGAGGGCGTCATCAAGCGGCGCGTCGCCATTCTCGACCACGAGAAGGTCAATGTGCGGGTCACCGTCTTCGTGTCGATCCGCACCAATTCGCATAGTCATGAATGGCTGCGCCGGTTTTCCGAGGTCATCCAGGAATTTCCCGAGGTGGTCGAATTCTATCGCATGAGTGGCGACGTCGATTACCTCTTGCGCGTCGTGGTGCCCGACATTGCCGCCTACGACGCCTTCTACAAACGGCTAATCGCCAAGATCGAGATCCGGGACGTGTCGTCGTCCTTCGCCATGGAGCAGATCAAGTACACGACCGAAATCCCGCTCGACTATATGGTGCTGGACAAGGAGTCGGGCGCGAACGCAGCCTGAGCCCGCCGTTCAATTCTTCTTCTTGTTGAGGAAGCTCCAGGGCGAGTTCACCGGCAACACAACGGAGTCCGGAACCGTGTCGACGGCCACGACATCTGCCTTGCGCACGCTATAGCCGGACTGGATGACGCTGACGCCGTCGAGAATGAACAGCTGGCTCTTCTCCATATCCGGCTTCAGGACGCCGGTGACGGCAACCGACTGGTAGGCCTCGGACATTTTGTAGGGATGGGCTGGTGTGACCAGCACGATCTGGTTGGGCGGAGGCGTCGGCATGTGGCTGCACGCACCCGTCCATGGCACCAGCAGGAACTGATAGACGAGATCTCCGTCGCGATCCACCGGCAATGCATAGCCGGCTAATTGTATGGTCTTGTCGTGCAGGGCGACTGAGAGCGTCTCGCCATGATCCGGCAGTTTCGCCGCGATCATCGGCAAGCCGGCGTCTTCGGCGATGGCCTGCGTCGCCGGGCGCAGATCCTTCCAGAAGATGTGCGTGGTCTCGGCCGAAGCGCCCGCAGTGGAGAGTGCAAGCGCGGCCGCAAGCGCCAGGATCGCTTTGAAATGGTTCATGGTCGCATCCTTTGCGGCGAGTAAAGACGCCGCTGTCGGTGGCGTCAATGCTCGAGCCGCGTCACATGTCGGCGAGAACCGGCCGCGGCAATCCTCGCCTTGTCAGGTCTTTCTGGTGGCGAGGCGTTCGTGGGTTTTGGCATGCGAGAGTTCTTTCACCGCATCCTTGCCGATCCAGCGCGCCGTCCTGTTCGCGGAGTTGGCAAGTTCCTGCGCCAGGGCAAGGGCAGGGCCATGCAAACCCACCGACCGTTTGCCGATTTGCCGCAGCGCCCAGTTGACCGCTTTCCTGACGAAATTGCGCTCGTCGCGGGAATGAGCCTCGACTAGCGGCAGGTAGGACAGAAACGTCGCGTCCGGCTCCTTTTTCAAATGCACTGACGCCCATGCCAGCATCGCGAAGGCCGTGCGGCGAACGAATTCGCGCTCGTCGGCGGCAAACTCCTCGACCAGCTGGCGCCAGAACAGCGTATCCACGAACAGATCCGAGACGGTGTCGACGATCTCCCAAGAATCGAAATCGCCGGCCCAGCGGCGGCATTCTTCAATGGTAATCCTTTTCGGCTCGCCGGTGAAGGCCGCCATCAGCCGTGCTTCGCGAACGCCGCTGTCCCACAGCGCCAGGGATCGCTTGTGGTCGCGCTTCAGCTTGCGCGCCAAAGGCCGCAAATCCGCATTGGCGACACCGAGCGCGGTCGCGGTGTTGATACCGAACCGCCCCATGCCGGCGCGGACTTCCTCGGTTCCGATCGAATGCAGATGAGCGACGATGTCCTGCGCGGTCCAGCCTGGAACGGGCAGGGACACTGCGCCTACTTCTCCAGCCGCGCCAGCAGCGAGGACGTGTCCCAGCGCTTGCCGCCCATCGCCTGCACGTCCTTGTAGAACTGGTCGACCAGCGCGGTCACCGGCAGCCTGGCGCCATTGCGATCGGCCTCTTCAAGGCAGATGCCGAGATCCTTGCGCATCCAGTCGACGGCGAAACCGAAGTCATATTTGCCAGCATTCATGGTCTTGTGCCGGTTTTCCATCTGCCAGGAACCGGCCGCGCCCTTGGAAATCACCTCGATGACCTTCTCAATGTCGAGACCTGCCTTCTTGCCGAAATGAATGCCTTCCGAAAGCCCCTGCACCAGCCCGGCGATACAGATCTGGTTGATCATCTTGGTGAGCTGTCCGGCGCCCGCCGATCCCATCAGTCCAACCATGCGGGCAAAAGCGTCGATAACTGGCCTGGCCCTGTCGAAGGCGGCCTCATCGCCGCCGACCATCACGGTCAGCACGCCGTTCTCGGCGCCGGCCTGGCCACCGGAGACGGGCGCGTCGAGAAATGAGAAGCCGCCCGATTGCGCGGCTTCGGCCAGTTCGCGCGCGACTTCAGCCGAAGCCGTGGTGTTGTCGATGAAGACCGAGCCTTTCTTCATCGCCTTGAAGGCGCCCGCGGGGCCCGTGGTCACAGAACGCAGGTCGTCATCGTTGCCGACGCAGGAAAAAACGAAATCCTTGCCCTCGGCGGCCTGGGCCGGCGTCGCGACAAAGCCGCCGCCATGTTGGGCGACCCACTGCTCAGCTTTGGCTTGGGTGCGGTTGTAGACGGTCACGTCGTGGCCACCCTTGTTCTTCAGGTGTCCGGCCATGGGATAGCCCATGACGCCAAGACCGAGAAATGCCACCGATGCCATGCCTTGTCCTTCCGGCGAAACAGAGATTTCAGCTGCGGAAGCTCTAGGCCATGCGACGAATTCGTCAAGGCGCGCGCTGCGGCATCGACTGGCACAGGCCGATCCGGAGCGGCTCAGCGATTGAGGTGGATCGTAATCCTGCGCTCGATCCATTCGACGCCATGGCGCAGGATTTCGACCATCACCAGATAGACGATGGCGACCCAGACATAGGCCTGGAAATCGAAGGATTTGGCGTAGGCAAGTTTCGCATTGCCCATCAAGTCGTAGACCGTGATGATGGCGACGATCGCCGAGGCCTTGATCATCAGAACCAGTTCATTGCCGTAGGGCCGCAAGGCCACGATGAACGCCTGCGGCAGGATGACCTTGCGCAGCGTCTGCAGCTTGTGCAGGCCGAGCGAGGCAGCACCTTCCCATTGGCCCCTGGGCACGCTCTCGATGGCGCCGCGAAGGATTTCGGCCTGGTAGGCCGCGGTGTTGAGCGCAAAGGCGAACACCCCGCAGTTGAAGGCCTCGCGGAAGAACCACCACAGCCCGATGGACTCGAGCTGCAGCCGGAAAGAGCCCAAGCCATAGTAAACGAGGTAGACTTGGACGAGCAGCGGTGTGCCGCGGAAGAAATAGACATAGCAATAGGCAAGGCCGGACAAGAACCGGTTCTTCGACATGCGGCCATAGGTGACGGGCAGCGAAAAGATCGCGCCGGCAACCATCGAGATCGCCACGAGCGACAGCGTGGTCCACAGTCCCTGCAGATAGGCGGGTGCATATCTGGCAAAGAACTCGCCATTCCAGGCGTAGACGAGATAGGCGAGGATACCGAGGCCGAAGAGGATCCAGAGGCCGACGAGTGCGTAACCGACGATGCGGGTGCGCGGCCAGCCGCGTGCCCGCGGCGGCGGGCGGTCGATCGAGATCGCTTCCGTGACGCTCATCGTGCCTCCCTCCGCCCCAGCGAGCGCAAGATGAACCCGGTCGCGATCGACGACAGGATCGCCAGGACGAGGAAAACCAGTGCGGCGACGCTGTAGAACAGGAAGGAATGCTTGGTGACACGTGCCGCCACGCCGGCATTGCGCAGGGTTTCAGCGAGGTTGACGACCGAGACGAGGGCGGTGTCCTTGAGCAGGCTCAGCCAGCAATTCTCAAGGCCGGGAAAGGCGATGCGCAGCAGCTGCGGCAGGATCACCTTGCGCATGGTAAGCCATTTCGACAGGCCGATTGCATAGCCGCCTTCATACTGGCCCTTCGGAATGGCGCGAAAGGCGGAGAGGAATACCTCGCTGGCGTAGGAAGAAAAGATCAGCGACAGCACGATCATGCCGGCGATGAAGCTGTCGACATCGATCGTTGCCTCCCGCTTGAAGAGGCGGATGACGTATTGCAGCAAGATGGGCATGCCGAAGAAGAACAGGAACAGCGTCACCAATTCCGGCAGGCCGCGAAACATGGTGGTGTAGATGTTGGCGGCCAGCCGCAGCGACGGTTCTTCGGACTGCTTGGCCCAGGCTACGAAAAAGCCGATCGTCAGGCCGATCGGCAGCGTTGCAAGCGCGAGCGCGATGGTGACCAACGCACCATAGGCAATATCGTCACTCCAGCCCTCCGGTCCCCAACTGAGCAGTGTCCATATGCTTTGGACTGGCATTGACTGGCCTTACCCCACGGCGCTCCCGAGATGAACAAGGCGGCAGGGAAACCCCGCCGCCTTGGCGATGATGATCAGGACTCGGCGCCGTAGACGTCGAACTTGAAGTACTTGTCGTTGATTTCCTTGTATTTTCCGTTGGCGCGGATGGCGTCGATGGCGGAATTCAGCTTGTTGACCAGGTCGGTATCGCCCTTTCGAACGGCGATGCCGGCGCCAGGTCCGAAAATTTCGACAGGTTGCGGCGAGGGCTGGCCGAGAATCTTGCAGCAGGCGCCTTCAGGCGAATCCAGAAACTGCTGCAGCACGACAATATCGTCCTCGATGGCGTCGAGACGGCCATTGGCGAGGTCAGCCTGTTCCTCGGGGCTGCTCGGATAGCCCTTAATGGTGCTGTCCGTGTAGGTCTTCGAGGCATAGTTGAAATGGGTGGTGGTGGTGGCGACGCCGATATTCTTTCCGGCGAGGTCTTCCTTGGTCACTCCCTTGAGCGGCGAATCCTTCGGCACGGCGATCGCCGACGGGGTGTTGTAGTATTTGTGCGAGAAGTCGACCTTCTGCTGCCTCTCCGGCGTGATCGACATCGAGGCCACGATGGCGTCGAACTTGCCGGCCTGAAGTGCGGGGATGATGCCGTCCCAATCCTGGGCGACGAAGGTGCACTTGACCTTCATCTCATCGCAAAGTGCCTTGGCGATATCGATGTCGAAGCCGACAAGCTGGCCATCGGCGGTGAGGTTGTTGAAGGGGGGGTAGGCGCCTTCGGTGCCGATCCGCAGGGTCTTCTCCTGGGCCTGGGCTACGCCGAGCGTCAGCAGCGCAGCCGATGCGGCGAGCGCGATACGCAGTGCAATACGCATGATAGTCCTCTCTTTATGGTCCCGGCCGTCGTTCCGAAACGGCTCTGTGGGGCGGTGCTTTTTGACCGCCCGCTAGGCCGATACTCCCACTCTTTCCAAGAAAAAAGCAACCGCAAAACCGCCGAAATCGGTAATGGGCTTCTACCGTTACGTTACTTCTCAAGCAACGAGGCCGGTCGTACGCTCGATGAAGTCGGCTATGGATTTTGCGTCGTCGAGGTCGAACACCGGCAGGCTCCGGTCGGCGATGGCGAAATCCGCGGCGACGGCGACAATATTGGGATCACCCACCGCAAGCGGCGTCCGGTCCTTCGCTTCCAGCCGCCTCGTTTCGATCTTGCGGTGGGATTCGCGCTTGTAGCCTTCGACCAGCACGATGTCGCAGGGGGCGAGCCGCGACAGGATGGCGTCCAGCGGCGGCTCTTGCTCGCCACGCAATTCGTGCATCAGCGCCCAGCGATTGCCCGATACGATCGCAACCTCGGTAGCACCCGCCTGCCGGTGGCGGAAGCTGTCCGCGCCGGGCTTGTCGATGTCGAAATGATGATGAGCATGTTTGACCGTCGAGACTTTCCAGCCGCGCCGCACAAGCTCCGCGACCAGCCTTTCCGTCAGTGTGGTCTTGCCGGAGTTTTTCCAGCCGGTGATGCCGAAGATGCGTCTGTTCATGGCGACATGCTCTGCAACAGCTGTTCAGCCTGGGCAAGATCGTCCGGCACATTGATGTTGAAGAAAGGATCGATTCCGACGGATTGCGGGACAGGGAATTCCACGTCGACATGGCCGTGTTGTTCGATAAAGGCCGAAACGCGCCTGTTGTCCTCATCGACCAGGAAATGCCGCAAGGCTTCGCGGCATCCGGTTGGCCACAGCGCGAAGGTCGGATGCCGCCGGCCCGCCGAAGAGGCGACGGCGATCGAACCGGGGTGTTGATGCGCCGCCGCCGCAAGACGATCAACGAGATCCGGCGGCAGGAAAGGCGTGTCGCCGGCCGCTGTGACGATCGCCCTGCAAGGCGTGCCGGCGGCGGCCCATTCCAGGCCGGTCAGGATTCCGGCAAGCGGCCCGGCAAAGCCTTCGATGGTATCGGCAAGCACCGGCAGCCCGAACCGGGCGAACCGCGCCGGATCGCCATTGGCGCTGAGCGCCAGGGTCTCGAGCTGCGGGCCAAATCGCGACAGCACCTGGTCGAGCACGCAGCCGCCGCCCAGCGGCAGCAACGCCTTGTCGCCACCGCCCATCCGCCTCGACTGGCCACCTGCCAGGATGATCCCCGCGATATCCCGCTTCATGCTATCCAGCCTGTACGCCAGCCGCGGGAAATCGCAAGCGGCTTCAAGGGGGTGCTAGAGTCCTTCCGGCGCCATGGCCGGGCCGGTGCTTTCGGCGACGATCTTTCGCCGGCCGACCATCCGCTCGCGATAAAGCGTATAGAGACCCGAGCCAACAACTATTGCCGCGCCGGCAATCATCGGCACGTCCGGTATGTCACCGAAAATAATCAAGCCAAGCAGTATCGACCAGAGGAGCGCCGTGTAGCGGAACGGGGCGATGAAGGAGATCTCACCCGATCGCATCGCCATGATGATGAATTGGTAGCCGATGAGCACCAGCACCGCGGCCAGCGCCAGCAGCGCCGTGCTTTTGCCGGTCATCGGTGTCCAGCCACCCATCGGCGTCAACAAAAACGCACCGACTACGGTCATGGCCAGCGCGGTGGCGGTCGAGACCAGCATCGTCGGGATGGCCTGGGGGATGCGCTTGGTGGCAAGGTCCCGCACCGTGCAGCAGGCGACGGATGCCAGCGCCACCAGCGAGTAAATGCTGAAGCCCTCGAAACCCGGCCGCACGATGATGATGACCCCGGCAAACCCGATGGCGATCGCCAGCCAGCGCCGCCAGCCGACCGCTTCACCGAAAAACAGCGCCGCGCCCATCGTCACCGCCAGCGGCAGCGCTTGCAGAACGGCCGAAACGCTGCCGATCGGCAAATGGGCGAGCGCGACCAGGAAGGACACCGTAGCGCCCGCCTCGCCCAGGACACGGACCGCCACCAGCGGCTGCAGCATCAGGCGCGGCTGAAAAAGTGCGCCACGTTGCCAAGCCAGCAGACCGACAAACAGCGAGGCGAACGCCCCTCTGATCAACATGACCTGCGCCATATTCATCGACTCCGAAGAGTATTTGGTGATGGCGTCGTTGAGCGTGAAGCCAACCATCGCTACCACCATGAACAACGCGCCGCGAAGATTTGGGGAAAGGGGCAAGACATCTACCGGTTGCTTTGGCAAGCAAGGCTGTAACAGCCCGCCACGAGACAGCAACGGCAAAGGGCTGGGCCAGGACCCGATATCCATCTTCGCCGGCATGAAACCACCCGGACGAGGTATGAATTCTGTCGGAAGGCGGCAACGCCTCCCGACACGGTGCGGACGAGGGATTGTCTACTTCTTGGGTGTCAGCACCTCGGTGCCGTTCCCCTCCTTGCCGGCGATGGTCCACAGACCATGCAGCGACCCGTCATCCTCGACCTTGTAGACGACGAGGCCGATATCCTTGCCCATTTCGTAGCCAGCGGAGAATGCGTTGTCGTTGCGCATGCAGATGCCATCGGAAGAAGAACCGCCGGTCTCCCAGTGGATCGTGCAGGTGGTGCCGCTGGTCAGCGTGATGGTGGCTTCGCCGCCATAGGACGAACCGTCGAAATTGGTGCCGGCAACGGTGTAAGTGCCGCCGATCGACTGGGCAGCCGCCGGCAGGGCAGCCAAGCCGAGCAAGGCGAAAGCGAGAAGAAGTTTGCGCATGATGTAATCCCCCGAAAATGCGATGAATCGCTACGGAACGGAGGGTAGGCGGGAAACCATGACCAGTAAATCAGACCGACATTTGCCGACAGAGATTTGTTTGCGGTGTGGCTAAAATACTCTTGGCTCGAACGGTTCATGGCCCCTTGAGGCTGCCAGCGATGGCGCCGACCAGCGGGTCATATTTCGATTTCAGCGCCGGCGGATAGTCGATCCAGATCGTGCGGATGACGCCATCCCCGCCAAACAGCCGCCGCTCGTAAAAAATCTTTCCGTCCTTCACGCCCGACAGCACCGCCCAATCCTTGCCGGCTTTGCCGTAGGCGACCTTGTAGCCAGGCTCATTGCTCGTCTTTTCGCCGACGACAAAGTCTTTCGGCGTCTCATGGTCGATGTTGAGGATGCCGGAGCATGTCAGGCTGGCGCCGTCCGCGCTCAGCCATACCTGACCGTCGCCATTCTCAGGCTCGGGCTGGCGATCGGTGAAGATATCGTCGGGGAAGGTGCAAACGGTGCCGAAGCGCTCGTTCACGTAGGTCGATTGCGCGGCAAACGCGGTATTCGCCGAGACCGCGGCAAGAGATATGATGATTGAGTAGAGCCGTCGCATGCCTTGCCCCGAAGCCGATGATTGCACGGCATTCTCGCACGGACAGGAGACAAGGTCAGCCGCCCGTGACACTCATATGCCGAGACACCGACGGACGGCTGGTACGGCGGTCGATGATGAAGTCATGGCCCTTCGGCTTGCGGCCGATGGCTTCGTCTATAGCGTCGGCAACCAGTTCATTGCCTTCGGACGCGCGCAACGGAGCGCGCAGGTCGGCCGCGTCTTCCTGGCCAAGGCACATATAGAGCGTGCCCGTGCAAGTCAGCCTGACCCGGTTGCAGCTTTCGCAGAAATTATGCGTCATCGGCGTGATGAAGCCGAGTTTTCCGCCGGTCTCGGCGACTTGGACATAGCGGGCCGGGCCACCGGTCTTGAACGGAATGTCGGTCAGCGTGAACTGGCGCTCGAGTGATGCGCGCAGCAGCGACAGCGGCAAGTACTGGTCGGTGCGATCGGCGTCGATCTCGCCCATCGGCATGGTTTCGATGACGGTAAGGTCCATGCCGCGACCATGCGCCCAGCGCATCATTTCGGGCAGTTCGGCGTCGTTGAAATCCTTCAGCGCCACCGCGTTGAGCTTGACTTTCAAGCCAGCCGCCTGGGCAGCGTCGATGCCGGCCATGACCTTGCCGAGATGACCCCAGCGGGTGATGGCGTGGAACTTGTCGGCATCAAGCGTGTCGAGCGAAACATTGATGCGCTTGACGCCGCAATCGGCGAGCTCGGCGGCGAAGCGCGAAAGCTGCGAACCGTTGGTGGTCAGCGTCAGTTCTTCCAGTGCGCCGCTGTCAAGGTGCCGGGAAAGCTGGCGCACCAGATGCATGATGTTCTTGCGCACCAGCGGCTCACCGCCGGTGAGGCGCAACCGTTTGACACCCTTTTCAATGAACACGGTGCAGAGCCGGTCGAGTTCTTCCAGCGACAGCAGGTCTTTCTTGGGCAGGAAGGCCATATCCTCGGCCATGCAATAGGTGCAGCGGAAATCGCAGCGGTCGGTGACCGACACTCTAAGATAGCTGATCGTGCGACCGAAGGGGTCGATCATGTTCATGTTCGAGCGTTTCCGTGGCCGTTAACGGCGCCGTTATATACAGCTATGTGATACGATCCAGCCCGCCATTCAAGATAGCCGACCTCGATCTTTGGTAACATTCCGCGACCGACATTGCGTGTCGGCACGATCCCATACCTTTTCGCTTGGCGCGAAGCAGCGTAGGGAAGGGCAAATTCAGGCAGGATCGATCATGACGGCTCCGAAAGAACTGAGGGTCTCCAAGGACCGCAAGCTGCTCACCGTGACCTTTCCCGGCCACCAGCCGTTCGAGTTGCCGGCCGAGCTGCTGCGCGTCGCCTCACCGTCGGCGGAAGTGCAGGGCCATTCGCCCGAACAGCGGGTGACGGTTCCCGGCAAACGCGATGTGGCCATCCTGAAGATCGAGCCGGTCGGCAACTATGCGGTGCGAATCACCTTCGACGACTTCCATGACACCGGCATCTTCACCTGGAATTACCTGCACACGCTCGGCCATGAGAAGGATGCGCGCTGGAATGCCTATCTCGCGGAACTCGCCGAGAAGGGCCTGAGCCGCGATCGTTAGCCGCCATTGCGTCGTCAAAACGTCACCGATCGGGAGTAGGGCGGCGGAACGGGAGACGGAAAAAAATGTCGGTCATCACCACAGTCGAACAACTCGAAGCCCTTTACGGATTGCCGGGCGAGGCCTCGGTGGTCAAGGAACTCGACCATGTCATTCCCGAATACGCCGCCTTTATCGAAGCCTCGCCCTTTGTCGCGCTAGCCACCAATGGCCCGGAGGGGCTGGATTGTTCGCCCCGCGGCGATCTCGCGGGCTTCGTGCGCATCGTCGATGTGAAAACGCTGATGATGCCGGACCGGCGCGGCAACAACCGTGCCGAT
Organism: Mesorhizobium sp. BR115XR7A; assembly: GCF_020165315.1. Classification (NCBI taxonomy): domain Bacteria; kingdom Pseudomonadati; phylum Pseudomonadota; class Alphaproteobacteria; order Hyphomicrobiales; family Phyllobacteriaceae; genus Mesorhizobium; species Mesorhizobium sp. BR115XR7A. The sequence goes on from NZ_JAIUHW010000001.1 coordinate 26,062, forward strand.
TCGCTGAAGAACATCATCAGGGATCCGCGCGTCGGCCTTTTGTTCCTGGTGCCGGGCTCCGGCACGACGCTGCGCATCAACGGCCGAGCCCATATCACCACGGACCCAGCGCTGTGCGCGTCGTTCATGGTCGACGGCAAGCCTGCGCGTTCGGTCACCGTGATCGATGTCGATTCGGTCTATTTCCAGTGCGCTCGCGCCATCGTGCGGTCGGAACTGTGGAACCCTGCCAAGCATGTCGACCCGAAGTCGCTGCCGACACCCGGAAAGATTTTAGAGATCACCAGCCGCAAGAATATCGACGGCGAAACCTACGACAGGGAGTGGCCGGAGCGGGCGAAGAAATCGATGTGGTGATCGCCTGAAAGGGCGATCACGCCTCGTTCAGCACGTCATAGATCTTGCGCATCTGCTCGCCGATCATGTCGCATTGTTCCGGCGTCGACTGGCTCATCGCCTTCTCGATCAGCGCCATATGCACTTTCAGCGCCCGCATCAGCAGCGCCTCGCCGGTTTCGGTCAGCGTAAGCCGCAAGATGCGCTTGTCCTTCTCGTCGCCTTCGCGCCGCAGCAGGCCACGCGTCTCCAACTGCGGCAACAGCATGGTGATGTTGGAGCGGCCGACGAGCAGCTTGCGGGCGAGGTCGTGCTGCGACATGCCCGGGTGGCGGTAGAGATTCATCAGCACGTCGAGCTGCGCCGGCTTAAGGTCGAGCGGCGCAAGTTTCACCGCCAGCGTGCGCTCCAGCACATGGCAGGCGCGCGCCACCGCGACCCAGTTGCGAAAACGCGGGTTGTCCCAGGGTAGCTCTTGTTTATTGTTCATCTTTGAACTATTATGTTCATGCTTGAACGTATGGATGGATTCTGACTATGGCATCATTCCGGCTGAAGGTCATCCGAGGTGTGTTTGGTGCGGCCGAACATGTCGCGCCGCGCATCACCGGGCGTGCGGCTTTCGAATTGTTCTGCCGTACGCCAAGCACCAGGACACTGACCGACGGCGAGCGCCGCGCCATCGACCGCGCCGCGGAGTTCATGGCCGAGGCGCGGCATCACCGGCTGAAGACCGCGACCGGCTGCGTCATGGTTCATGAATTCCGCCCCGAGCCGGGCCGCGAGTCCGCCGGCACCGTCCTAGTCATCCATGGCTGGCGCTCGCGTACCGAATATATGCGCGTGCTGATCGAAGGTTTTCGCGCCGCCGGCTACAAGGTCGTCTCACTCGATCTTCCCGGTCATGGCCATTCGCAGGGCAGGCACCTGAACATGGTCAATGCCGTCGAAGCCGCAAGAGTGGCCGGCGAATGGTTTGGGCCGTTCGTGGCTGCCGTCGGCCATTCCTTCGGAGGTGCCGTTGCCGCCAATGCCATCGCCGGCTCCGTCAAGGACATCCCGCCGCTGTCGGCCGCACGTCTTGTGCTGATCGCGGCACCAAGCTCGCTGCCGGCAATCTTCGCCGACTTCAGCCGCATGCTCAATGTCGGTCCCCGCTCGCAGGTCGCCATGGCTGACCGCGTCGAATATCTCTCCGGCCGGCCGTTGCACGAATTCACCGGTGACCGGCAGCTCGCCCAGGCGCCCGTGCCGACGTTGGTCATCCACGCGCCCGACGACCGGGAGGTGCCGGCTGAACATGCGCGACGCTATGCCGGCGCCGGCGACCATGTACGGCTGCACTGGGCCGACGGGCTCGGCCATCGCCGCATTCTGGCCGACAAGGGCGTGGTTGAACGCGCCGTCGGCTTCGTGACCATGCAGCAGAACCCGTCGCTGCTCCACTGAGCGGCACTCAGGCTATTTCTTCTTGTCTCCGGGCTCTACAGGCAGTCCGGCAGCCTTCCAGGCCGTGTAGCCGCCGAGGATGTGTTTGACCGGGGAAAGACCCATGTCCTGCGCCGTCTTGGTGGCCAGCGCTGAACGCCAGCCGCCGGCGCAGAAGAAGACGAAGCTTTTTCCGGAAGCGAAGAAAGGCTTGTGGTAGGGGCTTTCGGGATCGATCCAGAACTCCAGCATGCCACGCGTGACGTGCTTGGCGCCGGGAATTCTGCCGTCGCGTTCGATTTCACGAGGATCGCGCAGATCGACGAAAATGGTGTCTTCGTCCTCGAGCAGCCCTGCCGCTTCCTCGGGCGAAACCACTTCGATCTCGGCATTGGCTTCATCCAGCAGTTCGCGATACCCTTTTTTCACGTGGTTCCCTCCGGCCGCAAGTTTGCTGGCAAGTCGGATTTCGAGCACAACGGATGGTGTTTGTCACGCCTCGATGGTGCCGGCCATGGCCTTCCAAGCAGCCATTGCCCCGGCTACCGTTGCCATCAGGGCGGCGCGGGAAGCGCCGTCACGCGCCTGAATCGACATGCCATGCTGGACCGTTGCGAAAAAGGTCGCGGCTGCACGGCAATCGAAGTCGGCAGGCAATTCACCCTCGGCCACGCCGCGCTCCAGACGTTTCTTCAGCGCGGCAAGATTCTCGGCGCGCCGGCGCCGCAAATCCGCGCAGATCGGGCCCCGGCTCGAGTCTTCGTGCAGCGCACCCAGCGTAATCAGGCAGCCCTGCGGACGATCGCTTTGCGAATAGGCCTTCGCGGTCCGGCGCAAGAACCGCTCGATCGCAAGCCGCGCCGTTGGCGCCTCTTCCAGCGCGAGCCAGATGTCGGCGCCCTCAACGCGGGAATAGAGATCGGTCGCCTCGAGGAACAGGGCCTCCTTGCTGCCATAGGCGGCGTAGAGGCTCGGCGAATTTATGCCCATTGCCACGGCGAGATCGCTGATCGATGCGCCTTCATAGCCCTTGGCCCAAAACACGTCCATCGCGCGCCGCAAGGCCGCGGTTCGATCGAAGGTTCGGGGACGGCCTCTTTCCGACATGATGCTCTTTTCTGTGTTGATCGATACATAAATGAGTTGACGCGGCCAGGCAAGGCTGGCAGGTATTTATGTATCAATCGCTACATAAATGGAGAAACCGATGTCATCAGGAAATTTGAACGGCAAGGCAGCACTCGTCACCGGAGGCAGCCGCGGTATCGGCGCGGCCATTGCACGAAGGTTGGCGGCGGAGGGGGCCGATGTGGCGCTGACCTATGTGCATGGCGAGGAGCAGGCTCGGTCCGTCGTCGCCGAGATAGAGACCAAGGGCGGTCGCGCCATCGCCATTAAAGCCGACAACCGTGACTCCGAGGCCATAGACCAGGCGGTGGCCGATGCTGTGACTGCCTTCGGCCGGCTCGACATCCTGGTCAACAGTGCCGGCATCTGGCGCGCCGCGGCGATCGATGCGCTGTCGCTTGCCGATTTCGACGAAACCATGTCGATCAATCTGAGAGCGCCGTTCATCGCCTCGAAAGCGGCGGCAAGGCACATGGGCGAGGGCGGCAGGATCATCTCGATCGGCAGCAATCTGGCCGAGCGGGTCACCGACACCAGCCTGGGCGCCTACTCGGCCAGCAAGGCGGCGCTGGTCGGCCTGACCAAGGCATTGGCCCGGGACCTCGGGTCACGCGGCATCACCGCCAATGTCGTCCATCCCGGTTCGACCGACACCGCCATGAACCCGGCCGACGGCCCGCATGCCGAGCATCAGCGCCAGAAGATGGCCACCCCGCGATTCGGCGAAGCTGACGATATCGCCGGCATGGTTGCCTGGCTCGCCGGACCGGAGGGCAGGTTCGTCACCGGAGCCGCGCTGACCATCGATGGAGGCGCAAACGCGTAAGCCACAGGGATTCCCGGGCCGGCGCGACAGTTCGGTCGCGCCGGCCGTCACGATGTTGTGAAACCGTTCTGCAACAGCCCTGCCGAAATTTATGAAAGCTTAACGAAATCGGTATGAATCGGTATAGTCGCGCCTTACATCCGCCATGCGGTGAGCGGGACGGTCTAGCGTGCGGAACGGGAACCGGTTGCGACCGGAGCGGGTGATCCATGAAATTCGTCGGTAAAAAAGCAACCGTGATGCTGCTGGTGGCGGTTACGGCGACGCTGGCTTTCGGCATGCCTCAAGCAGGGGCCCAGGGATTTTTCGACATGCTGTTCGGCGGTGGCATAAGGCATGAGCCGAAAGGCGAGTTTCCGCCTCCTCCGCCGAAGCACAAACCCAAGCCGAACGCTCCGGCCGGCGGTGGCGTGAAGATCAGCAGTCCGTCCTACTATACTTACAAGGCCGACAAGCTGGTGCGTGTCGACTTCTCGACGCTGGCGACGGCGCCGCAGCCGGCTACACCGCAAGATGCCGCTTTCGTGCCTTCGGCCACGGGTGCTGCCTTCCATGAAGCCATTGCCGGGCTCGCCGACTATGAACTCTATGCCGAGCCCGACATAGCCAAGGCGCTGATCGCCTATTACTCGGCCAACCCGGATTTCATCTGGGTGACCGGAACCACCCCGAACAACCGCGCCCAGGATGCCGTGCGGGTGCTTGGCGAGGCTGCAAGCTACGGCCTCACGCCTGCCGACTACACGGTCGATGTGCCTGCCGCCAGTTCGTCCTCGGCGGACGAGGCAGCCAAGCTGAAGGAGCTCGTGCGGTTCGAGATGGCGCTGTCGGCACGTGTCCTGCGCTATGCCCATGACGCCCAGAATGGCCGTGTCGAGCCCAACCGCATGACCGGCTACTACGATTTCCCGGCCAAGCCGCTCGACATGATGGGCGTGCTGAAGACTCTGGCGCATACCCAGGAGGTTCGCACCTATCTGGAATCGCGCCATCCGCAGAATGCGGAATATCAGGCGCTGCGCGTCGAACTGGAAGCGCTGCAGGCGAGCGCCGAGAACGAAATCGTCGTCGATCCCAAGCTGCTGCTGAAGCCAGGCGAAACCAGCCCCGAATTGCCGAAGCTGCTGTCGCTGATCGCGCGTAATCTCGATGACGAAATGGGCGGCACCTATGGCGAGGTCCTGTCGCGGCTGGCAACCAGCGAAGTCTACGTTCCCGAGCTGGTGCCGCTGATCAAGGCGGTGCAGCAGAAGGAAGGCATGAAGGGCGATGGCGTCATCGGTCCACGCACGGTCGCCACGCTGGCCGGGACGTCGAAGGCCGACAGGCTGCTGAAGGTGGAGGTGGCGCTGGAAGAACTGCGCTGGCTGCCCTCCGATCTCGGCAGCCCGCGTGTTTTCATTAACCAGCCTGCCTTCACCGCGAGCTATATCGACGACGGCCAGGAAAAATTGAAGACGCGCGCCGTCGTCGGCCGTGTCACCAACCAGACCGCCTTCTTCTACGACCAGATCAAGCAGGTCGATTTCCACCCCTACTGGGGCGTGCCGCAGTCGATCATCGTCAACGAAATGCTGCCGAGGTTGCGCGGCGATCCCGGCTATCTTGACCGGGCCGGCTACGAGGTGACGGATTCACGCGGCAAGCGCATCCCTTCGTCGGCGGTGAACTGGGGCGCTTATGGCGCCAACATTCCCTATAATGTGCGCCAGCAGCCGAGCGAGGCCAATGCTCTGGGCGAACTGAAGATCCTGTTCCCCAACAAGCACGCGATCTACATGCACGACACGCCGCAGAAATCGTTCTTCAAGCAGGATATGCGCGCGCTCAGCCATGGCTGCGTGCGCCTGCAGGATCCGCGCGGCATGGCGGCGGCAGTGCTAGGCACCTCGGTCGATTATATCGCGGAGAAGCTGAAGCACGGACACTCGACCGAGGATGTGACACGCACGATCCCAGTCTATGTCGCTTATTTCACCGCCTGGCCCGACATGTCCGGCAAGGTCGAGTATTTCAGCGACGTCTACGATCGCGATTCCCGGCTGAAGCAGGCCCTGGACGCAACCGAGGCGGTGCGCTCACCCTCGAGCTAGTCGTTTATCGCTCCGACAGCGAGCGTCTGAAACCGGCGTCGCGCCCGGCGATCAGCCAATAGACCAGCCCGGCAACCAGACCGGCGGCGGCTATGATGCCGATGTCGGCCCAGCGCTCCAGATCCACGTCCTCCGCCGCGCCCGGCCAGATCAGGAAGAAACCTCCGGCCGCAGCCGCGGCGCCGAAGACCATGTGCAGCATAGCGTTGCGAAGAGAGAAGAATTCGGCGATCAGCGCAAAAATCAGCGTCTGGGGCGCGGTTACCACGATGGTCAGGAAATAGATGAACATGCCGAGCGGCGGTACCACAAAGGCCGCGATCGGCGAGACCCCCATGAGGTCGAAATAGGCTGGCGCGTTGGGCAGGGAACTCAGCGCGGCATAGATCGCCACGACGGCGATCAGACCAACCAGTATGGCGACGAGATAGCCGGCCAGCATCATGAGGACGCGCTTCATCAAGTGCTTCGCAGTTGACATGTCCACCCCCCGGTGAAGCCTGATCCTTCCACAATCAGCCATCAATGGCGAATTGACGCAAGGGGAGACGGAGCACTCCTGGGCTCGCTGGTGAAAATCCCGCAGCTCAGGCGCCGCCGCACATATGCTGCGAATCCGGGAGAGCCCAGGAGCCTTTCGCGACCAGGTCGACGGAATAATAAACCCGGCCACGGTCGTCGTCCTTGGGGCAGTCCCTGGGAATGGAGATCAAGCACATGACGACGGGTTCGCCGACCTTCGAGGCGGCAAGGCCAGCCTCGCGATTATAGGATACGGCGCCGCCGCCATTGGTGAATGTGGCCGCGCTACCCGCTTCGGGAGTAGCCGTTTCCAGCGGATCGTCGCCAAGCCGCGTGGTCAGCGTCTCGATATGCGTCGACGCGCATTGGCCGATCGCCGAGGGCAGGGGCTGGTCCTTATTGCCGGGGTTCCGTGCAGCGGCGTCCAGCGCCTTCTTGCCGATCAGCGCGATGGTGTAGTCCTGCACCCAGGACGGCGCATTTCCATAGGTCTGCAAGGCGTTGTCGAGCGCGCTGACGATACAGGGGGTATCGCTCTTGCAAGCATTGCGATCGGCGATCAGCCCGCGGGCAATCTTGCGCTTGTCGCCGCCGAACGCCGGCTCGAATTCCTTATAGGCCTTCGAAACCAGCAGATCGATCGCCGACAACTGCGGGTCGGCGCAGATCGCCTTTTCCGCCGGCAGGTTTGCCTTGCCGCAGTCGAAGGACGGCCCGTCCGCCAATGCCGGAGAAACGGCAAGGAAGCCGCCGGCTGAGACGATGGCGAATACAGACAGAAGATAGGGTCTAACGAAACATCGCATCATGGCCCCCAAGCCAACAGGATTGCCGAAGGCGCGGCCCCGCGCCCAGCCTAACATACGCCAGGATGGACAATTTTGACGCTCGTTTTGTCGTTGAGAACACGCAGACGCAGCGCATTCGCGACGTGATGTCCGCGAACCTTATTTTGGTTCGGCCGTCACAGGATCGAAGACGATTTCGACCTTTGCCTTGTCCGAGGTATAGTAGGTGACGGTGTAGCCGTCCTTGTCCCAGTCGACCTCCTTCACGTAGCGAAACCCGTCACGCTGCTCGACCTTGGCGATGATCTCCGACAGCTTCTTGGCATTGGGTGGCGGCAGTGCAGTTTCATCCGCGGCAAAGGCGGGTCCGGCGGCGAAAAGAACGACGACGGAGGCCGCAAGCAGAAATCTGGACATGGTTTTCCCTCAAGTTTCGACGCAAGGAAACTCGCTGTCATGCAGGTTTGTTCCGCATGTGGGTGTTCCGGCGTTCAGCGCCTGTGCGGAAAGGCAGAGCGCCAAAGGGGAAGGCGGGCTGTAGCTGCCGATGTGATGTTCAGCAAACAGATGGTGGGCGATGCAGGGATTGAACCTGCGACCCCACCCGTGTGAAGGGTGTGCTCTCCCGCTGAGCTAATCGCCCGCTCGTTGCCCGAAGGCCAAGCGAGCCGCGATATAAGGGAGGCCGACCCATTAAGTCAAGGCAGCGTCTGGTGTTGTCACACAGATCGGATTTGCGGTCTCGCCAAGGCCGGTTCCGCAGAGATTTTCATCGTCGGCGCTCAGTATGCGGCGGCGCCGATCAGCCTTTGCGCCAGATCGAGCGTCAACGCATCGAAATGCGAGATCACCGCCGAGGGCTCGAACTCGCGCACATGACGGTCGGTGTAGCCGAAATCGACGGCGACGACAGGAATGCCGGCCGCCTTGGCGGTGTCGATATCGGTTTGCGAATCGCCGACCATCAAGGCGCGGTGCGGATCACCGCCGGCGATTTTGATGGTCTCGATCAGGTGGCGCGGATCGGGCTTGCGGAACGCGAACGTGTCCTGCCCGGCAATTGCCGCGAAATGCCTGGTCAAGCCGAGTGCTTCGATCAGCGCCAGCGAATTGGCCTGGTATTTGTTCGTGCAGATTGCCAGCAGATAGCCGGCCTTCTCAAAACGGGCAATCGCCTCGGTCACGCCGGGGTAGGGGCGGGATTTGCCCGGAATGTTGTCGGTGTAGTGATCGAGGAACAGTTTCAGCAGCCGGTCGTGCTCCTCGACCTTGAGGGATCGTTGCTGCGCGGCATGCGCCCGTTCGATCATCACCCGGCCGCCATGGCCGACGAAGCGTTTGAAGCCGGCTTCGTCGACGGCCGATAGTTCGCTGGCCGCCAGGCTGTGGTTGAGGCTGTCGAGCAGGTCCGGCGCCGTGTCAATCAGCGTTCCATCGAGGTCGAACACGATGATCGGGCGAGTCATGATCCATCCTGCGCAGGTTTGTGCATGGCAGGCGATAACGGCTGCGACGCGTTAAGGCAAGCAGACCGGCGGGGCGGCTGCCAAGGGCTTTGACCCGGCCTGCAAAAATGCTAGGAGCCGAAAACGCTAAAGCGCGTCGCGTCGAAACAGACTCATGCGGCGCGCTTCAGGTCTTTCTTTCATGCATGTCGTTTTCCCAAAGCCGAGGTCATTTTGGGCGACATGCATTCGGTTTCGGGGCAGCAAAGCAGCATGGATGCGAGGCAATTGAAGGTCGAGGCCGCGCGGGCGGCCCTTGCCCATGTCAGCGACGGCATGCGGCTCGGCATCGGCACCGGCACCACTGCCGAGGAGTTCGTGCGGCTGCTTGCCGACAAGGTCGCCACCGGCATGACCATAACAGGCGTGCCGACCTCTGAACGCACTGCTGCGCTGTGCCGCGAACTCGGCGTGCCGCTGTCGACGCTGGAGGAAACGCCTGAGCTCGATCTCACCGTCGACGGTGCCGACGAGGTCGACCCGGAGCTGACATTGATCAAGGGCGGCGGCGGGGCGCTGCTGCGCGAGAAGATCGTGGCCGCGGCCTCGCAGCGCATGATCGTCATCGCAGACCGATCGAAGATGGTCGAGACACTCGGCCGGTTTCCGCTTCCAATCGAAGTCAACCAGTTCGGCCTGCGCGCGACCGAGATCGCCGTGGTCATGGCGGCTGGAAATCTCGGCCTTTCGGGTCCGGTGACATTGAGGATGACGGGACGCCAGCCTTTTGTTACAGACGGCGGCCATTTTATCCTCGATGCATCTTTTGGCCGCATTCCGGATACAAGAGCGCTTTCGAATGCTCTCCACGCCATTCCTGGCGTGGTCGAGCATGGTCTTTTCATCGGGCTGGCGTCAGCGGCCATCATCGCCGGCGGCGACGGTATCCAAACTGTCCATGCCGCCCGAAAACCAGGGAGTTCTACCGATCATGATGTTGCATAACCGGGTTCGCCGTCTTTCCGTCCTTGTGGCGGCATCGGCCGTCTTCGCGTTCTCCTCGCCTGTCTTCGCGCAGGACGTCACGGAATCGCATCTGAAGGCCGCACGCGCCGCGGTCGCCGCGATCCACGCGACCGACCCGTTCGACAACATCCTGCCGCAGGCCGCCGCGGCGCTCGAATCGCAGCTTATCCAGAAGAACCCGGACATGCAGGAACTGATCGGCAAGACGATCAACGAGAAGGCGCTGGCGATGGCCTCACGCCGTGCGGATCTCGAGAAGGAAGCGGCTCTTGCCTATGCGAAGGTGTTTTCCGAAAAGGAACTCTCCGACATCGCGGCTTTCTACAGCTCCGAGTCCGGCAAGAAGCTGCTCGACAGCGGCCCGACCGTGACGCGTGACCTCGTCAAGGCCGCCGACATCTGGCAGAACGGCGTCGCGCGCGATCTCGCCCAGCAAGTCGGCGAGACTCTGGCAGCGGCGGCAAAAGCCAAGGCGCCGGCCGCACCCGCCGATGCAACCGCGCCGGCGGACGGTGCTGCTCCGGCGGATGGCGCGGCCCCCGCCGACGGTTCTGCGCCGGCGGACGGCACGCAGAACTGATCGTGATCTTTCCGACGGCCTTGCGGCCATCTGTGAAGCCCGGCTTGTCCGGGCTTTTCTTTTGACGGTTTGCGGCCTACCTGTCAGTCGCATTTTGGCGTTCAAGGAGCCGCTTCATGGCCGGTTATGACTACGACCTCTTCGTCATCGGCGGCGGCTCCGGAGGGGTGAGGGCGGCGCGGGTCGCGGCAGCGCTCGGCAAGCGCGTTGGCATTGCCGAAGAATATCGTTTCGGTGGCACCTGCGTCATCAGGGGCTGCGTGCCGAAGAAGCTCTATGTCTATGCCTCGCAATTTCCCGAGCATTTCGCCGACGCCGCCGGCTATGGCTGGACAGTGCCGGAAGCCAGTTTCGACTGGCAGACGCTGGTCGCCAACAAGGACCGCGAGATCAGCCGGCTGGAAGCGATCTACAAGAAGAATGTCGAGGGTTCGGGTGGCGAGACGTTTCACACGCGGGCGATGATCGTCGACCCGCACGTGATCCACCTGCTGAGCGAGGACCGCACCGTCACCGCCGATCAGATACTGATCGCCACCGGCGGCCGTCCGGCGGCGCATCCGGCGCTGCCCGGCCACGAACACTGCATCTTTTCCAATGAGGCTTTCGACCTCAAGGACCTGCCAAAGGCGATCATGATCGAGGGCGGCGGCTATATCGCGGTCGAGTTCGCCAACATCTTCCATGGTCTCGGCGTAGACACCACGCTGGTCTATCGCGGCAAGGAAATCCTCGGCCGCTTCGACATGGACCTGCGGCGCACGCTGCATGAGACGATGGAGAAGAAGGGGATAAAGATCCTTTGCCATTCTGTCTCCGAATCGGTCAGCAAGCGGCCGGACGGACGGCTCGACGCGCAGCTCATCGGAGGGCAGGTGCTGACGGTCGATCAGGTGATGCTGGCCATCGGCCGCCTTCCCAACACCGAGAATATGGGCCTGGAAGGCATAGGCATCGAGATGACCGCCGCGACCGGTGCGATCAAGGTCGACCCGTATTCCCGCACCAACATCGACAATATCTGGGCGATCGGCGATGTCACCAACCGCGTGCAGCTGACCCCGGTGGCGATTCACGAAGCCATGTGCTTCGTCGAGACGGCATTCAAGGACAACCCGACGGCGCCCGACCACGACACGATCGCGACGGCTGTCTTCTCGCAACCGGAAATCGGCACGGTCGGCCTGTCGGAAGACGAAGCCGTCAAGCGCTTCGCCGATATCGAAATCTACCGCGCCAGCTTCCGGCCGATGCGGCACACGCTGTCGGGCCGTGACGAAAAGATGCTGATAAAGCTGGTCGTTGATGGCGCTTCGCGCAGGGTTCTCGGCGCCCACATATTGGGGCCGGATGCCGGCGAAATGGCACAGCTGCTCGGCATCCCCCTGAAGGCCGGACTGACCAAGGACGACTTCGACCGCACGATGGCCGTGCACCCGACCGCCTCCGAAGAGCTCGTCACCATGTACAAGCCGACCTATCGAGTGAAGGACGGCGAGCGCGTCTGACGTCGCTTGACGCGGCGCTGCCGCCGCCAGCCACGGCCGGCGGCGGCAGTCGAACCGCTACAGCAAAGTGCCGCGCAGGATGACGAGCGCCACCGAGAAATAGATCACCAGTCCGGTGACATCGACCAGCGTGGCGACGAACGGTGCGGATGCACTGGCGGGGTCGAAACCGATCCGTTTCAGGGCGAAAGGCAGCATCGACCCCGACAGCGAACCGAAGGTGACGATGCCGACCAGTGCGGCACCAACGGTTGCGGCAATCAGCGGCCAGTGCGGGCCATAGTCATAGAAGCCCATATATTGCCAGAGCGCGATGCGGCAGACGCCGACCACGCCCAGCATGGCGCCGAGCACGAGACCGGTAGGCAGTTCGCGCAGCGCCACCCGCCACCAGTCACGAAGGCCGATTTCGCGCAGCGCCAGCGCGCGGATGACCAGCGAGGTCGCCTGCGAGCCGGAATTGCCGCCGGAACTCATGATCAGCGGGATGAACAGCGTCAGCACGATCGCCTTCTCCAGCTCGCCCTCATAGCTTTGCATGGCATTGGCCGTCAGCATCTCGCTGATGAACAGCGCACAGAGCCAACCACCGCGCTTCTTGATCATGGCGAGAAAGCTCATCTTCATATACGGCTCGTCCAAAGCCTCCATGCCGCCAAAGCGATGCACGTCTTCGGTCGTCTCCTCGATCATCGTGTCGATGATGTCGTCGATGGTGACGATGCCGAGGATCTTGCCGTTGTCGACGACCGGGACGGCGAGCAAATCGTATTTGGAGATCGTCTGCGCCAGGTGTTCACGATCCGTCAGCGGAGTGACTGTCACCGGCAGGCGGTCCGGCGCTACCGACAGGATCGGGTCGTCCGGTTCACCGGTGATGAGCCGACGCAAGCCCGTCGACCGCACCAGGAGATTTGTCCGCGGATCGACAATGTAGATTGCATAGACGGTCTCGCGCGTCCGTTCGACCTTGCGGATGTAGTCGAGCGTGCGTCCGACGGTCCAGTCGGAGGGCACGCTGACGAACTCCGTGGTCATGATCGAGGCGGCGCTGCCTTCGGGATAGCCCAGAATGGAAAGCAGGGTGGCGCGCAGCGGCGGCGCCAGCGCACCGAGCAGCTCGGAGCGTGCCGGCTCGTCGAGCTCGCGCAGGATGTCGGCCGCGCGGTCGACGGACATGGCGGTGAGCAGCTTGCTCGCCTTGGGACGGGGCAGGGCCTCCGCCAGTTCGGGCGCGCCTTCGAGCTCAGGCTGGTCGAAAATCTCGACCAGCCGTTCGAAGGGTACGGCGCAAAGCAGCTCCGTCGCGGTTTCGCGCGATTCATGGTTGAGCGCCTCGACAAGGTCGGCGACGTGATCATTGGCAAGGATGCGGGCGATAGCGACGGCCTCGTCGTCCGCTACGGGGAAAAAATCGTTCATGGCTCACTCCTTGCCGTCCGGCAGGACATGAACCATTCAGGTCACGTCTAGGCGGACGGCCGTTGCGTTCGACTGTGACTGTCGCCAGGCATGGCGCGGTGACCTTTCTGCTTGCGGGTTCGCTTTTGACTGCTGCAAGCCGGCGCAACATAGGAGCGCGCCTTGCCGAGTCAATCGCCGTGAGGAAGGAAAACAGTGCCGAACGGCCCGGATCGCGAGACTGTGATCACCGTGGACCGTTCACCGTGGCAAGCCACGGGGACATCAGCATTATTTCTGCTTCAGCCGGCGCGAGAAACGCGTCCATTTGTCCTCGACCGGCCGTGGCTGGGCCAGGATCGTGGTGAGTTCCAGCGGCAGGCTTGGGGCAAGCGGCTTCTTCGTGGCGACGCCGTCGGCAATCAGGACCATCGAGTGGTAGAACTCGGTCCCGGCAGCAGATCTCGGTGCCACGGCTTCGTGCATGACACTGATCACCGTCACATCAGGGCAGTTGTCCTTGATGGCTTGGTGGAAGGCAATCTTGCCATCAGGGTCGAGAGCCCCGGTCGCCTCGTCGAGGAACAGCAGGCCCGGTTGCTGCAGGATGATACGAGCCACCACCAGCTTCTGCTTCTGGCCGCCCGACAGGACCTGATCCCAGCTCTTGCCCTCGCGGCTTTCATTGGCCATGTGTTCGATGAAATCGCCAAGGCCAGCCTTGTGCAGTGCCGACGCGACCTGGGTATCGCCGTGGTCGCCTTCCGAGCCTGGTAGGCAGACCAGCTGTTTCAGCGACACCTGCGGCAGCTTGACCTCCTGGGCGGCATAGAAGCTCTTGACGCCCTCGGGGAAGACGATGGTGCCGCGGCCATAAGGCCACAGGCCGTTGATCGCCTTGATCAGCGAGGTCTTGCCGCACCCGGATTCGCCTTTCAGGAAGGTCCATTCGCCGCGCCGGAAGCGCAGGTTGGCGGAACTGAGGAATGGTGTCGCATCCTCACCCTGATGCGCCAGCTCCAGCTTCTGGATGGTCAGACCGAAGACCGGATTCTGGCTGGCGTAGTGGAAGTCGGAACGGCCGCTCTGGCTGTAGAATTCCTGCGGGTGCTGGACTTTCTCGATCGCGTTGGCGAGCTCCGTCACGCGCTGGCTGTTGGCGCGCAGCGTCGCGATGGCGGGCATGACATGAATGAACCAGGAACACTGGCTGATGAGCTGGGCGACCATTTCGGAGCCGGTGATGTAGCCTTTATAGTCCAAGCGGCTGTGGATGAACGGCACAAGGCCTGGAGCATAGGCGACGATACGGGCGCCGACGAAGTTGTAGATCAGCTCGAACGACATATAGCTGGTGTTGACGACATTCAGCCGCCCCCAGGTGCGATCGATGTCGACATAGAGCCGGTCGTGCATCCTCTTCTGCACGCCCTCGCCATGCGAGGCGGCGACATGGAAGCTGCGGCGCAGGAACGTCGTCAGTTCGCTACGATAACTTCCCTCGGCCTTCTGCATGCGAATGTTGAGACGTTCCAGCAGGCTGCCGAGCTTGACGGCGATCCAGGTGTTGAGGGGGACGTAAGTGGCAACCGCGAGAAGGGCGAGAACAGCGCTGCCATAGCTGCCAAGGAACTCCAGGCCTTTGACCTCCACTGACGACTGCAACAGGTTCTGGCCTATAAAGTAGAGCGAAGTCGCCAGCCCCAGCACGCCCATGGCGAGGCCGATCGCACCGCCGGTCATGTCCTTGATCGATTCCTGGATGCGCTGGTCGACATTGTCGGGCGCAACGATGCCGCCGTCCGCGGAACCATGTTGAGCGTGAAAATGAGTATGGTTGCCGTCGAGCAAGGCCTGGTTGAATTGGTCGTTCAGCCAGCCGCGCCATTTGCGGTGCAAGGTTGCCGAGACGAGATTGCGCACGCCGGTGAAGCCGACGTCCTTGAGCATGACCAGCAGCACCAGTATGCCGGCGTTGGTCAGGATTGTCTCCAAGGGCCTGGTGTTGGCGGCATCGTGCAGGAAGGCGATCGAATTCACCAATTCGCCCGACGCCATGGCGAACCACACGCTGGCCTTGCTGGACAGCGCGGTGAGCAGGGCTATCACCAGCGTCAGCGCCCAGGCTTCCTTCCAGCGGTCCGAGATCCAGTAGGCTCGCACGAGCCCCCAGAAATTGCGCATCGAGGATACCGGCGTCAAATGCGACCGCCCTGCGGCGTCGCTGCGTAGTCCATCCGGTACTGACTCTTGCGATCGCCTGCCGATCCGAATCACGATCCCGCCCAAACCTTTTTTGTTTTGTTACGGATGGTAACACCAATTGATCATTTTCCATTAATTTTTAAACCAGGCCTGTGGGATTGCTTTCGCGGCCGTTGCACTGAAGCAACAGATTGAAGATCGAATCGCCAGCAAAACGGTGGGCAGCGATCAGGAAATTTTGATTGGTTTCAGCAGCTTGGACGCGGCGAACGGGGCTTTTGTCGATCTTCCCCTGGGGAAACCTGGTACACGGTTTCGTGACTCAAAAAATCATGAGGGCCGGGGTCGACGCCGCTTCCTTGCCGCGGCGAAGTCGCCAATATCGCATCGGAACAGCGGGAGTGCAGGATCGTTCTCTTGCCCATTCGTCAACCAAATGGGGGATCCGCACCGGCCCAATGGCAAGCGGCTCTTTCATCAGCTACGTCAAAATGGAGGAGAAGTGGCGTCCCCTGGCCTCAGCCGGTTTTCTCCAACTCGCCACGCGCCTTGGCCGCCGCGACCTGACGGATCGCATCGGCCAACGTGTCGGCATCCTGCGCACCCATCACGGCATATTTGTCCTCGAGCAGGAAGCACGGCACGCCTGTGATGCCCATGCGCGACGCGGTGGCGATTTCCGTGCGAACCGCCTCGACATCAGCGTCACTCGGCAAGAGCGTTTCGACAACAGCGGCGTCCATGCCGGCCTCGCGGGCAGCTTCGACCAAGACGGTGTGGTCGCCGATATTGGCGCCTTCCTCGAAATTCAGCTGGAATAGGTGGCGCACCAGTCGGTTCTGGACGTCCTCGCCGGCGGCACCGGCCCAGCGGATCAGCCGATGCGCGTCGAGTGTGTTCGGCGCCACCTTGATAGCGTCGAAGGCAAAGGAAATGCCTTCAGCTTCGCCAAGCGGTTCGATGCGAGCATGAATTTCGCGAATGCGCTCGTCGCTGCCGAACTTGGCCAGCATGTAGTCGTGGCGGTCCTTGCCTTGCGGCGGAATGGTTGGATCGAGTTGGAACGGCCGCCAGCGTATATGCACTTCGACATCGCCGGCCGCGGCGATCGCCTTGTCCAGCCGCTTCTGACCGATGAAGCACCACGGGCAGACGACGTCCGACACCACGTCGACGGTTATGGCGTTCGCTTCGCTCATCTCGATCTCCGGACTTCAGTTCGGTTTGCGCCACCATGTTGGCAGCTGATAACCGAATATGGGCGTCTTGCGCGGATGTTCCAGATAATTCCAGTAAGCAAGCCACTGCTGCGTATTGTACTGCATCGGCACCATGTAATTGCCGGAGATCAGCAGCCGATCGAGAACGCGAACCGCCGCGACGTAATCCTCTTTCGAACGGGCTCGCAGCATTGCGTCGATGGCCGCATCGATCGCCGGATCGGCGACGCCGGCGAGGTTGAACGATCCCTCGGTCCTGGCCGCGGCGGACGACCAGCGCCCGATCTGCTCAATGCCAGGGGACAACGAATTGTTGAAGCCGCTGGAGCCGATCAGGACCTCGAAATCGAAACGCTGCTTGCGCGACTGGATCTGGTCGCCGTCCAGGCTGCGGATGCTGACATTGATGCCGATCTTCTCAAGCGTGCGCTGATAGATGCCGGCCAGACGTTCTTCATCCTGCGAGGCGGTCAGAATCTCGAAGCCGAAAGGTTTACCGTCGGGATCGATCATCGTGCCGTCCTGCACATGGTAGCCGATGCTTTTCAGAAGATCGAAAGCGGTCTTCAGCACCTTGCGGTCCTGGCCCGAACCGTCCGTCACCGGCGGTTTCCAGGTGCCGTCCATGACGTCGGCCGGCACGCGGCCGGGATAGGGCGCCAGCAGCGCCTTTTCCCTGTCATCAGCCGGATGGCCGAGCGCGGAAAGCTCCGAGTTCTGCCAGTAGCTCATCGTGCGGGTGTACTTGCCGCCGAACAGGTTCTTGTTGGCCCATTCGAAATCATAAAGCATGCCGAGCGCGCGCCGAACCACGGGGTTGGAAAACTTCGGCAGCCTCGTGTTGAACAGAAAACCCGTCACGACGGGTGGAATGCCGGTATCGAAGGTTTCTGAGACAACGTCTCCCCTATGAAACGCCGGAAAGTCGAGATCGCGCTCGCGTTTCACCGGATCGCTGTCGTCGTCGATGGCGCAAAGACCCTTCTTGAAAGCTTCGAGCTTGGCGTTGGCGTTGAGAAAATACTCGATGGTGATCTGGTCGTAATTGTCGAAACCGCGCTTGGCGGGAACGTTCTTGCCCCAATAGTCGGGGTTGCGCTTGAAGACGATGCGCTGGCCGGGCGTCACCTGCGCGATC
Source organism: Mesorhizobium sp. BR115XR7A (assembly GCF_020165315.1). Taxonomy (NCBI): domain Bacteria; kingdom Pseudomonadati; phylum Pseudomonadota; class Alphaproteobacteria; order Hyphomicrobiales; family Phyllobacteriaceae; genus Mesorhizobium; species Mesorhizobium sp. BR115XR7A. Next base: position 43,706 of record NZ_JAIUHW010000001.1, read on the forward strand.
CTGTAGGGACCGCTGCCGATCAACGGCTTCAGCGTCGTCCTGTCGAAAGTGTCGATGTCGAAAGCGTGCTTGGGGATGATCGGTGTCAGCGCGATGATCAGCGGAAACTCACGATCGGCCTTGTCATTGAAGGTAAAGCGCACGCTATGGTCGCCCGTCTTTTCGAGCTTGGCGATCCTGGCCATGCGGTCGCTGTAGGGCGGACGGCCTTTCTGCGTATAGGCATCGTAGGTGAACAGCACGTCTTCCGGCGTCACTGGCTGACCATCCGACCATTTGGCATTCGGGTTGAGATGGAATTCGATGGTCTTGCGCTCGGGATCCATGTCGGCGGTGTCGGCCAGAAGCCCATAAAGGGTAAAGGCCTCGTCGGCACTGCGCTGCATCAGCGGCTCGAAGACCAGATTGCCGTAAATCGTGTCCATCATGCCGCGCGCGGTCGTGCGCAGGCTTTTCAGGATGAAAGGGTTGAGATTGTCGAAGCTGCCGACGACGCAATAGGTAATGCTGCCACCCTTCGGCGCGTCGGGATTGACGTAGCTGAAATGGGTGTAGTCCGGCGGCAGGGCCGGTTCGCCCTGCATCGCAATCGCGTGTTTCGGCTCCGACAGCGCCGGAGGCGACGACAGGCTGAAAAACGATAATGCGGTGACCAGCCAAACAAGAACGCGGCCCATGACCGTCTCCTTAACAGGTCGGCTTGATGATTCGGTCCGCACCCTAGCATGGGGCACCTGCGTGGCGGCCAATGGCGTCGTCAAGAATTACCGGTCGGCGGGCTGGATTCGACGCCGCTTGCAGTGTAACACGCCGTCCGAAGTCATTCTGTTGCCTCATTTTGGCAACAGGTAGCTGGACCACACGGCGCGAAGAAGCCGGTCCCGGGATCATTGAGAGGAAGTGCACGACATGACGAGCCTGAACAGCAACGCGTACCGCCTGTCGGTCATGGCCGCAGGCGTGGTTGGCTTTCTCGGCGCAGGACTTCCCTCTGCTTCCGCGCAGCAGCAGCCGCAGATTCCGCAGGGCTGGTTCAAGGCCTGCACCAAGCAGGAAGACGTCGACATCTGCAATGTCCAGAACATCGTCACCGCTGGCAATGGCCAACTCGTCACCGGCGTCAGCCTGATCGAGCTCAAGGGCAAGGTGAACCGCAAAGTGTTCCAGGTGACGGTCCCGACCGGCCGCCTCGTGCCTCCCGGCATCGGCCTGCAGATCGACACCGGCAAGGCGCAGAAGCTCGACTATGTCATCTGCTTCCCGGATCGTTGCGTGGCGGAAGTGCCGCTGACCGATCAGCTTGTCGCTTCGTTCAAGAAGGGTCAGGGGATCACGCTGACCTCGATCAATTTCCAGAACCAGGCCAACCCGATCAAGATCGCGCTGCAGGGCTTCAGCGGCGCCTATGACGGCCCGCCGCTGCAGCAGTCGGACATCGAGGACCGGCAGAAGAAGCTTCAGGACTTCGTCGCCAAGAACAACCAGGATTTCGCCAAGAAGCTCAAGGACGAGCAGGACAAGGCGAAGACCGCCAACTGATCCGGCGTCGGGAATATAGCGAGTCAAAAAAGCGGGGTCATGCCCCGCTTTTTTCATTTCTGGCCATACTCAGCATGCCGGAAGTCAGTGCCTGGACTGCCGTTTCGGCGCATAGCGCCCATCCGGCTTCTTGTCGAACATTTCCTTGATTTGCGGATGGCGGACAGGTTCTCCCGATTGGTCCTCGAGCAAATTCTGCTCGGACACATAGGCGATGTATTCGGTTTCCGAATTCTCGGCGAGCAGGTGGTAGAATGGTTGGTCCTTGCGCGGCCGTACGTCGGCGGGGATGGCCTCGTACCATTCGTCGGTGTTGGCGAATTGCGGATCGACGTCGAAAATGATGCCTCGGAACGGGAACAGCCGGTGGCGAACCACCTGTCCGATCGCGAATTTGGCCGTTTTCATCGCACTCACCACTGAATTCCTTGGCTTTATTTGGCGCAGACTCCGCATCAATTCAATCCCGAGCGTCTGAGCGCCTTCAAGATACGCGGTATGCGCAACAAAGGTTTTGATGAACGTCGCGATACCGCGGCAAAGTCCGCAAAATCGCTACCGCTGCCGAGCCGGCTTCCGAAGGCCGCCCGCAACTGCCGCAAAGCCGCTGCCCGGGCGAAGCCCTTCCCGCATGAAGAAGGCGCGCAGCGGCGTAAAGCCGCCAAGTACACCCAGGCCAACGCCACGCGCCATCTGCGCCGGCAACATGTCCGAAAGCAGCGACATGTTGAGCAGATTGACTGCGCTGCTGCGCGCCAGAATATCGGGCCGGCGCTTGAAATCGTATGCAGCAAGGGCCGCAACAGCCCCCGGATCCTCACGATTTTCACGCGCGATTCCAACCAGATCGTCAATATCCCTGATGCCTAGGTTGAGGCCTTGCGCGCCGATTGGCGGGAACACGTGCGCCGCCTCGCCGACAAGCGCCACCCGTCGCGCGGCGAAACGCAGGGGGGTCACCGTCGACAATGGATAAATCTGGCGACCCGGCTCGACGGATACCCGGCCCAGCATCGATTGCATCTTTTGCTCGACGCGGAGCGAGAGCGTTGCATCGTCCAAAGCGGCAAGCTCCTTGGCGGTCTCTGGCTTGACCACCCAGACAAGGCTGGAGCGATTGCCCGGCAGTGGAACCTGCGTGAACGGGCCGGTCTCTGTATGGAATTCCGTCGAGGTGAAGCCATGTTCGCGGTTGTGGCGGAAATTGAGGACAAGCGCCGCCTGAGGATAGGCGCGCGCCGCCGTCGAGATGCCCGCGGCCTCGCGGGCCGGCGACAGGCGGCCGTCGGCGGCGACCGCAAGGGACGCATCGATCTCGCTGCCATCAGCCAGCGCGGCATGCGCTTTGACGGCGCCAAGATGCCATGCCTTCACTATGGATCTGCGCCATTCGATGCCGGAATGCGCGGCCACCTTGCCGGCAAGCGCCGGGCCAAGGACGCCGTTGGGCAGGTTCAGGCCGAACTGTTCCTCGCCGATCTCGCTGGCGCGGAAGGTGACGACGGGGCTGCGGACCAGCCGGCCGGTCGCATCGACAATGCGCATCACCTTCAACGGCGCGCCCTTGGGCCTGATGTCCTCGATCACGCCCAGCCGTTCCAGCATCTTCAGGGCAGGCGTCATGAGCGCCGTGGTGCGACCGTCGGGAGCCGAGGTTTCCGGCCCGGCAATCGTCACCGGAAAGCCGGCATCGGCGAAGGCAAGCGCGGCGATCAACCCCGCCGGCCCCGTGCCCGCAATCAGTATCCGCGCTGTTTCCTGATGCTCCAAGATCGGCTTCCGGTCTGCAGTTGAGAGGCGGCCACCAGACCCGCCAGTCGAAAGAGGCATATAGGGCAGATCATGCGGCTTGATCAACGCGGCGATTCGGCCCATTCGGATGTCATGACCGGCCAACAGGACGACTTCAGCCATCTCGACCGCGCCGGCCGCGCCACGGCAAATGTCGCGCGCGACCCGCGTTTGACGGTCAACGTCGTCGTCTGTGCAAGCATCGCGTTGGCCTGGCTGCTGCTTGCCGCGATGGCGATACGCGGCGCCGAGGCGCGGATCAGCGCGCCGGGTGACGCTCTCCTGCGCAACCTGCCACAGCTGCCGCTGCCCGATTTCCTGGACCATTTTTTCGTTCTTTGCCTTTCGCCAGCGCCGCTGGACGCAAGCATCGGCCCGCGTGCTTTGGCACTCATCCTCATGTGGTTCCTGATGGCGATCGCCGCGATGCTGCCGTCGGCGGCACCGATGATCCGCACCTATTGCGAGATCGCCGATACGGCGCGGATCAAGCGGGCGCCGGTCGTCCATCCGCTGGTGCTGGTTGCCGGCTACCTCTGCGCCTGGCTCGCCGCATCGCTGCTGTTTGCGGCACTGACACTCGCCGTCCACGCAGTCGCCGCGTCCGCGGGGGTATTCGATCCGGTGCTTGGCGTTGCTGGTGGGCTGGCCTTGCTGGTTGCCGGCCTCTACCAGTTCAGCGGCCTCAAGGAGGCCTGCCTGACGAAATGCCGGAACCCATTCTCGACCTTGTTTTCAAACTGGAGTGCCGAGACCTTCCGCATCTTTCGGCTGGGCATCGTGCAAGGTATCTGGTGCCTGGGATGCTGCTGGGCATTGATGCTGGTGATGTTCGCCGTCGGCGTCATGAACGTCTTCTGGATGGCGCTGATCGGCGTGTTCACCCTAATTGAAAAACAAACGATGGGCAGTCTTCCAACCCGGCTGGCCGGTGCGATACTGCTTGTCTGGGCAGCCGTGCTGCTAGTAGTCTCACTGTGATTGGGGGGAATTCGATGACTGACCCGGGCTGGGCAATGAAAGGAGAGCTCGTACTCTCCTGCAATTGCACGGTTTTTTGCCCTTGCGTCTTGTCGCTCGGCACCCACCCACCAACAGAAGGCTATTGCCAGACATGGGCGGGTTTCCGTATCGATGCGGGTCACTTCGGCGAAGTCGACCTCTCCGGCCTCAACCTTGGGCTGATCATGGAAATCCCCGGTTACATGAGCCGCGGCAATTGGACCGCGGGCCTGTTCATCGACATCAGAGCCTCGGTTTACGCGGTCAAGGCGTTGACCAAGATCTTCACCGGCAAGGCCGGCGGGACCACGTCGCTGCTCTCGATCCTCGTCGGCAAATTCCTGGGCGTAGAACAGGTGCCGATCACCTACGAGACACGGGACAAGACGCGTATCTTCCAGATTCCGAAGATCATCGACGGGGCGGTCACGCCAATCGCGGGCAAGGACCGCGACAAGGATACGGTGATCACGAACTCGGAGTACTGGATCGCGCCGGAGATCATCGTGGCAAGGTCCGACAAGAGCAAGATGCGCGCCTTTGGCCGCAACTGGAATTTCGCCGGCCGCTCGGCCGAGATCTGCAAGCTTGATTGGCGGGGCCCGTGAGCAAGAACACAAAAGCCCGCAAGATCGCCGGGAAGATCACCGACCGGATTCCACGGCCGAAGAAGAAGGTCACCTGGCCGCAGGCGCGTGCGTTTTCGGTGCATCTGCTGACCGCCTCCGGTTCGTTCCTGGCTTTCCTGTCGCTGGTGGCGGCGAGCGAGGAGCGCTGGACGGCCATGTTCTGGTGGCTAGGCCTGGCGCTGTTCGTCGATGGCATCGACGGGCCGATCGCCCGAAAGCTGGAGGTCAAGGAAATCCTGCCGACCTGGTCCGGCGAACTCCTCGACAACATCATCGACTACGTGACCTACGTGCTGATCCCGGCCTTCGCGCTCTACCAACGGGGCTTCATGGGCGAAGGCCTGTCGTTCCTTTCGGCGGCGATCATCGTCGTCTCCAGCGCGATCTACTATGCCGACACCGGCATGAAGACGAAGGAGAATTTCTTCAAGGGATTCCCGGTGGTCTGGAACATGGTCGTGTTCACGCTGTTTGTCATCGAACCGGGACAATGGGTCTCGTTCGCGGTGGTGGTGGTGGCCGGCATTCTGACTTTTGTCCCAATAAACTTCATCCATCCGGTGCGGGTGAAGCGGCTGCGGCCGATCAATCTCGGCATGACGCTGTTGTGGTGTGCTTTCGGCGCGCTCGCGCTTGCGCAGGCCGCACTCGCCGCTTTCTACGACCAGATCGGCGTGCTGGGCGAGCAAGTCGGCACTTTCACCAAGATCGGAATCACCGTTACCGGGCTCTATCTCGCAACCATTGGTGGCCTCATGCAGTTCTTTCCGAACCTCGGCGCCAAAAAGGCCTGACCAGCCGCTCTTCAAGGAATCCTCTCCATGTCCAAAGCCATCCGCATCCACGCCAATGGCGGTCCGGAAGTCCTGATCCATGAGGACGCCGATCCTGGCCAGCCGGGTTCGGGGCAGATCCTGATCAGGCATACCGCGATCGGTCTCAATTTCATCGATGTCTATCATCGCTCGGGTCTTTATCCGCCGCCCGGCGGATTTCCGCTCATTCCGGGCAGCGAAGCCGCCGGCGTGGTGCTGGAAGTCGGCGGGGGCATCGACTGGCTGAAGCCGGGCGACCGGATAGCCTATGCCGTGACGACGGGCGCTTACGCGCAAGAGCGCGTCATCGATGCCAGCAAGGTCGTCAAGGTACCGGACGGCATCAGCGACGAGCAGGCCGCCGCCATGATGCTGAAAGGCATGACCGCGGAATATCTTCTGCGCCGCACCTTCAAGGTGAAGGCGGGCGACACCATCCTGTTTCATGCCGCGGCCGGCGGGGTCGGCCTGATCCTCGGCCAATGGGCGAAGCATCTCGGCGCGACGGTCATCGGCACCGCCAGTTCCACCGACAAGATCGAACTCGCCAAGGCGCACGGCTTCGACCATGTCATCAACTACAAGGAGCAGGATTTCGTCGCCGGCGTAGCCGCCATCACCGGCGGCAAGAAGTGCGATGTCGTCTACGATTCGGTGGGTAACGACACATTTCCGGCCTCGCTCGACTGCCTGAAGCCGCTCGGCATGTTCGTCAGCTTCGGCCAGTCCTCGGGACCCATCCCGCCGTTCTCGATGTCGCTGCTGGCGCAGAAGGGCTCGCTGTTCGCAACCAGGCCGACGCTGTTCGTCTACAATGCCAGACGTGAGGACCTCGATGCCTCCGCCGCCGCACTGTTCGAGGTCGTGCTCAGCGGCGCCGTCGAGATCAAGATCAATCAGCGCTATGCGCTGAAAGATGCCGGCAAGGCACATGCGGACCTTGAAGGCCGCAGAACGACAGGTACGACCATCCTGGTTCCCTGACGGCAATCTGCCTGGGTTTTCAGCGCGCTGCCGCAGCCGCGAGCATGGTTTGCCCGAAAAGCCGGCCCGCCATATGCTTGTGCGAAGGAAGGCTGATCTTTGCCCTTGAGTTTCCGCTGAAATTCTTGAAGCTCTTTCAAGTTGGGTGCTGCTTTCGCACGAGAGCCGGCCGCGCATACGATGCTTGCGGGAACACAGAACATGTCCGGTAATCCGGATGGGAGGCACTGTGAGTGCAAATCATGATGGGGCGAACCTGCTCGAGGTTCGTGGCCTGACCAAGATATTCGGCACGCTGACAGCGTGCGATCATATCGATCTCAACATCGCCAAAGGTGAAATCCACGCTTTGCTCGGCGAGAACGGCGCTGGCAAATCGACGCTGGTCAAGATGCTGTTCGGCTCGCTGGAACCCAATTCCGGCGAGATTTTCTGGAACGGCCAGGCAGTGCGGATCACCAGCCCAGGCGTTGCCAAAAAGCTCGGCATCGGCATGGTTTTCCAGCATTTTTCCCTGTTCGAAGCCCTGACGGCCGCCGAGAACATCGCGCTGTCGCTGGATGACGGCTCGCCGATCGGCAGCATCGCGGCCAAGGCGAGGGCGCTTTCCTACAGCTACGGCCTGCCGCTCGATCCGGAATCGCTGGTCGGCGATCTGTCCGTCGGCGAGCGCCAGCGCATCGAGATCATCCGCTGCCTGCTGCAGACGCCGCAGCTCATCATCCTGGACGAGCCGACATCGGTGCTGACGCCGCAGGAAGCGGACAAGCTGTTCGAGACGCTGGAGCGCTTGCGCGCGGAAGGCAAATCGATCCTCTACATTTCGCACCGGCTTGAAGAGGTCAAACGCATCTGCGACCGCGCCACGGTGTTGCGGCACGGCAAGGTGGTCGGTCACTGCAACCCGCGCGAGGAGACAGCCTCATCGCTCGCCCGCATGATGGTCGGCAACGAAGTGCAAGCTGTGGTGCGGGCGCCGGTCGAGGGGATCGAAACCGCGCAGCCGCTGCTCGAAATCCTCAACCTCAACCGCAAGCCGGCAACGCCGTTTTCCATTCCGCTCAAGAACATCAGCCTCAATGTCCGCGCTGGCGAGGTGATCGGCATTGCCGGTGTCGCCGGCAACGGCCAAGGCGAGTTCTTCGAATCCGTCTCCGGCGAGGTTTTGCAGCAGGATGCCGCTTCGGTGCGCATCCGCGGCAAGAACGCCGGCAGCCTCACCATTACCGGGCGGCGCCTGTTGGGGGCCGCGTTCGTGCCGGAGGAGCGTCTCGGCCATGGCGCCGCGCCGCGCATGAAGCTCTCGGAAAACCTCCTGCTGTCGCGCCATGCCACGGACGGCAAGGCTTTTGTCGGCAGCGGCGGCATGGTCAAAAGCGGCGCCGTCTATGCCGCCTCGCAGCGCATCATCGAGGCGATGGATGTGCGCAAGAGCGCCCCGGATCCTGAAGCGGCAGCACTTTCGGGCGGCAATCTGCAAAAATTCATCGTCGGCCGCGAGCTCGACCGCCGGCCAAGCGTGATGGTGGTGAACCAGCCGACCTGGGGTGTCGACGCCGGAGCCGCAGCGCACATCCGTCAGGCCTTGATCGAGCTCTCTCGCAGCGGATCGGCGGTGCTGGTGATCAGCCAGGATCTCGACGAGCTGTTCGAAATATCGGACGCGATCGCCGTCATGCACAATGGAGAATTGTCCAGGCCGATGCCGATCGCCGAAGCGACTTTCGAGAAGGTCGGCTTGCTGATGGGTGGCGCCGAGCCCGGCCACGCCGAACATACGCTGGAGACGGCATGATGCGCCTCGAACTTGTCAAACGCCCGCAGCGCTCGGCGCTGTTTTCGATGCTGTCGCCGTTCATCGCCTTCGCGCTGACCATCATTGCCGGCGCGGTTCTGTTCGCGCTGCTCGGCGTCAACCCGCTGAATGCCTTCCATATCTATTTCATCGAGCCGATAAGCCAGGTCTGGCAGTTGCACGAGCTGGCGATCAAGGCAGCGCCGCTGATCCTGATCGCTGTCGGCCTGTCGGTCTGCTACAAGGCCAACATCTGGAACATCGGCGCCGAAGGCCAGTTCATCTTCGGCGCAATCTTCGGCTCGATCATTCCCGTGCTGTTCCCGCAATTCGATGGCCCGCTGGTGCTGCCGCTGATGCTTCTGCTCGGCATGGTCGGCGGTGCGGCCTACGCGGCGATCCCGGCCTTGCTGAAGACCCGGTTCAATACCAACGAGATCCTGACCAGCCTCATGCTGGTCTATGTCGCGCAGCTCTTCCTCGACTGGCTGGTGCGGGGTCCCTGGCGCGATCCGCAGGGCCACGGCTTTCCGCAGACGATCCAGTTCGGCGACGCGGCCGTGCTGCCGGAACTGATGCCCGATGCCGGGCGCGCCAATTGGGGGTTTGTGTTCGCCCTGGTGGCCGCGGTGCTGATCTGGATCCTGATGGGCCGCATGCTCAAGGGCTTCGAGGTCCGCGTGCTGGGCTCCAGCCCAAGGGCAGGGCGCTTCGCCGGCTTCGGCCTCAACCGGATGGTGTTCTTTGCCTTCCTGCTATCGGGAGCGCTGGCCGGCCTTGCCGGCATCTCCGAAGTTTCCGGCGCCATCGGGCAACTTCAGCCCGTGATTTCGCCCGGGTATGGCTTCACGGCCATCATCGTGGCGTTCCTCGGCCGCCTCAACCCGCTCGGCATCGTCGCCGCGGGCCTGGTGCTGGCCCTGACCTATCTCGGCGGCGAGGCCGTGCAAAGCGCACTCGGCATTTCCGACAAGGTGGCGAGGGTGTTCCAGGGCATGCTGCTGTTCTTCGTGCTCGGCTGCGACACGCTCATTCATTACCGCATCCGCTTGATCGGTCTGGCGCTGACGAAACAGGAAACGCCCGCGAAGCTCGAGGCCGCGCCAAAGTTGAAGGAAGCCCGCTGATGGACATCACCGTCAACATCCTCCTGACCATCGCCACGGCGGCGACGCCGCTTTTGATCGCGGCGATTGGCGAACTGGTGGTCGAACGTTCCGGCGTGCTCAACCTCGGTGTCGAAGGCATGATGGTCATGGGCGCCGTCGGCGGCTTCGGGGCCGGCTATCTGACGGGATCGCCCTGGATCGGCCTTCTGGCGGCGATCGTCGTGGGCGCGCTGTTCTCCTTGCTTTTTGCCGTGATGACGCTGTCGCTGGCCACCAACCAGGTGGCAACAGGCCTGTCACTGACGCTGCTTGGTCTCGGCCTTTCCGGCATGATGGGAACAAGCTTCGTCGGCCAGCCCGGCGTCAGGCTGCCCAATCTCGATATTCCCGGCCTCAGTTCCATACCGGTCGTGGGCAGGCTTCTTTTTGGCCAGGATCCGATCTTCTACATTTCGATCGCGCTGACGGCGGCGGTGATGTGGTTCCTGTTCAAGACGCGTACCGGCCTCACGCTGCGCTCGATCGGCGACAGCCACACGTCGGCGCATGCGCTCGGCATCAAGGTCATCCGTTACCGCTATCTCTCGGTCATCTTCGGCGGTGCCTGCGCCGGTCTTGCCGGTGGGCATCTGTCGCTCGTCTATACGCCACAGTGGGTCGAGAACATGTCCGCGGGCCGAGGCTGGATCGCGCTCGCACTGGTGGTGTTCGCGTCCTGGCGGCCATGGCGGGTACTGGCCGGCGCCTACATCTTCGGCGCGGTGTGGATCGGCCAGCTTCATGCACAGGCTTTTGGCATTCCAGTGCCCTCGCAGATGCTTTCTTCTCTACCCTATCTGGCAACCGTCGTGGTTCTCGTTCTAATCTCGCGCAACAAGCGTCTGACGATGATGAACACGCCGGCATCCCTGGGGCAGCCATTCGTTCCGGATCGTTGACAACAAGAACAAGACGGGAAGCTCCAAGGCTTAACTCAGAGAGGTAACACAATGAAAAAACTGCTTATTGCCCTGATGACGACGACAGCGGCTTTGTCGCTGGCCGCGTCCGCGGAGGCCGCCGACAAGTTGAAGGCCTGCTGGGTCTACACCGGCCCGATCGGCGATTTCGGCTATTCCTACCAGCACGACCAGGGCCGCCTTGAGGTGGAGAAGGCGCTCGGCGACAAGGTCGAGACTGCTTACCTGGAAAACGTCTCCGAAGGCCCCGATGCCGACCGCGCTTTCGAGCGCCTGGCGCGCGAAGGCTGCAAGATCATCTTCGGCACCTCGTTCGGCTTCATGGACGCCGAAGTGAAGGTCGCCAAGAAGTTTCCCAAGGTGATGTTCGAGCACGCCACCGGCTACAAGACCGGGGACAATCTCGGCATCTACAATGCCCGCTTCTATGAAGGCCGCTATGTGCTCGGCCAGATCGCCGCCAAGGAATCGAAGTCCGGCGTCGCCGGCTACATCGTCTCCTTCCCGATCCCGGAAGTGGTGATGGGGATCAACTCCTTCATGCTCGGCGCGCAGTCGATCAATCCGAACTTCAAGGCCAAGATCGTCTGGGTCAATTCGTGGTTCGATCCGGGCAAGGAAGCCGACGCCGCCAAGGCGCTGTTCGACCAGGGCGCCGACATCATCGTCCAGCACACCGACTCGACCGCGGCCCTGCAGGTGGCCGAGGAGCGCAAGCTGCACGGCTTCGGCCAGTCGTCCGACATGATCAAGTTCGCGCCCAACGCGCAGCTGACCTCGCTGACGGACGAATGGGGTCCGTACTATATCAGCCGCGTGCAGGCGGCCATCGACGGCACCTGGAAGCCGGACAATGTCTGGCTCGGCATCAAGGACGGCGCGGTCAAGCTCGCGCCCTACACCAACATGCCCGACGACGTGAAGGCGATGGCCGAAGCGACCGAAAAGAAGATCGCCGGAGGCTGGAACCCCTTCACCGGGCCGATCGCCAAGCAGGACGGCTCGGCATGGCTGAAGGACGGCGAGGTCGCCGACGACGGCACGCTGCTCGGCATGAATTTCTACGTCAAGGGCATCGACGACAAGTTGCCGCAATAAGCAGCACGCCACGTCTCTATGGGAAGGGCGCCGCGAGGCGCCCTTTTTCATTTGGATGGTGAACTTGACGGAAGGCTCAGACAGCCGAGCCGTAGAGATCGTAAGCGTCCGCGCGCTCGATTTTGACGGTGACGATGTCGCCGGCGCGCATCGGGCGGCGCGACTGGATGTGGACCGAACCATCGATCTCGGGCGCATCATATTTGGTGCGACCCTTTGCCGAAGTGCCGTGCGCCTCGTCGATCAGCACCGGCAGACGCTTGCCGACCTTCCTGGCCAGCTGCGCTGCCGAGATCTTCTGCTGGCGCTGCATGAAACGATGCCAGCGCGCTTCCTTGATCTCCTGCGGCACTTGCTCAAGCCCGAGCTCGTTGGAGCGGGCGCCTCTGACCGGCTCGTATTTGAAGCAGCCGGCGCGATCGATTTTCGCTTCATCCAGCCAATCGAGCAGCATCTCGAAGTCGTCATCCGTTTCGCCGGGGAAGCCGACGATGAAGGTCGAGCGGATGGCGAGATCCGGGCACACGTCGCGCCAGCCGCGAATGCGCTCCAGCGTCTTTTCGCCATGGGCGGGCCGGCGCATGTTCTTCAGCACCTGTGGCGAGGCATGCTGGAAGGGGATGTCCAGGTAGGGAAGGATTTTTCCTTCGGCCATCAGCGGGATGACGTCGGCGACGTGCGGATAGGGGTAGACATAATGCATGCGCACCCAGATGCCGAGCTTGCCCAATTCCTCCGAGAGATCGAGGAATTTCGCCCGCACTTCGCGGTCGCCGAACATGGACGTCTGGTACTTGATGTCGATGCCGTAGGCGCTGGTATCCTGCGAGATGACGAGCAGTTCCTTGACGCCGGCCTTGGCCAGTTTCTCGGCTTCGCGCAGCACATCGGCGGCCGGCCGCGAGACGAGATCGCCGCGCAGTGCCGGAATGATGCAGAAGGTGCAACGGTTGTTGCAGCCTTCCGAAATCTTCAAATAGGCATAATGGCGCGGCGTCAGCTTGACGCCTTGCGGCGGCAGCAGGTCGATGTAGGGATCGTGTGCGGGAGGGGCGGCCTCATGGACCGCGGCCATCACGCTCTCATAGGCCTGCGGGCCGGTGATCGCCAGCACGTTGGGGTGCTTCTCGCGGATCACGTCCGGCTCGGCGCCCAGACAGCCGGTGACGATGACCCTGCCGTTTTCCGACAGTGCCGAGCCAATGGCGTTGAGCGACTCGTCGCGGGCGGAGTCGAGAAAGCCACAGGTGTTGACGACAACGAGATCGGCGCCGTCATGCTTGCGGGCGATCTCGTAGCCCTCGGCCCGCAGACGCGTGATGATGCGCTCGGAATCGACAAGGGCTTTGGGACATCCGAGACTGACGAAGCTGACGCGTGGGGCGGACATGGGCAATTTTCCAATGGACGCGAACCGGAAACACCGATCCGGCCCGCAGTCTCAACATATGATGGCTTGCATGGCTCCTGGCAGGAGCTCAATTTGGGCGGCGCAATAGCACGGCTTCCTCAATCAGGCAAACGGAGCCCTGCGGCCCGACATTTGCGTCAGTGCCCGCTTGACCCGAACCAGGGTGACAGGAAGGCGAAATGATCGGGGAATTGCTGCACGGCTCCGTCCAGCAGCATCTTGACCGCGACATAGAGGATGATGACCAGGCCGATATAGGCAATCCAGCGGTATTTGTGCAGCAAGCGCGCGACGAATGACGCGGCAAAGCCCATCAAAGCGATCGACAGCGCCAGCCCGACAATCAGCACCGTCGGATGGTTCATAGCCGCTCCCGCGACGGCCAGAACATTGTCGAGCGACATCGAGACGTCGGCAATGACGATCTGCCAGGCGGCCTGCGAGAAGGTTTTGCTCGGCCCCTTGCCGCCAATGACGCCATCCTTGTCGAAGTCGCCGTTCGACAGCGCTTCGGTGGCGTCGCGCTCATCGTCGTGGCTGACACGCAATTCGCGCCACATCTTCCAGCAAACCCACAGCAAAAGCAGGCCGCCGCCGATAAGCAGCATGGGACCAATGGTCAGCAGCCATTGCGTGATCAGGGCGAAGAAAATGCGAAGAACGGTGGCCGCCGCGATGCCGACAAGAATGGCTCGCTGGCGCTGGCTGGCCGGCAGGCCGGCAGCGGCAAGGCCGATAACGATGGCATTGTCGCCCGCGAGCGCAAGGTCGATGGCGATGACCTGAAGGAGAGCCGAAAAGCCCGCGGCGGTAAATATTTCCATCGACCTGGAAGCCCTTCGTCGAGTGTTCGTCGTCGATCGTCCGAACGGGCCTAAAGGCATGGTCCGCTGGCGTCAAGTGCGGCAACGGGCAACGCTGGAAAACCATTTTCGTGGCGGTGGAATTGCGGGAGGTTCTCGACAGCCGCCGGCACAAGCCGGAGGCGGGCGCAAGCCCGCGAGAACCTAATCGTAGAGATTGTATTTCGCCCAGTCGGCTTCCGGAATCTCGTCCCCGATCCGATAGCGGAGCTGGAGAACTTCCATATGGTCCGGTCCCGTCTGGCATTTGAATTTCAGCCGGTACCATTGCCCCTTGCTGCGGAACGCCGCACCGGGACTCCGGATTGCGTCGGCGCTCATCTCCGGCGTCGCGAAGGCGTAAGCGACGACGCGGTCGGCCTTGAACTTGCGATCATCGTGGGTGATCCGGTCCAGGATTTCGGCATCGCAACGCTGTTCGAGGCGGGTTTGCGGATCAAGTTTCATCAGCCCGGCGCGCAAAGCGTTGTCCATCGCACTGGCCGGAAAGGCCAGCGTCAGGGACGCAATGGCCATCATGCAGAGTGTCTTCATGGGCGGGACAAGCAACATGTTTTGTCTGAAAAATCAACCAATAGCGGCGGTTCATGCTCGGCAAACCCCGGCATTCAGAGGTCCGGCGCAATCAAAATCTCGTGTCGGGCTTCATCGTGCGCGACCTGCGGCCAACGAACCAGCGAAGCTCGGCCGGCATCCGTGAGATCATAGAGACCACGCTCGACCCTTGCGAACCAGCCATAGACATTGTGCTGAAGAATCTTCGGCGCGATCGACGTCAAGGCTTTCAGATCGCGCGGCCGTTTGGGGCCGTCCGCAAGCGCGGCGGCGCAGGCGAGGGCGCTCTGCCGGTAGGCGGTCATGATCGGAGTGCGCGATCCGCCGCCAGCGACAGGATCGCCGCGGCGGCGCTGATGCTCATCGACAAGGCGAGAACGCCGTCGCGCATTTTTGCGCGGTGCCTGGGCGACCGGACTGAGAAGCACTTCGACCCTGTCATTGGCGGTCACCGCGAGCAGGCCGAAGCCAAGCCGACGGCAGAGATTGCGGAACCTGGCATCGCTTTCGCGCCCCTTGCCCCGCGCCGACATGCGCGCTGCCAGCCAAACTTCATCGCAAGCAGCCGCACGGTCGACGCCCTGCAGAACCAGTTCGAGATTGAACTGCAGCTTCAGCTCGCAGATGACGACGATCGGCGGCTCTCCCTCGCGCAGCGCGACGATGTCGCAACCGCCGATTTCCCCTTTCACGACGAAGTCGAGGTTTTCGAGGAAGCGCTTCACCGGCGCGTAGAGTGAGGTCTCGTTCATGCCTCGAGGCTTAGCCGATTCGCCATGAAAGGCCTCGGCACCGTGGCCCCGAACTCATCTGTCGACATGCTCGATGCCCGGCGTGTCCGGCAACCAGCCTGCTTCGACGCTCGGCGCTGCCCGTTTCGACGGCTTCCTGTGAGGCAAGAACGGATAGCCGAGCTGGCCGAAATAGCTGGAGGGGATGGGATCATCGACGCCGTATTTCTCGGGCAGCTTGTTGCCGGTGGCATTGTAGGTGCCGAATATCACGTCGAGGAACGGCAATTGGCCGGCGAAGTTCTTGTCGTAGGCTGTGCGCTGGTTGGCATGGTGCCAGCGATGGAACTG
Source organism: Mesorhizobium sp. BR115XR7A (assembly GCF_020165315.1). Lineage (NCBI taxonomy): Bacteria > Pseudomonadati > Pseudomonadota > Alphaproteobacteria > Hyphomicrobiales > Phyllobacteriaceae > Mesorhizobium > Mesorhizobium sp. BR115XR7A. Next base: position 59,338 of record NZ_JAIUHW010000001.1, read on the forward strand.
CGGGCTGGCGATCAACCACTTGAAGGGGCCGAACGCAATCCGCAGGTTTGAATGAACAAGCATCGTGTGGCCGAAGTAGATAAGCGAAAAGACGGCGAGTGAGGCGTCGGAGAAGCCAAGGAGGTAGATCGGCGTCAACGATATTGCCTTTGTGACGATCGCGTCGACCGGGTGGGAATGGAAAGCGCCGAGCCAGTCCAGCTCCTCAATGCCATGGTGTATCGCATGGAATTTCCAGAGAGCGGGGATTTTATGGAAGGCCCGATGCGCCCAATAGACGCCGATATCGGTGATCAGGATCATTTCCGCAACCTGCAGCCAGATGGGCTGGCCGCTGACGGCCCGCGTTGCCGATTGCGGGACAAGGATCGCGGCGGCTTCGAGGGTGCCGAGCGCCATCATGGCCATGGCTGCCTTTATGACGAAGGTGTTGAACAGCACATAAATCAGATCGACATCCAAGCCTTTGCGGAGGACCTTCTGCGGCTGCTCGGCAAACAGATGTTCGAACGGAATGAAGATCAGCGCACAGATCAAAAGCGCCTTGATGCCAAAGATGTCCATCTATCGCCCAGCCTGTCGCCGGCACGCCGCCAGCGCTTCAACTCCTCAGCAGAACCACATCTCCCTTTCCAAAGGCTGAAGGGATCTCCGATAATGCTTATGGCCGGCATGTGATCGCCACCGATGTCGCAAGACCGCGAGACGCGTACCGATCGTCCTTGCGAAGGGCGTACGCAGCCATCTGTCCTTGTGTCACATCGGTGTCGCAACCGCGCGATATCTGGACAATGCGCGCTTGTCGAACGCAGCGCAACGCGCGTCCTTCCAGGACTAACCCCTCCGGTCCCTGCCGGCGGGGTTTCTCATTTTCAGAACCATATTGTCGGTCGCGAGTTGTCCTTGCTATTGTGGCATTGCGGTCAGCAGGGACGCCCATCATGGATGCAAGCGAAATGAGTGCGATCGGCGATACCCTCATGAGGATCGTCACGCCCGAGATGTCTCCCAAGCAGCTCGTCAAGGCTGCCCGGAAAGCGCACCCCAAGGCCTCCAAGAAGGATATCGCCAGAGCAGCCTTCTTTTCGATCATCGCGAACGCCGACCGGGACATCGGCAAGGCCAGGAACCTGCAGGCGTTTGCCATCGCGGAGCGCACACAGCAGTCCGACTGAGCAAGGTGGCGACCTTCGCCTTTGTGCAACATGCGGGCGGCCCGGCGAGGAGGGGTGGGACGCCGCCGGGCCTGACCAGCGGTGTTGGGTTGGGATGATTACCCGCCAGCTTGACCGTTAATACGCCAGCTTCCAGAAACGGCATCATTCAAACGGCGGGAGACGGTCGGGTTGCACCAAGCGTCGGGGCCACCAGACGAACGCGCAGCGAAAAGCGACCGAGCCAAAAAATCTGGCTGACATGTCTCCGGCTAAAAGCCAAATAGCAAACGCCGATCGTTTGCCGGGCGGAGCGGTTGCGGCGGCTGTTGGGCTAACACGCTATCTCACGGTCCCGTCTCAGGGAACCAATCCGCTGCCGATCTGTTGTTTTGGCAGCGTGGAGATGTCCCCTCAACTCCTAGCCGAATGGCCCGCTGCGCTCCTCCCGGAGGCGGCGGGCTTTGCTTTGTTGGAACCCGAGCCCCCCGACTTTGTTTTGGTAGAGAACAGGAGGCGCATGTGGAGCCGAAGTCATCACGCGAACTGCCAGGTCCAGAACCCCGCAAGGACCGAGGAAGGGACACCCGAAAAGCGATTGCCAAAACACCTGACAAGGCCAATGATTGGGACCGTGATGCCGTGCATGGAGATGGCGACACGATCGACATTCAGCCTGAGCCGGGCGTGGAGTCGAAATAGCCGTCTACGGTTGGGTCGCCCCGCAACCAACTTCGCCGCCCATCGTTGACCTATGCTGGTTGATCCCAGCACTCCAGAACTTGCCCGCCGGTTCCCACCTGGCGGGCCTTTTGCTGGTGGGTTGAAAAATATGTGCCGGTCATGAAGGCTCGGAACTGGTCCGCTTCCCTGTTATCGGTTCGCCCCTTTGAACTGCCTCCTGCCCCGGCCGAAGGCTTTTTTGCACCCGCGCAGCTGGGAGGTGCCGCCATTGGAACCAGCCGGGAAACAACGCGGTCGGCACGGCGATAGTCCAGAGGGAACAAGCGATTGCTAACGCATAGCAGTTGGCCGTGCATCATCACAATGACGGACGACTTACCCCGCCACATGTGAAAGCTTCACAGGGCGTACGAGGGGAATGGCCGGTGAAGGATCAAATTGTCGGATCACTTCGGTACCATCCGAAGCCTAAATGCATCGCGTGGCTTCCAGCGTCAGCAACGCTGGAAGCCGAGCGAACGGAGCGAGACGCCAAGACCGCTGGCCTCAGGCGACTGAGGGCTTACTCGGAATGGCTCGTTCGCGACGATCTAGCCTCGATGCGCGATCAGGTAGACTGCTCGGCTCTTCTGTAGAGTGTCAGCCGGCTGTGGCACGGCCCACGCCTTGCGAGAGGGAGCTAGAGCAGGACTCGCTGCTATAGCGCTTCCCATTGCGGTTTGCCGTTTGCGGGCTGCCAGGGCGCTGGCGATGTCATCGAAGGCGGCGCATTCCATGCTCAGAGCATAAATCGAAACGGATTCGCTATCAGTCTCCTGTTTGTCACGCTGAGCGGACTGGCTCCGCCCGGCGGGCTTTTTTGGCTCCTATGACGTCCTGCGGTTTTTTGAACCGGGAGCGCTAGGTGGAATGGTGCGGAACGGTGGATGTCGTTCGTTCTAGTTGCAACAACTGCAGTAACGGTTGATTCAACCATTGCTGGTATTTATTCCATTGTATGGTGGCGGCTCCGACAGTGCGGCGGGGGCTGGGTTGCCGGAGCCGCCTGCGCAGTCCGGTTGGGATTTGACCGCGCTGTCTCAGAATAGGACAGCGCGGTCAATGATTCGTTAATCGTGACAGTTTCGCCGGTCGGGCGTCAGCAGTAATCTATAGCTTTCGACGATGGCAATGATCGCCTTGGACGCAATGGAACAATTCCGTGTGTCAGAGGCGGCCCGCCGGCTTGCGTTTCTCCAGTTTTATTGCGCTCTCGCCTCAACCCTCTCAAGGCACTGAACGGGAATATTAGGCCATGTCGCCTTGGCGCATTCCGATGCCGTAACGGCCACCACGGGCTCGCCTTGCACACTGGCCGCTTGGGTAGGCGTGGATGCAAGGAGGAATGTTTGCGTCAGGAGGGCTGACAAGGCTGCAACTTGAACCAGCACGGCGGCAAAGGCGATTTTCTTGAGCATATCGAGAGAACGCGGTGGATAGCTAGCGGTTCCCTATGCCCACCATGCCCAAAATCATCGTGAATGGTAACTGCGAGACGCTTTACGGCGCTTGCAGTCACCCCTTATCGGCTCTCAACTCGGTCGCCCCAGATGCCCGTCTCGAACTCGACCATGGCACCCGCGGATGATTTTGTGAAGATGTTGCGGCACCACCGCAGCCAAGCGGGCTGGGGATAGCGGTGGGGTCCCTATCTGATTCATAGACGTTATGGCGGAGGGAGTGGGATTCGAACCCACGGTGAACTTGCGCCCACGCCGGTTTTCAAGACCGGTGCCTTAAACCGCTCGGCCATCCCTCCAGCTACTGCCGGCCACTGCTCTAGTGTGCCCGGCAAAGGCCTGTCAACCGGCTTGCATGAACAGCTCGCTCGCCTGAGCCTAAGGGTTAGGACAGCCAGCGTCACAATCTTGCCCGGTTCCGGCCATAATCGGTTAATACCGTGATAAACAATTCCTGCGCACAAAGGATCGGGGTTCGAGGCGTCGTTGGCATTGTCGAGTGAGTGCTTTGGCTCCTCTGATGGTCGGATGCGACGTCTTCATGAGATTTAGGGGGCAATCAAGAATGCAGGCTGTGACGCACCCGCGTCTTTGTCGCGTTGCCACGGTTGCGTTGTTTGCAGCGTCTGCTGCATTGCTCGCCGCTTGCGCGTCGCAGCCCGAGCCGAAAGGGATGGTCTACAAGAAGACCCGCTCCAAGGAATATTTCGCCGAGACCGAATATGGGGTGAAGGCCAGTCCGCGCGCTGCCTTCATGCGGCGCGGCGGCGGTCGCGACCAGCTTGGCAAGCCCTATCAGGTGCGCGGCAAGTGGTATTATCCCAAGGAAGACAAGAAGTACGCCAAGGTGGGTCTGGCATCATGGTATGGCGACGCCTTCCATGGCCGGCTGACCGCCAATGGCGAAGTCTACGACATGGCGCATCTGACGGCGGCGCATCCGACCATGCCGCTGCCCAGCTATGCCCGCGTCACCAACCTCGAAACCGGCAGTTCGGTCATCGTGCGCGTCAATGACCGCGGCCCCTACCATGAGGGCCGCATCATCGACGTCTCGGAGCGAGCCGCGCAGATGCTGGACTACGACAAGGTCGGCACCGCGAAGGTGAAGGTCGAATATGTCGGCCGCGCGCCGCTCGACGGCAATGACGACCAGTACCTGATGGCCTCTTACCATCCAGGCAACCGCATACCGGACCCATCGGACGGCCTGCCGACCGGCGTCATGGTGGCCATGAACGGGCCTTCGCCGAGCCTTCCGGTCAGCGCGGCCGCCGTGCCGTTTCCAGGTCAGCTGACCGATGCCGCGGCACCGATGCAGGGACGGATGGCCGCGCAGCCGGCCTTCGGCGATCCGGCGCTGCCCGATTTTGGACCGATCGTGCCGGAACGGCCGCAGATCAGCCTGCCGCCGCAATCGCCGTTCGCCATGGCATCGCTGTCCTATGCGGATGAACGCGTCCATCGCGCGGATGTCTTTGCCGCTCTGGACGACAGCGGCATGTCGCCCGCAGACATCCTGCGGTCGTGGAAAAACACCGGCCGCCAAGCGGCGCCATCCAGTGCCGACCATGTCGCCGCCGGTACGTTCGACGACGCCACCGAAGCCACACGTGTGGCCTCGGCACTAAAGCCCTTCGGCAGAATAGAAATCCAGCGCTCCGATCTCGACGGCAATGACTGGTATGCGGTCAACCTCTATCCGGACGGCCATGGCGGTCTGGACGAGTTGCTGAAGGCGGCGTGGTCTCATGGCGCGCCCGACGCGCTGGTCGTGCGCGACTGATCCAGCGCCGGTTTGCGCCCGGCAGTTGATCCCTCACCGAAAAAGCCCGATAGTTTCGGGACGCCGGAGGGGCCGGCCAACGGGTCGATTTTCATGCAGTTTCGCTTGCTACAGCCTTTCGCCGTTTTTTTTCTCCTCAGCCTCCTGCTTACGCTTTCGCCGGCCCAAGCGCAGCTTTTCGAGACCAAGGCCGCGCAAGCCTTCATGATCGATGCCGATACCGGCACGGTGCTGTTTTCGAAAGATGCCGATAAACCCATTCCGCCGGCTTCGATGGCCAAGCTGATGACGATGGAAGTGGTTTTCAACGCCCTCAAATCCGGACGCCTCAAACTCGACGATACGTTCGTGGTCAGCGAAAACGCCTGGCGCAAAGGTGGCGCGCCGTCGGGAACCTCGACGATGTTCGCCAAGCTCAAATCGGCGATCCGGCTCGAGGACCTGATCCAGGGGGTGACCGTGCAGGCCGCTAATGACGGCTGTATCGTCATCGCCGAAGGCATGGCCGGATCCGAGGACAATTTTGCCGGAGAGATGACCGAACGTGCGCGCCAGATCGGCCTCAAGACGTCGACTTTCGTGAACTCCACTGGCCTGCCGGCCGACGGCCAACAGACAAACGTGCGCGAATTGGCGCAGCTCGCCCTGCATCTATGGCGCGAATACCCCGATTTCTACCGGTATTACGGGTTGAAGGATTTCACCTGGAACAAGATCTCGCAGAGGAACCGCAACCCGTTGCTGGCGATGGACATCGGCGCCGACGGCCTGGCTGTCGGCGCAAGCGAGACATCCGGTTTCGGCATCGTGGCTTCGGCCAGCCACAACGGCACGAGGGTGATCGCGGCGATGAGCGGGCTGGCAAATGACAAGGAGCGCGCAGAAGAGGCACGCAAACTGCTCGATTGGGGCGTTCGCTCGTTCGAGAAGACCGAAATCTTCGCCAAGGACGAGGTGGTCGGAGAGGCCCAGGTTTTTGGCGGCATGAAATCCGGCGTGACGCTCAAGGCAAAAGGTCCGATCGACATCTTCCTGCCGATCACCAACCGCGACAAGCTGACGGCCAGGATCATCTACACCGGCCCGGTCGCGGCACCGGTGGAGGAGGGGCAGCCGGTGGGCGCACTGCGCGTCTGGATCGGCGACACGCTGAGCCAGGAGACACCGTTGTTCGCCGCCGAGTCGATCAGCGTCGGCACGTTGCCGCAACGCGCTCTCGATGCCGTCAAGGAACTGGCGATCGGCTGGCTTCGATAGCGCCGACGGCATGGACGTTTTCCCGAACGCGGACTATCTACAGCCCAACAATCCACTCGAACACGAACAAAGGCCCTCGGTTGGCGCGCGGTTTTTTCATCACCTTCGAAGGCGGCGAAGGCGCAGGCAAGTCGACACAGATCGAGCGGCTGGCCACCAAGATGCGCGCCAAGAAGTATGATGTCGTACGGACACGCGAGCCGGGCGGCTCGCCGGGCGCCGAAGCGGTCAGGCATGTGCTGCTTTCGGGTGCCGCCGAACCGTTCGGGCCCAAGATGGAAGCGCTGCTCTTCGCAGCCGCGCGTTCCGACCACGTCGAGCAGGTCATCCGTCCGGCGGTCGAACGCGGCTCCATCGTGCTTTGTGACCGCTTCCTGGATTCCTCGCGTGTCTATCAGGGCGTTACGGGTGGGATCGACCCGGCATTCATGGCCATGCTGGAACAGGTCGCCATCAACGGCATGATGCCCGACATGACGCTGATCTTCGATATCGACCCGGCCGAGGGTTTGAAGCGCGCGGCATTGCGGCGTGGCAGCGATGCCACAGCCGACCGCTTCGAAAAAGAGACGCTGGCCATCCACCAGGCCCGCCGCGAAGCGTTCCTGGCGATCGCCGCGGCAGAGCCGGAACGCTGCATCATCGTCGATGCGTCCGCCGATCCGGACACGGTGGAGGATGTCGTCACGGCGACCGTGTTCGCGGCACTGGAGGCAAGGGCGTCCGAGCGCAACAGGCAGGTCGCACCCGTATGATCTTCGAACGCATCGCGCCGGAACAGCATGATACGCTGGACGGCGTGCCGGAACCCTCCGAAACACCGCGTCTGGTCGGACACGGGCAGGCCGTCACCATGCTTGCCGCCGCCTATCGTGCGGGAAAGCTGCCGCATGCGCTTATCTTCGCCGGTCCGGTCGGGATCGGCAAGGCGACGCTCGCCTTCCATCTCGCCCACCACCTTTTGAAGCATCCGGCCTTCGACCAGGCGCCTGGCAACCTAGCGGTTCCCGATCCGGCCTCGCCGCTGTTTCGCCAGATCGCAACCGGCGCGCATCCCGGCGTACTGCATCTGACCCGCCCGTTGAACGACAAGACCAAGAGTTTCAAGACCGTCGTCACCGTCGACGAAATCCGCAAGGTCAGCCGCTTTCTGTCGCTGACTTCGCATGACGGCAGCTACCGGGTGGTGATCGTCGATCCGGCCGACGACATGAATGCCAATGCGGCCAATGCCTTGCTGAAGAATCTCGAGGAACCACCGGCACGGACCCTGTTCATTCTCATCGTCCATGCACCCGGCAGTCTGCTGCCGACGATCCGCTCGCGCTGCCAGGTGGTGCGGCTGACACCGCTCGACGCCAACGAACTGATGGCGGTGCTGGAGACAGCGGAGCCGCCGCCGCCGGACGATCCGGCCGCGAGGGCTGCATTGGTCGAGCGGGCAGGGGGCAGCGCCCGCAACGCGATCCTGTTGACGCAGTATGGCGGGCTGGAGATCGCGCGGACGCTGGATGGACTGGTGGCGACGGGAAAGAGCGATATTGGCGGCGCCTATCGCCTGGCCGAGGCGGTCGCGGGCAAGGACCAGGCGATACAGTTCGACATCTTCAATCGCCGGGCGCTGGACCTTCTGTCGGATGCGGCAAGCCAGGCGGCGCGGGCTGGCGATCTCAAGCGGGCCAAAACGCTGTCGGACAGTTGGCATGAGGCGCTGGACGCTATATCTGAGACGGACACCTACAATCTCGATAAAAAGCAGCACGCCCTGACCATGATCGACCGCCTGAATTCTGCAATGCGAATGTGACGGGCCTTTTTTGGTGCATGCCGTTGCCCCTTAAACCGGGGCCACTTTTGGGCGGCATGCACTGGTCTCGGGATGGCAATCGCCATTCCGATGCGATATCCACCGCCACGGCCTCCATTCAGACATTCATGACGGTTCATTCATGTCACGCGACACATTCTACATCACGACCGCGATTTCCTATCCGAACGGCAAGCCGCATATCGGCCATGCCTACGAGCTGATCGCCACCGATGCTCTTGCCCGCTTCCAGCGGCTCGACGGCAAGCAGGTCTTCTTCCTTACCGGCACCGACGAGCACGGCATCAAGATGCTGCAGACAGCCAAGCGCGAAGGCATTTCTGCGCGCGAACTGGCCGATCGCAATTCAGCCGAGTTCAAGCGCATGGCGACCGCGCTCAACGCCTCCAACGACGATTTCATCCGCACCACGGAGGAGCGCCATTACGCTGCTTCGCAGGCGATCTGGAAGGCGATGGCCGCCAATGGCGACGTCTATAAGGGCGGCTATGCCGGCTGGTACTCGGTGCGCGACGAAGCCTATTACGGCGAGGAGGAGACCGAGGTCCGTCCCGACAATGTCCGCTACGGGCCGCAGGGAACGCCGGTCGAATGGGTCGAGGAAGAGAGCTACTTCTTCCGCCTGTCGGCCTATCAGGACAAGCTCGTCGCGATTTATGAAGGCCAGCCCGACTTCATAGGTCCGGCCGAGCGCCGCAACGAGGTGATGAGCTTCGTCAAGTCGGGACTGAAGGACCTGTCGATCTCGCGCACCACATTTGACTGGGGCGTGCCGGTACCCGGCGACGAAAAGCATGTCATGTATGTGTGGGTCGACGCGCTGACCAACTACATCACCGGCGTCGGCTATCCCGATGAAAAAGATGAGAAATGGAAGTTCTGGCCAGCCGATGCGCACATCATCGGCAAGGACATCGTGCGCTTCCACGCGGTTTATTGGCCGGCCTTCCTGATGTCGGCCGGCATCCCGCTGCCGAAGCGCGTCTTCGGCCACGGCTTTCTGTTCAACCGCGGCGAGAAGATGTCGAAATCGGTCGGCAACGTCATCGACCCGTTCACCATGATCGAGCATTATGGCCTCGACCAGGTACGCTACTTCTTCCTGCGCGAAGTGCCGTTCGGCCAGGACGGCAGCTACAGCCATGAAGCGATCGTCAATCGCACCAACGCCGATCTGGCCAACGGTCTCGGCAATCTGGCGCAGCGCTCGCTGTCGATGATCGCCAAGAATTGCGGCGGCGTGGTACCGAAGCGCGGCGACCTGGCGGAAGCCGACAAGGTGATCCTGGATCAAGCGATCGACGCTCTCGCCACCGCGCGCAAGGCAATGGCCGAACAGGGCATCCATCTGGCACTGGCGGCGATCTTCGGCGTGGTTGCGGAAGCCGACCGGTATTTCGCCGGACAGGAACCCTGGGCGCTCAAGAAAACCAATCCCGAGCGCATGGAAACGGTGCTGTGGACTACGGCCGAAGTGGTCCGGCGCGTGGCGGTTCTATGCCAGCCCTTCATTCCGGGCTCGGCCGGCAAGCTGCTCGACCTGCTGGCGGTGCCGGCGGACAATCGCGATTTCGTGCATGTCCACGCCGACCACGCGCTTGTTTCCGGGACGGCGCTGCCTGCGCCGGAGGGCGTGTTTCCGCGCTATGTCGAACAGACGGACGCGAACGCCTGATGCTCGTCGACAGCCATTGTCATCTGGACTTTCCGGACTTCGCCGAGGAGCGGGCGGCCATTGTCGCCCGCGCTAAGGCGGCCGGAATCGGCCGCATGGTGACGATCTCCACGCGCGTGAAGCGGTTTCAGCAAGTTCTTGAGATCGCGGAGACTTTCGACGAAGTCTATTGCTCGGTCGGCACTCACCCGCACAATGCCGCCGAGGAGCTCGACGTCACCACCGCCAACCTTGTCCGCCTGTCCACTCACCCAAAGGTGGTGGCGATCGGTGAAGCAGGTCTCGATTATTTCTACGACAAGGCACCGCGCGATGCGCAGGCGCAGGGTTTTCGCGCTCATATCGCCGCCGCCCGCGAGACCGGGCTGCCTCTCGTCATCCATTCACGCGATGCCGACGACGACATGGCCGCCATTCTCGAGGATGAGACAGGGAAGGGCGCCTTCCCGTTCATCCTGCATTGCTTTTCGTCGGGACGGCGGCTCGCCGAGGTCGGCGTGTCGTTAGGCGGCTATGTGTCGTTCTCGGGTATCCTGACCTTCAAGAAGTCCGTCGAATTGCGCGCCATCGCCGCCGATCTGCCGCGTGACCGGCTGCTGGTCGAGACCGACGCGCCATATCTGGCGCCGGTGCCGTTCCGCGGCAAGCGCAACGAGCCGGCTTACGTCGCGCAAACCGCCAAGGTGCTGGCCGAGACAATCGGCGTCAGCGAGGCTGAGATCGCGGCGGTGACGACCGATAATTTCTTTCGGCTGTTTGGAAAAATGCCTCGCCAGCAGGCGCTCGAGACATGAGCGACCGGCTGCGCCTGACAATTCTCGGCTGCGGGTCATCCCCAGGCACGCCGCGCATCACCGGCGACTGGGGCAATTGCGATCCCACCAATCCCAGGAACCGGCGCATGCGCACGGCGGCGCTTGTCGAGCGCATTGCCGCCAATGGCGGCCGCACCACGGTCGTCATCGACACCGGCCCCGATTTCCGCGAGCAGATGCTGATGGCTTCAGTTAGGCGCATCGACGGGGTGATCTACACGCATCCGCATGCCGACCACATCCACGGCATCGATGACCTGCGCGGCTATGTGCTGGAACAACGGCATCGCATCGGCATCCATGCCGACGAGCCGACCATGCAGCGGCTGCGCGAGGCGTTCGGCTATTGCTTCCAGACGCCGGCAGGCAGTTCCTATCCGCCGATCGTCGACGCCCACATCATCGATCATACCAGGCCGGTCGTGATTGAAGGAGAGGGGGGTGCCCTCACCTTCGAGCCGCTGCCCCAGATCCATGGCGACATCATTTCGCTGGGTTTCCGCATCGGTGGGCTCGCCTACTGTCCCGATGTCAGCGACTTTCCCAAGACCACCGCAGAACGGCTGCGAGGTCTCGACACGCTGGTCATTGACGCTTTGCAGTACAACACGCATCCAAGCCATCTTTCGCTTGGCCAGGCGCTCGACTGGATCAAGGCGCTTTCGCCTGGGAGCGCCGTGCTGACGCACATGCACGGGCCGCTCGATTACATCGCCGTGATGGCTGAGACGCCCGATAATGTCGAACCAGCCTATGATGGCATGGTGATCGAAATCCCATACGAGTCAAACCGGTAGAGGCTGCTGCTCAGTTGGCGTTTCAAGTCGTCGTTTGAACGCTCGACCATGGGTTCGAGGTCGTGAAGTGCCGGTGGCGCCCATTCATAATGTTTGCCGAGAGCGGTCGGAACCGCAGCAATTCCCCGGCCGCGCTACGTGCGTAGGTTCCATAATCTATCTTATGCGACTTTTATCACGGCGTAAAAAGCATCTCGAATCCATCTCACAGCCCTGCTTCACAGCCCGGGCTTCCGAAGCAGACCGGACCAAAAGCGTCTCAAACTCGCGAATGAAACTGGCGCACGCCGCTCCATGCCGCGGTATTCGATCCTGTCGCGACCGACCGCTTCGTCATTCCAGACCAATTCAAAGGCGATGCCTTTGAATCCGAGCTCGCCGATCTGACGCACGATAGTCTCTTGCAGATAGATATCGGATAGTCGCACGCCATCGGGCCGCTCCGGCAACTTGAATATCTCGGCCCCGCCGATGGCCTCCGGCCGAAGGACGAGATTTTCGATCATCATGATACCGCCATCGTCAAACCGGACGGTTCTTGAACGTTCTTCGTCCATCGCATCGACCACATTGGTGACGTTGAACAGCGATATGGGTTCGTCAGCACGAAGCGACAGGAAGTCACCATACGGTTCTAGAATCGGCCTTAGCAACTTCAACGCCGTGCTCCTCAGAATGAGCACGTGCTCGCCGAGCCAAGGAAAATCGGAATATAGCCGGGGTGTTCCATCTTCTTGCTCGCGCAGGAATTTCATCCGCGGCGGACGCCATCGCTTCTGGCCCAGGTCGCCGAGGCTCGCGAATAGCTGGTAGTCCTCGGCTTGTTGGGGAAGAACCCATTCCTGTCCCTCCACTACACGCGGACTATAGATTTTCACCCGACCTCCTGACCCGGCGCCGCCGACACCGGCACGTCGCTCGAGACATCGCGTCCGGTTTGGCGGACGCCCGTACCGAGCATATCATGCCAGATGACGCGGCGGCGGCGCGCGACGCTTTCCATGTGTTCCTACATCGCGACCGGTCGCATCAGGGCAGCCTCCGGTGGTCGAGCAGGATGCGGTGGATCTGGATTCGCTCCGGTAATTCGATCAGGAACTCCGGGTCGCGGTCGAGATGGTGGACCTTGGTTGGCTCACCCTTGGTGAAAGCCGTCATCGATTCGTGGTCGGGCCAGTACGAGATGGTGGTGAACCAGCTTTCCCCTTCGCGATCCTCGCGAAACAGCTGGACGCCCAGGGCGGTCTTCTCAAGCGGCGGAATACCTTCGGCTCTCAAATAGACTTCGTAAGCGTCGCCTACGTCAGCCCGGGTACGGCCGCGCCAGATGCGTGCGATGGTCGGCGTTGTCGTCATCGATCTTTCTCCTTTTGCACCTCTTCAAATCCTTGTGCTGAGCCATGGACGCGCGTCAGGAAGTCTCGCACCAGCGGAAGCGCGCTATCGAAATGGGTTTCCAGAAGCCAGTGGCCGGCGCCTTTCACTGCGCCGGCATGTAGCCATCTTCCGGTCCCCAGGCGATGAGAGTCGGCGGCTGTCTTTCGCGCAAATAGGCATAGCTGCCAGCGCAGCGCTATCTGCTGGCTGGTCCCGTTGCGCGTAGCGGCAGCGAGGCGTCGTAGGCGTTCCTAAAAATAGTCGAGCACCCCGCTGAAAGCAGTTGCTATTGCAATGACGTGGACGAGGCCAAGCGCCAACCAACCGGCGCGGCCGGCTTGAGCAACAAATGCCCCATAGGCAGGAAACTGTGCCACAGCCAACCCTAGGGAAAGGCTGGTAATCGTGTTGTCGGTCAAAAGAGTTGCCAACATGGGGATTGGATAGAGAATGCGGGCTAGCACATAGTCGCCATGCCCAGCTCCGGCCGAAAAGAGTGCCAGCAGGAAGGCAACGGGAGTAGCGCATAGGCCGAAAAGGAGACCTGCCTGCCATGAGAACTTTGGCAATGTCATTCCCTTCCCCATCAACCACATCTATGCGGATGCGTTCAGCCATAAGAACCGCGGCACTCGACAACAAAGATAGATCATGCGGATTTTCCTCGGCCGGTCCATTCGCTTTATCGCAGTTCCAGTAATCTGCAACGTTTACCCACTTTAGCAAGCTCAATGTCCCCGTCTCAGGGCCGCCTCCAGCTTGGAACCGACGGAACTTCTGGACGGCGATTCGGCAATGGAATTCGACCATCCCAGCAACTACGCTAGCTTCAATCCATCACGCCTCGGCTGGACTCAAAGGCTTATCAAGAATGACCACACGATCTTCCTTTCTCGGCTTGCCCGATCGCCTCGCCGATGACACGGCCCCCCGCGCGGTGATCTTCGGCGCCGGGCACGGCAGCACCTATCCCGGCAAGGACAGCAGCGGTCATGCCTTGGCCGCCGATGCCATCCGCGTTGCGAGCCAGGGTGATGCCGCGCTCGTCGAGCATTGGGATTTCGATCTCGGCGGCCCGCTGTTCGACGGCAAGCCGGTCTGCTGCGTCGACGCCGGCGACATCCTGACCATCATGCATGACAATGCCGGCAACCGCGCCCGGATCGAGGCGAAGACGCGCGAGGTCCTGTCCTTGCCGGCCGTGCCCATCCTGCTCGGCGGCGACGATTCCGTGGTCAGTCCCTTCCTCGCCGGCTTCGCGGATCACGGGCCTGTCTGGATCCTGCAGATCGACGCCCATATCGACTGGCGAGACGAGGTGCATGGCGAACGCCACGGCTACTCCAGCCCGATGCGCCGCGCGAGCGAGATGGCGCATGTCGCCGGCATGGTGCAGGTCGGACTGCGCAGCGTCGGCAGCGCACGCCTCACGGAAATCGAAGCGGCGCGGCGCTATGGCAGCCGTTTCGTCACCGCCCGCGAGGTCCACGCCCTGGGTGTCGAAGCGGCGCTCGGCCATATTCCGGAAGGCGCGCGAGTCGTCGTTACCCTCGACTGCGACAGTCTCGACCCCGGCATCATGCCGGGCGTGGCCGCGCGTACGCCCGGCGGCCTTACCTATACGCAGGTCATCGATCTCATCGCGGGCCTGGGCAAGCGAGCGAGGATTGCCGGATTCGATCTTGTGGAGCTCTATCCGCCAGCCGACATTGACGGCCTGTCGGCGCTCACCGCCGCGCGCCTTCTTGTCAATGTTATCGGCGCCCTGGTCAGGCAAGTCTGAGACCCGACCTGAGGTGGAATACGGCCCCGGTCCGCCTTTGCGCCCGCTTCATGGCTTACAGGAAACCTTTTACCGAGGCCCCTGCTCCAGGCTGATCCGGTAACTCAGCGAACGCTTCGCGCCCGGCGCGATCAGCATCAGGCCGGGCTTGTCGGTGAACTCGCCATCGAAATCCAACGGACTGGCAATGCCGTGCCAGGGCTCGATGCACAGGAACGGTGCGCCGCCGGGTTTGGACCAGATGCCCACTTCCTGAAATCCCTGCCATGAGACCTCGATCGCCGGACCGTCATCGGCGCCATAGCGAACGCTGTTGCTGGCCGGCCGGTCCAGGATCACAGCGTCGTCGTCAAACAGCCGTTCGGACAGCTCGATCACAGTGCCTTTGACCGGCGTCGGCTGCGGCGTTGCGATGAGCAGGCCATCCTTCAGCCGGCGGATCGGCGCTGGCTCTGCCTGGGCAAACGTCAGGCGATAGGCGTCCTTGGCCATATCGGGCAGAACCGGCCAGTTGAACGCCGGATGCGCCCCGATCGACGCCGGCATCGGTTCGTCGCCCGGGTTGGTAATCTCGAATTCTATGTCGAGTTGCGCCTCGCCCAGCGTATAGGTCACGGCCAGTCGAAATGGGAAAGGATAGTGCGTTCGGGTTTCCGCGTCGTCGGTGAGCACCAGCGTGCAGGATCGAGGCCCCCTCTCCGCCCACATAAAAGGCTTGTCGCGGGCGAAGCCGTGCTGCGTCATCGGATAGGTCTGGCCGCGATGGTGCAGGTGATCGCCCTTCAGCCGGCCGACGATCGGAAACAGCACCGGCGAATGGCGCCGCCAGGCCGGTCCAGCCTGCCACAGGAACTCAAATCCTCGTGCATCCCGCAGGGAAACCAACTCTGCGCCGTGGGCGATGATGGTTGCCGATATGCCATCGCCATGAAGCGTCAGACTGTCCTGTTCCATATGTCCTCGCGGTTCGTCCGGCGTGGCCGGCAGGCTAGCAAATGGCCGGGCGTGAACTCAAGGTGGCGGACGGCATTTGCATTTCACGCGATCGCGATGAACCTTGATGGTGGGCCAGGCGCCCCTTTCGAAAGAAGATGGCCGGAGGTTTCCCTCCGGCCAGCCAAGACTCAAAGCTGTTGCCTGCTACGGTCCGGACTATTCCCGCTCGCCGGTAAAATTCAGCAGCAGCTGGAAGATGTTGATGAAGTTCAGGTAGAGCGAGAAGGCACCGAAGACGGCGAGCTTCTGGCGCGACTCCGCATCGAAATTCTCCGCGTATTGCTCCTTGATCGTCTGCGTGTCCCAGGCCGTCAGGCCGATGAACACGGCGATGCCGATGACCGAGATGGCGAACTGCAGCGCGGTCGAGCCGAGGAAGATGTTGACGATGCTGGCGATCACCACGCCGATCAGGCCCATGATCAGGAAGGACGAGAACTGCGTCAGGTCGCGCCTTGTCGTGTAGCCGTAGAGGCTGGTGGCGCCGAACATGGTGGCGGCGATGAAGAAGGTGCGGGCGATGCTGGTGCCGGTGAAGACGAGGAACACCGAAGCCAGCGACAGGCCCATGACGGCACAGAAGGCCCAAAACATCGCCTGCGCGCTTGCCGCGGACATGGTCTGCATCTTGAACGAGAACAGGAGCACGAAGGCGAGCGGCGCCAGCATCACCACCCATTTCAGCGGGCTGGAAAAGATCGGCACATAAAGCGCCGGCGTCGACGACACCAGGAAGGCGACAAGGCCGGTAACCACCAGGCCAAGGCCCATATAATTGTAGACGCGCAGCATGTGCTGGCGCAGGCCCTCGTCATAGACGGCTCCAGTCCGGGCGCCTGTGCCCACGCGGTATCCAAGATTGGGCGTATTCATTCGAGGTCTCCTTTGTGGATTGGTCAATAAAGCGTTCTGGCGAGCGTTTCGGCAGCGCGGTCGAGATCATGAACCTCGCTCTTGGCGACGACAGCGTAGGCGACATCGCCGATCTGGAAATAGGCCGAGGAGATGTCGCCCGAGGGCGCCACGGTCGGCTTGACCACATCGAAAGTGCCCGGCCGGATCGCAAACAGCGAAACCAGGCCCATCTCCTTGGTGTCGACCGCAATCTCGACACTCGGGCCGAAGCGCGACGGATAGATCTGCACGTCGCGGACCTTCCAGTCCTTCGGCAGTGCCGGCATGACGATGGCGGTGGCGGCGCGGATCTCACCGGCATTGTAATTAGGCGTCTCGGTCTGCGAGGGCATGTTTTCGCGCAGCAGCGTCGTCCTGTGTGCCTGTACCGCCTCGTCGACATAGGCGGGCGGCTGCGGTGAAGCGACGACCTTGGTCACCGACATCGGCCCGACGATGCCGTTGGCCAACCAACCGGCGGCAACGAAAGCGGCGACCGCTGCCGCGCGTTGCAGCACACCGAAGATGCGGCCCCGGCCAAGCCCCCTCTCCAGCCGCCGCGCGGCATCGGCCGTCGCCGGCCGCGCCATGCCTTCGGAGCCGGCCAGCGCCACGCGCAATTCATCGCGGGTGCGCAGATCCGACATCACACGCGCGGCCGTGTCCGGACGCGCCGACAGGAAGGCTTCGACCTCGATGCGGCGGCTAACGTCGAGCTGGTCGTCGACATAGGCGTCGAGATCGGCTTCCGTAACCGGGTCGACAAGAGCGGTCATGAGTCACCTCCCACGATCCTGAGATGATTTTTTCCGCGTGCCGGCGCCTCTTCCATCTGGCGCAGGGCGGCGCGCGCCCTGCCGATACGCGACATGAGCGTGCCCAGCGGCACGCCGCTGGCGTTGGCGGCCTGCTGGTAAGAGAGCCCTTCGATGGCGACTAGATGCAGTGCCGAGCGCTGCTCTTCCGGCAGGCTGAAAAAGGCTTCGCGAACCTGCGCCAGGCGCACGGAATGGTCCTGCGGCGCCGGGGTGCTGCCGTCGGCCAGATATCGGGCCTGTTCGAGGCGAGCGGCTTCCGAGCGGCGCGAGCGCAGACGGTCGATGAAGGTGTTGTGGACGATCGACAGCAGCCAGGCGCGCAGGTTTCCGCCCGAGCGGAACGTGCCGCGCCGCTCATAGGCGCGCACCAGCGCGTCGTGGACGAGATCCTCGGCCTCGACGCCGTCGCGCGTCAGCGAACGGGCGTAGCGCCGCAGCGACCCGAGCTGTCCTAGGATGTCAAAGCGTGGCATCGACCGTTTCATGCCCTGTTTACGGAGCATGTGGGGATTTTAATCCCGGCCCTGCCGATTTTTCTTCGCGCGAAAATATCGGTTGCAGGTATCTCGTCTCGCCTAGGTTCCGTGAACGCCCTTAGGTCCAAGTGGTTTTGCCGGTTTGGGAACCGTGACACCGCAGGCGCGCAACACCCACCGGCGGCCGTCGCTGCGAAAATCGGTGATGCTCAGTGGCTCGACGTCGATCTTTGAGCTGGCGGCAAGCGGCGCCCCGAGAACATGCAGGATCGCGGCGCGGATGACGCTGGCATGGGTCACGGCGATGGTATGGCCACGTTCGGCGATCAATCGATCCATCAATCCAGCGGTCCGTCGGGCAACATCGGCCAGCGACTCACCACCATGCGGGACCGCATTCGGATCCGTAAGCCATGCGGCGATTTCTTCAGGCTGTCGCGCCTGCACCTCTTCAAAGCTCTTGCCTGCCCATCGTCCGTTATTCTGGTCGGCCAGCATCGGATCGACGGACGCGTTCAGCGACAGGGCCTCGGCGGTCTGACAGGCGCGAAGCGCCGGCGCTGTCCACACACGGTCGGCGCGACGCAGCGTCCCGCGCATCGCCTTTGCCAATGTCAGCGATCGTGGCTCCAGCGGTTCATCCGAGGGAAACCGCCCTTTCCGGGTCGCCGCCGTGGCACCGGCGCAGATCATGGTCAGACGGACGAGCATGGCATGCCTTCTCTGAAGTGGTTGAAAAGCAGCACCGGCAGGTGCCGCCTTTCGCGCCGGCGCGATCCAAAACCGCTGGTGAAACGTGGCCAATTTGCGTATCACTCCGCCGCGCCAACGGAACCATAATGATGTTCGAAGACCTGCAGCCAGCTCCCGCCGACAAGATTCTTGCGCTGATCGGCCTCTATCGCGCCGATCCACGCCCTGGCAAGGTCGATCTCGGTGTCGGCGTCTACAAGGATCGCGACGGCAAGACGCCGGTTATGCGGGCCGTGCGCGAGGCCGAGAAGCGGCTGCTGCAGGGCCAGGATACCAAGACCTATCTCGGCCTTGCCGGCGATACCGGGTTCAACACTGTGATGGCCAAGCTCGCCTTCGGTCCGGGCGCGGACCTGTCGCGCATCCGGGCGGCACAGGCGCCCGGTGGCTCCGGCGCGCTGCGGTTGGTGGCAGAACTGCTCAAGCGGACGCGTTCGGATGCCACGGTCTGGGTCTCCGACCCGACCTGGCCGAACCATATGCCAGTGATGCGTTCCGCCGGCCTGCAGATTCGCGAATATCCCTATTTCGATGCGGCCTCGGGAGCGGTTCGTTTCGACGACATGCTGGCGGCGCTGCGGTCGGCCAACAGCGGCGACGTGGTGCTGCTGCATGGCTGCTGCCACAATCCGACCGGCGCCAATCTGGATGCGGCCCAGTGGGAGGCCATCGCCGATCTGGTCGTCGAGCGCGGCCTGCTGCCATTTGTCGACATCGCCTATCAAGGCTTTGGCGACGGCCTGGAGGCCGATGCCCTCGGCTTGCGGCTGCTGGCCGCGAAAGTTCCGGAAATGGTTGTCGCGTCGAGCTGCTCGAAGAATTTCGCGGTGTACCGCGACCGGGTCGGCGCGGCGATGATCCTGGCCAGGGACGGCGCGCAGGCCGACGTCGCGATGAGCCAGATGCTGTCGGCGGCGCGCGCCATGTATTCTATGCCGCCCGACCATGGCGCCGCGGCAGTGCGCATCGTCCTGGAAGACGCCGCGCTGCGTGCCGACTGGGAAGCAGAACTGGAAGAGATGCGTCTTCGTATGCTGAGGCTTAGGGTCGCATTCGCCGAGGCGCTGCGCCGGCAATCCAATTCCGACCGCTTCGACTTCGTTGCCAGCCATCGTGGCATGTTCTCGCGGCTCGGCCTCACGGAAGCGCAGGTCGAAAGGCTGCGCGCCGAGCACGCCGTCTACATGGTCGGCGACAGCCGCATCAACGTCGCCGGCCTGCCCGAGGACGGCATGGATGACCTCGCCAAGGCGATCGTTTCCGTGCTGGACTGACGAGGCGGGTACGGTGCGCCTGTGGACAAGGTCCCCTCGCCGGCTGACAGCGTTGGCCGAGTGGCGGTTCGCGCGATAGCATCCGCACCATGACGCCATCGAAAGACATTTCACGCCTGATCGAGATCATGGCGGCGTTGCGCGCGCCGAAGACCGGCTGCCCGTGGGACATCGAGCAGGACTTCTCCACCATCGCGCCCTACACGATCGAGGAGGCCTACGAGGTGGCGGATGCCATCGCGCGCGGCGATCTCGACGATTTGCGCGACGAACTCGGTGACCTCCTGCTGCAGGTCGTCTACCATGCCCAGATGGCGCAGGAAGCCGGCGAATTCGCCTTCCCTGACGTTGTCCAGGCCATCACCACCAAGATGATCCGCCGCCATCCGCACGTGTTTGGCGACGAGAAGGCCCGCAGCGCCGGCATGGCCAAGGGCATGTGGGAGAAGATCAAGGCGCAGGAGAAGGCCGAGAAGCGACAAGCCCGGCTCGCGCGCGGTCTTGACCCGGAGGACAACGGCAAGGGGTTCCTGGACAGCGTTCCGGTCGCCCTGCCCGCCTTGACGCGAGCGCTGAAGCTTCAGGAAAAAGCCGCCCGCGTCGGCTTCGACTGGAGCGAGGCTGCTCCCATCCTGGACAAGATCGAGGAAGAGATCGGGGAGTTGCGCGAGGCTTTGGCCAGGGGTGAGACGGCCTCGATCAAGGACGAGTTCGGCGACATGTTGTTTGCCGTCGTCAATCTCGGCCGTCACCTGAAGCTCGATTCGGAGGCGGCGCTCAGCGGCACCAACGAGAAATTCCGCTCACGCTTCCACTATGTCGAGCAGGCCCTGGAAAAATCAGGCGGCTCGCTGGAGGAAGCTAGCCTGGAGGAGATGGAAGCGCTCTGGCAGGAAGCAAAGACTGCAAGGTAAGCCTATAGCTCCGGCAATTCCGGACGGAAAGCGCGATACTTATCCTGGAATTTCTGCGCGTTAGCCGTTGTTTTTGCGTCGCAATCGGCTTTCAATCTCTTCTCGGGCGCTTTGCGTGGCCTTCAGCGAAACGGTGGCGCTGCCATCGTCATTGTCGGTTCGCGAAACGACATCGCCATTGCGATAAAGCCAGTCGACCAGGCCGAATTGTGCCGGCTCGATCGTCACTGTCAGGTCTTGCAGTTCGCCGGCCATCCGCGTTTCGATAACCGCTTTCAGCGCATCGATGCCTTCGCCTGACACCGCCGATACGGCAATCGGCGGCTCCTTGGAACCGTCGGTGCTATCGGCGAGCAGCCGCTGCCTGTTGCCTTCGTCCAGCAGGTCGATCTTGTTCCAGACTTCGATCACGCGCCTGGTGTCGCTGGCGTCGACGCCGAGATCGGCGAGGATGCGCTCGACATCCTCGGCCTGCGCCGCCGTGTCGGGATCGGAAATGTCGCGCAGATGGATGACGAGATCGGCCTCGACCACCTCTTCCAAGGTCGCCCGGAACGCTGCGATCAGATGCGTCGGCAGGTCCGAAATGAAGCCCACCGTGTCGGAAAGAATGATCGGCGTGCCATGCGGCAGCCGCACGCGGCGCAGTGTCGGATCCAGCGTGGCGAACAGCATGTCCTGCGCCAGCACCCCTGCTCCGGTCAGCTTGTTGAACAGCGTCGACTTGCCAGCGTTGGTGTAGCCGACGATCGCCACCACTGGAAACGGCACCTTCTTGCGCTTGGCGCGGTGCAGGTCGCGGGTGCGGCGCACGGTTTCCAGCTCGTGCTTCAGCTTTATGATCTTTTCCTGCAACTGCCGCCGATCGGATTCGATCTGCGTTTCACCGGGGCCACCGAGGAAGCCTGCACCGCCACGCTGACGCTCCAGGTGGGTCCAGCTGCGCACCAGGCGGCCCTTCTGGTAGTTGAGATGGGCAAGCTCGACCTGCAGCGTGCCTTCCTTGGTGCGCGCGCGCTCGCCGAAAATCTCCAGGATCAGCCCGGTGCGATCCAGCACCTTGGCGTTGAATTGCTTCTCGAGATTGCGCTGTTGCACCGGCGTCAGCGGATGGTCGACGATGACCACTTCCGCGTGCCCTTCCCTGACGATCCCGGCGAACTCCTCGACCTTGCCGCTGCCCAGCAACGTCGCCGGGCGCGGGTCGTTGACGGTCACGACCGCCGTATGGATCAGATCAAGGTCGATGGCGCGGGCAAGGCCGACTGCTTCGTCGTGGCGCGCCTCGGCCGAGCGCGTCAGCCGCGGACGGTTCGTGTCATCGTCGTTACGCGGTTGGCGCGTAAGCACAGGCACAATGACAACAGCCCGGGTCGGACCCTTGGCTTCCGTCCCGGGATGATGCGCTGGTTTTCCGCGAACCGTGCCGTCCGCGTCCTTCTCACGTGCCAATCAGGCGCCCTGGCTTTCCTCGCCATCGAACATCTGAACCGGCTGGCTCGGCATGATCGTGGAAATGGCGTGCTTGTAGACGAGTTGGGAGTGACCGTCGCGGCGCAGCAGGACGCAGAAATTATCGAAAGAAGTGACCACGCCGGTCAGCTTCACGCCGTTGATAAGAAAGATGGTGAGTGGGTTCTTGCTCTTGCGAACTGAATTCAGGAACAGGTCCTGAAGGTTTTGCGATCGTTCCGCCATTGTTTTTGTCTTTCGCCGATCCCCTTCGGTTTGCAGCCAATGCGCCAAATTAGCGGGCACATGTCAAGCGCGCAAACACCCTCTTGCCGTCAGTAACGACAAGCAGAACGAGATATATTGATGTTCATTCCACCTGTGCGGTTATCAGGCTGGACTTTTTTCCGCAATGTCAAAAAAGGCATGCCGCAACGAAAGTGTTATTGAGCCGGGGTGGCCATTGGCTATGGGATCGCCGTCAATGGCCACGATCGGCATGGCAATAGTCGTCGCGGAACTGATGAATGCTTCGCGGGCCGCTTTGGCCTCGGCGACGGAAAATTCCCGTTCCTCGATCTTCAGGCCGAGCCTTGCCGCGACTTCGAACATGGTGGTGCGCGTGATGCCGCGCAGAATGCCATGTTCGGCCGGCCGGGTGACCAGTACGCCATCCCTGGTAACGATCCAGGCATTCGACGAACCGCCCTCCTTGACGTTGCCGTCGGCATCCACGAACCACGCCTCCTGTGCGCCCGCTTCCTTGGCCTTCTGCTTGGCCAATACATTGGGCAGCAGCCCGACGGTCTTGATGTCGACGCGGTCCCACCGGTTCTCCGGCACGGTGATGACGGCGATACCGGTCTCGGCTCGCTTGGCTCCCGCGGCAGGGTCGGCCTTCCTGGCTGTCACCACCAGCGCGGGCTTGACGTTCGCCGATGGGAAGACAAATTCCCGGCTGGCGACACCGCGCGTCACCTGAACATAGACCAGGCCGTTGACGACATGATTGCGGTTGACCACTTCGCGCAGGATCAGCGGCAACACATTGCGTGTCACCGGCCAGGCGATCGACAGTTCGGTCAGCGAGCGGTTCAGCCGGGCAAGGTGGCGCGGCATGTCGACGATGAAGCCGCGCGCCACCTCGCAGACCTCGTAGACGCCGTCGGCGAACTGGTAGCCGCGATCCTCGATATGCACGGCGGCATCGGCATGAGTGATGTAGCGCCCGTTCACATAGGCAATGCGCGGCATGGTCACCTCGGGAGATTTGGTTCGGCCTGTTTAGGCGATTCCGCCGTGCAGGTAACGGACAATCGCGTGGGCCACCGAGGATTGGGTCAGACGCCCAGCGACTTCAGCTTGCGGTGCAAGGCGGAACGCTCCATGCCGATGAACTCGGCTGTCTTCGAAATGTTGCCGCCGAACCGGTTGATCTGGGCGATCAGATAGTCCTTTTCGAACTGTTCGCGTGCCTCGCGCAGCGGCAGCGCCATTATATGCTGGTCCGACTGGTTGGGCGTGCGCGGCATGACATCGCCGATTTCGGACGGCAGCAGATCCGCGGTGATCGGCGCGTCCACGTCCTCGCCGCGCGCCAGGATCATCAGTCGCTCGACGTTGTTGCGCAACTGGCGCACGTTGCCCGGCCAGTTGTGCGCCTGCAGCACGGCCAGCGCGTCGTCGCCGATACGGCGTGGCTTGATGCCAGCCTGGCGGGCGATCTGCTTCATGAAGTTGTCGACGAGATAGGGAATGTCCTCGCGCCGCTCGGCCAGTCCCGGCACCATGACCGGAACCACGGCGAGCCGGTGATAGAGATCCTCGCGGAAACGCCCGTCGGCGATCATCGCCTCAAGGTTCTGCGAGGTCGAGGAAATGATGCGGACGTCGACCTTGACCCGCTTAGTACCGCCCACCCGCTCGAATTGCTGTTCGACCAGCACGCGCAAAATCTTGTTCTGCGTCTCGCGCGGCATGTCGGCCACTTCGTCGATGTATAGAATGCCGCGATGGGCCTCCTCCAGCGCCCCCACCTTACGTTCGACCCCGTTCGATTCGGTGCCGAACAGTTCGATCTCCATGCGTTCAGGCGTGATATTGGCGGCACTCAGCGTCACGAACGGCCCGCCCTTGCGCGCCGACAGCGTATGAATGGCGCGGGCGGCCAGTTCCTTGCCCGATCCGGAAGGGCCAACGATCATCACCCGGCTGTTGGTCGGCGCGACACGCTCGATGGTCTGGCGCAACTGGCTCATCGCCGAGGACATGCCGATCAAATCGAAAGTCTCGCCGCTGCGCAGCTTGAGGTCGGAAACTTCGCGGCGCAGTTTCGAGGTCTCGAGTGCGCGTTCGGCAATGAGGATCAGCCTGTCGGCCTTGAACGGCTTTTCGATGAAATCATAGGCGCCGCGACGGATGGCGGAAACCGCCGTTTCGATGTTGCCGTGGCCTGAAATCATCACTACCGGCAGGTTCGGGTGCATGGTCTTGATCTCGTCGAGCAGCGCCAAGCCGTCCAGACGCGAACCCTGCAGCCAGATATCAAGGAAGATCAGCCTCGGTGCTCGGTCGGCGATGGCCGCCAGTGCGCTGTCGGCATCGAATGCCGTGCGGGTTTCGTGACCCTCGTCACTCAGGATGCCCGCGACGAGTTCGCGGATGTCTTCCTCGTCATCGACGATGAGAATATCAGACGCCATTATCGACCTTTTCAGTTTCTCTTTCGTGGTCCGCCTTGGTTTCGCCGCGCGGCAGCGCGCTGGTTGCAGGCGGCAGGATGATGCTGATCATCGCGCCGCGCCCGCCGTGGAAATCCGCAGGCGCGTCATGGAGTTCCAGCCTGCCGCCATGGTCCTCCACGATCTTCTTGACGATAGCGAGACCAAGCCCGGTGCCCTTTTCACGCGTGGTCATATAGGGCTCCAGCAACCGTTGGCGATTCTCGCGCGGCAGGCCTTTGCCATTGTCGATGACATCGATGCGAATCGCGCCATTCTGACGGCCGGCTTGAATCCGGATTATGCCGTGCGAACCGTCCTTATGTTCCAGTCCGTCGATCGCCTCGGCGGCATTCTTGATCACATTGCCGAAAGCCTGGGCCATCAGCCGGCTGTCGAACGTGCCCTTGAGCGGCTCGTTCCCGAATATCCGCTCGAAGGTGATGTCGGCGCGGCTGACTTCGACCAGGAAGGAAGCCTCGCGCAGCGATTCGCGCAGGTCGATGGCCTTCATCTCGGGCTTTGGCATGCGCGCGAAAGCCGAGAACTCGTCGACCATGCGGCCGATATCCTCCACCTGGCGGATGATGGTGTCGGTGCATTGGTCGAAAACCTCGCGGTCTTCGGTGATGACCTTGCCGTAGCGACGCTTGATGCGTTCGGCGGAAAGCTGGATCGGCGTCAGCGGATTCTTGATCTCGTGGGCAATGCGCCGCGCCACGTCGGCCCAAGCGGATGAGCGCTGGGCCTGAACCAGATCGGTGATGTCATCGACGGTCACGACATAGGATTTTTCCTCCGAGCCGTCATCGCCTGCCTCGATGGTGACCTGCACATTGAAGGTCCGCTCGGCGCCGGCGCGATAGAAGGTCACCTGTTCGCGGTAGACCGGCTTGCCGGATTTACGACCGATCTCGAAGACGCGGCCGACATGCGGCAGGATTGCGGAAAGATTCTGCCCAAGTGCCGCGCTGGCGGAAACGGCCAGCATCGATTCGGCAGAACGATTGACGATGGTGATGATGCCGTAAGGGTCGACGCCGATGACGCCGGCGGTGACGCCGGCAAGCACGGCTTCGGAAAAACGCCGCCTCTCATCGATCAGGTCCTTCGCTGACAGGATCTCGTTGCGCTGCGATTTGAGCTCCAGCAGCATCTTGTTGAACGTGTCGCCGAGCGAGGCGACATCGCCATCGGATGGCCGCACCGGCACCGCGACGTCGAGATTGCCGGTCGCGACTTCGTCGGCAGCGCCGATCAGCTGACGGATCGGCCGCACGAGCCGGTCGGCAACAGCTATGCCGGTCCAGATTGCCGACAGGATGATGATCAGGGTCAGCGACAGATAGGGCAGCGCAAACGCCACTTGCGAGGTACGCCTGTTATCCTCGAGATTGCGATACTCGTCGGTGTTGGACCTGACGATCTGCCGCGCCTTGATCACCTCGGGGTCGACCAGACGGATGGTGTAGAGATAGAGGCCATCGATCTCGCGCAGCTTGACGATGGCGCCCATGATGTTGCGCGTGCGCGGCTCGATCAGCACCGGCTTGCCGTCGGTGGCGGTGGCCACCGCTCCTTCCGGGGGTTCCGGCATGGCGAAATCGGCATCGGTCTTGGCGCTCATGACGAAGGAGCCATCGGGCTTGATCAGCGCGGCATGCGCCAGCGAGCGGCCCACGGCTTCCTTGTTCATGAGATCGAGAAAGCCGGTGCGATCGAGGCCGTAGAGCGTTCGCGACGCATCGAGATCGTAGGCCATCGACAACGTCGTACCCTGCAGGTTGCGCGCGTTCTCCTGCACATAGGCGTCGGCGATCGACAGGGACGAATTGACGATCGTCTTGGTGCGAATTTCGAACCAGCGATCAAGGCCGATATCGAGCGTGATCGAGGCGATGATCGCCACCATGATGGCGGGAATGGCGGCAACGAGAGCGAACATGGCAACGATGCGCACATGCAGCCGAGAAGCCGCTTTGCCATGCCGGCGCGCCATGACGATGCGATGCACCTCGCGTCCAACCAGCGCGATGAGGAAGAGCACGAAGGCGGCGTTGAGAGCGATCAGCGCCCAGGTCGTTTTGGCGTCAGGCGCAATCGGTGTCGCACCGACCAGGATGGCGAACGAAATAGCCGCCATGACCAAGGCACCGACGACCGCCACCACGCCGGGGAGTGCCAGCAGCCGGCGCCCGTCGCGCGCGCCAGGTTCGCTGAAGAGCGGTTTGTTGAGTACAGGTGTCTGCGGAGCCATGTCGCCGTCTAGAGCCAGTGATTGCGTCCGATCTATGCAACGCATTGTGGCGATTATGCAACAAGTGTGACAACTACAGGACTCTTTCCCCGGTCGGTCCCCTGAAAAGATCCTGTATGCAGCGCGGGCTCAGGTCTGGCGGGAGGACTTGTAAACGTTGACGCCCAATTCGCGAATCTTCTTGCGCAGGGTGTTGCGGTTGAGTCCCAGGAGCTCCGCGGCCTTGATCTGGTTGCCGCGGGTTGCCGTCATCGAAGCCAGCACCAGCGGATATTCGACTTCGGACAGGATACGCTCGTACAGACCGGCAGGCGGCAATTCGCCCGCAAAGGAGGCGAAATAGCGCTGCAGGAAGTGCTCCACCGCCTGCCCGATGGAAAGATCGTCGGGAATGAGGTTGCCGCCGCCTGGTACCACGGGGCGTTCGCCTGTCTTGAGCTCCGTCTCGATGATCTCGGCGGAAATCTCGTCCTGCGAATAAAGCGCGGCGAGCCTGCGGACCAGGTTTTCCAGCTCGCGCACATTGCCTGGCCAGGGATAGCGCTTCATCAGTTCGATGCCGCCGGAAGAGATGCGCTTGGTCTGCAGCCCCTCCATTTCGCCGAGCTTGAAGAAATGGCGCACCAGATCGGGCACATCCTCGGAGCGTTCGCGCAGGGCCGGCAACCTGAGCGGCACGACATTGAGACGGTAGAAAAGATCCTCGCGGAAGAGGCCCTGGTTGATCAGCGTACGCAGGTCCTTGTTGGTGGCGGCGACAATGCGCACATCGGTCTTGATCGGCGTGCGGCCGCCGACAGTCGTGTACTCGCCCTGCTGCAGGACGCGCAGCAAGCGCGTCTGCGCCTCCATCGGCATGTCGCCGATCTCGTCGAGGAACAGCGTGCCGCCCTCCGCCTGCTCGAAGCGACCGGTCGAGCGGCTCTGCGCGCCGGTGAAGGCGCCCTTCTCGTGACCGAACAGTTCCGATTCGATGAGGTCGCGCGGGATAGCCGCCATGTTAATGGCAACGAACGGGCCGCCACGACGGCGCCCATATTCATGCAGCGCTCGTGCCACCAGTTCCTTGCCGGTGCCCGATTCGCCCGAAATCATCACCGTCAGGTCGGTCTGCATCATGCGCGCCAGCATGCGGTAGATGTCCTGCATGGCCGTCGAACGGCCGACCAGCGGCATCGTTTCGGGCGGCTCTTCTTGCCTGGCATCGATCTTCGGCCGCCGGGGCTCGGACAAAGCGCGGTTGACGATGTTGAGGAGTTCGGTCAGATCGAAAGGCTTCGGCAGATATTCATAGGCGCCCGTTTCGGAAGCGCGGATCGCCGTCATGAAGGTATTCTGGGCGCTCATGACGATGACAGGCAGTTCCGGCCGCGCCTTCTTGATGCGCGGCAGCATGTCGAAAGCGTTCTCGTCCGGCATCACGACGTCGGTGATGACGAGATCACCCTCGCCGGCCGCGACCCAGCGCCACAGGGTCGACGCGTTGGAGGTGACGCGCACCTCGTGACCGACACGCGACAGGGCCTGATTGAGAACGGTGCGGATCGCAGCATCGTCGTCGGCGACCAGAATATTGCCGCGAACGGTCATTTGCGGTCTCCTTCACCGTCTTGATCAGCGCCAAGCGCCGTTTCCTTCCAGGCCGGCATCAGGACCCGGAATGTTGTCGCGCGCGGCGTCGAATCGCATTCGATGATGCCGCCATGTTCACCGACGATCTTGGCGACCAGCGCCAGCCCGAGCCCCGAGCCGTTCGGCTTGGTGGTGATGAAGGGATCGAACAGGATCGGCAGGATATCCTCCGACACGCCGGAACCATTGTCGCGCACGCAGAACTCCAGCGGCAGCGACACGCGGTCCTGCGTCCCCGGAACCGAAACGCGAATACCGGGCCGGAAGGCGGTGGACAGCACGATCTCGCCCTGGGGGTCGCTACCGATTGCCTCGGCGGCGTTCTTGATCAGATTAAGGAACACCTGGATCAGCTGATCACGATTGGCAAACACCGGAGGCAATGATGGATCATAGTCCTCCAGTATCTTGATTTTCCTAGCGAAACCGTTCTTTGCGATCGCTTTCACGTGATCGAGCACCACATGGATATTGACGGGATAGCGGTCGATCGGCCGCTCGTCGGAAAACACCTCCATGCGGTCGACCAGCGACACGATACGGTCCGTCTCATCGGTGATCAGCCGCGTCAGCGCGCGATCCTCATCGGAAGCGGACAGCTCGAGCAGCTGAGCCGCCCCCCTGATACCGGAGAGCGGGTTCTTGATCTCATGCGCCAGCATCGCCGCCAGACCGGTCACCGAGCGCGCGGCGCCGCGATGCGTCATCTGCCGGTCGATCTTGTCGGCCATCGACCGCTCCTGGAACATGACCACGACGGAGCCCGGAAACTCCGGTACCGGCGCGACATAGAGATCGACGACCTTTTCGATGCCGAGGCGCGGCGACGAAACGTCGACCCGATATTCGTTGACGGGCGCGCGGCGCTCGCGCACCTGGTCGACCAGTGTCAGCAGCGGACTGCCGAAGGGTATGAGCTTGGACAGGGTGTTGCGCGCCAGCATGGTCGCGCTGGAGCGAAAGAAGTCCTCGGCATCGGCATTGGCGAAGGTGATGAAGCCTTCCTCGCTGATCATGATCACCGGGCGGCGGATCGTGTTTAGCACGATCTGGGCAGCATCCGCCATTTCAACGCCTTGGCCAGGGGTTGCGGTCATGCGGCGCTCCGCAGGTTCAAGGTTTGCGGATCGCGCGAAAACACGTCACGCAGCAAGGCAATGACGCGGGCCGGTTCGGACGCGGTCAATATCGCTTTCCTACTCTCGCCAGCGACACCCTCGGCAAGTCGGTCGAGATACCAGCCCAGATGCTTGCGCGCTTGGCGCAGGCCGCTCTCGATGCCGTAAAGCGCCAGCATGTCCTCGTAGTGGGCGACGATATAATCGGTAAGCGCTTGCGGGGTCTGGGGAATGCCGGGCGAAAATGTCCCGGCGGCAGCCGCAGCGATGCCGCCGGCGACCCACGGCGCGCCATAATGGGCGCGGCCGACCATCAACGCATCGGCGCCGGACTGTTCGAGAACGGCGGCTGCCTCGCTTGGGGAGCAGACATCGCCATTGGCGACGACCGGAATGGAAACAGCCTCCTTGACGCGAGCGATGGCGCGCCAGTCCGCCTTGCCCTGGTAGAACTGACAGCGTGTGCGGCCATGGACCGTGACCATCCTGACGCCCGCCTGCTCGGCCCGGCGCGCCAGGATAGGAGCGTTGAGCACGCCTTCGTCCCAACCCAGCCGCATCTTGACCGTCACCGGCACCTGGACCACGCCTACCACGGCCTCGATCAGCGAGAGCGCGTGGTCTAAATCCAGCATCAATGCCGAACCGGCATAGCCACCGGTGACCTTCTTGGCCGGGCAGCCCATGTTGATGTCGATGATGTCGGCGCCCTCGCCGGCGGCGATCCGCGCGCCTTCGGCCATATGCTTGGCCTCGCGCCCGGCAAGCTGCACCATATGGACGGGCAGTCCGGAATGGCGTATCCGCAGGCCACAACCCGCCCTGCCCTTGGCGAGCTCGCCGCTGGCCACCATTTCGGACACGACCAGGCCTGCGCCATGCCCATGGGCGCGCTGCCTGAACGCCTCGTCCGTGATCCCCGACATTGGCGCGAGGAAGACGCGGTTGCGTATTCTGACGCCGCCGACGTCGAGAGGCTGGGCCAATCCGGTCAAGTTAACCATGCACAAAAACCAAGCACGTCCATTCGTTGCACATTCTCTAGCCAGATCGAGAGAAATGTGCAACGCGGAATGACGCCACATTAAGGCGCAATTGGGAAAATGCTGGCCTTCGGCCTTGGCCGCGACTAGGACCGGACTGCATGACTGGCGCAACCGAAAATCAGGCTCCGGATCCGGGTGGCAAAGTCGCGGTGGTTATCGTCGCGGCCGGTCGCGGCGCGCGCGCCGGACAAACCGATGGTCCGAAGCAATATCAACGAATTGGCGGACGCGCCGTTATCGCTCGTGTGATAGACATTTTTCTGGCGCACCCACTCATCGGCCGGATCGTCGTGGCCATCCATGCCGAGGACCGCGAGCTTTTTCAGCAAGCGGTCGGAACCGATGCGGATCGGGTAACGGCAATTGCCGGAGGCGCGACCAGGCAGGATTCGGTTCGGCTCGGGCTGCAGGCGCTGAGAAGCTACGCGCCGGACAAGGTCCTCATCCACGACGCCGCGCGCCCCTTTGTAGACATGGATCTGATCGACCGCACAATCGCGGCCATCGGCGAACGTGAAGGCGCGCTTCCCGCCCTGCCGGTCGCCGACACGCTGAAACGCGAATCGGCGACCGGCATGGTCGGCGAAACGGTGCCAAGGAGCGGGCTGCACGCGGCGCAAACGCCGCAAGGCTTTCCCTTCCTCGCGATCATGACGATGCATGAGCAAGCCTATGACAGCGGCAAATCCGACTTTACCGACGACGCGTCGATCGCCGAATGGATGCAAATGCCGGTGAAGCTCGTTCCTGGATCGCCCGACAATGTCAAACTCACATGGGCACGGGATATCGCCATGGCGCACCAGCGACTTTCTAGCGAGCGGACACACTTTCCCGACATCCGCACCGGCAATGGCTACGATGTCCACGCCTTCGAGCCCGGCGACCATGTTACGCTTTGTGGCGTCGCCATCCCGCATGACAGGAAATTGTCGGGCCATTCCGACGCGGATGTCGGCCTGCACGCCCTGACCGACGCGCTGCTGGCGACCTGCGGGGCCGGCGATATCGGCACGCACTTTCCTCCATCCGATCCGCAGTGGAAAGGCGCTGCATCGCGGATATTCGTCGAACATGCGGCAAGACTGGTGCGCGAGCGCGGCGGACGCATCGCCAATGCCGATATCACGCTGATCTGCGAGGCGCCGCGCGTCGGCCCGCACCGCGAGGCGATGACATCAGTCCTTTCGCAGATGCTGGGCATTTCCGCCGACCGCATCTCGGTCAAGGCGACAACCAACGAGAAGCTCGGCTTTGTCGGCCGCGAGGAAGGTATCGCGGCGATCGCCACCGCCAGTGTGGTGTTTCCAGGCGAGGTTCCGGAATGACCAACAGCGAACTGGCAACCGCCCTGTTTGAGGCGTGCCGGGAGCGCGGCATCATGCTGGCGACCGCGGAAAGCTGTACCGGCGGGATGATCATCGCCGCGCTGACCGACATTGCCGGTTCTTCCGCCGTGGTCGATCGCGGCTTCATCACCTATTCCAATGAAGCCAAGATGGACATGCTCGGCGTTCGCGCCGCCACGCTCGACGTGCATGGTGCGGTCTCCCGCGAGACAGCCATCGAGATGGCCGCCGGAGCGCTCGCCCGTTCGCGTGCCGGGCTGGCGCTGGCCGTCACCGGCATTGCCGGTCCGGGTGGCGGTTCCAGGGAAAAGCCGGTCGGGCTGGTCTGGTTTGGCGTTGCGGTGAACGGCCGACCCGTGACGGCTGAACGCAAGCTGTTTGCCGACAATGGCCGTGACTTCATCCGCCGGGAAACGGTCCATCATGCACTTGAGATCGGCTTGCAGGCGCTTGGCGAGAGTCAGGCCGCCGGTTTCTTGCCGTAGATGATGTCGGCGCGCTTTTCAAAAGCTTCGGCGAACATGCGGAAGGCACGATCGAACATCGTGCCCATCAGCGCACCCAGGATGCGGCTCTTGAATTCATAGTCGATGAAGAAGCGCACGGCACAACCGGCACCATCCGGCTCGAACCGCCAGACATTGCTCAGATATTTGAACGGGCCGTCGATATACTTCACGTCGATGGCGTGTTCGTCGGGCTTGAGCAGTACCTGCGTCGTGAAAGTCTCCCGGATCGCCTTATAGCCGATGCTCATGTCGGCCACGAGGATGGTGCGGCCGTCACGCTCCTTGCGCGAGCGGACCGCCAACGCTTCGCAAAGCGGCAGGAATTGCGGGTAAGTTTCGATGTCGGCGACCAGCGCGAACATCTGCTCAGGCGTGTGGGCGACGCGTCGGGTGGCTTCGAATTTCGGCATGAAACCGGCGTTAGATCAATTTCTGGAGCTGCGCTTCGCGCGCGGCGCGCAGCCGGGCGAAATCGTCGCCGGCATGGTGCGAAGAGCGTGTCAGCGGGCTCGATGCCACCAGCAGGAAACCCTTTGTCTTGCCGATCGTCTCGAAGGACTTGAATTCCTCCGGCGTGACGAAGCGGATCACCGGGTGGTGCTTCTTCGACGGCTGCAGGTATTGGCCGATGGTCATGAAGTCGACAGTGGCCGAACGCAGATCGTCCATTAATTGCAGGATTTCGTTCCGCTCCTCGCCAAGGCCGACCATGATGCCGGACTTGGTGAAAATCGACGGATCGAGTTCCTTGACCCGCTGCAGCAGCCGGATCGAGTGGAAATAGCGGGCGCCCGGCCGGACCTTGAGATAATTCGACGGCACGGTTTCGAGGTTGTGGTTGAAGACATCGGGCCTGGCCGCCACGACGATCTCCAGCGCGCCTTCCTTGCGCAGGAAATCGGGCGTCAGGATTTCGATCGTCGTCAGAGGCGTTGCCGCCCGGATCGCACGGATGACATCGGCGAAGTGCTGCGCACCGCCATCGTCGAGATCGTCGCGGTCAACGGAGGTGATGACGACGTGGCTGAGGCCCATTTGCTTGACGGCATGCGCGACACGCGCGGGCTCGTCGGAGTCGAGTGCGGTCGGGATGCCAGTGGCGACATTGCAGAAGGCGCAGGCGCGCGTGCAGATCTCGCCCATGATCATGAAGGTGGCGTGCTTCTTTTCCCAGCACTCGCCGATGTTCGGGCAACCGGCCTCTTCGCATACGGTCACCAGCTTGTGCGATTTCACGATCTCACGTGTCTCGGCATATCCCTTCGACACCGGCGCCTTGACGCGGATCCAGTCCGGCTTGCGCAATACCTCCTGGTCGGGCTTGTGGGCCTTCTCGGGATGCCGCAGCCGCGGCGCGTTGGCGATCGTGTCGAGGACAGTGACCATCTGAACCCTGGCCTTTCTTGCGACCGCCCGTCGGCGATCGTCACTTTAACGTCATCTAGGACTTTTCGGGACAAAGAAAAAGGCTGCAGCGGCGCATGCCGCTACAACCGTTTTCGCATAGCCGAAAACGATATCGACTAACGGCGCACCAGGCGACCTACCCAGATCAGCAGGCAGGCACCGATGAATCCGGTGATCAGATAAGCGGTCCAGCCGACGCCGAATACGCCGATGTTGAGGGCCTGCAGGACTGCATTCAGCACCACCGCGCCAACGATGCCCATGATAATGTTCATGAATATGCCGGTGTTGCTCTTCATGACCATTTCGGCCAACCAGCCTGCCAGGCCGCCGATGATGATTGCTGCGATCCAGCCCACGCCGTTCAAGTGCATATGCCTTCTCCTTGCGCCAGTAAAAATGCATTGGGAAACGAACTGCCTCGCCGTCGAGATCCCACGGCTTTGACAGCTGAGTCTCCCGCGGGGAATCTATCATGCGTTCAAGGCGCGGCCATAGGCGTCTAGCACGCTTTCCTTCATCATCTCGGATAGCGTCGGATGCGGGAAGATGGTGTGCATCAGCTCTTCCTCGGTGGTTTCGAGGTTCATCGCCACGACAAAACCCTGGATCAGTTCCGTGACTTCGGCGCCGACCATGTGTGCGCCGAGCAACTGACCGGTCTTCTTGTCGAAGATGGTCTTGATGAAGCCTTGGTCTTCGCCAAGCGCGATGGCCTTGCCGTTGGCCCCGAACTGGAAGCGGCCGACGCGGATATCCTTGCCCTCGGCCTTGGCTTTTGCTTCCGTCAGTCCAACCGAGGCGACCTGCGGATTGCAGTAGGTGCAGCCGGGGATCTTGAGCTTGTCCGTGGCATGAACACCGGGGAAATTCGCGATCTTCTCGACGCACACGACCCCCTCGTGCTCGGCCTTGTGAGCAAGCATGGGCGGACCGGCGACATCGCCGATGGCGTAGATACCAGGCACATTGGTCTTGCCATAACCGTCTATGACCACGCAACCGCGCTCGGTCTTAACACCGAGTGCTTCAAGGCCGAGGTTCTCGATATTGCCCTGGACGCCAACGGCCGAGATCATGCGATCGGCGGTGATCTTCTCGACCTTGCCGTCTTTCATCTCGA
This sequence comes from Mesorhizobium sp. BR115XR7A, assembly GCF_020165315.1. Lineage (NCBI taxonomy): Bacteria > Pseudomonadati > Pseudomonadota > Alphaproteobacteria > Hyphomicrobiales > Phyllobacteriaceae > Mesorhizobium > Mesorhizobium sp. BR115XR7A. The sequence goes on from NZ_JAIUHW010000001.1 coordinate 94,731, forward strand.
CATGCGCGGTAATCGAGTTCGTCCCCTTCTCGACCTTGGTTACCTTGGCCTCGAGGATGATCTTCATGCCTTGCTTCTCGAACTGCTTTTGCGCGAATTTCGAGACTTCGGCATCCTCGACCGGCATCACCGCCGGCAGCAGCTCGACGACCGTGACGTCGGCGCCCATTGTGCGATAGAAGGAGGCGAATTCGATGCCGATGGCGCCTGAGCCCATCACCAGCAGCGACTTCGGCATCTCCTTCGGCACCATGGCTTCGAAATAAGTCCAGATCAGCTTGCCGTCCGGCTCTATGCCGGGCAGAGCGCGCGGCCGGGCGCCGGTCGCCAGGATGATGTGCTTGGCGGTGTAGGTGCCCTCGCCCTTGACGCCTTTCGGCACCGGCGGCTGCGGCTCCATCGGCTTCTTGGCCGTCTTGGAGACGACGATCTCGCCTGGTTTTGTCAGCTTGGCCTCACCCCAGATGACGTCGACCTTGTTCTTCTTCATCAGGAAGGCGACGCCGCCATTGAGCCTGAGCGACACTTTTCGCGACCGATCGACGACGGCAGCGGTATCGGCACTGATCTTGCCGCCATCGAGCTTCAGGCCGTAATCCTTCAGATGATCGGAATAATGCATGATCTCGGCCGACCGCAGCAGCGCCTTGGTCGGAATACAGCCCCAATTCAGACAGATGCCGCCTAGATGCTCGCGCTCGACGATCGCCGTCTTGAAGCCGAGCTGGGCGGAGCGCACCGCGGTGACATAGCCGCCGGGGCCGGAGCCGATGATGATGACGTCATAGTTCTCAGCCACGGGTTTCTCCTTCAATCACAATTCCAGCATGACGCGCACGACCGGCGTCAGCGCCTCGCCAATGTTTCGCGTATTCTCGGCATCGAGGTGGACGCCATCGAGAGGTGTTGTTTGCGCCACCGTGCCAGCGTCGAAGAAGCCGCAGCCGACCTCGTCGGCGAGTGCGGCGTATTGCGGCGCAAGCTGCTTCGAGGCCTCATCGCCGCCGGCGAACATCTCCCTGAAGTCGGTATTTTCGGTGCGGCTGACAAGAGGCGGCGAAACGATCAGTATCTGTGGCGCCGGCCAGTCGAACGGGTAGTCGTGGCCACGCACGATATCGATAAGCCGCTGGATGCCTTGCTTGGCGGCAACTGGGTTGCCATGGATCCATGGCTTCATGTCATTGGCGCCGAGCATGATGACGATCAGGTCGATCGGCGCATGCGTCGTCAACACTGTCGGCAGCAGCCGCGCGCCGTTGCGATCGGCTCCGGCCAGATGATCGTCGAAGGCGGTGGTGCGGCCATTGAGCCCCTCGGCGACGACTTGAACGCCTCCGCCGAGGCCTGCTTGCAGGACGCTTGGCCAGCGATCCCCGAGCCCATGACGGCCGCCCTCGGCATTGTAGCCCCAGGTCAGCGAGTCGCCGTAACAAAGCACCGTCTTCATCCGTTCAACCTGCCTTTGTGTCGGCCACGCCGCGCTTCACGCGCCAGCGTACGAACAACCAATGGATGACGATCGTCACCAGGCCCGGCAGACCGAGACCGGCAACCATCGGTATGTCTTCCCTGACCACCGCGGCGCTGCTGTCGCTGTAGAGGATCAGCGCGACCAGCAGGACGAGAAGCGCCACAAAGGCAATCAGCGTCCACTTGCCCGCCCTGGCAACGGCCGCGACCGGATCGTTCGTCAATTGCGCAACGAAGAAGATGAAGGTGGCGACAAAAGTCACCAGCACCGAGAACATGAAGACGATGATGTATTCTTCCTCGGCGCCGGTGGCGACAGCCAACCATTGCGCGATAAGGCCGCCGGCCAAGCCGGAAATCAAAAAGGCGAAAAGGCTGGTGAAGAATATCCGCACAGCCTTTCCCTTTCCTAGACCAGCATGCCCATCGGATTCTCGATCAGCTTCTTGAAGGCGACCAGCAGTTCGGCTCCCAGCGCGCCATCAACCGCACGATGGTCAGTCGACAGCGTCACCGACATCACGGTGGCTATTCTGATCTCGCCGTTCCTGACCACCGCCCGCTCCTCGCCGGCGCCGACCGCCAGGATCGTCGCATGCGGCGGGTTGATGACGGCGGCAAAGTCCTTGATGCCGAACATGCCGAGATTGGAGACGGCGGTCGTGCCGCCTTGATATTCCTCCGGCTTCAGCTTGCGGCTGCGCGCGCGGCTGGCCAGGTCCTTCATCTCGTTGGAGATGACCGACAGCGTCTTTTCATCGGCATGCCGGATGATCGGCGTGATCAGGCCACCGGGGATCGAAACGGCGACGCCGACATCGGCATGCCTGTGCTTGACCATGGCGCTCTCGGTCCATGAGGCATTGGCATCCGGCACCGCCTTCAAGGCCATCGCCATCGCCTTGATGACCATGTCGTTGACCGACAGCTTGTAGACGGGCGCCTCACCCTTGTCGGTCTTTTTCACCGGTGCCGCGGCATTGAGCTGAGTGCGTAAAGCCAGCAGCGCGTCGAGTTCGCAGTCGAGCGTCAGATAGAAATGCGGGATGGTGGTTTTTGCTTCGACCAGGCGCCGCGCGATGGTCTTGCGCATATTGTCGTGCGGAACGAGTTCGTAGGAGCCTTCCTCGAACAGTTTCAGCACCTGCTCGTCCGACATCGCCTTTACCGCCGGGGCGGTGGCAGGCGCGCCGGCCGGAGCCTTGGCAGCCGGTGCCGCCTTGGCGCCACCACCGGCAATCGCGGCATCTACGTCAGCCTTGACCACGCGGCCGTGCGGGCCGGTGCCGGTGACCGCAGAGACGTCGACGCCGGCGTCCTTGGCGATACGGCGGGCAAGCGGCGATGCAAAGGTGCGGTCGCCAGCCGCGTTGCCATTGGCGGCCGGAGCCGCCTGCGCCTTTGGGGCCTCGGCCTCGGCCTCCGCCTTTGGCGCTTCAGCATTCGGCGCTTCGGCTTTAGGCGCATCCGCTTTCGGAGCTTCGGCTTTCGCCGGTGTGGCGCCGCCGCTTTTCGCCGCGGCGCCGGCATCTTCGCCTTCCGCCGCAAGCACCGCGATCAGCGCGTTGACCTTGACCCCTTCGGTTCCGGCCGGCACGACGAGCTTGGCAACCGTGCCCTCATCGACGGCTTCGACCTCCATCGTCGCCTTGTCGGTTTCGATCTCGGCGATCACGTCGCCGGGCGAAACCTTGTCGCCCTCCTTGACCAGCCACTTGGAAAGATTGCCCTCTTCCATAGTGGGCGAGAGCGCCGGCATGGTGATGTTGATTGGCATATTGTCCTCCCACCCGGTTCAGCGATATGCGACGGCTTTGACGGCCTCGATGACCTCGCCGACATTCGGCAAAGCCAGTTTTTCGAGGTTCGCCGCATAAGGCATCGGCACGTCCTTGCCGGCAATGGTGATGACCGGTGCGTCGAGGAAATCGAAGGCGCGCTGCGAGACCTGGTTGGCGATGTGGTCGCCAACCGAATTCTGCGGGTAGCCTTCTTCGACCACGACCAGCCGGTTGGTCTTCTTGACCGAGGCGATGACGGTGTCGAGATCGAGCGGACGGATAGTCCTGAGGTCGATGATCTCGGCGTCGATCCCCATGCCGCGCAGCTCGGCTTCAGCCTTGACCGCATAGGTCATGCCAATGCCGAAGGAGACGATGGTGACATCCTTGCCTGCCTTGTGGATGCGCGCCTTGCCGATCGGCAGCACGAAGTCGTCCAGCTTCGGAACGTCGAAGGACTGGCCGTAGAGGATTTCATTCTCGAGGAAGATGACCGGGTTCGGATCGCGGATCGCTGCCTTGAGCAAGCCCTTTGCGTCGGCGGCCGTATACGGCATAACGACCTTCAGGCCTGGAATGTGGCTGTACCAGGCGGCATAGCACTGCGAGTGCTGCGCCGCGACGCGGGCCGCCGCGCCATTTGGCCCGCGGAACACGATCGGCGCGCCCATCTGGCCGCCCGACATATAAAGCGTCTTGGCGGCGGAGTTGATGATCTGGTCAATCGCCTGCATGGCGAAGTTGAAGGTCATGAACTCGACGATCGGCTTCAGCCCAGCCATCGCCGCGCCGACACCAACGCCGGCAAAACCATGCTCGGTAATCGGCGTGTCAACGACGCGCCGCGGCCCAAATTCCTGCAGCAAGCCCTGTGTGATCTTGTAGGCGCCCTGGTATTCGGCGACTTCCTCACCCATGACGAAGACATCGCCGTCGCGGCGCATTTCCTCGGCCATGGCATCACGCAGCGCCTCGCGCACCGTGGTCGAGACCATTTCGGTGCCGGCAGGAATGTCCGGATCGGCAGCGAGGTTGACCACCGGGGCGGCGGGGACGGAGGCTTTCGGCGCCTCTCCAGCATCCTGCGGCGCCCGTTGCGAGCCTTCCTCGGCCGCGTCGGCGCGCTGCCCACCAGTTGACACCGCGTCTTGCGTCGAGGCGGGAGCCGCCTTGGAGGCCTTGTCAATGTCGCCAGAACTTTCGCCATCCTGCAGCAGAACGGCGATCGGCGTGTTGACCTTGACGCCTTCGGTGCCGGCAGCGATCAGGATCTTGCCCAGCGTACCTTCGTCGACGGCTTCGACTTCCATCGTCGCCTTGTCGGTTTCGATCTCGGCAATGACGTCGCCGGCGACGACCTTGTCGCCCTCGTTCTTCAACCACTTGGAAAGATTGCCCTCTTCCATGGTCGGCGAGAGGGCGGGCATGAGAATTTCGATCGGCATGTCCTGGCCCTCCCTTACAATACGATATCGGTCCAGAGCTCGGACGGATCCGGCTCCGCGTCGTGCTGGGCAAATTCGGCGGCGTCGGCGACGATGTCGCGAACCTCCTTGTCGACGGTTTTGAGTTCGTCCTCGGTCGCCCACTTCTTCTCGATGAGCCGCGCCTTGACCTGCTCGATCGGATCATGGTCGGAGCGCATCTTCTGGACTTCTTCCTTGGAGCGGTATTTCGCCGGGTCGGACATCGAGTGGCCGCGATAGCGATAAGTCTGCATTTCGAGAATGATCGGCCCGTTGCCGGCACGGCACCACTCGGTAGCCAGATCGCCAGCCGCCTTCACCGCACGCACATCCATGCCGTCGACCTGGATGCCCGGAATCTTGAACGACGCGCCACGATGCGAAAAATTGGTTTCCGCCGAAGAGCGCGACACCGAGGTGCCCATGGCGTAGCGGTTGTTCTCGATGATGTAGATCACCGGCAGCTTCCACAGCGAGGCCATGTTGAAGCTTTCGTAGACCTGGCCCTGGTTGGCGGCGCCGTCGCCGAAATAGGTCAGCGAGACATTGTTGTTGTCGCGGTAGCGGTTGGCAAAGGCCAGACCTGTTCCAAGCGACACCTGCGCACCGACAATGCCGTGACCGCCATAGAAATGCTTCTCCTTGGAGAACATGTGCATGGAACCGCCCTTGCCTCTGGACAAGCCGCCGCGGCGTCCGGTCAGCTCGGCCATCACGCCACGCGGCGACAGCTCCATCGCCAGCATGTGGCCGTGATCGCGATAGGCCGTGATCATCTGATCGCCGTCGATCAGCGCCATCTTCATGCCGGTGACGACCGCTTCCTGGCCGATATAGAGGTGACAGAAGCCGCCAATGAAGCCCATGCCGTAGAGCTGGCCGGCCTTCTCCTCGAAGCGGCGGATGAGCAGCATGTGCCGGTAGGCGGCAAGCTCTTCGTCCTTGGTGAAGTCAACAGGCTTGGGTGCTGATAGACCGGATTTGCCGTCGGATTTCGATTTGGCAGGCGCTTTTCTGGCTGCGGTGGCCATGCATCACTCCCTGTTGGCGTCTCTTTGCGGACACTGGAGCAAGATCAAACTGCTCCGGGGAGATCGCCCTCCCCTTCGATTTATGGGAGGCTAACACGTAGAAAGGCGTTCCGCCATGTCGAAATTGCATAGCTGGCATGCGCCTAAGCAATTAAAATCATTGAAAATATTGGCGATTAACCTGAAATTGGTTACTTCGCCGGAGCCGGCAGCATGATGGTGATCTCGTCGGCCTGCGACAGATTGAGTGCCTTGCGCACCTGCTCGTCGAGCATGTCCTTCTCCAGCGTGCCGTCATGCATGAGCTTGACGCGCCGCTCGAGTTCCATCCTGCGTGCCTTGATCGCATCGAGCTGACCCTGCAACGCAACCGTCTCGGCCTCAAGCTTGTATTTCGAATTGATGCCGAATTCACCGTGATAGGCGTGGAAGCCGAAATAAGCCAGGAACAGCACGCACAGCGAGGGAATAATCAGCCGGCCGGTGTTTCTCTGCTTGTGCTGACGCGTCCACATAACCGATTCCCCGTGCCGCGAACTCAAACGGCTCGAAGTCTTTTTCGCCTGATTGTGCTTAACGGACGGTTACGGGAGACCGCCATGCCGGCCTGAAATGAAAAAGGGCGGGATGTCCCGCCCTCTCCGTATCAACGATGTGCGGCCGGATCAGCCCTTGATCACGGACTTGCCGGCATAATGCGCCTGCTTGCCGAGTTCTTCCTCGATGCGGATCAGCTGGTTGTATTTGGCCATGCGGTCGGAGCGCGACAGCGAGCCGGTCTTGATCTGCCCGCAATTGGTGGCGACGGCGAGATCGGCGATGGTCGAATCCTCGGTTTCGCCCGAACGGTGCGACATGACGGCGGTGTAGGCAGCCTTGTGCGCGGTCTCGACCGCATCCAGCGTCTCGGTCAGCGAGCCGATCTGGTTGACCTTGACCAGGATCGAGTTGGCGACGCCCATGCGGATGCCGTCGCGCAGGCGCGCCGTGTTGGTGACGAAGAGATCGTCACCAACGAGCTGCGTCTTCTTGCCGATCAGGTCGGTCAGGTACTTCCAGCCTTCCCAATCGTCCTCGGCAAGGCCATCCTCGATCGAGATGATCGGATAGTCGGCCGCGAGCTTGGCGAGGTACTTGGCTTGCGCCTTGGGATCGCGCGTCTTCTTCTCGCCCTCATAGACATAGTTGCCGTCCTTGAAGAACTCGGTCGCGGCGCAATCGAGGCCGAGCGCGATCTCTTCACCTGGTTTGAATCCGGCCTTCTCGATCGATTCCATGATGAAGTCGAGCGCCACCGGCGCGCTCTTCAGGTTCGGGGCGAAGCCGCCCTCGTCGCCGACATTGGTGTTGTGGCCGGCATCCTTCAGCTTCTTGCGCAGCGTGTGGAAGATTTCCGAGCCCCAGCGCACGCCTTCGCGCAGCGTCGGCGCACCGACCGGCAGGATCATGAATTCCTGGAAGTCGATCGGATTGTCGGCATGCGCGCCACCATTGATGATGTTCATCATCGGCACGGGCAGGACATGCGCCTTGGTGCCGCCGACATAGCGGTAGAGCGGCAGCCCGGCTGCATCGGCCGCGGCCTTCGCGACCGCCAGCGAAACGCCCAAGATGGCGTTGGCGCCGAGCCGGCTCTTGTTGGGCGTGCCATCAAGCTCAATCATGGTCTGATCGATATGGATCTGGTTTTCGGCTTCCATGCCGCCGATCGCCTCGAACAATTCGCCATTGACCGCCTCGACGGCCCTGAGCACGCCCTTGCCAAGGTAGCGGGCGCCGCCGTCGCGAAGCTCGACGGCTTCGTGGGCGCCGGTGGAGGCACCCGACGGCACCGCGGCGCGGCCCATCGAACCATCTTCGAGAACAACATCGACCTCGACGGTCGGGTTTCCACGGCTGTCCAGGATTTCACGCCCGACAATGTCGATGATGGCGGTCATTGCGATGTCCTCGATTGATCTGGAGAAAACGTCGCGCCCGTCTTAGCCAAAGCGACGCAAAAGGCAATCGGGGCCTGATCGAATAGTGCCGCCCGCCCGATTCACGAAGCGCAATTTCCTGTCATCATAAGTCATGCCACCGGACGCGCATTTCGGGTTAGGAATGTTATCGCGGGGCGAAACAGGAGGGGTTCGCCATGTCTGAGTTGAGCGGTATTGTCAGTCTGTTCCTGATCGCCGCGGCGTTCCTGACGTCATGCGACAACCAGCAGTCGCCGCCAAAGGCTATTGCGTCTTTGCCGGCTTTGCACATCAGCGAGTAGCGTTGCATTTGAATCAAAAAGGGGGCCGTGGAAACGACCCCCTTTTTCGATTGTGGCGTCAATGCCAGTAGGGCGCGACCTTGTAATATTCGTATGACTCGTCGCGCGCGCTCTCGCCATCCGCGCCGGCCAGTTCGTTGATGGAATGGGCAGGCGCTGCCTTCAGCTGTTCCTTGGAGAAGGGTATGACATAGCCGCCCCTTGCCTCATCATACTCGAGGCTTGCCCAGGGGATGGCGTGGTACTTCTCGCCAATGCCGAGAAAGCCGCCAAATCCAATCACCGCGAACATGATGCCGTTCGACGTCTTGTCGAGCATGACGTCCTCGATGCTGCCGATGCTGTCGCCTTGGGTGTTGTAGACGGTCGTGCCGATGACTCGCGAAGCGGCAATGGCTTCGGTGTGGCCTGTTTGCGTCGTCATTGTTTGCTCCTCGTTGTCGTTAATCCGCACTTTGACAATGAGGGGCGCGGGCGAAAGTTCCCGACTTTTTTGGCGGCTGCCCAATCACTCCGCGAGGATGAAAGTCACCTTCATATTGACGCGATAGGCCGCGATCTTGCCATCCTCGACGACGATCTTCTGGTCCTGGATCCAGGCGCCTTCGACGTTCTTCAGGGTCTTCGCGGCGCGCGCAATTCCCTTCTCGATGGCGTCTTGAAAGCTTTTCCTGGACGACGAGGTGATTTCGGTGACGCGGGCGACGGACATTGGTTTCCTCTTGCCAAAGCGCTCATTTGCCGGACGAGCCTACAACCGGGGCTTATCCGCTACGACATTGGCTTTTCAGCCCTTTGCAATCCTGTCGAAGGCCATCAGCCTTTCCAGCAGTGCCGGCATATCCTTTAGCGGCAGCATGTTGGGACCGTCGGAGGAAGTCGAATTGTCGGGGTCCTGGTGGGTCTCGATGAAGACGCCGGCAACGCCGACGGCAACGGCCGCGCGGGCCAGCGTCTCGACAAAGCGGCGCTCCCCGCCAGACGATCCGCCCTGCCCGCCCGGCTGCTGCACCGAATGGGTGGCGTCGAAGATCACCGGGGCGCCGATCTCGGCCATGACAGGCAGCGCCCGCATATCCGACACCAGCGTGTTGTAGCCGAAAGAAGCGCCGCGCTCGGTGGTCAGCACATTGGCATTGCCGGAGCCGGTGATCTTGGCGACGACGTTCTTCATGTCCCAGGGCGCGAGGAATTGCCCCTTCTTCACATTAATGACCTTGCCCGTCCTCGCGGCGGCGACCAGCATATCGGTCTGGCGCGACAGGAAGGCCGGAATCTGCAGCACGTCGACATGCGGCGCCACGATCGCGCACTGTTCCTCGGTGTGGACATCGGTCAGGACGGGAAGCGAGAATTCCTTGCGCAACTCGTCGAAGACGGGAAGCGCGGCATCCATGCCGGCACCCCGCGTTGCCGATAACGAGGTGCGATTGGCCTTGTCGTAACTCGTCTTGTAGACGAGGCCGATGCCGAGCCTGCCGGTCAGCTCCTTCAGCGTGCCGGCCATGTCGAAGGCATGCTGGCGCGATTCGAACTGGCAAGGGCCGGCGATCAGCGCCAGGGGTCCCGCATTGTCGAAGACGACGTTGCCGATGGTTACCGACGAATTGGGCGCCAGGGGGTTGCTCATGGGATCTCCCGAAAGATGAAAGCCGCGCCCTGCCCGGATGCCGGCCGCACGATGATGTCATTGCCCGACATATCGTGCTGGACGGCATTGGCCGCAAGCAGGCCTGCGGTGGCGCCAATGTCGCGGATCGAAAAAACCACGGCGGCGAAGTGCAATTCTGATAGCGTACCGGCCGGTATGCCGAAGCGCGCCGTGAAAGCGGAGGCCTCCAGCACGGTCAAGACCGCGTTCGGCAGATGAAAAACGCCGTCGTGCGCATCGGCGGCCTGATCATTGACCGCCACTGAAATCAGCCGATGCTGCTCGGCGGAAGCGCTGCTGATTGCAACCACCTCGACAATTCCGTCGACCCCATTGGGGTGAGCCTGCAAGGCTCCTCGGTCTACTCTCGGCGCGTTGATGCGCTGACAGGCAAAAAGAAATGCGTCCGTTTGGCCGGGAGCCGCGGCAAAGGCGAGCTTGAATGACGCCGTATCGCTTTTGCCCGCCGTGTCGGTGAAGGCTCGGGAGAAGCTCAGCTTGTCTCCCGCCGACAGACCCGCTTCGACATAGCGTTCATGGTCGTCATCGGCATTGTCCGTGCCAAGCACCACCGCGGAAAATCCCTCGTTGCCACGACTTTCGCGATAGAGGCGATCGCGCGCAACGAAGACATTGCCCTCGGCAGCCGCCTCTGTCGCAGCCTGTTCACGGCCGATCGCAAGCGGCTCCAGATAGGTGCCATCGGCGAGGAAAACGCAGCAGTTTTCCGTGCCAAACGGATGGATGCCGGTCGGAGCGACGACGAAGCCAAGGGCGTTGAGCCGGGCACGCGCCACATCGAGGCTCTGCGTCGGCAGAACCAGATGATCGAGCGGATGAATGCCTGACGGGGTCATGGAAGCGCGATGTGCATCATTCGGAAGATCGGTTCAAGACTTGATCGCAATGCCGCCGGCGGCGGCCCCCGCAACAACCACCTGAAACAGTCGTGGACTTTCCCTTCCGCCGCAACTGGACTTGACATGAGGCTATCCCGGCACGGGATCAGCTTCCAGCCACGACATCGGCGGAATAGCGCAGCTCGCGCAATGGTTTGACCTTGCTGGTGGTCTGCGCATAGAGCGGATGCGACTTGTAGGCTGCCAGCGCCGCGTCATCGGCAAATTCCGCGTAGACGACGACATCGACTTCATCCGACAGCGGGTCGACCTTGGTGTTCAACGTGACCTCGAAGAGACTGGAATGAGGAATGTCCCCAAGCGCCAGCAGTCCGGTGCGAACTGCTTCCACATCTTCCTTGCGGCGCGCGCTGAAGAAAACGATATGCCGGATCAATCCCGCCTCCTCGATCTGAAATGTCGGGGTCTTTTGTGACGGCGGTCTCTTTGCGTCAACCGGTCATGGCGCCACGCGTCCTTGCGACGCGCCTCGATCGGGCTGGACCTCGTCTCACACCGGTGAGCACCTCAAATGAGGCGCCAGGCTGCTATCTCAAGAGGGGATATCAGGCTTTTCCGGTGACGTAGCGCACGACATGGGAGAGTTCCCTGACCGTGACGTCGAGATACCGGCCCTGATTGTAGAGACCGTCCCAGATCAGGAAGAACGCGATGGCGGCAATGACAATCACATAACGCATGGCTAAAGCTATCGCACTAGCGCCGCGGCTGCCATAGACGTTTTCGATTTCGGGCAGCAGCCTGCCGCATGGCGGCGGATGCCAGCCGCCCGCGTGGCACAGTCCAGCTCTTGGCATGCCTCTTGAAGTTCCGCCTCATGGCGTGGAAGATTGGCGCAGGCATTCATCGGGAAGCGCTTCGTTCGAGCCCGCCTGTCGCCGGATCCGCAAGCTACCGGGACCAGGCAACGGCGTTCGAACCCGGCGAATGAACCAAGAGAACCGCGGCTCGGCGATCGCGCCGGCACCACGGACATCCAGGGGCTTGGAATGGCACACGGGGAACATCATGGCATAGCGCCGGGCGACGCGGTCAGGCTCGACGAGTTCAATTTCGCCGAGATCGTCAAGGGCCTGCCGGCCAAGGCGCGCATGGTGCTGTCGGCGGCGATGAACCTGCCGCGCGGTTCGCTGAAAGTCTGGATGCCGGACGGCCGCGCCGTTCTCGTCGGCGGCAAGGCGCCGGGGCCCGATGCCGAACTGGTGCTCAAGAACTGGCGCCTGCCGGGCCGCGCCTTTTCCGGCGGCACAATTGGTGTTGCCGAATCCTATATGGACGGCGATTGGGAAAGCCCTGACGTCACCAGCTTCCTGGAATTATTCGTGGTCAACTCCGCCTTCGGTGAGAGGGTTGCCGGCGGCGCCAGCTGGCTCATCAACACAGTCCAGCGCATCCGTCACTGGTTCAACGAGAACACACGCGCGGGATCGAAGCGCAATATCTCCGCGCACTACGATCTCGGCAACGCCTTCTACAAGGAATGGCTTGACCCGAGCATGACCTATTCCTCGGCGCTTTACGCCAATGGCGTCAACGATCTCGAGAGCGCCCAGGCCGCCAAATACCAGGCGCTGGCCAGGGATACCGGCATAGGCGGGAAGGATCATGTGCTGGAGATAGGCTGCGGCTGGGGCGGCTTTGCCGAATTCGCGGCACGCGAAATCGGTTGCCGGGTTACCGGATTGACCATCAGCCGCGAGCAGCACGACTTCGCCAAGGCGCGCATCGCCAAGGCCGGCCTTGCCGAAAAGGTCGACATCAAGTTGCAGGATTACCGCGACGAAACGGGCACCTACGATCGCATCGCCTCGATCGAGATGTTCGAGGCGGTCGGCGAGAAATACTGGCCGGTGTTCTTCTCCAAGATGAAGGACTGCTTGAAGCCCGGCGGCATGGCTGGACTGCAGATCATCACCATCAACGAAGCCGCCTACGACACCTATCGCGCAAGGCCGGATTTCATCCAGCGCTACGTCTTCCCGGGCGGCATGCTGCCGACGCCGTCCATCTTGAAATCACTTGGCGCCGCGCACGGCCTTGCTCATCTGCGCGAACGCGTTTTCCCCGAAGACTATGCCCGTACGCTTGCCGAATGGCGCCAGCGCTTCCGAGGGTCGTGGGAGAAAATCGTACCGCTCGGTTTCGACGATCGTTTCAAGAAACTCTGGGAGTTCTACCTGCACTATTGCGAAGCCGGCTTCCGAGCCAGCTACATCGATGTGCGCCAGGTGGTCTACAAGGCGTAGCTGGGTACGCACGTCGACTTCCTTTTGCGGGCGGCATTTCCATCGATGCGCTGGATCTTGTCATGCCGGGCGATTCGTGCCGCCGTCCCCTCCAAGGCTGACCGCATCCAGCTTTGACGGCCTGATCAGAGAAGGATGCGATATCTGGCAAAGCCAGCTTCACCCTCGCCGGCAGGTTCGATCTTCAGCGACTTCACATCGGCGATGAAGTCCTTTGCCTTGACGCCGGTGTCGAAGACGACGCTGGTTCCCGGCAACGGCGCGAACGACCAGTTGTCGTCGGCCGACGGGTTGATGGTGCCCTGGCTGACGATGTAGCGGACGATGACGTCGCGGTTGGTGTCCGGCGCCTCGTAGATGATCTTCGCGGCATTGATGTCGGGGAAATTGCCACCGCCGCCAGCCCGGTAATTGTTGGTCGCGACGACGAATTTCGCTGCCGGATCAATCGGTTTTCCGTCGAACATAAGCTCAACAATGCGATTGGAACCGGCATTGGCGACGCCGCCCTTGGCATCGTATTTCGGCGGCTGCGACAGATCTATCCTATAGGTGACGCCGTCGATGACGTCGAAATTGTAGGACGGAAAATCAGTGTTGATCAGGACCTGGTCAGCCTTCCCCGCCTCGATCTTGTTGAAGATGCCGGCCGACATTTCCAGCCATTCCTTGACCTGAGCCCCGGTGATTTCCACGGCGCGCACCGTGTTGGGATAGAGGTAGAGGTCGGCGACGTTCTTGATGGCGATGTCGCCCGCCGGCACATAGGTATAGTAATCGGCGCCGTTGCGTCCACCGGCTTTGAACGGGGCCGCCGCCGACAGCAACGGCACGTCCTTCCACTGTGTGCTTTTCAATATGTCCTTCAGGTACCAGGTTTGCGCCTGGCTGACGACCTGCACCGACGGGTCGTCAGCGACCAGCGCGAAATAGGAATAGAGCGGCGCGGACGTCTTTCCGACAGGGCGGCGCACATAGGCGAGCGTCGCCTGATGGTCCTGCTCGAGAGCGGCGATGATGCGCTTGTCGTCCGGGACGGTCGGCTTGTTCTTGTTGTCGACACGCTCGAAGATGGGCCGCGCCTCCGATGTCGCCGAGACCACTTTCCACTTCGACCCGTCGCGCTCCAGCATCAGGTCGATCAGGCCCATATGTGAACCCCAGAAACCGCCCATGACGGCGGGCTTGCCTTGCAGCGTCCCCTTCTGTGCGTCGACGCCCTCGAGCGCCTGGAAATCTTTCTTGCCGGGGAAGACCAGATGCTGGTGGCCGGTGAAGACCGCGTCGATGCCTTCGACGCCGGCGACGAAGAACGAGGCATTCTCCATCATGTCACCCTGCTTGACGTCGATGCCGGAATGCGAGAGCGCGATGACGATGTCGGCGCCCTCCTCCTTCATCCGCGGCACCCACGCCCTCGCCGCTTCGACAATGTCGCGTGTCTTGACGTTTCCTTCGAGGTTCTTGAGGTCCCAGACCATGATCTGCGGCGGCACGAAACCGATGATGCCGACCCTGATCGGCTGTTCCGAGCCTGACCCGTCCTTGATCTTCTTGTCCAGGATTACGTAAGGCTTGAGGTAGAGCTTGTCGTAGCGCGGGTTGGCGGCAAGCTCGGTACCCCGGATCAGGTTGGCGCAGACGAACGGGAAATTGGCGCCGGCCAGCACCTTGTCCAAAAAGGACAGGCCATAGTTGAATTCGTGATTGCCCAGTGTCGAACACTCGTAGCCGAGCAGGTTCATGCCTTTCATGATCGGATGGAGATCGCCCTCCTTCAGGCCCTTCTCATAGGCGATGTAGTCGCCCATCGGGTTGCCCTGCAAAAGGTCGCCATTGTCGATCAGCATCGAATTGGCGGCTTCCTTGCGCACCGCGTCGATGAGGAAGGCCGTGCGCGACAGGCCCATCGTGTCATTGGCTTTGTCGGCGTAGTAGTCATAAGGCAGCACGTTCACATGGATATCGGTGGTTTCCATGATCCTTAGATGCGCCTGGTTGGCCTGCGCCCGGGCGGAGAAGGGATGAAGCACGATCAGCGCCCCTGTGGCGGCGGCCCCGGCTAGGAGACCACGGCGAGAGACGGGATGGAGCAGTTGCGACATGTTTTCTCCTTCTTCAACGACCTGACGAGTCCTGCCCCGAAGCGAACTTCGCGCTGAAATCAGCTCAAGTCCACTCAAGAAGTCGCGTGCATCGGCACGCCAATCCATCAGCAACAGATGACGGCCGGATGAAAGGCGCGGTGAAGAAAGTCAGGTCTTGTCGTCGTCGCCCTGGGTGATCAGCCGGGCGCTGCGCTGGCCTGTGACGTAGATCCATAGCCAGCTCAGCGAAACCGCAAGCCGGTTGCGAAAACCGATCAGGAAATAGATATGTGCAATGCCCCAAAGCCACCACGCAAGCCAACCGGTGAGCTTGATCCAGCCGAAATCAATGGCGGCGGCGCGCTTGCCGATCGTCGCCAGATCGCCGGCGTGCTTGTAGTGGAAAGGCCGCGGGCTGGTGTCGCCGGCAAGCCTGGCCTTGACGGTCGCGGCAACATGCCGTCCCTCCTGCTTGGCGGAAGGCGCGACGCCGGGCACGGGCCGCCCGTCGGGCCGCAGCACGTGGGCGGCGTCGCCGATGACAAAGATCTCCGGGCTGCCGGGCACGCTGAGGTCAGGCTCGACCAACACCCTGCCCGCCCGATCCGCCTTCGCTTCCAGCCATTCGGCGGCTGGCGAAGCGGCAACGCCGGCTGCCCACAGGATCGTGCGGGCCGGCAGAATCGTGTCGCCAAAAACCACGCCGTCGGCATCGCAGCGCGTAACGGCCCGGCCGAGCTCGACCGAAACGCCAAGCCGTTCCAGCGCCTTCCCGGCGTAGTCGGAGAGCTTTGGCGCGAAATTGGCCAGAATGCGGTCGCCGGCCTCGATCAGCACCACCCGCGTCTGGCGCGTATCGATGTTGCGGAATTCGCCGCGCAGCGTGTCATGTGCCAGTTCGGCAATGGTTCCGGCGAGTTCGACCCCGGTCGGCCCGCCGCCGACGATGACAATGGTCAGCAGCGCTTGGCGCCTGGCAGGGTCAGATTCCCGCTCCGCCTGCTCGAAGGCCAGAAGAATGCGGCGCCGAATGGTGGTGGCATCCTCCAAAGTCTTCAGGCCCGGCGCGAAAGGCTCCCATTCGTCATGGCCGAAATAGGCATGGCGCGCGCCGGTGGCGAGCACCAGCGTGTCGTAGGCGACGGCGCTGCCGTCGTCGAGCAGAACGCGTTTGCCGGACCGGTCGACACCCGTGACATTGGCGAGCAGTGTCGTCACATCCTTGCGCTTGCGCAGGAGATGGCGGATCGGCCAGGCAACCTCCGAGGTTGCCAGCGCCGTGGTTGCCACCTGATAGAGCAGCGGCTGGAACAGATGATGGTTGCGCTTATCGATCATGGTGATGCGCACCGGTGCCCCGGCCAGTGCGCGGGTGAATTCGAGACCGCCGAACCCGGCACCGACGACGACGACATGATGTCTGGCATCGCTCATTTCATTCACCCCTGATGGGCAAGATTGCCTGCCTAGATGTAGGTATCTTGTGCAATGCAACAATGGCACGACAGCGCCTGAGACTCGTCGTTCCATGTCGTGAATGCACATGTTCTATCGTATCGCGAGGTATAGCATCGTCGAACATGAGATGAGGTGAGGCATGGCTAACGATCATGACAACGAGGGCCCGGCGCAATACTCTTCGCCGCCCTGCTTCATGCACGAGCTCGACCCTGCGTTCCAGGCACCACTCAGCGACTGGACCGACGTGCGGCGTTGGCGCAAAGCCGAGCGCGAAAGGCTAATCGCCGCCCGACTTGAAGTTTCAGCCGACGCCCGAACAGCAATGTCGCAACGCATCGCCGGCGGGCTGGATGCACTTGTCGGCGAGATCGCGGGCCGTATGGTCAGCCTTTACTGGCCGTTTCGCGGCGAGCCGGATCTGCGGCCCTGGATGGCGTCCGTCAATGAGCGTGGCGGCCGCACCGCGCTGCCCATCGTGGTCGAGAAAGGGCAACCGCTGATATTCCGCGCCTACAAACCGGGCGACCGGTTGGAAAAGGGCGTCTGGAACATCCCGATTCCGGCAGAGGGTGATCCGGTGCTGCCGGACATCGTCATCTCGCCCATTGTCGGCATTGATCCGGCAAGCTATCGCCTGGGCTATGGCGGCGGCTTCTTCGACCGTACGCTGGCCGCCATGCCGTTCAAGCCGCTGGTCATCGGTGTCGGCTACGAATTGCAACGCATCGCCACCATTTATCCGCAGCCGCACGACATCCCGATGGATCGGATCGTGACGGAGGCGGCCACAGTATAGGGCTCTAGGCCATCTCCGGCTTCAGACCCATTGCCGTCCGGTCGACGATTTCGCGCAGGGCGAAGGACGAATTGATCTTCGTCACATGCGGCATCGCCGACAGCCATTCCTTGTGGATGCGCTCGTAGTCGACGAGATCCTTGGCCGCGATCCTCAGGATATAGTCGTACTCGCCCGACATCAGGTGGCACGACAGCACGTTGGGGCAGCGTTTGATCGCCGCCTCGAAATCCGACAGCGTCTTTTCGAACTGGCCGGAGAGCGATATGTGGACGATCGCCGTCATCTGATGGCCAAGGGCCGCGTTGGACAGCCGGGCGTGATAGCCGCGGATGGTTCCGGACTTCTCCAAATTGTCGAGCCGCCGCGAGCAGGCCGACTGCGACAGGCCAACCTTCTCGGCAAGGGCCGCGTTCGGCATCCGCCCGTCCTTCTGCAAAGTCTCAAGAATGGCGATATCAATCCTGTCGAGCGGCATTTTTCGTGATTCCTGCGAAAATCCGTTTATTTTTTGCAACGAGTATCGAAACCGGCCTCTCCACGCAAGCGCATTCGCAAACACCTGCACGCCGATTCATGGTTCACTCCAGCACTACAGGGAGTGAGCCCAAAAGGGCCCGGATCAGGAGAAGAAAATGCGCATCGGCTGCCCCAAGGAAATCAAGAACCACGAATACCGTGTCGGCCTGACGCCGGGCTCGGTCCGCGAATATGTCGCCCATGGCCACGAAGTGCTGGTCGAGACCGGCGCGGGCGCCGGCATCGGTGCCGATGACAACGCCTACCGCGCCGCCGGCGCCGTCATCGCCAAGACGGCCGCCGACGTGTTCGCCAAGTCGGACATGATCGTCAAGGTCAAGGAGCCGCAGCCCAATGAATGGGCACAGCTGCGCGAAGGCCAGATCCTGTACACCTATCTCCATTTGGCTCCGGATCCGGAGCAGACCAAGGGCCTGCTCGCTTCGGGCGTGACGGCGATCGCCTACGAAACCGTGACCGACGATCGTGGCGGCCTGCCGCTGCTGGCGCCGATGTCGGAAGTCGCCGGCCGTTTGTCGATCCAGGCCGGCGCCACGGCGCTACAGAAGGCCAATGGCGGCCGCGGCGTGCTGCTCGGCGGCGTACCTGGCGTGCTGCCCGGCAAGGTTACGGTCCTTGGCGGCGGCGTCGTCGGCCTGCATGCGGCCCGCATGGCAGCCGGTCTCGGCGCCGATGTCACCATCATCGACCGCTCGATCCCGCGCCTGCGCCAGCTTGACGACCTCTTCGCCGGCCGGGTCCACACCCGTTACTCGACCGTCGAGGCGCTCGAGGAAGAATGCTTCTCGGCCGACATCGTCGTCGGCGCCGTGCTCATCCCGGGCGCCGCCGCACCGAAGCTCGTCAGCCGCGAAATGCTGTCCGGCATGAAGAAAGGCTCGGTACTTGTCGATGTCGCGATCGACCAGGGCGGCTGCTTCGAGACCTCGCATGCCACCACCCACGCCGAGCCGACCTACGAAGTCGACGGTGTCATCCACTACTGCGTCGCCAACATGCCGGGTGCCGTGCCGGTCACTTCGGCCCACGCGCTCAACAACGCGACACTGCACTATGGTCTGCAACTCGCGGACAAGGGCCTGAAGGCTCTGGTCGATGACCATCACCTGCGCAACGGCCTCAATGTCCACAAGGGCAAGATCACCAACCGCGCGGTCGCCGAAGCGCTCGGCTACGAACTGGTCGAGCCGAAAGCAGTGCTGGCGGCTTAATATACCCGGAATATACCCAGAAAAAGTCAACTCAAACCCTTGCCCGCCGGTTCGCTCCGGCGGGCTTTTTGCTTTGGGCAATGATGCGCCAACCCGCTTCCCAGAGGACCATCGAAGCGTGTGCCGTAAGGGCACTTTACGCCCTATTGTTGCATTTTTGTCATACCCTCTTGGCCGACTCCCTGCTAGGTACATCTTGGGCTTATTGATTAGGGGTACGGGCTATGTTTCTTCGCGTTTCAGCGAAATCTATTCTTCTTGGTGCTGTTTCTGCTGTGGCCTTGATTTCGGCGGCCCATGCCGCCGACGTCGTGCAGCCGGTGGAAGCGTCCGGTTTTAACTGGAGCGGAGCTTATGTCGGCATCGGCGGCGGCTTCGGCGCCAGCGTGCACAAGTTCAGCGTGCCTCCAATCGTCGATTTCAACGGCATCGGTGGTAACGGCGTCTTCGGCGAACTGACCGCCGGCTATGACTATATGGTCAACGAACGCTTCCTGCTCGGCGGCTTCATCGACGCAAATATCGGCAATATCGGTCCATCGATCAGCGCTCCGGGCGCCGACATCGATCTCACGAATTCATACGGTTTCGACGTTGGCCTGCGCGCTGGCTATCTTCTGAACCCTAGCACGCTCGGCTACGTGCTCGGCGGCTATAGCTGGCAGCATTTCAAGCTCGATGGATCGGGCTTTGCCGACATTGATTTCACGCAGAACCGTAGCGGCTATATGCTCGGGGTCGGCATGGAAACCGTGCTGCGTGGCAACTGGACCTTGAAAACCGAATATCGTTACGCTGATTACGGCGACAAGTCGGTTCTCGATTTCGGAAGCGGGTCGTTGAACGTACAGCCTTCGACGCACACCTTCCACATCGCCGCCAACTATCGCTTCGGTGCCCAGAATGGTGTCGGCGCGTCATTTGAAGGCCCAACCTACAACTGGACAGGTTTCTACGTCGGCGGCGCACTCGGTGCGGGCACGATGGTGCATGATCTGACGCTCCTTGGTGCCCTCGAGTTAAACGGCATCGGCGGCGAAGGCGTGTTTGGCGAAGCCAGTGTTGGCTATGACCACGATTTCGGCAGCTGGGTGGCAGGTGTTCAGCTCGACGGGCGCTACTCGGGCATCCGATCCAAGCTCGACATTTTTGGTGGAACGATCAAGGGTGACGCAGACTATGGCTTCGATGCCCTCGCCCGGGTTGGTGCCAAGGTCAACGACGCCACCCTCGCCTATGTGATCGGCGGCTATAGCTGGCAGCACTTCAACCTGCATGCCTCTGCGCCCGGGGGCCCGAGCGGCGACATCTACGACTGGGGTTCCAGCGGCTTCTCCATCGGCGGCGGCCTGGAAACAGCCGTTTCCAACAACATGACCGTCGGCCTCGAATACCGCTATTCGCAGTATCAGAAGGAAGATTTCGGCTCGGGCGGCTTCTTGGAAGATACCCCCTCGTTCCAGACCGTGCGTGTCGGCGCGAAGTACAAGTTCAACTAAGTAGCCCTCCAGGCAAACAGTCGAAGCCCGTCGGCCATGCCGGTGGGCTTTTTTCTTTGCGCGGTGAAGACTTGGGAGAAAACAAAAAAGCGGAGCCAAAGCCCCGCTTCCTCGATATCGAGATTGCCGCCGGTTCATCCGCGGTCGGCCAATCGATCGACACTGGCTTTCTAGCGCGTCTATGCGACAGCAGTGCGACAGAGACTTTCTGCCGCCAATCCCTTGATCTTATGCGCGCTCGATGCGGCACTGATAGCAATTGTTGCGCGCCGAGCGGACATGCACATAGGCAATGTCCTCACGCTCCAACAAAGTCTCGGCTCGTGCGGCAATTGCTCCGGTCGGGATGATGCCACCGCTGCCGTAGACGATGCGATCATCGCCGCCATAGCCGCGCACGATATAGTCCGGGCTGTCGAGGATCTCCGGCGGCTCCCTTGTCCCGACGGCACGCTCGCATTCCTGGGCATGCAGGAAGATCGGCCCGGTTTCTGCATAGGGCTGAGGGTCTGGAAATGGCCGGTAGGCGAGGATGAGATAGACATCGCCGACGGCGATATTCCTGAGACAATGACGGCAAGGCATCCCGTCGCCGTCAGAGATTTTCCGCTCGGGCGTACGGCCATAGGCATCGGGGCCGCCGCGCTGCAGCGCCCTGACATTTTCGCTCGGCAGAGCTGTGAATTGGATGGTCATCGTAAGATCTCCGGTACTGGCGACCGGAAACTATGCGCTCGCCGCCGTGCTTCCCACCCGATTCCTGCCAAGCGTGCATGAGCCGATCCGATGTCGGATCCTCCCTTCGATCTCCGGGAAGGCCACCGAAATCGTTAATCGGCTAATCAGTTCGACAATCCTTGATGAATCATCGAAGCGGCGGCGGATTCCGGCTGAACTTACGGCCGCATGACGCTGGCCGAGCGCTCGGCGAAAGGCAGGGGATGCACGACTTCCTTCTTCTGCGCCACCGGCTTGAAACCGAGCTTCTGGTAGAGCGGTAGCGCGGCCGGGTGGTCGAGCGTGCAGGTCTGCACCGTCACCCTTTTCGGCCCATACGACCATGCCGCGGCAATCGCCGAACCAAGGAACCAGCGACCGATGCCTTGACCGGTGGCATGTTCCATCATGCCGAAATAGGCGAGTTCGACTTCCTCGGGCAGATGCGGCTTGAGATCGAAGAAGCCGGCCGGCGCACCGTCGAGATAGAGCACCCTGATGTCGCGATCCTCGCGGTGGATTCCGGCTGACAGCTCATCGTCATTCAGCCTCAGAACATTCACCCAGTGCCATTTGCGTCCCACCCGGTCCATCAGGTAGCGATAGAAATGCAAGGGAATGTCCGTGGTTTTCAGCAGCGCGACCTGGCGGTTGTAGGGTACCGGTGGCGAGACGGGCGGTGGGGCATGCATTTCGAGAAAAGTCACCGTGACCTCAATATCCTGCAGCACGCCGTTTTCCATCAATTCATTCCTTGCCGGTCGTTGCTGGGCCAGTCGTTGCTAGGCCAGTCGTTGCTGGGCCGGTCGTTGTAGGGCCAGTGGTCGCTGGGCCGGTCACGACTGGTGTATCGGACAATCCGCCCCATTCGGTCCATGAGCCGTCATAAAGCCTGTTGTCGGTATGGCCAAGCGTCTCCAGCGCCAGCGTGACCACCGCGGCGGTGACGCCGGAGCCGCAGGATGTGACCACGGGCTTGGATAGGTCGATACCGGCGTCCTCTATCACCTTGCGCAAACGGTCCTTCGGCAGCAGCCTGCCGTTTTCCGACAATGCGGAGTACGGCACATTGCGCGCGCCCGGCATGTGGCCGGAGCGGATGCTAGCGCGGGGCTCGGGTTCGCTACCGGTGAAGCGGCCCGGCCCACGGGCATCGGCAATCTGGCCTGCCTTTGTATCGACAATCCGGCGCATATCGGCCAGACCGACGACGCGACCGGCGTCGAAATCGGCATGAAAGACGCTTGGCGCGATCTTCGTCGGCTCGGTCGTTACCGGCCGGCCGGTCGCCTTCCAGCCATCAAAGCCGCCGTCCAGAATATAGGTCTGGAAGACACCCATGATCCGGAACATCCACCATGCCCGCGGTGCGGAGAAAAAGCCCGGGCCATCATAGACGACGATGGTGTCATCGGCCGAAACGCCCATCGCGCCGACATATTGGGCGAAATGCTGCGGGGATGGCAGTGTATGCGGCAAGGCAGCGTCAGGATCCGAAACCGCGTCCTGGTCCAGGAAGCGGGCGCCAGGAATGTGAGCCGCATCATACTCGGCGCGCGCGTCGCGCTTTTGTGCAGGCAGATACCAGGAGGCGTCAATGATCGTCAGGCCCGGCTGGCCGAGGCGTTCCTGCAGCCAGTCCGCATCGACGGTAAAAGGACTGTCTTCGGCCATTCTTTTCTCCTGCCGCCTTTTGATGGTGTCTGTCAGTTCGCCGGCATCGGGCCGAAGCGGATGCGGAAGCGCCTGTTCTCCCGGCCCTTCTTTTCGATCTTGCCGATGTGGATTTCGCCGATTTCGCCGGTGCTCCTCACATGGGTGCCGCCGCAGGGCTGGCTGTCCACCGAGGCATTGTCACCGATGCAGACCAGACGGATCTTGCCGGTGCCAACAGGCGGTCGGACGTTCTTGGACTTCACCAAGCCAGGATTCGCGGCCAATTCCTCGTCGCTGATCAGCCTGGTGAAGATGGGATGATCGGCCCGCACCAGATCCATCATGCCGGCGGTCACCTCTTCCTTGGTGAAGCTGGCGTCTGGAATGTCAAAATCGACACGGCTGTCGTCCTCGGAAACCGCCGCCCCGGTGATCGGGAACGGGCAGACAACGGTGAGCAGGTGGCAAGCCGCGTGCATGCGCATCAGCAGATGCCGGCGCTCCCAGTCGATGGCGAGCTTCACCGTCTCGCCCACCTCCGGCAAGGCCTGCTCCGGTGACGGCACATGGATGATCTCGTCCTTGGTCTCGCCAGTGATCGTGGCGGCAATTGCGACGCGGCTGCCGTCGGCACGCTCCAACGTGCCGCTATCGCCCGGCTGGCCGCCGGAAGTGGCATAGAAGATCGTCCGGTCGAGGATGATGCCGCCGCGCTCATTGATGGCGACGACCGTGGCATCCGCCGTGCGGAGATAGGCGTCGTCGCGAAACAGCGCTTCGGTCCGGTGCGCCATCACGTGACCTTCTCGAAGGGCACTGAAATCTTGCTCTGCAATTCCATCCAGCCTGGTACCGGCAGTTGCTTTTCGCGCAGGAATTCGGGGTTGAATAGCTTCGACTGGTAGCGCGTCCCGTAGTCGCAAAGGATCGTCACGATGGTGTGGCCCGGACCCAATTCCGCAGCCAGCCGCACCGCGCCGGCGATGTTGATGCCGGTCGAGCCGCCGACGCACAGGCCTTCCTCCTGGATCAGGTCAAAGACGATCGGCAGCGCGTCCTCATCCCTGATCTGGTAGGAGAAGTCAGGCGTGAAGCCTTCGAGGTTGGCGGTGATGCGCCCCTGCCCGATGCCTTCGGTAATCGAACTGCCTTCTGACTTCAGCTCGCCGCTGGTGTAGAAACTGTAGAGCGCGGCGCCGAGAGGGTCGGCGAGCGCGATCTTGACGTTCTTGCTCTTGGCCTTCAATCCGAGCCCGACACCGGCCAGCGTTCCGCCCGACCCCACCGCCGAGACAAAACCGTCGACCTTGCCGCCGGTCTGGGCCCAGATTTCCTCGGCCGTGGTGCGGATATGGCCATCGCGGTTGGCGACATTGTCGAACTGGTTGGCCCAGATCGCGCCGTTCGGTTCGCTCCTGGCCATCTGCTCCGCCAGCCGTCCCGACAGTTTCACGTAGTTGTTGGGATTCCTGTAAGGCACGGCCGGCACTTCGATCAGCTCGGCGCCCAGCAGCCTGATCGTGTCCTTCTTTTCCTGGCTCTGCGTATCCGGAATGACGATGACAGTGCGATAGCCCAGCGCCTTGGCGACGAGCGTCAGCCCAATGCCGGTGTTGCCGGCGGTTCCCTCGACGATGACACCGCCCGGCAGCAACAGGCCGCGTTGTTCGGCATCACGGATGATGAACAGGCCGGCGCGATCCTTAACCGACTGCCCCGGATTCATGAACTCGGCCTTGCCCAGGATCTCGCAGCCGGTTTCTTCGGAAGCCTTGTTGAGGCGGATCAGGGGCGTGTTGCCGATCGCGTCGATCACTGAACGGGGCATTCGGGATTCCTTGTATGCGTGCGCCGAAACCCTAGAAACCCAACGCTTCGGTTTCAAGGCAAGAATTCGTCTGGTCCAGTCGCATTTCCGGCGCTGCGGTGTATGGATGTCGCTGGGGACCGGTGGACACCGGACAGTTCATTTGCACCCGGCGTCGAGAAGCACTCTTTTCATTCGATTTCTCCACCGCTAGAGCAAGACATCAACAACTCGGCAGGCGCAGCATGACACTCTATCGGGCCGATCCGAACCACGGCGTAGCCTGGGTCACCGGCGGCAGCAGCGGCATTGGCCGCTCGCTGGCCAGGGATCTGGCGTCACAAGGCTATGCGGTGGCGGTGACAGCGCTGGACGACGATCCGATCGACACGCTCATCGTCGAGACCGCGCAGATGCCGGGCAAGGTCGTGTCCTTTCCCTGCGACGTCACCGACGAGCCGCGCATGGCAAGAACGGTGGCGGCGATCGAGAACGGCCTCGGGCCGATCGTGCTCGCTATCTTCAATGCCGGAAATTACATCTCGACACCCGGAGAGTCCCTCGTCGTCAAGGATTTCCGCCGCTCCTTCGAAGTCAACTATTTCGGCATCATCAATGGGCTGGTGCCTGTCGTCGAGCATATGCGGGTGCGCGCGCGTGGGCATGTCGTTCTGGTCGGCTCGGTGACCGCCTATTTCGGCTGGCCGACCACGGCGGCCTATGGCGGTACCAAGGCGGCTATCAACATTCTGGCCGAGTCGCTGAAATATGATTTCGACAAGATGAACATCCGCGTCCAGGTGATTAACCCCGGTTTTGTCGACACGCCATTGACCGAAAAGAACATGCTGCCGATGCCTGGCCTGATGCCGGTCGGCCGCGCGACGCGCCGCATGGTGCGGGGAATCAAATCCGGCGGCTTCGAAGTGACGTTCCCGTACAGAACGAGCTGGCCGTTGAAAATTCTCGGCATGCTGCCAAGGCCGCTATGCCGATGGGTGATCAGCCTGACGACCAGCTGGAAAGCGCGCCCGCTGCATTATGAGCGCAAACCGCCCAACAAATAATGCCCACAGGATTGGTGGCTTGGCCGCCTGAACGGCCGTTGCCTGTTCATGGCCACCACCATAGTTTGAATGTTGTTGCGTGGAGTCTGCGATGGGGCGACGGATCGTGCTTGCTGTGCTGGGCCTGATCGCCGTCCTTGCACTGACCTTCCTACTGGGTCCACGCGTACCCGTCGACACCACGATCCATTTCGATCCTTCCGCCATCGGCGACGACCCACAGGCCTATGTGGCAAAAGTGGAGGCTGCCGTACCCGGTATCCGCGACGGGCTGGAGAAGGAGATCGTCTGGGCCAACCCGATGGTGCACGCAAAGACGCCGCTGTCGATCGTCTACATCCACGGCTTTTCCGCATCGAAGGGCGAGATCCGACCCTTGCCCGACGACGTGGCCGACCAGCTCGACGCCAACCTGTTCTACACCCGCCTCACCGGCCACGGGCAGGACGGCGCGGCGATGACGCAAGGCAGCGTCAACGCCTGGATCAACGACTATGAGGAGGCGCTCGCCATCGGCCGGGCAATCGGCGACAAGGTGATCGTCATCTCGACGTCGACCGGCGGCGCGCTGGCGGCCTGGGCAGCGACGCAGCCCGGGGCATCCGAGGGTGTGGCGGCCATTGCATTCATCTCGCCCAATTTCGGCGTGAAAGCATCCGGCGCCGAGATCCTGACCATGCCCTGGGGCAAGCAGATCGCCGAACTCGTCGCCGGCAAGGAACGCAGCTTCGCGCCGCGCAACGCGCTGCATGAGAAATTCTGGACCACCAGATATCCGATCGCCGCGACGATGCCGATGCAGGCGCTGACCGACCTTGCCTATGGCGCGCCGGTGGAGAAGGCGACCATTCCCGCCCTGTTCATCTTCTCGGATATAGACAAGGTCGTGCGACCCGACCGCACGCGTGAGATCGCCGCGCGCTGGGGTGCCGCGCATGAGCTGGTGCCCATCGAAAGCACTGGCGATCCAGACAACCATGTCATTGCCGGCGACGCGCTATCGCCATCCACCACCGCATTCCTGGCGCAACGGATTGCCGTCTGGATCGAAGCGGTGGCGAAGTGAGGTTCGAAGACAAAACGGCGGCTGAAGCAATGTTCAGCCGCCGTTTCATTCGTAGTCGGCACCAGGCAACCGTTAGGAACTGGCCGGTTGCCGCGAGGTTTCGTTAGGCAGCCCGTGCGGCCGGACGCTTGCCGCCGAAGCGGCGCTTGTTGTTGCCCTTGAAGGGTTTTGCACCTTCCGGCTTGCGCTCACCGGCAAAGGCCGGCTTGTCGCCGAAACGCTTCTTGCCGAAGCCGTTGTTCGGCTTCTTCTCGCCGCCCGGCCGCCTGCCGTCGCGACGGCCATTGCGGTCGCGATCGTTGGCAGGTTCGAAGCGCTCGTTCTTTTCCGCAGGATTGCGTGCGGGATCGGGGCTGCCGAGATGGTCGGCAACGATTGGCAGCTTCGTGCGGATGATGCGCTCGACCTGACGCAGCTTGCTGTTCTCCGAAGGATCGCAGAGCGTGATCGCGATGCCATCCATACCGTTGCGGCCGGTGCGGCCGATACGGTGGACATAGCTTTCGGCTTCGTCCGGCAGGTCGAAATTCACGACATGGCTGATGCCGGGCACGTCGATGCCGCGCGCGGCGATGTCGGTCGCGACCAGAATGCGCACCGATCCATCACGGAAATCATTCAGTGCCTTCTGACGGGCATTCTGCGACTTGTTGCCATGAATGACGGCGGCCTTGAAGCCGTCGCGTTCCAGGTCCTTGGTCACCCGGTCCGCGCCATGCTTGGTGCGCGAGAAGATGATGACGGACTTCATCGCTTCGTCGGCGAGCATCGTCGACAGCACCTGGCGCTTCTGCTTGGTGCGGGCGAAGACGACGCCCTGGACGATCTCTGCCGCCGCGGTGCTTTGCGGCGAGACCTCGATGCGGACCGGGTTCTTCAGGAGGCCCTTGGCGAGTTCGGCGATCTCGTCCGGCATGGTGGCCGAGAATAGCGCCGTCTGACGATCGGGCGCGGTCGCCTTGGCGATGCGCTTGACGTCGTTGATGAAGCCCATGTCGAGCATGCGGTCGCCCTCGTCCAGCACCAGCCATTTGGTGTCGGAGAGGATGAGGTCGCCCTCGCGCACCAGGTCGGTCAACCGGCCGGGCGTGGCGATAAGGATATCGACGCCGGGAGCAACCTTCTTCACCTGGCTGAAGCGCGAGACACCGCCCAGCACGAGTGCCGTCGAGACATGCGCGCCCTTGGCGAGGATCTTGATGGTGTCCTCGATCTGCACCGCGAGTTCGCGGGTCGGCGCCAGGATGAGCGCGCGGGTCGTCTTGGCGCGCCGCTTGGTGCCGAGTGCGATGATCTTCGACAGGATCGGCAGCGCGAAGGCAGCGGTCTTGCCGGAGCCGGTCTGGGCGATGCCGAAAATGTCACGGCCTTCCAGCTGCGGCGGGATCGCCTGCATCTGGATCGGCTTCGGTTCGGCGAAGCCGGCATTGTGGGTGGCCTTGAGCAGCGCACCGGTAATTCCCAGCGCCGCGAAACCGGAGAGTTCCGCGGTGTCGTTGCCGGGCAATGTGTTTTCGTTGGTCAAAATAATCTTCTTTCACGCGGCCTCTGGCCGCAAACGTCAATGGCGGCAGGGCGCAACCTGCCGTCGAAAATTTGATATGAAACGACAAGGCGGGCGGACGCGTGCGTCCACTCGGCTGCGCTGTCGTGCCCGCAGGCATCATGCCACGGGGCTTTTTCGCCACTTTGTGATGTACCGGAAGAGGGGCCGATATACCGGAAAGAGGGAAAACAGACGCAACCAGTCTCATTTGTCGAGAAGGCCGGAATCTCCCGGCCCAAGCGCCTATGGGCTGCATATGGCTGAGTTCGCCCCGGAATGCAAGGGGCGCGATGTTGCGGTGCAGCAAAAACCAGCCGGAAGCAGACGCTTGCACTCCCCGACTGGCATCATTACCACAAACGCAGCTTCCGATTTTGGGGATCGAACGATGAAGGACGTGCTGAAGGAACTCGAGCGGCGGCGCGACATCGCCCGCATGGGTGGCGGCCAGGCCCGCATCGATGCGCAGCACAAGAAGGGCAAGCTCACCGCGCGCGAACGCATCGAGGTGTTTCTGGACGAAGGCTCGTTCGAAGAATTCGACATGTATGTCGAGCACCGCTCGACCGATTTCGGCATGGAGAAGACCAAGATCGCCGGCGACGGCGTCGTCACCGGCTGGGGCACGGTCAATGGCCGTCCCGTTTACCTCTTCGCCAAGGATTTTACCGTGTTCGGCGGTTCGCTGTCGGAAGCCCATGCCGAGAAGGTCATCAAGGTGCAGGAGATGGCGCTGCGCAACCGTGCGCCAATCATCGGCCTCTACGATGCCGGCGGGGCGCGTATCCAGGAGGGCGTGGCAGCCCTCGGCGGCTATGCCGAGATCTTTCAGCGCAACGTGCTTGCGTCCGGCGTCATTCCGCAGATTTCGGTCATCATGGGCCCATGCGCCGGCGGTGACGTCTATTCGCCCGCCATGACCGACTTCATCTTCATGGTGCGCGACACCTCCTACATGTTCGTCACCGGACCGGACGTGGTGAAGACCGTGACCAATGAGACGGTGACCGCCGAGAGCCTCGGCGGCGCGTCGGTGCACACGACGAAGTCCTCGATCGCCGACGGCGCCTATGACAATGACGTCGAGGCGCTCTTGCAGATGCGGCGGCTGATCGACCTGTTGCCGGCTTCCAACACGTCGGAGATCCCCGAGATCGAATGCTACCAGTCGGTCACCGACCATGACATGTCGCTCGACCGGCTGATCCCCGACAACGCCAACAAGCCTTACGACATCAAGGAATTGATCCTGAAGGTCGCCGACGAGGGCGATTTCTTCGAGATCCAGCAGAGTTTTGCCAAGAACATCGTGACCGGTTTCGGCCGGGTCGAAGGCCGGACCGTCGGCTTTGTCGCCAACCAGCCGATGGTGCTGGCCGGCGTGCTCGATTCCGACGCCAGCCGCAAGGCGGCGCGCTTCGTGCGCTTCTGCGACTGTTTTTCTATTCCCATCGTCACCTTCGTCGATGTTCCAGGCTTTTTGCCGGGCACGGCGCAGGAATATGGCGGGCTGATCAAGCACGGCGCCAAGCTGCTTTTCGCCTATGCCGAGGCGACCGTGCCGAAGATCACCGTGATCACCCGCAAGGCCTATGGCGGCGCCTATGATGTGATGGCGTCAAAACATCTGCGCGGCGACATGAACTATGCCTGGCCGACGGCGCAGATCGCCGTCATGGGGGCGAGAGGCGCGGTCGAGATCATCTACCGCAAGGACATCGGCGATGCCGAAAAGATCGCGGCTCATACAAAGGCTTACGAGGACCGCTTCCTGTCGCCTTTCGTGGCCGCCGAGCGCGGCTATGTCGACGAGGTGATCATGCCGCATTCGACCCGCCGCCGCATGGCCCGGGCGCTTCGCATGCTGCGCAACAAGGATATCCAGAACCCCTGGAAGAAGCACGACAACATCCCGCTGTGAACGGCATCGAGGTCATCGCTCAAGTGCGGTTGAACAGCGCCCTCCTCCGGCAGCCACCAGTTCGCGCAGCACCGGCACCATCGCCAGCGGCAAATCCTCGGCGATCAACCCCGGTCCGAACCTTCTGCCGGTCTCGGCATGGATCCAGACCGCCGCGCAGGCCGCTTCGAAAGCCGGCATGCCTTGGGCAAGCAGTCCGGTCGTGATGCCGGACAACACATCGCCCGATCCTGCGGTGGCAAGCCAGGCCGCGCCGTTGGAATTGATCGCCGCCCTGCCATCGGGAGCGGCGACCACCGTGTCGGCGCCCTTGTAGACGATGACGGCATTGGCGCGCGCTGCCGCCGCGCGTGCCTTGTCCAGCTTGGACGAGACATTGTCATCGGCGATATCTGCGAACAGCCTGGCGAATTCGCCTTCGTGCGGTGTCATCACCAGCGCGGGCGCGTCCGGCCTGCGGGCGGCTTCGAACAAGACATCCGGCGCCTCACGAAACGAGGTGATCGCGTCGGCGTCGAAGACCAGGCCGTCAATTCCGGTGGACGCGGCCGGCTTGCCCGACGCGAGTAGCGCAAGTGCGAACGCCCGGGTTTTTTCGCCGATGCCAAAGCCGGGCCCGAGAACGAAGGCCGATGGCCGGCGCTCCCCGACGAATGCTTCTATGTCGGCAGCTTCGTCGGCCTTGCGCAGCATGATCGAGGTCAGGTGCGCGGCATTGACCTGCATGGCGTTGCCCGGCGACAGAACCGTCACCGCCCCTGCCCCGCTTCGGGCAGCGGCAAGGGCTGAGAGCCGCGCCGCGCCGGTGGCGTTCGGCCCGCCGGAAAAGACGCCGACATGACCGCGCTTGTATTTGTGGGCATCGATTGCCGGCACCGGTAAATCGCGCAACCAAAGCGCTGGTCCGTTCTCGAACGTGCGGGGCTGCAGCCTTGCGATGATCTCCGCCACTATGCCGATATCGGCAAGCACGATCTCGCCGCATCTTTCCCGGCCCGGCAGCAGCAGATGGCCGGGTTTCTTGCGCGCGAAGGTCACTGTGAGGTCTGCTGAAAACGACGTTCCGAGCACTTTGCCGCTGTCACCGGAAATGCCGGAAGGCAGGTCGACGGCGACAACCCGCAAATGCAGCTTGGCGGCCAGATTGACCGCCCTGGCGGCTTCGCCGGACAGCGGCTTGGACAGCCCTGCCCCATAAAGCGCATCGACCACGATCGAGCGGGGACCGGGATCAAAGTCCGATAGCGGTCGGGGCTTGATGGGGCATTCCGCGGCGGCGACTGCCGCGTCGCTACCCGGCCTCGGCGGGCCAGACGTCCAGACCGTGCTGGCGACACCGCTGCCGGCCAGAATGCGAGCGACGACATAACCGTCGCCGCCATTGTTGCCCGGACCGCATAACACATGGACATGCGCTGCCGAGGGATAGCGGCTGAGCACTTCGGTCGCGACGGCCTGCCCGGCACGGCGCATCAATCCAACGCCGTCGGTTGGACCTGCTGCAATTGTCAGCCGATCCGCCTCGCCCATCTCGGCGGAGGTAAGAAGTTCGTGGCTCATGGATTGCCGATCCGCATTCGATCAAGCATTGTCCAGTTTTCGGCTCGACGCAAACGGGGAGGAGTTGGCGCTGTCATGAGCACGTCGATCGGCGCGAGGATTGCAGGCACCGATCTGCCCGCAGGATGAGCAATTTGCCCGAATATTGGGCAGACATGCACAGTCGTGCCGGGTAGGCTGCAGCCATCTATGCCGCTTCCGATGCAGCGAATGACGCGAATTTGCATATGGGCGTGACATGACTTTGAAATCGTATGACACCGCTTCTGTTCCCTCCGACTGGCACAGTTCGTGCTTGATTGAGGCGCAAGCGGGGGCTCACAACCCGTTTTTTTGGCAGTGGAGGCCACTTTTTACATGAAAAAGATCGAAGCGATCATCAAGCCATTCAAGCTGGACGAAGTGAAGGAAGCGCTTCAGGAGGCCGGACTGCAAGGCATTACGGTGACCGAGGCCAAAGGCTTCGGCCGCCAGAAGGGTCATACCGAACTCTACCGCGGCGCTGAATATGTCGTCGATTTCCTGCCCAAGGTGAAAATCGAGGTCGTCCTTGGCGACGATGCCGTGGAAGGCGCGATCGAGGCAATCCGCAAGGCGGCCCAGACCGGCCGCATCGGCGACGGCAAGATCTTCGTCTCCAACATCGAGGAAGTGGTGCGCATCCGCACCGGCGAAACCGGAATGGACGCGGTTTGATCCGAGCCGGCCATCCTCTAAGAAACGTCATCTATCAAAAAACGTCAGCACACAGGGATTACATGACATGACGACAGCCAAAGACATCATGAAGCAGATCAAGGACAACGACGTGAAATTCGTCGACCTGCGCTTCACCGACCCGAAGGGCAAGCTGCAGCACGTCACCATGGATGTCGTCGAGGTCGAGGAAGACATGTTCGCCGACGGTGTCATGTTCGACGGCTCCTCGATCGCCGGCTGGAAGGCCATCAACGAATCCGACATGGTGCTGATGCCCGATCCGGACACCGTCCACATGGATCCGTTCTTCGCGCAGTCGACCATGGTCATCCTGTGCGACATTCTCGATCCGGTCTCGGGCGAATCCTACAACCGCGACCCGCGCGGCACCGCCAAGAAGGCCGAGGCCTACATGAAGTCGGAAGGCATCGGCGACACCATCTATGTCGGCCCGGAAGCCGAGTTCTTCGTGTTCGACGACGTGAAATACAAGGCCGATCCGTATAACACCGGCTTCAAGCTCGATTCGACGGAACTGCCGTCGAACGACGACACCGATTACGAGACCGGCAACCTCGGCCACCGCCCGCGCATCAAGGGCGGCTATTTCCCGGTGCCGCCGATCGATTCGGCGCAGGACATGCGCTCCGAAATGCTGACCGTACTCGCCGAAATGGGCGTGCGCGTCGAAAAGCACCACCACGAGGTGGCAGCCGCCCAGCACGAGCTCGGCATCAAGTTCGACACGCTTGTCCGCAACGCCGACAAGATGCTGATCTACAAGTACGTCGTGCACCAGGTCGCCAATGCCTATGGTAAGACGGCCACCTTCATGCCGAAGCCGATCTTCGGCGATAACGGCTCGGGCATGCACGTTCACCAGTCGATCTGGAAAGGCGGCAAGCCGACTTTCGCCGGCAATGAATATGCCGGTCTTTCGGAGAGCTGCCTGTTCTACATCGGCGGCATCATCAAGCATGCCAAGGCGATCAACGCCTTCACCAACCCGCTGACCAACTCCTACAAGCGCCTGGTGCCGGGCTACGAGGCGCCGGTGCTGCTCGCCTATTCGGCGCGCAACCGTTCGGCTTCCTGCCGCATCCCGTTCGGCAGCTCACCAAAGGCCAAGCGCGTCGAAGTCCGCTTCCCCGATCCGGGCGCGAACCCCTACCTCGCTTTCGCCGCCATGCTGATGGCAGGTCTCGACGGCATCAAGAACAAGATCCATCCGGGACAGCCGATGGACAAGGATCTCTACGACCTGCCGCCGAAGGAACTGAAGAAGATCCCGACCGTCTGCGGTTCGCTGCGCGAAGCGCTCCAGAGCCTCGACAAGGACCGCGGCTTCCTGAAGGCCGGCGGCGTCTTCGACGACGACCAGATCGATAGCTATATCGAGCTCAAGATGGCCGAAGTGATGCGCTTCGAAATGACCCCGCATCCGGTCGAGTACGACATGTACTATTCGGTCTAGGATTCCGCTCGAATAATGTTTCAAGGCCCTTGAAGGTTTTCCCCCTTCAAGGGCTTTTTGCTGATCCAAAGGCTCATCGATGGATTGCGTGCGGCCAGCCACGCAACGATGGTCAACTTGCTTTTTTGGGGGACGCAATCAATCGCCAGGAGCGAGCGGCACACTGCCTCAGGCTGCAATGCCCGCTCGTCCGGCGCCCCCGCCAATGCCGTCGTTCACGAAACCCCCGCCCCGTTCGAACAGCATCGCTTGGCGTAACCCCAAGGCCACGAATACGCATGCCGCGGCGTAGCCTGTCAACGCCGCCACACGGAGGCATAAATCGCCGATTTCAATGTATGAACAGTGGCTTATATAAAGGACCGCCGCGCATGAACCGAGCTGAAACAGGCTGTTTTCCGGGCTTTTTCAATGAAAACTTGGAACCGCACGAGACGAGTAGCGGCAAGGAGCGTCAGCCAAAGCCGCTCGTTTCGGTGAAACCGCTCGTTGTTTTTCAACCTGACTTTTTTTGGGGGAATTCGCCGCTCCAGGGCAGTCGGTGACGACGCTGACCGCGCGTGGCGTCATGTCGGGTCGGTAAAAAGAAAGGCCCGGGCGCTTCCGCCCAGGCCAGTATTGCAAGAACATCCATCTGCCGCGCATTGAAGCGCCCGCAAAACGGATCAGGCGGCGGCCGAAATCTCTGCGCTCGCCGGCACCGAAGCGATCGTCTTCAGGATCTGCGAGGCGATCTGGTAGGGGTCGCCCTGCGAGTTCGGACGGCGGTCCTCCAGATAGCCCTTGTAATCGTTCTTGACGAACGAATGCGGGACGCGGATCGAGGCGCCGCGATCGGCGATGCCATAGCTGAACCTGTTCCACGGCGCGGTCTCGTGCTTGCCGGTCAGACGCTTGTCGTTGTCCGGGCCGTAGACGGCGATGTGGTCCATCAGGTTCTTGTCGAAAGCCGCCATCAGCGCTTCGAAATAGGCCTTGCCGCCGACTTCACGCATATAGGTGGTCGAGAAATTGGCATGCATGCCCGAGCCGTTCCAGTCGGTGTCGCCGAGGGGCTTGCAGTGGTATTCGATGTCGATGCCGTATTTTTCGGTCAAGCGCTGCATCAGATAGCGGGCCATCCACATCTGGTCGGCGGCCTTTTTGGAACCCTTGCCGAATATCTGGAATTCCCACTGCCCCTTCGCCACTTCGGCGTTGATGCCTTCATGGTTGATGCCGGCCGCGAGGCAGAGATCAAGATGTTCCTCGACGATCTGGCGCGCAACGGAGCCGACATTCGAGTAGCCGACGCCGGTATAGTACGGCCCCTGTGGTGCGGGATAGCCGCTCTCGGGGAAGCCGAGCGGACGCCCGTCCTTGTAGAAGAAATATTCCTGCTCGAAGCCGAACCAGGCGCCTTCGTCGTCGAGGACGGTGGCGCGCTTGTTGGATGCATGCGGCGTAACACCGTCGGGCATCATGACTTCGCACATGACGAGCACGCCGTTGGTGCGGGCCGGATCGGGATAGACCGCGACCGGCTTCAGCACGCAATCGGAGCTGTGGCCCTCGGCCTGCTGCGTCGAGGATCCGTCGAAACCCCACAGCGGCAGCTGCTCGAGCGTCGGGAACTCAGCGAATTCCTTGATCTGCGTCTTGCCGCGAAGATTCGGGACCGGGGTGTATCCATCGAGCCAGATATACTCGAGCTTGTATTTGGTCATTCTAGAGCCTCTCGTTGCTTGGACACCGCAAGCAGGCGGATGTCGATGCATGGCCGAAACAGGCCGGCCTGCCGATGGATAAAAAGCAATTCGTGTGCCACTCGGCGCTCGCAAGGTGCGGCAAAAACGATCGTGCCCAGGCGATTATTTTAATGAGCCGC
Source organism: Mesorhizobium sp. BR115XR7A (assembly GCF_020165315.1). Classification (NCBI taxonomy): domain Bacteria; kingdom Pseudomonadati; phylum Pseudomonadota; class Alphaproteobacteria; order Hyphomicrobiales; family Phyllobacteriaceae; genus Mesorhizobium; species Mesorhizobium sp. BR115XR7A. Next base: position 130,536 of record NZ_JAIUHW010000001.1, read on the forward strand.
CTCAGCAATGCATGCGGATGATCCGGCAGCAATATTGCTTAAATCATAGGCAAATCATGATCTTTTCATAGGCATATTGCCTAAATGAATCGCAGGACCTATTTTGGTGAAAGCTGAATCAACGAGCGCCTGAAAAAACGGGGAGACCGGCAATGCAAGTCACGCAATCGCGTCCGTCGGCGAAAATCCTGATGTTCCCGCTGGCAGCTCGCAGGACTGCCTTAAATTTAGGCGCCAAGGCCAAATTCGCGGCAGAGCTTGCCGCGCTTCGCGGCGAGCATGCCGATTTCGATGGCTGGTACCACGAGGCCGCCGTCGAGGAAGAAGACCCGCAGCGGAAGGGCTGAACCCTTCCACGTCGATCTTGATAAAAAAGCCCGGCGCGATCGCTCGCGCCGGGCTTTTCGTTCTGGCCTACCGACTATTCCTTGGCGTGCAGGTCGGTGCCGAGCGTGTCCTTGACGAAGATCATGCCGATGATCAGCGTCATCGCCGCGATGACCACCGGATACCAAAGGCCGTAGTAGATGTCGCCCTTGTAGGCGCTGAGCGCGAACACCGTCGCCGGCAGCAGGCCGCCGAACCAGCCATTGCCGATGTGGTAGGGCAATGACATGCCCGTGTAGCGAATGCGAGTCGGGAACATCTCGACAAGGATCGCCGCGATCGGCCCATAGACCATGGTCACGAACAGGACCAGGATGAACAGGATGCCGATCGTCATCGGCCAGTTAACCGCCGCCGGATCGGCGAACATGGCAAAGGCGCCGCCGCCCGGTATGTTGTAGACGGTGACCTCGGGTGCGCCCGCTGCCTCATCGGCGGTCAAGAGCTTGTCCTTAACCGCCTGGTCGGTCGGCACCGCTGCCTTTTCGCCGCCGCGGATGGCGGCTGCGTCGAGCTTAAGTTCAGGATTGGCTGCGATGAAGGCATCAAGTTTCTGGTCCGCGACCTTGATCGCCGCTCGCTTCAACGGATAGCCGCCGTCCTGCAAGGACATGTTGACTGCCTTGACGAAGGCGGCGTCCTTGGCCTTGGCCTGATCGCCGGCGGCGACCGCATCGTAGGACGCCACTGTCTCTGTACCGATCTTGACTGACGCAGGCGTCCCGGCCGCTGCCGTCGACACCACTTCATAGGGAACCGAGTTCTTGGTCAGGAACGAAGTCGCGATGTCGCAGGACGTCGTGAACTTCGCCGTGCCGACCGGATTGAACTGGAACTTGCAGTCGCCGGGAGCTGCCGTCACCGTTGCCCGAGTGCTCTGCTGAGCCTTGGCGAGCGCCGGATTGGCGGCCCAGGTCAACGCCTTGAACAGCGGGAAGGTACAGACGATGGCCAGCGCAAGGCCAGCCATGATGATCGGCTTGCGGCCGATCTTGTCGGAGAGCCAGCCGAAGACGACGAAGAAGATCGAGCCGATAGCCAGCGCGATGGCGATCATGATGTTGACCGACTGCGCGTCGACCTTCAGCACGTTCTGCAGGAAGAACAGCGCGTAGAACTGGCCATTGTACCAAACCACGGCCTGACCGGCGGTGAGGCCGAGCAGCGCCAGGAGCGCGATCTTGGCGTTCTTCCACTGACCAAAGGCTTCCGAGAGCGGCGCCTTTGAGCCCTTGCCTTCGTCCTTCATCTTCTGGAAGGTCGGAGACTCCGAGAGTGACAACCGGATCCAGATCGAAACGGCGAGCAGCAGGAAAGAGACGATGAACGGAATGCGCCAGCCCCAGGCGGCGTAGGTCTCCTTGCTCAGCGATCCCTGCACGATCAGGATGACGATCAGCGACAGGAACAGGCCGAGCGTCGCTGTTGTCTGGATCCATGAGGTGTAGAAGCCACGGCGGTCATCGGGTGCATGTTCGGCGACATAGGTCGCCGCGCCGCCATATTCGCCGCCCAGCGCCAAACCCTGCAGCATGCGCAGGACGATAAGGATCACCGGAGCCGCGATGCCCAAGGTTGCATAGCCGGGCAGCAGACCGACCAGGAAGGTCGACAGGCCCATGATCGTCATTGTGACCAGGAACGTGTATTTGCGGCCGACGAGGTCGCCGATGCGACCGAACAGCAGCGCGCCGAACGGGCGAACCAGGAAGCCTGCGGCAAAGGCCAGCAGCGCGAAGATGTTGCGCGTTGCCTCGGGAATGGTCGGACTGAAAAAGGTCGAGCCGATGAAAGCCGCCAGTGAGCCGTAGAGATAGAAATCGTACCATTCGAAAACAGTGCCGAGCGAGGAAGCGAAGATGACTTTCTTCTCCTCCCGCGTCATGCCGCGGCTCGTTCCGCCGGCGGTCGATGCCATTGCCATAGAGCTATCCTCCCGTGAGACTTCGATGCTGTGCGCCGACGTCCGCGTTCTCCTCCGAACGCGGACTCAAAGACGCAGCCAACACAGGAAAAATGGCAGAAAGGGCGGGGAAAGGGCACCGCGACGATGGGATTATGACTTTCGTATTAGGTGCAGTGCGAAGGCGGAGCGAAGCCCTCAGGCCCGCAGCGCTTCGAGCAAGCTGACGGCGGCCATCATGTCCCATTTGCGAGCGGCGCGGCGCGCGACGGCTTCGGCGTCCTGTCCCCACTGTGCGATCTGCCAGTCCTCATCGACATGGCCGGCGGCCCAGGCCTCCTCGCCGTCGAGCTCGCCGAAATCGACCGCCAACGCCAGCAATGCCGAGCCGGTCAACGATGTCATGACATGGATGGCGGCAAGGCGCAGCGGTTCGGCGCGTTGCGCCAGATGGCTGCCCAGCACGGCAATGGTTTCGCGTGGCTGCTCGACATGGATGATGCCCTCGGCAAGCTTGAAACGGGCCCCAAGTGCCGCGCGGGCCCAGTCGATGACGGGATCCCACCGCTCGTTCTGGCGCTCGACCAGCTCTTGCGGTGCATCGGCGCGATAACAGAGCAGATCCGACGAGGCAAAACGCAGAATGTCTTCCAGCACCGCCTGCGGATCGCTGGCCACGCCATCGATTGCGGTGTTGACCAGCCGCATCACCGGCATCGTCATCGGATTGATCGTCTCGCCCTGTTCCGCGAACTCGCCGGCAACCAGCGTCGCGGCCGCCTCGGTCGGCAGCGCCAGCATTGCCTTGCCCGGCGTGCGCACCGGCTTGCCGTCGAGACGGACGGCAAAGCCACCTTCCGCCGACGCGACCGAGACCTCCTTATAGAAGCGCTTGGGCAGCGGCGTCTTCATCTGGATCTGGGCGCGACGCACCGGATCCGGATCGGAAAGATACTTGCCCGCTTCGAGGTCGTTGAGGATATCACGCATGAAGTGCCTTTCTTACACCGGTATCAGCTTGCGTGCCGGCCGGTTGACGATGATCAGGCCGGCCGCAATCAATCCAAGTGCAAGAAAAATGCGAATGGTCAGCGGCTCGTTCAAGATGATCGCACCGCACAGGACACCGAAGACCGGCGACAGGAAGGTGAAGCTGGACAAGCCTGAAGCCGGATAGCGGCGCAGCAGCCAGAACCAGAGCACATAGGTGAAAGCGACGATATAGACCGCCTGGAAAAGCAGCGCCAATGTCGGCAACAGGGACGGATCGCGCACCGGTGGGCCGGCAAGAGGTAGCACCATCATGCCAACGATCGCCGCGCCGGCGAGTTGATAGAGCAGCAGTTTTTCCGCACTCGCCTCGACCAGTTTTGATCGTTTGATAAGGATATTGGTCAGGGCCCAGAAAAACCCCGAACCGAGGCTCAGGAGATCACCGAACAGCATGTCTCCGCTACCGCCGAGCTTGTCGGAAAAGACCGTGGCAAGACCGGCGAAGGCCAACAGCAGGCCGAGGGAGTTGCGCATGGTGATCTGTTCGCCGAGCAGGAAATGGCCGCCGATCAGCATCCAGAACGGCATTGAGTTGACCAGCAGCGTATTGCGCGCCACGGTCGTATGCTCCAGGCCAACGTAGAGACAAAGGAACTCAACGCCGAAAAGCACGCCGACCGCAATGCCCGCCGGCAATGTCCCATCCCTGCTGAACAGCGCAATGCCGCGCCAGCGGCACCAGAGAAAGACGCAGAAACCACCGATGACCGAACGCGCGATCGATAGGAAGACGGGATCATAGCCTGCATAGGAGATCTTGGCGGCGACGTAGTTCAGCCCCCAGGAAAAGGTCAGGCCGACCATGATGGCGGCTGCGGCCATGTCGACCGCGTCGCGCCGATCGAGCGCATCGGTGGCGCCGCTCACGGTTAGTCCTCCGCGCTGGCGTCGTCGAAGCCGATCAGGTTCCAGCTCTGGCGCATATGCGGCGGCATCGGAGCGGTGACATCGATGACGCCCTTGTCCGGGTGCGGGATAATGATGCGGCGCGCGTGCAGATGCAGGCGGTTTTGAATGCCGCCAGGAAAATCCCAGTTGGTGTCGGCCTCGAAGTATTTCGGGTCGCCGATGATCGGGCAGCCGATATGGGCGGCATGGACGCGAAGCTGGTGTGTGCGGCCGGTATAAGGTTCCATCTCCAGCCAGGTCATGGTCTGCGCCGCCTGCTCGATAATGCGATAATAGGACACGGCATGGTCGGCGCCTTTTTCGCCATGCGCGGCAATGCGCACGCGGTCGCCGTCCGGCGTAGCCTCCTTGATCAGCCAGGTCGAGATCTTGTCCTCGCGCTTGGGCGGCACGCCCTTGACCAGCGCCCAGTAGGTCTTCTTGGTTTCCCGCGCCCGGAACGCCTCTGAAAGCTTCATCGCGGCCAGCCTGGTGCGGGCCACCACCAGCACGCCCGACGTGTCGCGGTCGAGCCGGTGCACCAGCCGCGGCTTCTCGCCTTTCTGGCTGCGCCAGGCTTCCAGCATGTCGTCGACATTGCGGGTAACGCCGGAGCCGCCCTGAACGGCGAGGCCCGCCGGCTTGTTGAAGACGAAGACCTTTGGGTCCTCGTGGATCAGCATCTTGGCGAGCACATCGGCGTCGCCCTGGTTGCGGATCGAGTGGCCGGTGAGCGCGCTCTCGCCCTTCTTGTCCACCTCGAGCGGCGGAACGCGGACCATCTGCCCCGGCTCGACGCGGGTGTCGGCCTTGACCCGGCCGCCATCGACGCGGATCTGGCCGGAGCGCAGCAGCTTCTGTAGATGGCCGAAGCCAAGGCCCGGGAAATGCGTCTTGAACCAGCGATCGAGCCGCATGCCCGCCTCGCCGGCCTCCACAGTGATCTGTTCAACGCCTGCCATGTCTTCTTCGCTTATCCGATTCCCGAGCAGGGCTCTTGGCCTGCGCTTGGCGCGGCAATAACATTATGAAACGGTTCTTGCGAGCCAAAGTCCCAGAAACAGGGCAATGATCGCGCCAACGACGCTGGCAAGCGCATATCCGAACGCCGGCAGTGTCGAGCCGCGTTCCCACAGAGCCGCGAAATCGAGCGAAAAGGCGGAGAAGGTGGTGAAGCCCCCGAGAATGCCGGTAGCAACGAACAGCCTGACCTCATTGGACCCGCCGCGACGCGCAAGGATGGCGATGAACAGCCCCATCGCAAACGAGCCGACGATGTTGATCGCCATCGTGCTCCAGGGATAATTGGGACCGACGAGGCGCAGCGCGCCCATGCTGGTCAGATGGCGGATGCCGGCGCCGATGCCGCCGCCGACGGCTACGAGAAGCAGATTGAACATAGAACTTTACTGCCCCCGCGAGGACGCCGGCGTCAATCCCTTGAGCGGGGTGACGCAGCTTCGGGGAATGGCAGAGATAGTCGACCTATCAAGAACCGGGCTTCCAACTCACGTAGCGCAATCACTGCCGTGACGCATTCAGGATACTGCCGGCTCTGCCGGCAGTATCGACAGATCTTCAACTTAGGTGGTTTCGACCTTCTTCGGCTTTGTCGAGCCAATCATCTTCCAGTTCTTGTAGAACATCGAGTTGATGCGCTCGACGCTTACCGAGACGACCGCAAGCATGCCAGCGATCAGGCGGGGCACCGGGGATGGCCTGATAATATCCATGAACACGCAGTAGCGGCGGCCATCATACTCGTTGACCGAGCGATGCAGCAGCGTGTCGTCGAAAATGAACTGCGGATTGTCGTACCAGTAGTTCTTGACGTTGCCGCATTCGACGAAAATCTCCGCTTTCACCGGGATCAGATTGTAGAGGATGCGCAGGCTGAGCCGCAGCGGTCCGAAATGCCAGGAGGTCGATTCGCGCTTGCTGAAGACGGAAACGGCAATCGTCTTGATGTATTTGAAATCCTTGTTGAATTCCTCGACGTTGTCGATCCTGTGCTTGCCGTACCACTGGTAGACATACATGCCGCGCCGGCCGGCGCCGAAATTGGCGTCGATGTCGGCGATGATCTCATCCTTGCGCGCCTTGAAGACATCAAGGACCTCATTGACCTCGCGCTGATAGTCGGCGGGAAACTGCTCCAGCTTCCACACGCCCGGATTTCTGTAGCACAGGAGATCGACCAGCAGGTTGAAGGGCGACAGCAACCAGGTGAAGAGCCCGTTGCCAAGGAAGTAGCCGCTGAACAACGCCAAATCCTTCCTGTCGTTGCGCAACACGTCGATCAGACCACAGACGATGAAGATCGTCGTCAGGATCGGGATGAAATAGAAGCCAAGGGCGAGAAGCGGGATGGCAATGGCGAATTTGCGAAGGGATTTGCGAAGGGTTTTTGTCATTTTTCCACGCGCGAAGCGCGATCCTGTTGCGAATGAGGTGCCCAATCATGGCAACGGCCACCGCCCGACCGTGCGCCTTGATAAGGTTTTTTGGGTCACCGCACAACGGCCATGGTGTCTGGCCGGGCTGGTTGCCTGGTGGAGTTTGCCGGGCGTCAATGCACTGCCGGCAAGCCAAGCTCGTCCCATTTGTCCCTGGCCACGGGATCGCCGACCAGGAATTCAAAGCCAATGACGCTTTCGCCGTCCTTGGCGAGCTGGCATTTGAACTTCAGACTGTACCAGTTTTTACGGCTGCGAAAGGCCGCACCATTAGCGGCGATCGTCGTGCCGGTGATCTTCTCCTCCGCGGTCGCGTAGGGCACCACCCGCTCCGGCTGGAAATCCGCATGCCATTGGCGGATTTGGTCCATGGCCTCCAGATTGCAAAGCTGCACCATGCGCTCATCGGATGCGAAGGTCTTGAGATCGGCGCGGGCCTGCTTGCTGCGCGGATCGGCGAGGGTCTTGGCCGACAGCATCCGCGTTGGGCGGATCATGGCGGGCGTGGCGGGAAATCGAGGAGCGCTTGGAGCAGGCGCCGGTGCCTCGGGCATGGGTGCGCGGGGTGCCTCCTCGATGGGAGGTGCGGGCGGCCTTGTCGAAACCTCGAATTGCTGTGGCGTCAGGATGGCGACCGACACGCGCTCCTCCTCTGGCCCGCTCGAGCGCTTCGGCGATGGTAACAACATAACGCTGGCGGCGAGCAGCCCATGCAGGAGAACCGAAGTGGAAATCCCCCAGGGCGAGGCCTCGTTTCGCACTGACAAGGCCACCGGGCTCCGCAAGCCGGCTATTCCCGCTCTTTGCGCAGCTTTGCCCAGTAGTCGAGCCGCTTCCTGATGTCGCGCTCGAAACCACGCTCGGGCGGATCGTAGAAGGTCTGGCGGCCCATCTTTTCCGGAAAATAATCCTGGCCTGAAAAGGCATCTGGCTCATCATGGTCGTAGCGGTAGCCGGCGCCGTAATCCTCTTCCTTCATCAGCTTGGTCGGCGCGTTGAGAATGTGCTTCGGCGGCAGCAGCGAGCCATGTTCCTTGGCGGCCCGCGTGGCAGCCTTGAAGGCAGTGTAAACGGCATTGGATTTGGGCGCGGTGGCGAGATAGACGGTGGCCTCGGCAAAGGCGAGTTCGCCCTCCGGAGAGCCGAGATAGTCATAGGCATCCTTGGCCGCGTTGGCGACGACCAGGGCCTGCGGATCGGCCAGACCAATGTCCTCCATCGCCATGCGAACCAGCCGGCGGCCGAGATAGAGCGGATCCTCCCCGGCATCGAACATGCGCGCGAGATAGTAGAGGGCGGCATCGGGATCCGAGCCGCGCACCGACTTGTGCAGGGCCGAGATCAGGTTGTAATGGCCGTCCTGGCCCTTGTCGTAGATCGGCGCACGGCGCTGGACGATGCGCTGAAGCCCTTCGGGATCGAACATCTCGCCCGGCTTGGCCGCGCGCCAGACCTCTTCCGCCAGGGTCAGCGATGCGCGTCCGTCGCCATCGCTCATACGAATGAGCATCGTGCGTGCTTCATCATCAAGCGGCAGCGCCCTGCCCTCCGCCTCTTCCGCCCGCGTCATCAGCTTGGCGATGCTGTCCTCACCCAGCGAATGAAAGACCATGACCCGCGCGCGCGACAACAAGGCCGCGTTGAGTTCGAAGGACGGGTTTTCGGTGGTGGCGCCCACCAGCACGACCGTCCCATCCTCCATGACGGGGAGGAATGAATCCTGCTGAGCGCGGTTGAAGCGATGAATCTCGTCGACGAAAAGCAACGTCTGGCGGCCGTTGGCACGGCGCAGCTTGGCCGCCTCGAACACTTTCTTCAGGTCGGCGACGCCGGAAAAGACCGCCGATATCTGCTCGAATGCAAGGCTGGTCTCGCCGGCAAGCAGCCTCGCCACCGTGGTCTTGCCGGTGCCTGGCGGCCCCCAGAAGATCATCGATCCCAGCGAACCGGAGCCGATCAGCCGAGTCAGCGCGCCATCGGGTCCCGTCAGATGTTCCTGGCCAACGACCTCCCCAAGATTCCTCGGACGCAGCCTGTCGGCCAGCGGCCGTCCGGGCGGCACCTTTTCCGGTTCGTCAACGCTGAACAGATCGGCCATGCACTTCCTCAGAGCAATTCCAGGAAAAGTGTGAAGCGGTTTTCCGTCCGGGATTGCGTCAAAACAAGGATATAGGGCAGGTCGGCGTTTTGGTGAAACGCCGACCTGCTCCAAGTTTGGAGCGCGATCCCTTCAGGGTCGAACTCAGTAACGCAAAACCTGGCGCAGTATCTGCCCGCCGCGCTCGACGGTAAAGCGCCACCAGCGCGTATCCTGCTGGGCTACCTGCGCCAGCACTGCGGCGGTGTCGATGGTGGTGCCGTTGACCTCGCGCACGATGTCGCCTGGCTGAAAGCCGAAATCGGCGGCCGGCGAATCGCGATTGATATCGATCACCGTCACACCCTTGAGGTCGGTACGCAAGCCAAGCTTCTGGGCAAGCCGCGGCGACAGTTCCGAGACCTTCGCGCCCGAGAACGGGCTGCGGCCATGCAGCGTCACTTCCGAGGCTTTTGCCCCCTCCGGCGCGCGCTCCAGCGCAATGTCCATCGCCGCTTGCTGGCCCTTGGTCAGGATCGCGAAATTCGCCTTGGTGCCGATCGACAGCGTCGCCATGCGGTAGTCGAGCGCCTCAATGCTCTCGACCGGCTTGCCATTGATCTGCAGCACGACATCGCCCGGCTTCAGCCCTGCCTTGCCGGCGGGACCCGTCGCGTCGACCGAGGAGACCAGCGCCCCGGTCGGCTTTTCCATGCCCAGCGATTCGGCGATCTGCGGCGTCACCGCTTCGAATTCGGCGCCGATATAGGGCCGCTCGAAGAAATCGAGACCGGCCTTGGCGGCATCGGCGAAAGCCCGCACCATATTGGCGGGGATGGCGAACCCGATGCCGATCGAGCCGCCGCTGCGGCTGTAGATGGCGGTGTTGATGCCGACCAGTTGGCCGCCCATGTTGATCAGCGCGCCGCCGGAATTGCCGGGGTTGATGGCGGCGTCTGTCTGGATGAAATAACCCGAATCCGAAACGCCGATATGGCTGCGGGCAAGCGCGGAAACGATGCCGCTGGTGGTGGTCTGGCCAACACCGAACGGGTTGCCGATGGCCAGCACCAGGTCGCCAACCTCGAGCGCGTCGGAATCCCCGATGGCGATGACCGGGAACGGCTTGTCGGACTCGATCTTGAGCACGGCAAGATCGAGCGTTTCGTCCTTCAGCATCACCTTGCTGGTGAATTCGCGGCCGTCGGCGGTCGCTACCTTGACCTCGTCGGCATCCTTGATGACGTGGAAATTGGTGACGATGACACCGCTCGGATCGACGAGCACGCCCGAGCCGAGCGAAGACTGCGCACGCGGCTGGGCACGGCCGAAGAATTCCTCGAAGAACGGATCGCCTTCGAAAGGCGATGTCACCTTGGCGGTCTGCGAGGCATAGACGTTGACCACCGCGGGTGCCGTTTGCTTGACCAGCGGCGCGAATGAAAGCTGGACCTCCTCGCGGCCGAAAGGTACGCGCTTGTCCGGACCTGAAGTGGCATTCTCGCCTTCGACGCCATGCAGCAAGTCCGTCAACACATCGGAGAGGCCTGGATCGGCGGGCTTGGCGACGTCTTCGGCCTGCGCCTGCCGAACTGCCGGTGCGGCTGCGAACACAATGAAGGCGCAGAGCAGAACAAGGGACAGTCTTTTGGCGCGCATTGCGAATCCTCCAAGCGAGTTCGGGCGCATTGTCCCGACGAATGTGCAAAATGAAAGGCTAAGCCGCTGAAATCCGATTTTTTAAGCAGTAAAAGCAGCTAAAGCTGAACCTGAAGCCGAAAACCTCGTCAGCTCACATGAAAAAACAACTCCTGTCATTCCGTGACTTTTTGAAGACCGGCAGCTTGGGGCCGATCCGCCCCGACATGACAATGGCCAAGATTGTCGAGGTGCTCGGCACGCCTGAGCATGCTGACCCGGACTATTGGACGTTCGGAAAGCTCGAAATTTCCTTTGATATCGAGCCACCGCACCAGATGAACTGGTTTCAAATCGAAGAGGCCGGTTATCTCAAAGGCCAGTCGGAGACTGTCACCGATTGCTTTGCGCTTGCTCTAGATGGGCTCAGCGGAAAGACAAAGCCATCAGAGTTCCTGGGGGCCGGCCTTTGGCTTCCAGATCAGGCTAAAGTTTTCTACGCTACGTCTGGCCATGACATCGGGATGAATATCTGCGCCGGACTGATTCAGATTCATTTTCATGTGGCTACTGACTTCATCGGCGATCAGGACACCGAAGCGTATTTGGGCGCGTCCTCCACGTCGCAATCGATGAGGGAGATCGATTCTCGGGCCGTCCTCGACAGTATCTATTCTTACCCCAGCCCGAAGACTGAAGAGGTACCGGGCGCATTCAATTGGAAGCTGTTGAGTGGAAGCCAGTATCTGGCGCTTGCCAGCGGACGGTAAAACATCGGCAGACGCAAAAAGGGGCCCGCAGGCCCCTTCAATTCAATTCGGAAAGACCGAGCCTTATGCGGCCGCGGCATCCGCGTCGGTGGCTTCGGCTTCGATGCGGGCGCGGTCGCCGGCGCCCTTGGCCGAGGTGTCGCGATCGACGAACTCGATGACCGCCATCGCGGCATTGTCGCCGTGACGGAAGCCGGCCTTCATGATGCGCAGATAGCCGCCGTTGCGGGTGGCATAGCGCGGGGCGATGGTGTCGAACAGGCGCTTGACGACGCCCTCATTGCCGATCTGCGCGATCACCTGGCGGCGCGCGTGCAGGTCGCCGCGCTTGCCGAGCGTCACCAGCTTCTCGACGATCGGACGCAGGTCCTTCGCCTTCGGCAAGGTGGTGACGATCTGCTCGTGCTCGAGCAGCGACACCGCCAGGTTGGCGAACATCGACTTGCGGTGGCTTATGCTGCGGGCGAAGCGGCGGCCTTTGAAACCGTGGCGCATGGCTCTTTTCCTTCTTCAGTTGTTCAAGAGGCCACGGCCTCCGAGGGTTTTCCGCATGACCGTCGGATCGAGCGGCTCACGCCGCCGATCCTTGGAATTCATGCTCAATATTGGTCTTCGTAACGCTTGGCGAGGTCTTCGATGTTTTCCGGCGGCCAGTCCGGCACTTCCATGCCGAGGTGCAGGCCCATCGCCGCCAGCACTTCCTTGATCTCGTTCAGCGACTTGCGGCCGAAGTTCGGGGTGCGCAGCATCTCGGCTTCGGTCTTCTGGATGAGATCGCCGATATAGACGATGTTGTCGTTCTTCAGGCAGTTGGCCGAACGCACCGAAAGCTCGAGTTCGTCGACCTTCTTGAGCAGCGCCGGGTTGAAGGCGAGCTCGGTAACGGCTTCGGCGGCGACTTCCTTCTGCGGCTCGTCGAAGTTGACGAACAGGCCAAGCTGGTCCTGCAGGATGCGGGCGGCGAAAGCCACCGCGTCCTCGCCCGAGATCGAACCGTCGGTCTCGATGGTCATGGTCAGCTTGTCATAGTCGAGAACCTGGCCCTCGCGGGTGTTCTCGACCTTGTAGGAGACCTTCTTCACCGGCGAATAGAGGCTGTCGACCGGGATCAGGCCGATCGGCGCGTCCTCGGCGCGGTTGCGCTCGGCAGGCACGTAGCCCTTGCCGGTGTCGACGGTGAATTCCATGCGGATTTCAGCGCCTTCGTCCAGCGTGCAGATGACGTGGTCGGGGTTGAGGATCTCGACGTCGCCAACCGTCTGGATGTCGCCGGCAAGAACCGCACCCGGGCCCTGCTTGCGAACGACCATGCGCTTGGGGCCATCGCCTTCCATGCGAATCGCGATTTCCTTGATGTTCAGGACGATGTCGGTCACGTCCTCGCGCACGCCGGCGATGGACGAGAATTCATGCAGAACACCGTCGATCTGCACGGCGGTGACGGCCGCCCCGCGCAGCGAAGACAGAAGCACGCGGCGCAGCGCGTTGCCAAGCGTCAGGCCAAAGCCACGCTCGAGCGGCTCGGCGACCAGCGTGGTCAGCGTCTTCTTCTTCGACGAGAACTCGATCTTGTTCGGCTTGATCAGTTCCTGCCAATTTTTCTGGATCATGATGCTTTCCTTCCGTTGACCCGCCACCATCCAATCGTGGCGGGCGACCTGGAATACCGTGGAGGAACGCCCTTGGGCGCTCACGCGGCGTTCGATAAATTGCTTAGACGCGGCGCTTCTTGCGCGGGCGGCAGCCATTGTGCGGGATCGGCGTCACATCACGAATCGAGGTGATGGTGAAGCCGGCCGCCTGCAGGGCGCGCAGCGCCGATTCACGACCGGAGCCCGGTCCGCAGACCTCGACTTCGAGCATGCGCATGCCGTGTTCCTGGGCCTTCTTGGCAACGTCCTCGGCAGCCATCTGGGCGGCGAACGGGGTCGACTTGCGCGAACCCTTGAAGCCCTGGGCACCGGCCGACGACCAGGCAATCGAATTGCCCTGCGCGTCGGTGATGGTGATCATCGTGTTGTTGAAGGTCGAATTGACGTGGGCAACGCCCGACGAAATGTTCTTGCGTTCGCGACGGCGAACACGAGCGGCTTCCTTGGCCATGATAGTCCTTTCAGTTGATCTCTACACCGCCGTAATGCCAGCGGCTCCACCTGGAAAAGTGAATAGTGAATTAGTGAGTAGCGATGACGTCCTCACCACCCACTACCAACCACTCACTCTTATTACTTCTTCTTGCCGGCGATCGACTTGGCCGGGCCCTTGCGGGTACGTGCATTGGTGTGCGTGCGCTGGCCGCGAACCGGCAGCGAGCGGCGGTGACGCAGGCCGCGGTAGCAGCCAAGGTCCATGAGCCGCTTGATGTTCATCGACACTTCGCGGCGCAGGTCGCCTTCGACCTGATAGTCGCGGTCGATGGTCTCGCGGATCTGCAGCACCTCCGCATCGGTCAGCTGGTTGACGCGGCGCTCGGCCGGGATGCCGACCTTGTCGACGATCTCCTGGGCGAACTTCTTGCCAATGCCGTGAATGTACTGAAGCGCGATGACGACGCGCTTGTTGGTCGGAATGTTGACGCCGGCTATACGAGCCATGTTCTTCTCTTCTCCATGTGGGCCGGACAAGCCGGCATTATTCAGATTGCCCCGCGTCCGGTGGAGGCCGGCCCTTGCGGGAGTTTCCAGTTCAAAGCGACTGCCCTGCCCTTGCGGACAGGCAAAGCGCGCATCTGATAGGAAGACGGGCCGCCATACCGCAGCAAGCCGTCTCCGTCAAGCTTAATCTTTAAATTCCCTTACCGCGCCTTATCGGCCGCGGCGAGCACGGCTTCAATCTCGGCCGTTACGGCGTCGATGCTGGCCATGCCGTCCACAGTCTTGAGCTTGCCTTTGGCGTAATAGTAGCCGGTCAGCGGAGCGGTCTTCTTGTAGTACTCCCGCAGCCGCTCTTCGAACACGGCGGGATTGTCGTCCTTGCGCACCGGCTGGCCGGCGGCCTTTGCATCATCGGCGCGCTTGACGATTCGACCAACCAGGGCCCTGTCGTCGACAACCAGTTCGATGACGGTGTCGAGACCAATGCCACGCTCTGAAAGCATCGATTCAACCGCATCCGCCTGCACCAGCGTGCGCGGATAGCCGTCGAGGATAAAACCCTTGGCGCAGTCAGCCTGATCGATACGCTCGGCGACGATGGCGTTGACGATGGCGTCGGACACCAGCTCGCCGGCATCCATCACCGCCTTGGCACGCTTGCCGACCTCGGTACCGGCCTGAACGGCGGCACGCAGCATATCACCCGTCGAGAGCTGGGGTATGCCGTGTTTTTCTACCAGTCTTTGTGCTTGTGTCCCCTTGCCCGCTCCTGGCGGCCCAAGCAAAATCAACCTCATCTGGCTTTCTTCCCCCCGCGCAGCTTCGACTTCTTGATCAGGCCTTCATACTGGTGCGCGATCAGGTGACCCTGAATCTGCGCAACCGTATCGAGCGTGACACTGACCACGATCAGAAGCGATGTGCCACCGAGGTAGAATGGTACGCCAGTCGCCGAGATCAGGAACTCCGGCAGCAGGCACACCAGCACCAGGTAGATGGCGCCGACGACGGTGATGCGGGTGAGAACGTAGTCGATGTAATCGGCGGTGCGCTCGCCCGGACGATAGCCAGGGATGAACCCCGAATGCTTCTTGAGCTGGTCGGCGGTATCCTTCGGGTTGAACACGATCGCTGTGTAGAAGAAGGCGAAGAACACGATCATCGCCGCATAGAATGCCATGTAGAGCGGCTGGCCGTGGCCAAGCGAGGCCAGGATGGTGCTGGCCCAGGCCGGCATGTTGGTGGTCTGCGAGAAGCCGGCGACGGTGGCCGGCAGTAGAAGCAGCGACGACGCGAAGATCGGCGGGATGACCCCCGAGGTGTTGAGCTTAAGCGGCAGATGCGAGGTATCGCCCTGGAACATGCGGTTGCCGACCTGGCGCTTCGGATACTGGATCAGCAGGCGGCGCTGGGCGCGCTCGAAGAACACGATAAGCGCTATGACGACGATGGCCAGCACGATGATCGCCAGGATCAGGCCGGTCGACAGGGCGCCGGTACGGCCGAGTTCCAGTGTGCCGGAAATGGCATGCGGCAAGCCGGCGACGATGCCGGAGAAGATGATCAGCGAAATGCCGTTGCCGATGCCGCGCGCGGTGATCTGCTCGCCCAGCCACATCAGGAACATGGTGCCGCCGACCAGCGTGACGACGGTGGAGATGCGGAAGAACATGCCGGGATCGCTGACGATGCCGTTGCCGTTCTCCAGTCCCACCGAAATGCCATAGGCCTGCACCAGCGCCAGGAGCACGGTGCCGTAGCGCGTGTACTGGTTGATGACCTTGCGGCCCTGCTCGCCTTCCTTCTTCAGCGCTTCCAGCGAGGGAATGACCGAGGTCATCAGCTGCATGATGATGGAAGCGGAGATGTAGGGCATGATGCCGAGTGCAAAGATCGCCATGCGCTGCACGGCACCGCCGGCGAACATGTTGAACATGCCGAGCACGCCCTTGCTCTGCGAGGAGAAGGCCTGGGCGAAAGCGTCGGGATTGATGCCGGGAAGCGGGATGTAGGTGCCGAGACGATAGACGAGCAACGCGCCGATGGTGAACCAGATGCGTTTCTTAAGATCCTCCGCCTTGGCGAAGGCCGAGAAATTCAGATTCGAGGCTAGTTGTTCAGCAGCCGAAGCCATGCCTGATTCTCCGCTTGGTAACGCTTGATGGCCCGTGAGGTCAGGCGGTGCGTTTCACCGAAGCTCACGAGATAAGCTCCGGGCTGTAAACATGCAAGCGGCCGCGTCGACGCGGCCGCTAAATTGAGCAGGTCAAAGCGCGATCTCAAGCAAAAACGGATACCACTCTTGCCGACCGCTCTTCAAATTGCCGTTACTCGGCGGCTGCCTTTTCCGGCAGCTTGACCGAACCGCCGGCCTTTTCGATCTTCTCGATCGCGGCCTTGGAGGCGCCGGCGACGTCGAAGGCGAGCTTGGCTTTGAGTTCGCCATCGGACAGCACGCGCACGCCATCCTTGACGCGACGGATGACGCCGGCGGCGACAAGCGCCTCGGCCGTCACGGTCGCCTTGACGTCAAGCTTCTTGGCATCGACGGCTTCCTGGATACGGGCCAGCGACACGACGGTGAAGCTCTTGGCGAAGATGTTGTTGAAGCCACGCTTCGGCAGACGCCTGTAGAGCGGCATCTGGCCACCCTCGAAGCCGTTGACTGCGACGCCGGAGCGCGCCTTCTGGCCCTTGACGCCGCGACCGGCGGTCTTGCCCGAGCCGGAGCCGATGCCGCGGCCGAGACGCTTCTTGGAGTGCGTCGCGCCGTCCTTGTCACGCAGATCATTGAGTTTCATCTGGGTTCTCCTGCGCTCTTGCTCAGCCCTCGTCCACGACGCGGACGAGATGCTGGACGGCAGCGATCATGCCGCGCACGGAAGGCGTATCTTCCAGCGTGCGCTGCTTGTGCATCTTGTTGAGGCCGAGGCCGACCAGCGTTGCGCGCTGTTCCTTCGGGCGGCGGATCGGCGAACCGATCTGCTCAACGGTGATGGTTTTGGTTGCTTTCTTGGCCATGGTCAAAATCCCTGGTCAGATCGACTATTCTTCAGCCGCAACGGCGGTGCCGCGGCGGGCCTGAAGGGTCGAATACTTGATGCCACGCGCGGCAGCCACATCCTTGGGATGCATCTGGCTCTTCAGCGCGTCGAAGGTGGCGCGAACCATGTTGTACGGGTTCGACGAACCCATCGACTTGGCAACCACGTCGTGCATGCCGAGCGTCTCGAAGACGGCGCGCATCGGGCCGCCGGCGATGATGCCAGTACCCTGCTTGGCAGCGCGCAGCAGAACGCGGCCAGCGCCCCAACGTCCCTCGACGTCATGGTGCAGCGTGCGGCCCGAGCGCAACGGCACGAAGATCATGTCGCGCTTTGCGGATTCGGTTGCCTTGCGGATAGCTTCCGGCACTTCGCGCGCCTTGCCGTGACCAAAGCCAACGCGGCCCTTCTGGTCGCCGACGACGACGAGCGCGGCAAAACCAAAGCGACGGCCGCCCTTGACGACCTTGGCGACGCGGTTGATGTGGACGAGCTTGTCCACCATGCCGTCATCGCGTTCTTCACGATCGCGGCCGCGGCCGCCATCCCTACGTTCCTGTGCCATATCCTGTTCCTTGTTCTTTTCCGGAAGCACGGGTTGCTGATTGCCGGCGCCGCTTTGGGTCGCCGACGGTGAAAATCATTTCTTCCCTTGCATGATCTTATCCGAAAAGTCTGCAACTTTTCGGGGTCATGCTTAGAAGCTGAGACCGCCTTCGCGGGCCGCTTCAGCCAGCGCCTTGACGCGGCCGTGATAGATGTAGGCGCCGCGATCGAAGACGACTTCCTTGACGCCGGCCTTGGTGGCGCGCTCGGCGATCAGCTTGCCGATCGCAGCGGCAGCAGCAGTGTCAGCGCCGGTCTTGAGCGACCCCTTGAGGTCCTTCTCGAGCGTCGAGGCGGCGGCAATGGTGTGGCCCTTGGCGTCGTCGATGACCTGAACGTAGATGTTCTTCGACGTGCGATGAACCGACAGACGCGGACGCTCGCCGGCGACTTTCTTGATCTGACGGCGCACGCGCTGCGCGCGGCGCTGGATGGATTCCTTGATAGCCATGACAGTTCCTTGCCTTCAAAAAACGGGGGCCGCCATATGCGGTAGGCGAAGCGCCTCCCGCGACCGCTCCCCGCGGCGTTAACTTCCGTGGCTTGGTCCCTGTCCGAAAAGTCTGCAACTTTTCAGGACCAAGCCGATTACTTCTTCTTGCCTTCCTTGCGGACGATCTTCTCGCCAGCGTAGCGGACGCCCTTGCCCTTGTAGGGCTCGGGACCGCGGTATTCGCGGATCTCCGCCGCGACCTGGCCGACCTGCTGCTTGTCGATGCCGGCCACGGTGATTTCGGTCGGCTTCGGCACGGTGATCGTGATGCCGGCCGGCGTCTCGTAGACGACATCATGGCTGAAGCCAAGGGCCAGTTGCAGGTTCTTGCCCTGCAAGGCGGCGCGATAGCCGACGCCGGTGATCTCGAGCTTCTTCTCGAAACCGTCCTTCACGCCCTGCAGGATGTTGACGATCTGCGTGCGCGACATGCCCCACTTGGAGCGGGCGGTCTTGGTCTGGTCGCGCGGCTGGACAGCGATTTCGCTGCCTTCCATCTTGACCAGGACTTCGTCGTTCACCACGAACTTCAGCTCGCCCTTGGGGCCCTTCGCCGTCACGGTCTGGCCATTGACGGTCGCGGTCACGCCCTGCGGCAGCGAAACGGGTTTCTTTCCAATACGAGACATCAGGTTGTCCTCGTCACTTCTCTTGTTTCAGATCTCTGTCTTCGGGAACGATCCGAAGACCGAATTCCACGTGCGGTAAGCTGCCGGATCAGAAGATCTGGCAGAGGATCTCGCCGCCGACGTTCTGTTCGCGTGCTTCATGGTCGGCCATCACGCCCTTCGGTGTCGAAAGGATGGCAATGCCGAGGCCGTTGGCAACGTGCGGGATCGACTTGGCCGAGACGTAAACGCGGCGGCCGGGCTTCGAAACGCGGGCGATTTCGCGCACGACCGGGGCACCGTCGAAATACTTCAGCTCGATTTCGATCTCGGACTTGCCGTTGTCGAAATCGGTCTGGCTGTAGTCGCGGATATAGCCTTCAGCCTTCAGCACATCGAGGACGCGGGTGCGCAGACGCGAGGCCGGCGTCGAGACACTCGACTTCTTGCGGCCATAGGCGTTGCGGATGCGGGTCAGCATATCGCCGAGAGGATCGCTCAATGACATGTTATGTCCTCCTTACCAGCTCGACTTGACCAGGCCCGGGATCTGGCCGTTATTGCCGAGGTCCCGAAGCGCGATGCGCGATACTTTGAGCTTGCGATAGTAGGCGCGCGGACGGCCGGTGACTTCGCAGCGGTTGCGGATGCGGATTTTGGCCGAGTTGCGCGGCATGGCGGCAAGCTTGAGCTGAGCGCGGAAGCGCTCTTCCATCGGCTTGGATTGATCCATGATGATCGCCTTGAGCGCAGCGCGCTTGGGACCGTACTGGTCTGCAAGTTTGCGGCGCCTGTTGTTCTTCTCGACTGAGCTGGTCTTTGCCATTTCAGATTTTTCCTTTTCTCGCTGCCGTTACTGGCGGAAGGGGAAGTTGAAAGCCTTGAGCAAAGCCCTGGCTTCGTCGTCCGTCTTCGCAGTCGTACAAACGATGACGTCCATGCCCCAGATCTGATCAACCTTGTCGTAGTTGATCTCCGGGAACACGATGTGCTCCTTGATGCCCATGGCGTAGTTGCCACGGCCATCGAAGCTCTTGGGGTTCAGTCCGCGGAAGTCGCGGACGCGCGGCAGCGCGATGTTCACGAGGCGGTCGAGGAACTCGTACATGCGTTCCTTGCGCAGCGTGACCTTGGCGCCGATCGGCATCTTCTCGCGAACCTTGAAGCCCGCGATCGAATTGCGGGCGCGGGTGACGACGGCCTTCTGGCCGGCGATCATCGCCAGGTCCTCGGCCGCGACCGAAGGCTTCTTCGAATCGGCGGTCGCTTCGCCCACACCCATGTTCAGCACGATCTTGTCGAGGCGCGGAACCTGCATCTCGTTATCGTAGCCGAACTGCTCCTGCAGCGCCTTGCGGATGGTCTCGTTGTAGACCTGCTTGAGACGCGGCGTGTTGTTGGCAGTCGCCTGCTTGGTTTGAGCCTTAGCCATTGATGACTTCTCCCGAGCGCTTGGCGACGCGCACCTTCTTGCCGTCCTTCTGGAAGACGAAACCGACGCGGGTCGGCTTGCCATCCTTCGGGTCGGCCAGCGCGATGTTCGACAGCTGGATCGGCGCTTCCTTGGTGATGATCCCGCCCTCTTGGGACTGGGACTGCTTCTGGTGACGACGGATCATGTTGACGCCGCGCACCAGCGCGGTGTCATCCTTCGGCTGAACCGAGAGGACTTCGCCCGAACGGCCCTTGTCCTTGCCGGCCAGCACGATGACCTTGTCGCCTTTTCTAATCTTTTGCATTGGTCCGGCTCCTTACAGCACTTCAGGCGCGAGCGAGATGATCTTCATATGGTTCTTGGCGCGAAGTTCGCGCGGAACCGGTCCGAAGATACGCGTGCCGATCGGCTCTTTCTTGTTGTCGACGAGAACAGCCGCGTTCTTGTCGAAACGGATCACGCTGCCGTCCGGGCGGCGGATGTCCTTGGCCGTGCGAACCACGACCGCCTTCATCACATCGCCCTTCTTAACGCGGCCGCGCGGAATGGCTTCCTTGATCGACACCACGATGATGTCGCCCACGGAAGCGTATTTCCGCTTCGAGCCGCCCAGCACCTTGATGCACATGACACGACGCGCGCCGGAATTATCCGCCACGTCGAGGTTTGTTTGCATCTGAATCATGACTGGCCGCCTTCTTCTTTTCTAACGGGATGGGCTCGAAGCCCCTCCCCGGTCTGTCCAAAATTCGTTTGTTTACGCCTGATCCGAGGATACGACGATCCAGCGCTTATCCTTGGAAATCGGCTTCGATTCCTGGATGAACACCTGATCGCCGACCTTGTGGGCGTTGTTCTCGTCGTGCGCCTTGTACTTCTTGGTCATGCGCACGGTCTTCTTCATCACGGGATGCGTGAAGCGCCGTTCGACCTTGACGACAACCGTCTTCTCGTTCTTGTCGCTGACGACGGTGCCCTGCAGAATGCGCTTTGGCATGGTTTTCGTCCTTAAGCCTTCTTGGCCGCGGACTTTTCCGCAGCGATGGTCTTGATACGCGCAATGTCCTTGCGGACCTGCCTCACGCGCGCGGTCTTCTCGAGCTGGCCGGTGGCCTTCTGGAAGCGCAGGTTGAACTGCTCCTTCTTCAGGCTGGCCAGGTCGTCGGTCAGCTGGTCCTGGGTCTTGGTCCGGATGTCTTCGGCTTTCATGATCAGCCCGTCCTTATTCTGCGATGCGCTGTACGAAGCGCGTCCTGACCGAGAGCTTGGCCGCGCCGAGACGCAGCGCCTCACGGGCGGTTTCTTCATTGACGCCGTCGATCTCGAACATGATGCGGCCCGGCTTGACGCGCGCCGCCCAGTAATCGACCGCGCCCTTGCCCTTGCCCATGCGGACTTCGGTCGGCTTCGAAGTGACCGGCACGTCCGGGAAAATGCGGATCCAGACGCGGCCGGCACGCTTCATTTCGCGAGTGATCGCGCGGCGGGCCGCCTCGATCTCACGCGCGGTGACGCGGTTCGGCTCAAGCGCCTTCAGCCCGAAACCACCGAAATCCAGGTTGGTGCCGCCCTTTGCGGTACCATGGATACGGCCCTTGAACTGCTTGCGGAACTTTGTGCGCTTTGGCTGCAGCATCGTTCTAACTCCAAATTCCTAAATGTCTCAGGCGTTTTCGCGACGACGACCGCGTTCGCGATCACCACCACCGCCATGCGCGGCATCACCCTCGGTCGCGCGGCGTTCCGAAGCCATCGGATCGTGCTCGAGGATCTCGCCCTTGAATACCCAGACCTTGACGCCGCAGATGCCATACGCCGTGTTCGCCTCGGCCGTACCGTAATCGACATCGGCGCGCAGCGTATGCAGCGGCACGCGACCTTCACGGTACCATTCCATGCGCGCGATCTCGGCGCCGCCAAGACGGCCGGCGCAGTTGATGCGGATGCCTTCGGCACCGAGGCGCATGGCCGACTGCACGGCACGCTTCATGGCGCGGCGGAACGCGATACGGCGCTCGAGCTGCTGGGCGATCGACTGGGCGACCAGGGTCGCGTCGATTTCCGGCTTGCGCACTTCAACGATGTTGAGGTGCGTCTCGGACTTCGTCATCTCCATCAGCTTCTTGCGAAGCTTCTCGATGTCGGCGCCCTTCTTGCCGATGATCAGACCCGGGCGCGCGGCATGGATGGTGACGCGGCACTTCTTGTGCGGACGCTCGATCACGACCTTCGAGATCGCGGCCTGCTTGAGTTCCTTCTCAAGATACTTGCGGATCTTGATGTCCTCATGCAGCAGCTTGCCGTACTCGCCGGTGTTCGCGAACCAGCGCGAATCCCAGGTGCGGTTGATGCCGAGGCGAAGACCGATCGGATTGACTTTCTGGCCCATTATGCGGCCTCCCCTTTTTCTTCGACTTCACGAACGACGATCGTGAGGTGCGAGAACGGCTTCTCGATACGGCTGGCGCGACCACGGCCACGAGCGTGGAACCGCTTCATGACGATCGACTTGCCGACATAGGCTTCCGCCACCACCAGCGCATCGACATCGAGGTCGTGGTTGTTTTCCGCGTTGGCGATTGCCGATTCCAGCGTCTTCTTGACCGTGCCGGAAATCCGCTTGGCCGAGAATTCGAGATCGGAAAGCGCTGTCGCGACCTTCTTGCCGCGGATCAGCGCGGCAACCAGGTTCAGCTTCTGCGGGCTGATACGGATCGTGCGCAACACGGCGCGCGCTTCGTTGTCAGCAAGCCTGCGCGGAGCTTTGGCCTTGCCCATGATTATTTCCTCTTCGCCTTCTTATCCGCGCCGTGACCGTAATAGGTCCGGGTCGGAGCGAATTCACCGAACTTGTGACCGACCATGTCCTCGTTCACCGAAACGGGAACATGCTTCTGGCCGTTGTAGACACCGAAGGTGAGGCCGACGAACTGCGGCAGGATGGTGGAGCGACGGCTCCACATCTTGATCACCTCATTGCGACCGCCTTCACGAACCTTGTCCACCTTCTTGAGAAGGTAGCCGTCGATGAAGGGGCCTTTCCAAATAGAACGAGTCACTTGGCGTTACCTCTTCTTAGCTCTTGCGCTGATGGCGCGAGCGCAGGATGAACTTGTCGGTCGCCTTGTTGGACCGCGTCTTCTTGCCCTTGGTCGGCTTGCCCCACGGGCTGACCGGATGACGGCCACCGGAGGTGCGGCCTTCACCACCGCCATGCGGGTGGTCGACCGGGTTCATGGTCACGCCGCGATTGTGCGGACGCTTGCCACGCCAAACCGTGCGGCCGGCCTTGCCGTCGTTGATGTTGCCGTGGTCCGGATTGGACACGGCACCGACGGTGGCCATGCAGGAGCCGTGAACGACACGCTGCTCGCCCGAGTTGAGGCGCAGGATCGCCATGCCCTGGTCACGGCCGACCAACTGGCCGTAACCACCTGCCGACCGGGCGACCTGGGCGCCCTTGCCCGGCTTCAGCTCGATGTTGTGGACGATGGTGCCGACCGGCATCGAGGCCAGCGGCATCGCATTGCCCGGCTTAACGTCGACCGCTTCGCCAGCCACGATCTTGTCGCCGGGAGCCAGACGCTGCGGAGCGATGATGTAGGACAGCTCACCATCATCATACTTGATCAGTGCGATGAAGGCCGTGCGGTTCGGATCGTATTCAATGCGCTCGACCGTGCCGACAACGTCGAACTTGCGACGCTTGAAGTCGATGATGCGGTACGAACGCTTGTGGCCACCACCGATGAAGCGGGCGGTGATACGGCCGTGGTTGTTGCGGCCGCCCGACTTGGTCAGACCCTCGGTCAGGCCCTTCACGGGCTTGCCCTTGTAGAGGCCCGAGCGGTCGACGATGACCAGCTGGCGGGTGCTCGGCGTTACCGGGTTGAATTTTTTCAGTGCCATTGTTGTTGTCCTCGCGGCCTTGCTCAGAGACCCGTCGCGACGTCGATCGACTGGCCGTCGGCCAGCGTCACGATCGCCTTCTTGACGTCGCTCTGGCGGCCGATCGTGCCGCGGAAGCGCTTGATCTTGCCCTTGCGGACAAGCGTGTTCACGGCCATCACCTTGACGCCGAACAGCGCTTCGACGGCGGCCTTGATTTCGGGCTTCGACGCCTTCTTGGCGACGTTGAAGACGACCTGGTTCTGCTCGGAGGCCATGGTCGACTTTTCAGTGATCGCCGGCGAGACGATCACGTCGTAGTGACGAAGGTCGGTCATTTAAAGCGCTCCTCGAGAGCCTCGACGGCGGCCTTCGAAAGGACCAGCGTGCCGCGGCGCAGAATGTCGTAGACGTTGATGCCCTGGATGGGCAGCACGTCGATGTTGGGGATGTTGGTGGCTGCCAGCTTGAAGTTCTTGTCAAGCTCGGCGCCGCCAATCACCAGGGCGTTGGTCAGGCCCAGCGTCGCGAAATTCGCG
Source organism: Mesorhizobium sp. BR115XR7A (assembly GCF_020165315.1). Classification (NCBI taxonomy): domain Bacteria; kingdom Pseudomonadati; phylum Pseudomonadota; class Alphaproteobacteria; order Hyphomicrobiales; family Phyllobacteriaceae; genus Mesorhizobium; species Mesorhizobium sp. BR115XR7A. The sequence goes on from NZ_JAIUHW010000001.1 coordinate 154,915, forward strand.
ATCAGCGCCTTGGTCTTGGCCTCGGTCAGCTTCAGCTCGTCGATGATGATGATCGACGCGCTCTTGGCCTTGGCCGAAAGGGCATGCTTGAGGCCGAGCGCACGAACCTTCTTGGGCAGTTCATGCTCATGGCTGCGAACGACCGGGCCGTGGGCCTTGCCGCCGCCGCGGAACTGCGGAGCGCGTGCCGAGTGGTGACGGGCGCGGCCCGTACCCTTCTGCTTGTACATCTTGGCACCGGTGCGCGCGATTTCGGCGCGGCCCTTGGCCTTGTGCGTGCCCTGCTGCTTCTTGGCAAGCTGCCAGCGCACGACGCGCTGCAGGATGTCCTCGCGCGGATCAAGGCCGAAAATTCCGTCGGAAAGTTCCACCTTGCCGGCGTCTTTGCCGCCGAGCGTTGTGATCTTGAGATCCATTATTCCGCTCCCTCTGTGGCCGGAGCCTCGTTCTTAGCAGCTGCCGCAACGGCGCGGATCGCGGCGGGCTTCGGCGCATTGGCCGGCAGTGCCACCTTGGCCGCGTCGCGGACCAGGATCCAGGCGCCCTTCGATCCGGGAACCGCGCCGCGGATCAGGATCAGGCCGCGGTCGGCATCGGTCGAAACGACCTCGACATTCTGTGTCGTCACGCGGGTGTCGCCCATGTGACCAGCCATATGCTTGCCCTTGAACACCTTGCCCGGGTCCTGGCGCTGACCGGTCGAGCCATGTGTACGGTGCGAGACCGAGTTACCGTGGGTCGCGCGGCCACCACCCATATGGTGGCGCTTGATGACGCCCTGGAAACCCTTGCCGATCGTCGTGCCCGTCACATCGACCTTCTGGCCGGCGACAAAATGGTCGACGGTGATCTCGGCGCCGACGTCGATCATGTTGTCGGCAGAGACGCGGAACTCGGCGACCTTCGCCTTCGGCTCGACGGAGGCGGTCGCGAAATGGCCGCGCATCGCCTTCGACGTGTTCTTCACCTTGGCGAGGCCAACGCCGAGCTGAACGGCGGTGTAGCCATTCTTCTCCTGCGTGCGCTGTGCCACGACCTGGCAGTTCTCCATCTGGAGAACGGTGACGGGAACATGTTCCCCGGCATCATTATAGATGCGGGTCATTCCCACCTTCTTTGCAATCACACCTGAACGCATCGGTTCAATTCCTTTAGAGTTCCGGGCCAGGGGCACCGCCCCTTACCGCGCTCTCATTCCCTTAGAGCTTGATCTCGACGTCGACGCCGGCGGCCAGATCGAGCTTCATCAAAGCATCGACCGTCTGCGGGGTCGGATCGACGATGTCGAGCAGACGCTTGTGCGTGCGCATCTCGAACTGCTCGCGGCTCTTCTTGTCGACGTGGGGCGACCGGTTGACCGTGAACTTTTCGATCCGCGTCGGCAGCGGAATGGGGCCGCGGACGTTTGCCCCGGTGCGCTTGGCCGTCGACACGATTTCCTTCGTCGAGGCGTCGAGCACGCGGTGATCAAACGCCTTCAGGCGGATGCGGATATTCTGTCCGTTCATGCGTCACTTCCTTGTTCTGGCGCGGCGCGGGCTACTCCGGCGCCCGCGACAGATCGGTTTAAGTCCAAATTACTCTTTGATGGTGACGACGATGCCGGCACCGACGGTGCGGCCGCCTTCACGGATGGCGAAGCGCAGCTTCTCTTCCATGGCGATCGGCACGATCAGCTCGACATCGACCGTGATGTTGTCGCCGGGCATCACCATCTCGGTGCCTTCCGGCAGCGACACGATGCCGGTCACGTCGGTCGTGCGGAAGTAGAACTGCGGACGGTAGTTGGTGAAGAACGGCGTGTGACGGCCACCTTCGTCCTTGGTCAGGATGTAGGCTTCGGCCACGAACTTCTTGTGCGGCTTCACCGTGCCCGGCTTGGCCAGAACCTGGCCGCGCTCGACACCTTCACGATCAACGCCGCGCAGCAGCGCGCCGATGTTGTCGCCAGCCTGGCCCTGGTCGAGCAGCTTGCGGAACATTTCGACGCCCGTGCAGGTCGTCTTGGTCGTCGGACGGATGCCGATGATCTCCAGTTCCTCGCCGACCTTGACCACGCCGCGCTCGACGCGGCCGGTGACGACCGTGCCGCGGCCCGAGATCGAGAACACGTCCTCGATCGGCATCAGGAACGGCTTGTCCAGCGGACGAACCGGCGTCGGGATGTAGGCGTCGACCGCAGCCATCAGCTCGCGGATCGCGTCCTCGCCGATCTTCTTGTCCGAATCTTCCAGTGCAGCCAGCGCCGAACCCTTGACGATCGGAATGTCGTCGCCGGGGAATTCGTTCTTCGACAGCAGTTCGCGAACCTCGAGCTCGACCAGTTCGAGCAGCTCGGCGTCGTCGACCTGGTCGACCTTGTTCAGGAACACCACGATCGACGGCACGCCGACCTGACGGGCCAGCAGAATATGCTCGCGGGTCTGCGGCATCGGGCCGTCGGCGGCCGACACGACCAGGATCGCGCCGTCCATCTGCGCGGCACCGGTGATCATGTTCTTCACATAGTCGGCGTGGCCGGGGCAGTCGACGTGGGCATAGTGGCGGTTGGCGGTCTCGTATTCGACGTGAGCCGTCGAGATCGTGATGCCGCGCGCCTTCTCTTCAGGCGCCGCATCGATCTGGTCGTAGCGCTTGTATTCGCCAAAATACTTGGTGATCGCCGCCGTCAGCGACGTCTTGCCATGGTCGACGTGACCAATCGTGCCGATGTTCACATGAGGCTTGGTGCGCTCGAATTTACCTTTTGCCATGTGATGTCTCCAATCCTGCTCGCCCGTGCGGGCCTTGATTTAAGTTACTGCTGCAACCCGTCGGGGTTACGCGTATTTCTTCTGGACTTCCTGGGCGACCGCGGTCGGCACAGGCTCGTAGTGATCGAACTGCATCGTGTAGGCCGCGCGGCCCTGGCTCATCGAGCGCAGGTTGTCGACATACTTGAACATGTTGGCGAGCGGCACCATCGCGTTGATAACCACCGCGACGCCACGTGCTTCCTGGCCCTGGATCTGGCCGCGACGGCCGTTCAGGTCACCGATGACGCTGCCGACGTAATCTTCCGGCGTGACGACCTCGACCTTCATGATCGGCTCGAGCAGCTGCACGCCGAGCTTGGGCGCGGCTTCACGGAAGCAGGCACGGCCGGCGATTTCGAAGGCGAGCACCGAGGAGTCGACGTCGTGGTATGCGCCGTCGATGAGCGTCGCCTTGACACCGATCATCGGGAAGCCCGCGAACGGACCCGACGACATGACGCTGTTGATGCCCTTTTCGACACCCGGGATGTATTCCTTCGGAACCGCACCGCCGACGATCTTGGTATCGAACTCGAACTCGGGGCTTTCCGGGTTCGGCTCGAACAGGATCTTGACGCGGGCGAACTGACCGGTACCGCCGGTCTGCTTCTTGTGCGTGTAGTCCTGCTCGTGCTTGCGAGTGATCGTTTCACGGTAAGCCACCTGCGGCGCACCGACGTTGGCTTCAACCTTGAACTCGCGGCGCATGCGGTCGACGATGATGTCGAGGTGAAGCTCGCCCATGCCAGAAATGATGGTCTGGCCTGATTCCTCGTCGGTCTTGACGCGGAAGGAGGGGTCCTCGGCGGCCAGGCGATGAAGGGCCAGGCCCATCTTTTCCTGGTCGTTCTTGGTCTTCGGCTCGATGGCGATCTGGATGACCGGATCGGGGAATTCCATGCGCTCGAGGATGACCGGGTGCAGCGGATCGCTCAGCGTATCGCCGGTGGTGGTGTCCTTGAGGCCGGCCAGGGCGACGATGTCGCCGGCAAAAGCCTCTTCGACGTCGGCGCGCGAGTTCGCATGCATCTGAAGCATGCGGCCAATGCGCTCCTTCTTGCCCTTCACGGTGTTGTCAACCGAGATGCCCTTGGTGAGCTTGCCCGAGTAGATACGGGCAAAGGTCAACGAACCGACGAACGGGTCGTTCATGATCTTGAAGGCGAGCATCGAAAGCGGCTCGTTGTCGTCGGCGTGACGCTCGATCTCGGCATCGGTCTTGGCATCGACGCCCTTGATGGCCGGAACATCGGCCGGCGACGGCAGGTATTCGACGACGGCGTCGAGCAGCGGCTGCACGCCCTTGTTCTTGAAGGCCGAGCCGCAGAACATCGGGTAGAACTTCACCGCGATGGTGCCCTTGCGGATCAGCGCGCGGATCTCGTCATTCGACGGCATCTTGCCTTCGAGGTAATTCTCAAGCGCCGTCTCGTCCATTTCGACGGCGGCTTCGATCATCTTCTCGCGATATTCTTCCGCACGAGCCTGAAGGTCGGCCGGGATCTCGACGACGTCCCAGGCAGCGCCCAGCGTCTCGTCGCGCCAGACCAGCGCGTTCATCTCGACCAGGTCGACGACGCCCTTGAATTCGGTCTCGGCGCCGATCGGCAGCTGCATGACGACGGCATGCGCGCCGAGGCGCGAACCGATCATTTCGACCGAGCGGTAGAAGTCGGCGCCGATCTTGTCCATCTTGTTGCAGAAGATCATGCGCGGAACGCGGTACTTGTCCGCCTGGCGCCAGACGGTTTCTGTCTGCGGCTCGACACCGGCGTTGGCATCGAGCAGCGCAATGGCGCCGTCGAGCACGCGCAGCGAACGCTCGACTTCGATGGTGAAGTCGACGTGTCCGGGGGTGTCGATGATGTTGAAGCGGTGCATCTTGCCGTCACGAGCCTTCCAGAAGGTCGTGGTCGCGGCGGACGTGATGGTGATGCCGCGCTCCTGCTCCTGCTCCATCCAATCCATGGTGGCAGCGCCGTCGTGCACTTCGCCGATCTTGTGCGACTTGCCCGTGTAATAGAGGACGCGCTCGGTGGTCGTCGTCTTGCCGGCGTCAATATGCGCCATGATACCGAAATTGCGGTAGTCTTCGATTTTGTATTCGCGGGCCATCGTAGCTGCCTCTCAGTCTCGTTCGCGCTTTACCAGCGGTAGTGCGCGAAAGCGCGGTTGGCTTCTGCCATCTTGTGGGTGTCTTCACGCTTCTTCACGGCGGTGCCGCGGTTGTTGGCCGCGTCCATCAGCTCGCCGGAGAGGCGGTCGACCATGGTGGTCTCGTTGCGGTTGCGGGCCGCGGCGATCAGCCAACGGATCGCCAGCGCCTGGCGGCGCTCGGGACGCACGTCGACCGGAACCTGGTAGGTGGCGCCGCCGACGCGACGCGAACGCACTTCCACATGCGGCGCGACATTGTCGAGCGCCTGGTGGAAGACGGTGACCGGCTCCTGCTTGGTCTTCGACTGGACCTGGTCCAGCGCGCCGTAGACGATGGTCTCGGCGACCGACTTCTTGCCGTCATACATGACGGCATTCATGAACTTGGTGACGATCAGATCGCCGAACTTGGGATCCGGGTTGATCTCACGCTTTTCTGCACTGTGACGACGCGACATGGCTTTTGTCTCTCAATCTCGTAGCCCGGCGCATTCAAGCAGCACCAAGGCCGAAAATCTTACTTCGGACGCCTTACTTCGGACGCTTGGCGCCGTACTTCGAACGGCGCTGCTTGCGGTTCTTCACGCCCTGCGTGTCGAGCACGCCGCGGATAATGTGGTAGCGCACGCCCGGAAGATCCTTGACGCGGCCGCCGCGGATCATGACCACGGAGTGCTCCTGAAGGTTGTGACCTTCGCCGGGGATGTAACCGATCACTTCAAAACCATTGGTCAGGCGGATCTTGGCCACCTTGCGCAGCGCCGAGTTCGGCTTCTTCGGCGTCGTTGTATAGACGCGCGTGCAGACGCCCCGCTTCTGCGGGTTCTGCTGCATGGCCGGGACCTTGTTGCGCTTCACCGGCGCAATGCGCGGCTTGCGGATCAGCTGGTTGACGGTAGGCATTAAACCCTCTTGTCTCTCAATTCCGTGTCTCGTGCCGGTCAAGGCTCGCTCAAAGCGTCATTTCCATACGCAAATTCGGGCCACAAACCGCGCCTCGCGGTCTTGCCCGAACAAATCGCAGAGGAAGCGGAAACCGCTTCGTGCACGCCGGAAATGTCTTTTCGCTCGTAAAACGAACCCTGTTTGAGGCAAACTCCAAAGCGTGTCGCTTCGGAAGGGAGAGCCTCACATCGGTTCTGACTGGGCGGCTTCTACTCGTAAGCCCGCGAACCGTCAAGCCCGCAGTGGCAAATATTGCATCGAAGCCGGGACTTGGCAGCCATGCGAAAACCGCATGTAATTTTCTTTCGCAATTTTGCAATGCCGAGGAAGAAAGTGACCGGCTTTTGGCTTTTGCGCGCCCTTTCTCTATGCGAAAAGGCGGCCTGAGCACTCAACATCCCCTCGCCCGCGCTTGCCAGGAGGAATCAGCCGTGAACGACAATGAAGAACGCCCGGTCACCATCATCACCGGCCGGGTGTGGAAGCGCAAAGGCGGCAAGGTGGAAGGCGTGCATGTCATGCTGGTCGCTCCTGACGACGATTCGGCGGTGCGACGCGCCCTCGAATCGCTGGCGGCGGAAGGTTACGCCGAGGCCGAGCTGGACCAGATCGGCGATATGGACGGGGTGCCCGACGACGAGCCGCATCTGTCGGCCTACCAGGGCGCCCTCGAAGGCGAAGTGTCGATCGTCACCTTCGACGCGCCGATCTGATCATGGGCGTGTCATGGGCGCGGTGTCCTTCCTTGCCGTGCTTGCCGTGACGCGATTCGTTTGGATAGCCGGCACGGCCGACGCTTGCCCGTCATGGCCGATCTGCTAAGAGACGCGCAGTCGTCCAATCCCGGCGGAGCCTCATGTCCTCATCCATCTCGCCCATCAGAATCGGCATTGTCGGCGTCGGCAAGATCGTCCGCGACCAACACCTTCCCGCCCTGGCCAAGGATCGGGATTACCAGCTGATCGCGGCGGCCAGCCGGCACGGCAAGGTCGATGGCATTGTGAATTTCCCCGACATCGAGACGATGCTTGGCGTGGTCCCCGAACTCGATGCTGTGTCGCTGTGCATGCCGCCGCAGTTCCGCTATGAAGCCGCGCGCAAGGCGCTCGAGGCTGGAAAGCACGTTTTCCTGGAAAAGCCGCCCGGTGCCACGGTCAGCGAGGTCGAGGACCTGAAGGCGCTCGCGGCGAAACAAGGCGTCTCACTGTTCGCAAGCTGGCATTCGCGCTACGCGCCGGCGGTCGAAGCGGCGCGGATATTCCTCGCTTCGACCAACATCAAATCGGCGGCGATCGTCTGGAAGGAAGATGTACGCCGCTGGCACCCAAACCAGGACTGGATCTGGCAGCCTGGCGGCTTCGGCGTCTTCGATCCCGGCATCAACGCGCTGTCGATCGCAACCTACATCCTGCCGGCCATGTACATCACTTCGGCCGTGCTCGACTTTCCGGTGAACCGTGACGCGCCGATCGCGGCCCAGGTCGCGTTCCGGGCAGCGAACGGATCGGATGTGACGATGGATCTCGACTGGTTGCAGACCGGACCGCAGAGTTGGGACATCCTGGCCGATACGGATGCCGGACAGATGGTGCTCTCGGGTGGCGGCTCGAAGCTCGCCGTCGATGGCAATATCGTACACGAGGAGCCGGAAGCGGAATATCCGATGCTCTACCGGCGCTTCGCCGAAATCGTGCACGCCGAGACGTCAGATGTGGACCTTGCGCCGCTCCAGCACGTTGCCGACGCCTTCATGCTCGGCAAGCGCAACGTGGTCGAGGCGTTTTTCGACTGAGGTCGCCGGGCCGCCTTGGCATCAGTCGACAACCGCAATCGCAAACCCGTCATAGCCCTTGGCGCCCACCGTCTGGATGGCGGTGCCGTCCAGCCGTTTGTCGCCACCGATGAATGAAAATGCCGCGCGGGCGCCCTCGACATTGGCATCGCGTCCATCTTCATCCAGAACGGCACCATCGCGGATGACGTTGTCGCAGACGATGACCGTTCCTGACCGCGACAGCCGCAAGGCGCAGGCCAGATAGTTCGGGTTGTTCGGCTTGTCCGCGTCGATGAAGACGAGATCGAACGGGCCGGCATTCTCGCCGCCCAGTTCTGTGAGCGACTGGAGCGCCGAACCGACACGCAGTTCCACACGGTCCGCAACCCCTGCCCGCTCCAAATTCGAACGCGCGACCTTGGCATGGTGCGGATCGAGTTCGAGTGTCACGACCTTGCCGTCAGCAGGCAATCCCCGCGCCATCCAGATGGTCGAATAGCCACCCAGCGTGCCGATCTCGAGCACCTTCTTCGCGCCGCTGATGCGCACCAGCAGCGAGAGCAGCTTTCCTTGCGCCGCCGAGACGTCGATCGCCGGCAGGCCCTGGCGGCGGTTGGCCGCCAGAACCGCGTCGAGAACGGGATCCGCCTCGAAGAGAGAAGAAACGATGTAGTCATCGACAGCCGTCCAGGTCTTCGTGTTCATCCGCTTTCCTCCGATCGCAAAAATGAAAAAGCCGCCGGGTTGCCCCGACGGCTTCTGTTGCCTGAGATTTTTGCCGCCGCGCCTACTGCGCGGCGGTTGTCATGTCCGCCAGCATCGGCTCGGCGACTTCCACACCGGAGGCCTTGCGGCGCTCGTCGATGATCAGTTCGTCGCGCGAGGTGGCGATGCGCCGGATCTGGCTCATCGTGCCGCCGGTGCCGGCGGGGATCAGCCGGCCGACGATGACGTTTTCCTTCAAGCCCTGCAGCATGTCGGTCTTGCCGGCAACCGCGGCTTCCGTCAGCACCCTGGTCGTCTCCTGGAAGGAGGCGGCCGAGATGAAGGACGGCGTCTGCAGCGACGCCTTGGTGATGCCCAAGAGCACCGGCTGGCCTTCGGCCGGCTTCTTGCCGTCCTCGACCAGGCGCTCGTTGACCTCTTCCAGTTCGATCACGTCGACGTGGTCGCCCGGGATATAGGTCGAGTCGCCCTGCACCGTGATCTCGACCTTCTGCAGCATCTGGCGAACGATCACCTCGATGTGCTTGTCGTTGATCGAGACGCCCTGCAGGCGGTAGACTTCCTGGATCTCGTTGACGAGGTAGGAAGCAAGTGCCTCCACGCCCTTGATCGCCAGGATGTCGTGCGGCGCCGGATTGCCGTCGAGGATGTAGTCGCCCTTCTCGATGACGTCGCCGTCCTGGAGATGGAACGGCTTGCCCTTCGGGATCAGGTACTCGACCGGCTCGAGCGTCGAGTCATGCGGCTCGATGATAATACGGCGCTTGTTCTTATAGTCGCGGCCGAAGCGGATCGTGCCATCGATCTCGGCGATGATGGCGTGATCCTTCGGACGACGTGCCTCGAACAGTTCGGCAACACGCGGCAGACCGCCGGTGATGTCCTTGGTCTTGGCGCTTTCCATCGGGATACGCGCCAGCACGTCGCCGGGGCGAACCTGAGCACCCGGCTCGACCGAGAGAATGGCCTCGACCGAGAGCAGGAAGCGGGCGTCGCCACCCTTCGACAGCTTGCCGACCTTGCCCTTGGTGTCCAGGATGGCAATCGCGGGCTTGAGGTCGTTGCCACGCGGCGTCGAACGCCAGTCGATGACCTCACGCTTGGTGATGCCGGTCGACTCGTCGGCCGTTTCCTGAACGGAAATGCCGTCGACCAGATCCTCATACGACACCTTGCCCTCGATTTCAGTGAGGACAGGACGGGTATAGGGATCCCACTCGGCGATACGCTGACCGCGCTTCACCTTGTCGCCATCGTCCACGAAGATGCGCGAACCATAGGTGACACGGTGCGTGGCGCGCTCCTTGCCGGCTTCGTCGAGGATCAGAACCGCCATGTTGCGGCCCATGACCATCTGCTGGCCGTCCGAGTTGCGCACCACGTTGCGGTTGCGGATCTCGACCTTGCCCTCATAGGAGGCTTCAAGGAACGAGCTATCCACCACCTGCGCCGTACCGCCCATGTGGAAGGTACGCATGGTGAGCTGCGTGCCCGGCTCGCCGATCGACTGCGCCGCGATGACGCCGACGGCTTCGCCCTGGTTGACCGGGGTGCCGCGGGCCAGATCGCGTCCGTAGCAGACCGCGCAGACGCCGATCCTGACTTCGCAGGTCAGGGCCGAGCGGATGCGGACCGACTGCACGCCGGCCTTTTCGATCTGCTCGACGTCACGCTCGTCCATCAGCGTTCCGGCCTTGACCAGAACCTCGCCCGACACCGGATGGGTGATGTCGTCGAGCGATGTACGGCCCAGTACGCGCTGGCCAACCGAAGCAACGACCTGACCGGCATCGACGATCGGCTGCATGGTGAGGCCCTTGTCGGTGCCGCAATCCACGGAGTTGACGATGCAGTCCTGCGCCACGTCGACCAGACGACGGGTGAGGTAACCCGAGTTCGCCGTCTTCAAGGCGGTATCGGCCAGACCCTTGCGGGCGCCGTGGGTCGAGTTGAAGTACTCGAGCACGGTCAGGCCTTCCTTGAAGTTCGAGATGATCGGCGTCTCGATGATTTCACCCGACGGCTTGGCCATCAGGCCGCGCATGCCAGCGAGCTGGCGCATCTGGGTGGGCGAGCCGCGCGCACCGGAGTGCGACATCATGTAGATCGAGTTCATCGGCTTCTGACGGCCGTTGTCCTCGAACTCGACCGCCTTGATGCGGGCCATCATTTCGTCGGCGACCTTTTCCGAGCACTTGGCCCAGGCGTCGACGACCTTGTTGTACTTCTCGCCCTGCGTGATCAGGCCGTCATTGTACTGCTGCTCGTACTCCTTGGCCAAAGCCTCGGTGTCCGACACCAGCTTGATCTTGGTGTCCGGGATCAGCATATCGTCCTTGCCGAACGAAATGCCGGCACGGCAGGCATGGGCAAAGCCGAGCGCCATGATGCGGTCGCAGAAAATGACCGTCTCCTTCTGACCGCAATGGCGGTAGACGGTGTCGATCATCTTGGAGATGTTCTTCTTGGTCATCTCCTGGTTGGCGGTCTCATAGGGCACGTTGACGTTCTTCGGCAGAAGCTCGCCGATGATCATGCGGCCAGGCGTGGTGTCATGGATCTTCGACACGACCTTGCCTTCGGCGTCGACCGTGCGGAAGCGGCCCTTGATCTTGGCATGCAGGGTCACGGCCTTGGTCTCGAGCGCGTGCTGGAGTTCGCCCATGTCGGCAAACACCATGCCTTCGCCCGGCTCGTTCTGGTTGACGATCGAGAGGTAGTAGAGACCCAGGACCATGTCCTGCGACGGCACGATGATCGGCGCGCCGGAAGCCGGGTGCAGGATGTTGTTGGTCGACATCATCAGCACGCGGGCTTCCAACTGCGCTTCCAGCGACAGCGGCACGTGAACGGCCATCTGGTCGCCGTCGAAGTCGGCGTTGAAGGCCGTGCAGACCAGCGGGTGAAGCTGGATCGCCTTGCCTTCGATCAGGATCGGCTCGAACGCCTGGATGCCCAGGCGGTGCAGCGTCGGCGCGCGGTTGAGCAGCACCGGATGCTCGCGGATGACCTCATCGAGGATATCCCAGACTTCCGGACGCTCCTTCTCGACCAGCTTCTTGGCCTGCTTGACGGTCGAGGAGTAACCCTTGGCGTCGAGACGGGCGTAGATGAAGGGCTTGAACAGTTCGAGCGCCATCTTCTTCGGCAGGCCGCACTGGTGCAGCTTGAGCTCCGGACCGGTGACGATGACCGAGCGGCCGGAATAGTCGACGCGCTTGCCGAGCAGGTTCTGACGGAACCGGCCCTGCTTGCCCTTGAGCATGTCGGACAGCGACTTCAGCGGACGCTTGTTGGCGCCGGTGATGACGCGGCCGCGACGGCCGTTGTCGAACAGCGCATCGACGGCTTCCTGCAGCATGCGCTTTTCATTGCGCACGATGATGCCCGGCGCCCGCAGCTCGATCAGCCGCTTCAGGCGGTTGTTGCGGTTGATGACGCGGCGGTAGAGATCGTTCAGGTCGGACGTCGCGAAACGACCGCCGTCCAGCGGGACGAGCGGGCGCAGGTCCGGCGGGATCACCGGAACCACCTTCATGATCATCCATTCCGGACGGTTGCCGGATTCCATGAAGTTCTCGACGACCTTGAGCCGCTTCAGATACTTCTTCTGCTTCAGCTCGGACGTGGTCGACGCCAGTTCCGAACGCAGGTCGCCGGCGATCTTCTCCAGGTCCATGCCTGCCAGAAGGTCATGAATGGCCTCGGCGCCGATCATGGCGGTGAAACTATCCTCGCCATATTCGTCGACGGCGATCATGTACTCTTCCTCGCTGAGCAGCTGGTGCTCCTTCAGCGCGGTGAGGCCGGGCTCGGTGACGATGTAGTTCTCGAAGTAGAGGACGCGCTCGATGTCCTTCAGCGTCATGTCGAGCAGCGTGCCGATGCGCGAGGGCAGCGACTTCAGGAACCAGATGTGAGCGACGGGAGCCGCCAGCTCGATATGGCCCATGCGCTCGCGGCGGACGCGCGACAGCGTGACTTCGACGCCGCACTTCTCGCAGATCACGCCCTTGTACTTCATGCGCTTGTACTTGCCGCACAGGCATTCATAGTCCTTGATCGGGCCAAAAATGCGCGCGCAGAACAGACCGTCACGCTCCGGCTTGAAGGTGCGGTAGTTGATGGTCTCCGGCTTCTTGATCTCGCCGAACGACCAGGACAGAATCTTCTCAGGGCTGGCAAGCGAAATCCGGATGGAATCGAACACCTGCGCAGGCGCCTGCGGATTGAAGAGATTCATGACCTCTTGGTTCATGCCGTTCTCCTTTTCGGGGTCCTCGAAAACCCCTTGCATCTAACGCGGGCCGAATGCCCGCTGAGTGGTCGGCCCACCGGCCGAAGAATTGGTGCATCCGGTCGCGAGAGCCCTCTCCCGCGCCCGGATGTCTTGTTTACTCGGCCGCGCCCCTATTCGGCAGCATCGGGCAGCCGGATCGGGTTGTCGTCGAGCTTGGTGTTCTCGAGCTCGACATTGAGGCCGAGAGACCGCATTTCCTTGACGAGCACGTTGAAGCTCTCGGGAATGCCTGCCTCGAACGTGTCGTCGCCACGCACGATCGCCTCGTAGACCTTGGTGCGGCCGGCGACGTCGTCCGACTTCACCGTCAGCATTTCCTGCAGCGTGTAAGCGGCGCCGTAGGCTTCCAGTGCCCAGACCTCCATCTCGCCGAAGCGCTGGCCCCCGAACTGCGCCTTGCCGCCCAGCGGCTGCTGGGTGACGAGCGAGTACGGACCGATCGAACGCGCGTGGATCTTGTCGTCCACGAGGTGGTGAAGCTTGAGCATGTAGATATAGCCCATCGTCACCTTGCGATCGAACGGCTCGCCGGTGCGTCCGTCATAGAGCTGCGACTGACCGCTGGTGTGCAGGCCCGCCTGCTCCAGCATGATGTTGATGTCAGCCTCATGCGCGCCGTCGAACACCGGGGTCGCGATGGAGACGCCTCGGCGCATCTGCTCGCTCAGGCGAACGATGCTCTCGTCGTCATATTCGCGAACCGGCTCGTTGCGGTCGTTGGCCGGCATGAAGCTCTCGAGCGTCTTGCGCAGCGGCTTGATGTCGCCGGCTGTCTTGTACGCATCGATAAGCTCGCCGATCTTCCTGCCCATGCCAGCGCAGGCCCAGCCCAGATGCGTTTCCAGGATCTGGCCGACATTCATGCGGCTCGGCACACCCAGCGGGTTGAGCACGATATCGGCATGCGTGCCGTCCTCGAGGAAAGGCATGTCCTCGACCGGAACGATACGCGACACGACACCCTTGTTGCCGTGACGGCCGGCCATCTTGTCGCCGGGCTGCATCTTGCGCTTCACCGCCACGAAGACCTTGACCATCTTCATGACGCCCGGAGGCATTTCGTCGCCGCGCTGCACCTTCTCGACCTTGTCCATGAAGCGCTGTTCGAGCGCCTTCTTGGAATCGTCGTACTGGCCACGCAGGGCTTCCAGTTCGCTCTGGAGCTTTTCGTTCTCCACCGCAAACTGCCACCACTGCGAACGCGGATACTCGTCGAGCGTGTCCTTGGACAGCGTCGAGCCCTTCTTGAAGCCCTTCGGTCCAGCGATCGCTTCCTTGCCGACGAGAACGTCGGAAAGACGCGCATAGACGTTACGGTCCAGAATGGCCTGCTCGTCGTCGCGATCCTTGGCGAGGCGTTCGATCTCCTCGCGCTCGATCGCCATGGCGCGCTCGTCCTTCTCCACACCGTGGCGATTGAACACGCGCACCTCGACGACGGTGCCGAAAGTGCCCGGAGGCATGCGCATCGAAGTGTCGCGCACGTCGGAAGCCTTTTCGCCGAAGATGGCGCGCAGAAGCTTCTCTTCCGGCGTCATCGGGCTCTCGCCCTTCGGCGTGATCTTGCCGACCAGGATGTCGCCCGGCTGCACTTCCGCACCGATATAGACGATGCCGGCTTCGTCGAGGTTCTTCAGCGCTTCTTCCGAGACGTTTGGAATATCGCGCGTGATTTCCTCCGGACCAAGCTTGGTATCGCGCGCCATGACCTCGAACTCCTCGATGTGGATCGAGGTGAAGACGTCGTCGGCCACGATACGCTCGGAGAGCAGGATCGAGTCCTCGTAGTTATAGCCATTCCACGGCATGAACGCGACCAGCACGTTGCGGCCGAGTGCCAGATCACCGAGTTCGGTCGAGGGACCGTCGGCGATGATGTCGCCCTTGTTGACCCGGTCACCCATGCGCACCAGCGGACGCTGGTTGATGCAGGTGTTCTGGTTCGAGCGCTGGAACTTCATCAGCCGGTAGATGTCGACGCCGGACTTGCCCGGATCGAGATCCTCGGTGGCGCGGATAACGATACGCGTGGCGTCCACCTGGTCGACGATGCCGCCACGACGCGCGCCGATGGCGGCGCCTGAGTCACGGGCGACGATCGGCTCCATGCCGGTACCGACGAACGGCGCCTCGGCGCGCACCAGCGGCACGGCCTGGCGCTGCATGTTCGAGCCCATCAGAGCGCGGTTGGCGTCGTCGTTCTCGAGGAACGGGATGAGCGCCGCGGCAACAGACACCATCTGCTTGGGCGACACGTCCATCAGGTCGACGTTTTCGCGCGGCGCCATCATCACTTCGCCGGCGCTGCGGCAAATGACGAACTCGTCGACGAAGCCGCCATTCTTGTCGAGCTCGGCGTTGGCCTGCGCGACATGGTGCTTGGCCTCTTCCATCGCCGAGAGATAGACGACGTCATTGGTCAGCTTGCCGTCGACGATCTTGCGGTACGGGCTTTCGATGAAGCCGTACTTGTTGACGCGCGCGAAGGTCGCCAGCGAGTTGATCAGACCGATATTCGGGCCTTCCGGCGTCTCGATCGGGCAGATACGGCCGTAATGCGTCGGGTGCACGTCGCGCACTTCGAAGCCGGCACGCTCGCGGGTCAGACCGCCCGGTCCAAGCGCCGAGAGACGACGCTTGTGGGTGATCTCCGACAGCGGGTTGGTCTGGTCCATGAACTGCGACAGCTGCGAGGAACCGAAGAACTCGCGCACGGCGGCGGCCGCCGGCTTGGCGTTGATCAGGTCCTGCGGCATGACCGTGTCGATCTCGATCGAGGACATGCGTTCCTTGATCGCGCGCTCCATGCGCAGCAGGCCGACGCGGTACTGGTTCTCCATCAGCTCGCCGACCGAACGCACGCGGCGGTTGCCGAGATTGTCGATGTCGTCGATCTCGCCCTTGCCATCACGCAGTTCGACCAGCGTCCTGACCACGGCCAGGATGTCGTCCTTGCGCAGAACGCGCACGGTGTCCTCGGCCTTGAGCTCGAGGCGCATGTTCATCTTGACGCGGCCGACGGCGGACAGGTCGTAGCGCTCGCTGTCGAAGAACAGCGAGTTGAACATGGCTTCGGCGGTCTCGAGCGTCGGCGGCTCGCCCGGGCGCATGACACGGTAGATGTCGAACAGCGCGTCCTGGCGGCTCTCGTTCTTGTCGACGGCGAGCGTGTTGCGGATATAGGCGCCGACATTGACATGGTCGATGTCGAGGACCTGGATCTCCTGCTCGCCGGTGCCGAGCAGCACCTTGAGCGTCTTGTCGTCGATCTCGTCGCCGGCCTCGAGGAAAATCTCGCCGGTGGCGTAGTTGACGATGTCCTCGGCCAGGTAGTTGCCGAGCAGATCCTCGTCGGTCGCCTTGATCGCCTTGAGACCCTTTTCGCCGAGCTGGCGTGCCTGGCGAGCGGTGATCTTCTTGCCCGCCTCGACGACGATCTCGCCGGTGTCGGCATCGACCAGGTCGCCGACGGCCTTGAGGCCGCGGAAACGCTCGACGTTGAAGGGAATGCGCCAATGGTCACCGGCGCGCTTGTAGGTGATCTTGTTGTAGAAGGTCGACAGGATCTCCTCGCCGTCCATGCCAAGCGCCATCAGCAGCGACGTCACCGGAATCTTGCGGCGACGGTCGATGCGGGCGTGCACGACGTCCTTGGAATCGAACTCGATGTCGAGCCACGAGCCACGATAGGGGATCACACGGGCGGCAAAAAGAAGCTTGCCCGACGAGTGCGACTTGCCCTTGTCGTGGTCGAAGAAGACGCCCGGCGAGCGGTGCATCTGCGAGACGATGACGCGCTCGGTGCCATTGACGATAAAGGTGCCGTTCAAGGTCATGAGCGGCATGTCGCCCATGTAGACGTCCTGCTCCTTGATGTCCTTGATCGACTTGGCACCGGTATCCTCGTCGATATCGAACACGATGAGGCGCAGCGTCACCTTCAGCGGCGCGGCATAGGTCAGGTCGCGCTGACGGCATTCGTCAACGTCGAATTTCGGTCCTTCGAACTCGTACTTCACGAACTCCAGCATGGAGGAGCCGGAAAAATCGGAGATCGGGAAGACCGACTTGAAAACAGCCTGCAGTCCTTCGTCGGGACGTCCGCCCTTGGGCTCGTCCACCATCAGGAACTGGTCATAGGATGCCTTCTGAACCTCGATAAGGTTCGGCATCTCCGCAACTTCCGGGATCTTCCCGAAGAACTTGCGTACGCGTCTGCGGCCATTGAAAGTCTGGGTCTGGGCCATCGTCGCTCCTTAGCTCTAAACTCGGGACGAACCTCGCCGCGGTTCGTCTTGCATACTGAGCCACCTGGGCGGCGGCTCTCTGTCTGTTCTCCGGCCGCCTCTCCAATTGCTTGGCGGTTACCGGCTAAAACGGGAGAAAACCCGTTTCCTGAAGGCCGGGTTACGGCCCTCAAGAAAGAGGTTCTCGTACATCTCGCGTCACGCAGCCTCCCCTGATCACCCAAGGGAGTGGCGGACGGCGCGAGGCCGCCCGCCGCTTTTTACGCTTACTTCAGGTCGACCTTGGCGCCGGCTGCTTCCAGCTGGGCCTTGAACTTGTCAGCGTCGGCCTTGGAAACGCCTTCCTTGACCGGCTTCGGAGCCGCTTCGACCAGGTCCTTGGCTTCCTTGAGGCCAAGACCAGTGATGGCGCGGACTTCCTTGATGACGTTGATCTTCTGAGCGCCGGCCTCGGTGAGAACGACGTCGAATTCCGTCTTTTCCTCGACCGGAGCAGCAGCAGCGGCAGCACCGCCAGCAGCGGCAACCGCCACCGGAGCAGCAGCCGAAACGCCCCACTTTTCTTCCAGAAGCTTCGACAGCTCAGCCGCCTCGAGGACGGTCAGCTTCGAAAGGTCGTCTACGATCTTTGCCAGATCAGCCATTGTTGTGTTCCTTCGTTAGGTTCGAACGTGTGTTTTTGATAGCGAGGAACGGCCTCATGCCGCCTCGTCCTTCCGGGCGTAAGCGCCGATGACGCGCGCGACCGAGGCCGCTGGCGCATTGACGATCTGGGCGATCCGGGTTGCCGGCGTGGCGATCATGCCAACCAGCCTGGCGCGCAGCTCATCGAGCGACGGAAGTGTGGCGAGTGCCTTCACACCGTCGGCGTTGAGCGAGGTGGTGCCCATTGCGCCGCCGAGAATGACGAGCTTGTCATTCCCCTTGGCGAAATCGGACGCGACCTTCGGCGCCGCAATCGGATCCTCCGAATACGCGATCAGCGTCTGTCCCTTGAACAGCTCGATGATCGATGCGGAGTCCGTGCCCTGAAGAGCGATTTTGGCGAGACGGTTCTTCGCGACTTTAACGGTGCCACCGGCAGCGCGCATCTTCGACCGAAGGTCGTTCATTTGCGCGACGGTGATACCGGCATAGTGGGCCACGACTACTGAACCCGCGCCCGAAAACGCATCATTCAGGCCCGTGACGAGTTCGCGTTTTTCCGCTCTGTCCACTGCCTATCTCCAGTTGACCCCAGTCCTGCCAATGGGAACATTCCCATTTCGAGGACAGGCGTCGGGTTGCCTTTTGCCGGCCGGGCCATCCAGTAACGGATCTCCCGAACGACGATCGAGGATCCTGCCCCCTTTCGCCACATCGACGGCAAAGCCGGCGATGCGCAGACAAAAGGCAAACACGGTTCGAACCTTTCATTGGAGCTTGTTGCTCCGTTGTCCGGTTTTCACCCGTCTCATGCAGGCCCACATGAATTAAGGCCCTCCTCTTGAATCAAGGTTCGGGCCGCCCGCAATCTCGGACAGGATGTCCGGAAGCCTTCCGGCTTCCGGTACCGGGCCCAGGATAAATCCAAGGCCCGGAATTCAGTCACGGATCAGCCTTCGAAAGGCCAATCCAAATCCAATCAGGACGCGGCGAGCGTCGCGACGTCGAGCTTGAGGCCCGGGCCCATCGTCGAGGTGACAGACACCTTCTTGACGTAGTTGCCCTTGGCGCCAGCCGGCTTTGCCTTGGTCACCGCATCGGCGAAGGCACGGACGTTCTCTTCCAGCGCCTTGACGTCGAAAGAGACCTTGCCGACACCGGCATGAACGATGCCGGCCTTCTCGACACGGAACTCGACCGCGCCGCCCTTCGAAGCCTTGACGGCCGCGGCGACATCGGTGGTGACGGTGCCGACCTTCGGGTTCGGCATCATGCCGCGCGGGCCGAGCACCTTACCGAGACGGCCGACGAGCGGCATCATGTCCGGCGTGGCGATGCAGCGATCGAAATCGATCGTGCCCTTCTGGACGATGTCGACCAGATCCTCGGCACCGACGATGTCGGCACCGGCGGCCTTGGCCTCTTCGGCCTTGTCGCCACGGGCGAACACGGCGACACGGACCGAGCGGCCGGTGCCGTTCGGCAGGTTGACCACGCCGCGAACCATCTGGTCGGCATGACGCGGGTCTACGCCGAGGTTCATGGCCACTTCGATGGTCTCGTCGAACTTGACCGAGGAACGATCCTTGAGCAGCTTCAGCGCATCACCGAGCGCGTAAGCCTTGTTGGGATCGATGCCTTCACGGGTCTTCGATACACGCTTTGCAATCTTTGCCATGATCTTAGCCCACCACTTCCAGACCCATCGAGCGGGCGGAGCCCTCGACCATGCGCATGGCCGCTTCGACGTCGTTCGCGTTCAGATCCTTCATCTTGGCGGTCGCGATTTCGCGAACCTTGTCGCGCGAAACCGTGCCAGCCTTGACCTTGCCCGGCTCCTTCGAGCCCGACTTCAGGTTCGCAGCCTTCTTCAGGAAGTAGCTCACCGGGGGCGTCTTCATGACGAAGGTGAACGACTTGTCCTGGTAATAGGTGATGACGACCGGAACCGGCGATCCCTTTTCCATTTCCTGGGTCTGCGCGTTGAACGCCTTGCAGAACTCCATGATGTTGATGCCACGCTGACCAAGTGCCGGGCCGATCGGGGGAGACGGCGTGGCCGATCCCGCGGAGACCTGGAGCTTGAGCTGGCCTGCAATTTTCTTAGCCATCTCTTTTCCTGCCTTTGTCTAATGCCGGCCCCACGATCTGGGAAACACCGGCGGTTGCAGTCTGGTGGTGCGGTTCTTGCGGCCGGCTAAAGCCGCCTTCGCCTCCCACCGTTCTCAAGCCACGCGTTGCCGCGCCGCCTCCCCTGATCGCCGGACCGGCATCAGGGATTTCGGATCAGCCCTTTTCGACCTGTCCGAATTCCAGATCGACGGGCACGGCGCGCCCGAAGATCGAAACTTCCACCTTGAGCCGCGCCCGCTCCTCGTCCACTTCCTGGACGAAACCGTTGAACGACGCGAAGGGACCATCCGAAACGCGGATCGCCTCGCCGATCTCGAAAGTGACCGAGGGCTTCGGCCGCTCGACGCCTTCCTGCACCTGGTTCAGGATGCGCTGGGCTTCGGCCTCGGTGATCGGCACCGGCTTGGAGTCGCCGAGAAAACCTGTGACTTTCGGCGTGTTCTTGACCAGCGAGAACACGGCGTCGGTCAAGTTGGCCTTCAAGAGCACGTAGCCCGGGAAGAACTTGCGCTCGGCGTCGACCTTGCGGCCGCGACGAACCTCGACCACCTTCTCGGTCGGCACCACGATCTGCTCGATATCGGCGGACAGGCCCTTCTGCTTGGCCTTGTTCTCGATGTCCTCGGCGACCTTCTTCTCGAAGTTCGAATAGGCGTGGACGATGTACCAGCGCGTAGCCATTTTTTCGACTTCTCCTAATCGCCGGACTTAGCGTCCAATGCCCAGAATCTGCTCGACCGCGAGGCCCATGAGCTGATCGGCGGTGAAGAAGAAGATCATCGCAATCACAGCAAAGGCCAGAACCATGACCGTCGAGATCATCGTCTCGCGGCGCGACGGCCAAGTCACCTTGGCTGTCTCCGCGCGCACCTGCTGGAGAAAGACGAAAGGATTTGTGGTTTTCGAAGCCATATGCCGCCTGTCTTCAAGACCCGTTGGCCGGGTCCCCTGGATGATCCCGCTGGCCGGGACGTGCCGCCTGAGCCCAATCTCGCGCCGAATCAGCGCGATCATTTCGCCCATGCAAATCAGACGCGTAAAGCCGGCTTCCCAGCTCCACGCGTCGCGTGTCTGTTTCGTCTACATAAAACCGATTCTTGATCCACGCAAGTGGCAAGTGCCCGCTTTATGACCAAACGCCGCCTCGGAACCATCCAGTCGTTCCGTCCCGGCTATGGCGCCCTTATGCCCCAATCGGGCTAATATGGCAAGCGGCTCGCCGATTTTCAAAGGCAGCCCGCGAAATATCGTTTTGATGCCAGTCTTAGGAAATGGCACGGGCAGCAGGGCTCGAACCTACGACCTGCGGTTTTGGAGACCGCCGCTCTACCAACTGAGCTATGCCCGTACACGCGCGCTTCGGCGCAGGCGCTTCCTAAAAGCTTCCGCGCGCTCTGTAAAGAGCGGTTTGCAGGCAAACGTGCTTAACCCCTGCGCCAGAAATCGAGATGGTCGGCGACCAGCCCCTCGGCATCGATCTCCAGCTCCCGCCTGAAGTGGCTGGCGCGCGATTCATAGAGGTATCGCCGGCAGCCGAAGCTATTTTGCGTCCGGCACCCGATACGGACCGCCAGGCACGCCCCAGCCCCAGGCCGGCATCGGTTCGGTCTCGGGATCGCAGGTCTCGCCGAGATTGGAATTCATCTTGGCCAGCCGCGATCCCCATTCGACGTAGCCCATGAATGCTGAACGGAATTCCGGATCGTCCGGCAGACCGACCTCATCCGCCGCGTCGGCGAGAAGATTGATCCAGCGGCGGCGCTGCTCCTCGGTCAAATGCTTGCCCAGATGATGCATGACCATTTCGCGGTGGCCGCCAAAGGTTTCGCTGTAGGTTTTCGGTCCGCCGAAGACCTCGCCGATGAAGGCCGCGACATGGGCGGGGTGGTCCGGCGACATGTGCTTGAACACCGGGCCAACGACCGGATCTCGTGCCACCTTGTCGTAGAAGGTTTGCGTCAGCCGGTTCAGCGCCTCGCCGCCTCCGGCCCATTCGTAGAGTGTCGGAACGTCCTGGCTCATTCTCGATCCTTCGCCGGCCCCGCCGTCGCGACGATAGCGGAAATCGGATATGGCTCAACCTGCCTCGATGGGCAGTTCCCCTGACATCGCCGTGCTCTACAGCCTGGCGGGCGCGTCGGCCTGTGCATTGGCGGCTGGCAGGCCCGGGCAATTGGCGGGCTTGGCAACAGCCTTGCAAATCGTGGAGCCGGTCAGCGCGTCGACCGATTGCCGTCCCGTTGTCAGTCCAAGCTTGAGCATGGTGTCTGGGCCAAGTTCCCTCTCGGTCGGGCGTCGTTCGATTGTTGCGAACAGAGCGGGACTGATCGCCATCTCGTCGAGGTAGGCCTTGACCACCAGCTTCTGTCCCATCGGATACAGGCTGAGCCGCGCCCGGGGACCGACTAGCCGTCTGGCGCCGCCAGCGACCACTAACGCACAGGCGGAATCACACTCCACCCCCGCATCGATGCTCAATCCGGCATAGGCTCCTTCCGTGGCCAGGCAGTTCCACGCGCCGGGGTCACAGTCGACGAAATCGGTCCGGGCAACGGCGATGTCGAGCTTTCTTTCATGGATAAGCCGCCCCATTGCGAGAGCGCTGGGCAGGTCGCCTCCGCGTGAGCTGATGACGACAGGCAGCCGCCGATCGCCAAGCGTGACCAGCAACTGCCGCAGCTTCCGCGGCGCCTGGTTCGTGATCGCGCCTTCGGCCGATATCCATTCCGGACAATCGGGATCGCACAGCGGATTGCTGCCGCGAACGACGACAAACCGCATGTCCCCGCCGGCCCTCGCGGTATCCCGTTGAACGGCAGCCATAAGCCTGGCTGCGGCCGATGGCGTCGTCTTGCTTGCGGGTCCAGCTATTTGCCGGCAGTTCGTGGCCGGCTGGGCCAGGCCGCAGAGGCTGGCGGCGGTCAACAGATCCACTGCGTCCCGGCTGGTGACCAACTTCATCCTCACCATGTCGTCGAGGGGAATCTGACGAATCTCACTGGCCGGCGTGGCCTTCATGATTTCCAGTACGCCGTCTGCTATCCCCATTTCCTTCAGGTACGCCGAAAGCGTCTTCTCGACGGTCCTGCTCATTTCGTAGGTTTTGTAGCTCCCAGCGTTTTTGCGGCTGACCACCTTGGTGCTGATGATCTTCTTCCTGCCGTTCACGATCCGGTACGTGGTCCGGTAGAGCAGCTTCTCCCGCTGGTATGTGGTGGTGATCTGGTGGACGCCGAGATAGCCGAAATCTCCGACGAAGCGGCGAACACCGCCGGAAAACATTAGCGGACAGGCCGAATTGCACATGGCTCCGTCGTCATAGGCCGTACCGAAATAATCGGCACTCTTGCCCTTGTTGTCCCCGCAGTTTTTTGTTTGCGGTTGGCAATCGGAAAAAACCGTCACGCCGACGGCGATATCGAGCTTGTTCTTGCGGATCATACGGCCGAGTGCCAGCGCGGCGTCGACGTTGCCGCCGGGCGAATTGACGACGACTGGCAATTGCCTTCCCTTGAGCGCCTTGAGCGTGCGCTTGAGGAGCGACGGCGTGCCCGCGTCGATGGTGCCGTCCGCCGATATCCATTCAGGACAATTGGGTTCGCATCCCGGAGCGTTGCTGCGCACGACGACGAAGCGCATGGGCGGGATGTCGAGAGGCCCATCCTCCGCTCGCGCTGTCAAAACGGGCAGAGCCATGGCGACGGCGAGGCAAACTAGTGCCCATAACCGCCATACCTTCTCATCGAAACGGTGCCTTGGAACCACTGTCGGCAAAGCTCCCCTCAGTGCAACCTATACTAGTTGCAGCCATGGCGCTTGCAACAGCTTTGAAACAAACGCGCAATGCTTGCGTTGCGAGGCGTCTGAAACGAAAAAGGGCGGCCCGAAGACCGCCCTTTCGTTTTCGAGACCGGCAGCAGCCGGATCGATTACTCTTTGATGGTGACGACGATGCCGGCACCGACGGTGCGGCCGCCTTCACGGATGGCGAAGCGCAGCTTCTCTTCCATGGCGATCGGCACGATCAGCTCGACATCGACCGTGATGTTGTCGCCGGGCATCACCATCTCGGTGCCTTCCGGCAGCGACACGATGCCGGTCACGTCGGTCGTGCGGAAGTAGAACTGCGGACGGTAGTTGGTGAAGAACGGCGTGTGACGGCCACCTTCGTCCTTGGTCAGGATGTAGGCTTCGGCCACGAACTTCTTGTGCGGCTTCACCGTGCCCGGCTTGGCCAGAACCTGGCCGCGCTCGACACCTTCACGATCAACGCCGCGCAGCAGCGCGCCGATGTTGTCGCCAGCCTGGCCCTGGTCGAGCAGCTTGCGGAACATTTCGACGCCCGTGCAGGTCGTCTTGGTCGTCGGACGGATGCCGATGATCTCCAGTTCCTCGCCGACCTTGACCACGCCGCGCTCGACGCGGCCGGTGACGACCGTGCCGCGGCCCGAGATCGAGAACACGTCCTCGATCGGCATCAGGAACGGCTTGTCCAGCGGACGAACCGGCGTCGGGATGTAGGCGTCGACCGCAGCCATCAGCTCGCGGATCGCGTCCTCGCCGATCTTCTTGTCCGAATCTTCCAGTGCAGCCAGCGCCGAACCCTTGACGATCGGAATGTCGTCGCCGGGGAATTCGTTCTTCGACAGCAGTTCGCGAACCTCGAGCTCGACCAGTTCGAGCAGCTCGGCGTCGTCGACCTGGTCGACCTTGTTCAGGAACACCACGATCGACGGCACGCCGACCTGACGGGCCAGCAGAATATGCTCGCGGGTCTGCGGCATCGGGCCGTCGGCGGCCGACACGACCAGGATCGCGCCGTCCATCTGCGCGGCACCGGTGATCATGTTCTTCACATAGTCGGCGTGGCCGGGGCAGTCGACGTGGGCATAGTGGCGGTTGGCGGTCTCGTATTCGACGTGAGCCGTCGAGATCGTGATGCCGCGCGCCTTCTCTTCAGGCGCCGCATCGATCTGGTCGTAGCGCTTGTATTCGCCAAAATACTTGGTGATCGCCGCCGTCAGCGACGTCTTGCCATGGTCGACGTGACCAATCGTGCCGATGTTCACATGAGGCTTGGTGCGCTCGAATTTACCTTTTGCCATAGTCTCTTTCCTTGGACGGCCTGGACCTTCAGTTCAGTCGAATGCGGGGCGATTAGCGATAAAGGCCAAAAAACACAAGCGTCTTTTGCCCGGGCGCCATCTCACTCGGCCAGAACCCATGATCCGATTGCGGGGATGTGGCGCTGATATGGGGATCCGCCGTAGAAAATGGAATGGGCGAAAACCGAGGGAGCAAAGCGAGGATTGCTTAGGTCTCCACGTCAGTCGCTGTCGGATTTATCGGCGGTTCATGGCCCATTGCGGCAGCGATCCGCGTCTGATTTCCTGCGCCGATGCATTTCATCCCGACTGCCGTTCGCGGCCCGCTGTTCATGATCGTCTCGACCGGGTCGTATCTGGTCAACGACACGATGATGAAGCTCGCCACGTCGGGTTTGCCCTCCTACGAAGTGCTCTTCCTGCGTGGTGCCGCGGCAACGCTGTGGGGCTTTCCGCTGTTGTTTGCGCTCGGCTACGGCAAGCAGATCCCGCTGATCTTCGACAGGCGGGTGCTGCGCAGGAACCTCCTCGAACTGGCGGCGATCCTCTGTTACGTCGTCGCGCTCGCCAACATGCAGATCGCCGATTCCACCGCGTTGGGGCAGATCACGCCGCTGCTGATGCTGGTCGGCTCCTCGATCCTGTTTGGCGAGCGCATCGGCGGCCAACGCATGGCGCTGATCGGGCTGGGCTTCATCGGCGCGCTGATGGTGGCGCAGCCGACCATGCAAGGCATTTCGGTCTATGCCTTGCTGGCGCTCGGCAACGCGACGTTCGCCGCCGCGCGCGATCTGGCCGGCCGCAAGATCGCCGCCGAAGTGCCAGGAATGATCGTGGCGATCTCGGCGGTCGTCGTGGTCCTGATCGGAGCAGGCGCCGCGCATCTGGTTTCCGAGCGCTGGGTGGCGCCGGAGGCGCACCACCTGATGCTGATGGCGGGAGCCGGTTTCTTCCTGATCTTCGGCCACTTCTTCATCTTCATGGCCTATCGCGTCGGGCCGACCGGCGCGGTGGCGCCGTTCTATTACTGCTTCACGGTCTGGGCCGTCATTTCGGGCCTGCTGGTGTTCGGGCAATTCCCCAATGCACTGGCGGTCTGCGGCATCCTGCTGGTTGTCGCCAGTGGGCTGACCATCGTGTCGCTGGACCAGCGCAAGCGTCGGCTGGCCGTGGTTGCCTGATCCGCGGCTACGCACCGGCATAATAGTTTCCGATACCGTGAGCGCGGTCAGCACCGACGGCGGATCATCGCAATTCAGAATTCGGCAGCTGATAATCCGCCGATTGCGTCTAGATGGTCCGCTTGCCAGCGAACTGATGATAGGCCCACAGCACCACGACGGCACCCACGACGGCGACGATCAGGCTATAGATGTTGAGGCCGGTCACACCCGAAGCACCGAAGGCGCTGAAGATCAGCCCGCCGACGATGGCGCCGACAATGCCGAGCACGATATCCATGATCATGCCCTGACCGGTCTTGTTGACGATCTTACTGCCAATGAACCCGGCAATGACGCCGAGAATGATCCAGCTGATGATACCCATTTTTTCCTCTCCATTCCTCCGCCAACCAGACATTTTCATATGATTGTCAAAAGCTCAAGCCAGCTTGAAATTCCGCCCGAATGCGCCATTGTTGAAGACGGGCTGGGCTTGGTTGAAATGGAGGATCCACTATGGGACTTTTTGACAACGCCGTTCCCGGCGGCAATATCACCAAACCGCTGATGATCGCGCTCGGTGCGCTGCTGGTTGGGAAGATGCTGAGCGGCAGAAGCGCCGAACAGCCGGACCAGGCTCAGGCGCCGGCGCCCGCCGATCCCACGCCTGTCGGAACCGCGTCCGGTGACGGTGGGCTGCTCGGCGGACTGGGCGGGCTGCTCGACAAGCTCAAGAACGCCGGCCATGGCAATGTCGCCGACTCCTGGGTCGGCACCGGGCAGAACCAGTCAATCGGGGCCAATGAGTTGGGCAACGCGATCGGACCGCAGGTCATTCGCGAGATCGCCCAAAGGACGGGGCTCGACGAGCAGGAGCTGCTCAAGCAGCTATCGGCCGCCTTGCCCGGCATCGTCGACAAGCTGACCCCGAACGGCCAGGTACCGCAACAGCACCAGGTCGCCTCCGCCTTCAACAGCTGACGCGGCGCCCACCAATGCCTGAAGCGCTGCGCGCCTGCCGCGCAGTGTTTCGGCTTGCCGGTTGTTTCGCTGAAAATTTGGAGCGGGTAGCGGGAATCGAACCCGCATATTCAGCTTGGAAGGCTGCTGCTCTACCACTGAGCTATACCCGCGCCTTGCACTGAAGTATCGGATTTCCCGGAAAAGCGCCATGCGCTTTTCGCCTCCGATGCTTTCACGTTTCAGGCTTCCGGGCCGGCAGTGGTGGAGAGGGTTGGATTCGAACCAACGTAGGCTAAGCCAACGGATTTACAGTCCGTCCCCTTTAACCACTCGGGCACCTCTCCAGTCTGCCGCCGGAGCCATGCAACGAGGCATTCTTGCCGATCCGGACCCGAGATAGATGTCTTCTCCGAAACCAGCGAAGCGCCTTATGGCGGCAAGCCCATTGGGTGTCAACCGCGCGGCCACGGTTTTTCGATGTTGTTCGCCGGCTGCGGCGACAGGGCATATCCTTGGCCGGAGGACACGGCTATAGAAGCCGGCCATGAGCAACAATTCCAACACTCCCAAAGACACCCATTACGCCAAGCTGCGCCGCGCCTTCCGCGACGAGAAGAGCGGCGGCGCGCCGGCGTTCAAGCCACGGCAACCAGTGCCACCAGGCGAAAACGCAGCCGACGGGCTGGTGCGGCTCTATGGCCTGCATACGGTGCGCGCGGCACTCGACAATCCGCGCCGCCGGATCAAGAAAATGCTGGTGACGCGCAATGCGGCCGAACGGCTCGAGATCGCCGATCTCGCCGCCCTGCCCTTCAAGGCTGAACTGGTCGAACCCAGGGACATCGACAAGATTACCGGATCGGACGCTGTGCACCAGGGGGTGCTGATCGAGGCCGAGCCGCTGAAGCCCAAGCGCCTCGACGCACTTGGCGACACAAGGCTGGTGCTGGTGCTCGACCAGGTCACCGACCCGCACAATGTCGGCGCCATCCTGCGTTCGGCGGTCGCTTTCGGCGCTGGCGCGCTGATCACCACGGCGCGCCACAGCCCGCAGGAATCAGGCGTGCTGGCAAAATCCGCCTCCGGTGCGCTTGAGCATATCGACCAGGTCGAGGTGAAGAACCTCGCCGATGCGCTCGGCCAGTTGCACGAAGCGGGCTTCCAGACCATCGGGCTCGATTCGGACGGGCCGGCTGAGCTTGAAACCAGCTTTGCCGGCGACAGGATCGCTTTGGTGCTCGGCGCCGAGGGCAAGGGCCTGCGGCAGAAGACGCGCGAGACGGTGACGACGCTGGCCAGGCTCGACATGCCCGGCGCCATCCGCTCGCTCAATGTGTCGAACGCGGCGGCGGTGAGCCTTTATGCGGCGCGGGCATTTCTGAAGCGCGGCTGACTGGAAGCGGCAAGCCTCCCGCCAGAAATCAAAACGGGTCCCGGCGATGCTTGCCGGAACCCGTTGCTGGGTTAAGACGGAAGTTGACGGCCTGGGAACGTTACGCCGCCCTCTTCCGACCTATGCCGCTTTGATTTCCCTTGCCTCCTTGCCGATTTCGAAATTCGCCATCCGCTCCAGCGCCCTCACCAGCGCGGAATGATCTTCCTTCGCGCCGCCATTGGCGGCGCAGGAATTGAACAGTTGCTGGGCGGTCGAGGTGTTGGGCAGCGACACACCAAGCGCCTTCGCACCCTCCAGCGCCAGGTTGAGATCCTTCTGGTGCAGTTCGATGCGAAAGCCCGGCGCGAAGGTGCGCTTGACCATGCGCTCGCCATGTACTTCGAGAATGCGCGAGGCGGCCAGCCCGCCCATCAGCGCCTGCCTGACCTTGGCTGGGTCGGCCCCAGCTTTTGAGGCAAAAACAAGCGCTTCGGCGACCGCTTCAATGGTCAGCGCGACGACGATCTGGTTGGCGACCTTGGTGGTCTGGCCGACACCATTGGGTCCGACCAAAGTGATGTTCTTGCCCATTTTCTCGAACACGGGTTTTGCGCGCTCGAAGGCCGGTTCCTCACCACCGACCATGATGGTAAGCGAAGCCGCCCTGGCACCGATCTCGCCGCCGGAAACCGGCGCGTCGAGATAGTCGCAACCGAGATCGTTGATCCTTTTCGCGAAGTCCTTTGTCTCGATCGGCGAGATCGAACTCATGTCGATCACCAGCTTGCCCTTGGCCAGGCCGGACGCGACTCCGTTGTCGCCGAACAGCACATCGGCCACCTGCGGTGTGTCGGGAACCATCAGGATGATGATCTCGGCGGCCCTCGCGACGGCGGCATGGCCGGCGACCGACTTCAGACCCTTGGCGACGAGATCGGCCGGCGGTTTTGAGCGGTGGTCGCTGACGATGACGCTGTAGCCGGCCGCCAGCAGATGCCCCGCCATCGGCGCGCCCATGATGCCCAGCCCGATGAAGCCGATGGTTTCCATTGCTTCTCTCCGTTTTTGTCAGATCGCGTTCCTTCACGCCCAGAGGGGGCGCAACAGAACGCGACCTGAATTGCAAGATTCTTGGCAGCTAAGCGGCAGCACTTCCCTGCCCGGTCAGTTCCCTGAACCACCCCAGACCGGCCTCCGTCCCTGCCTTCGGCTTGTACTCCGCGCCAATCCAGCCGGCATAACCAATCCGGTCGATATGTTCGTAGAGGAAGGGATAGTTGATCTCGCCCGTCCCCGGCTCGTGACGGCCGGGATTGTCCGCAAGCTGGATATGCGCGATGCGGCCGAGGTTTGCCTCGATCTTACGGGCGAGATCCCCTTCCATGATCTGCATGTGGTAGATGTCATATTGCAGGAACAGGTTCTTCGAGCCGACGCGGTCGATCAGCGCCAGCGCCTGGTCGGAATAGTTGAGGAAGAAGCCCGGGATATCGCGGGTGTTGATCGGCTCGATCAGCAGCTTGATGCCGGCTTGGTCGAGTTTCTCCGCCGCGAAAGCCAGGTTCTCGGCAAAGACATCCTCCAGCACCTTGCGGTCGACGCTGGCTGGCGCGATGCCGGCCAGGCAGTTGACCTGCCCGCAGCCAAGTGCCTGCGCGTAGGCGATCGCCCTGGCAATGCCCTGGCGGAATTCCGGCACGCGGTCCGGCAGCACGGCGATGCCACGCTCGCCCCTGGCCCAGTCGCCCGCCGGCAGGTTGAACAGCACCTGCGTCAGGCCATTCTTCTTCAGTCGGGCGGCGACCACCTCGGGCGCATGATCGTAAGGGCCGATATATTCGACCCCCTTGAAGCCGGCGCGGGCGGCGGCATCGAAACGGTCGAGGAAATCATGCTCGCCAAAGAGCATCGACAGATTGGCTGAAAAACGCGGCATTCTTTTTCTCCTTTTCTTGCCTGGAGCCAAAGCCGTGTTGAGATTCAGGTCAGGCCGAGTCGAAAATGGTGGTTTCCGAGAACCGGAGCGGAGCGTACTTTTCGTACGTGAGCACCGGAAGCGCAGGAAGCCGCCGTTTGCAGGCCGGCCTCACCTGAATATCAGCATGGCTTAGTCCAGCATCACGATCGCGGTGGGCGCGTCTTCCTGATGTTCGGCAAGGTCTTCGAATTCGGTGATCTTGTCGATCTCGGTCCCCATCGAGATGTTGGTGACCCGTTCGAGAATGAATTCGAGCACGACCGGAACCTGGTGTTCCTTCAGCAACCGCTGCGCTTGCTTGAAGGCGCCGGCGAATTCCTCCGGCTTGCGCACCCTGACCGCCTTGCAGCCCATTGCCTCGGCGACGGCGACATGGTCGACGCCATAGCCCGCCTCCGGATCGTCGGCCCGGTTGATGTTCTCGAAAGCAAGGCTGACCTCATAGTCCATCGAAAAGCCGCGCTGCGCCTGGCGGATGAGGCCGAGATAGGCATTGTTCACGACGACGTGGATATAGGGCAGCTTGTGCTGCGCACCGACCGCCAGTTCCTCGATCATGAACTGGAAGTCGTAGTCGCCCGACAGCGCCACGATGGTGCGCTCGGGATCGGCGGCGCGCACGCCGAGTGCGGCCGGCAGCGTCCAGCCGAGCGGGCCGGCCTGGCCGCAATTGATCCAGTTGCGCGGTTTGTAGACATGCAGGAACTGCGCGCCGGCGATTTGCGACAGGCCGATGGTGGTGACATAGGTGACGTCACGGCCGAACGCCTTGTTCATCTCCTCGTAGACACGCTGCGGCTTCAGCGGCACCTGTTCGAAGTGGGTTTTGCGCTTCATCGTCTTCTTGCGGCCCTGGCATTCCCTGGCCCAGCCCGACCAATCGCGCAGCCTGCCCGACGTCTTCCACTCGGTGGCGACGTCGAGCAGCATCTTCAGTGCAGCGCCGGCATCCGAAACGACGCCGAGATCGGGGGCGAAGACACGGCCGATCTGTGTGGGCTCGATGTCGACATGGATGAATTTCTTGCCCTTGGTGTAGACGTCCACCGAACCGGTGTGACGGTTGGCCCAGCGGTTGCCGATGCCGAAGACAAAATCGGCTTCCAGCATGGTGGCGTTGCCGTAGCGGTGCGAGGTCTGCAGCCCGCACATGCCGGCCATCAGCCGGTGATCGTCAGGAATCGCCCCCCAACCCATCAGCGTCGGAATGACCGGAACGCCCGTGATCTCGGCAAACTCGATCAACAGGTCGGACGCGTCGGCATTGATGATGCCGCCGCCGGCAACGATCAGCGGCTTCTCGGCCGCGTTGAGCATCGCAAGCGCCTTTTCGGCCTGGGCGCGCGTCATCGCCGGCTTGAATGGTGTCAGCGGCTCATAGGCATCGATGTCGAACTCGATCTCGGCCAGTTGGACGTCGACCGGCAGGTCGATCAGCACCGGACCCGGCCGCGATGAGCGCATCAAATGGAACGCTTTTTGCAGCGCCATCGGCACCAGATAGGGCTCCATCACCGTCACCGCCCATTTGGCGACGGGCGCAGCGATCGCGGCGATGTCGACAGCCTGGAAATCCTCCTTGTTCAGCCGCGCGCGCGGCGCCTGGCCGGTGATGCACAGGATCGGAATGGAATCGGCCGCGGCCGAATAGAGCCCGGTGATCATATCGGTGCCGGCCGGCCCCGACGTGCCGATGCAGAGGCCGATATTGCCCGCCTTGGCTCGGGTATAGCCTTCGGCCATATGCGAGGCGCCCTCGACGTGGCGGGCAAGGACATGGCGGATCGTGCCCCTCGCCTTCAATGCCGAGTACAGCGGATTGATCGCCGCACCCGGCACGCCGAAGGCACAGGACATGCCTTCCTTTTCGAGAACGAGAACAGCGGCATCGACAGCGCGCATCCTGGCCATTTCCAGCCTCCACGAGATGATTGTTGGATGGCTAAGGATGTCACCGGGCGGGCGCTTTTTCAATTTTTTCAGAATATTTTTTCATTTCTAATAAACGGCTCTTACCAACTGATTTTGTTTCCTTTTCCCTTTTCCAGGATTTGCACCGAGAATTTCATGAAAAACTTTTTCATTGCATCTTGGGAGAAACGGTCGAGAATGCCAGCCATGGAAACGAGCGAAAAACGTCAGCGTGGCCGCCCGCGCGCCTTCAATGGTCCGGCCGAAGCTGCCTCGGTGCAGTCGCTCGACCGGGCCTTGCGTATCCTGGCCATTGTCGCGGAAGGCAGCGGCCTGTCGCTGAGCGAGATATCTGCGCAGAGCGGGCTTGCCGCCTCCACCGCCTACCGCATGCTGACGACACTCGAAAATCACGGCATGGTCGAGTTCGATACATCGGACCAGCTCTGGTCGATCGGCGTCGAGACCTACCGCATGGGCGCGGCGTTCCTGCGCCGCCGCAAGCTGGTCGACCGCGCCCGTATCGTCATGCAGGAACTGATGGAGAAGACCGGCGAGACCGCCAATCTCGGCGTCGCGGAAGACGATTGCGTGGTCTTCGTCAACCAGGTCGAGACGCACCAGGCGATCCGCGCCTTCTTCCGGCCGGGTACGCGCAGCCCTTTCCATGCCTCGGGAATCGGCAAGGCGGTGCTGGCACATCTCGAACCGGAGCGCGTCGGAACCATCCTGCGCAAGGCGGGCCTGCAGCGCTATACGGACAAGACCCTTTCCGACATCTCCGCCCTCGCGCACGATCTGGCCGTCATCAAGCATCGCGGCTGGTCGGTCGACGACGAGGAGCGCCATCCCGGCATGCGATGCGTGGCCGCCGCCATCTTCAACGAGTATGGCGAGCCGATCGGCGGCGTTTCCGTGTCCGGGCCGACGGTGCGGGTCACGCCCGAGCGGCTGGCCGAGATCGGCCCGCTGGTGCGCGACGCGGCGGCCGAAGTGACGAAAATGATCGGCGGCTCGAAGGCAGGCTGATCAAGGGATAGACTAGACGCGCCGAAATCGCTGCATGCCGCCGGCTGCATGGGATTTGACCGTCTTGCCGTCGCGTTCGAATGCATGCGAAAGGGCGCGCATGAGGAAAGTGGTTCAGCTTCTGCTTGCCGTTTCGCTGTGCGGATGTGTGGCGGCGGCACCACGACCCGATACCGGCGACCAGCGGGTCAATCCCATCCCGATCTCGCTCGCGCTGGAGGAGATCATCACGGCCGGTATCCGCCAGCGGCTGCCGGATTCAGCCTCCGCCAGTTTCGGAACCATGTTAGCAGGCGAGCGAATGCTTGATGGCCGCCAGGAGATCGTGGTTTGCGGCACCGTCAATGCCTCGTCCGGCGTCGGCGACAAGCCATTCATCGCCAAGGTCTACCCGGACGCCGCAAGCCACTTCGAACTGGTCGCGATGGGCGACGAGACCGAGGCTGCCCGGCTTCAGATTGGCGGCACCTGCCGCGCGGCCGGTCTGCCGATCCTCGACCCGAAGATGCACCTCTAGAAAGACGGTCTTCAAACGACGAAGAGGGGCTGCCTCGCAACGCCTCTTTCCAGTCGCCCGCCGCCACTCAGAGCCGGCAGTAATGGCTGTAGCCGTCACGGCCGATATAGGTGTCGGAGTCCGGATCGTAGCTGGAGTAGCGATCGAAGCAGCGGCGGACGTGCCAGGAACCGCCATCTTCCTCGACATAGACGGTGCGCGGCTGCTGCTGGGCAAGCAGGCTGCCGAGAACGAAACCGCCGACGCCGGCGGCGATGCCGATGCCGAGGCCGTGGTGATGCGAGTGGGCAGCAGAGGGCTGGACGGTGCCGACCAAAGCGGTGGCGGCGACGGTGGTGGCGATGAGGCCGGAAACGAGTGTGCGCTTGAACATGATGATCTCCTTGCTTCGTTTGGAGAGGCGAGCCATCCGCCTCTTGATGATCTGTCGTTGCGGCAAGGAAAAAGGTTCGACGGGGTTTTGATTTTTTTCGAAGAGCAGGAATTCGCTAGCTGAAAAGGCGTGGCGACCCTCGCCGACGTTGATCTTCCATTCCGGCACTTCAGGCACCTTGCGCCGATCGGTCATCGTCCGTGACGGCGACTGGAAGCGCCGCGTTCGATGAGAAAAGGGCGGCCGAAGCCGCCCTTTGCTGGAGGTTTCAATCAAGCCGCCAGGCTGCGCTCAGTAGAGGATGATGTGGCGGTGGTGGTGATGACGATGATGGTGATGGCCATAGACCCACCAGTAATCCGGATAGTCCGGGTAATCCTGGTAGTAGAGGTAGTCGTCGAAATGACGATGATGATGATGCATGCCGTGAGCCGACGAAGACTGAACGGTGCCGGCGAGCGCGCCGGTTGCAACGACGATGGCGACGATGCTGGAAACGAAACTGCGCTTGAACATGATGATCTCCTGGATCTCTGATCGAGGCGACCATTCGCCTCTGAGGATCAGTCGGCGCGCCGCGGCGAAAGGTTCGACAGATCTGGAGATTTTTTTGGCGCACTGTTGGCGAAACTGAGTAGGCAGCACCGGCTCGCGCCATGACCGGCAGCAATTGCTCACTACTCACTACTCACTACTCACCACTCCCCACTCCCCACTCAGCCCATGCCGGTGATATGCCGAAGCCAGAAGGCGAGCGCGATAAAGCCGATGAAGGTGGTGACGCCTGTCCAGTCGACATTGGCCTTCTTCACATCGCTGATGAGCTTCACCAGCAGCATCCACGCCACGACGACGATAGGGAGAATGATGACGAGCCTGATCATGCGACACTCCGTTCAGCGCATTTCACTTACCCTGATGTAGGAAGCGCGTTCGCGGATTTCAGCATGCGGACGCGTGGGCATCCTCCACCACGGCTGATGCCCAAAAACGGAGTTTTGTCTTTACTGGCGCAACAAATATGCTAACCGGAGCGCCGTGCCCTTGTAGCTCAGCTGGTAGAGCAGCGGTTTTGTAAACCGAAGGTCGGCGGTTCGATTCCGTCCGGGGGCACCACCCTACGCTCTTTGAGCTCCGGGTGGCAGGCCACCCCAAGCCCGTAGACGCAGGAGTGTCCTCCGACCCCCTTGTAGGGCGATTACGTCGCCACCACCATTTACGAAGCGCTCGCGATTTGGGCCGACACGTTCGTCCTGGTGAACGTATTCCTCACCCTCACAGACTTGTAGACATAAGCGGCCCAGATGCTGGTCACCACAAACGAAGCCATGGGTGCCGCCAGCGCGTCGCCTGCGAGCACCTTGTTTACCGGAACGCCCAGGATTGACGAAATCCAGATCGTATCCAGGATAAACACAACAGGAATCGCAAACCATTGGCAGAGAAACAATTGCGGGAATCGACGGCTTCGCCGCAGCATTGAAACCAGCACCACCAGCTGAAGCGCCAGAAATGCCAGATTGAGGGCAACCTCGACATACACAGCCAGAGAGCCGTTTGGGAGGGTCATGAGTTGCTGGTAGCCGTCGGCGGAATTGCCGAAATCGGCGAGCGTGCGCAGCGGTGACAATGTCTGACCGATAGCCAGCAGCATCAGCCAGCCACCGAAGCCCACAAGTGACTCAGGATTCTGCGACGGC
This sequence comes from Mesorhizobium sp. BR115XR7A, assembly GCF_020165315.1. NCBI lineage: Bacteria > Pseudomonadati > Pseudomonadota > Alphaproteobacteria > Hyphomicrobiales > Phyllobacteriaceae > Mesorhizobium > Mesorhizobium sp. BR115XR7A. Next base: position 190,751 of record NZ_JAIUHW010000001.1, read on the forward strand.
TTCGCGGCTGACCGGACAGCAAAGAAAACAGGCACGCCGATCAGCAGCAGCACGATCGCCCAATGCCAGATGGAAAACGTCCCCATTTACCCTTCCCCCTTTTTATACCCCTATAAGTTGTAGCAGATTTCAAACTCAACTCAAGAGCCAATCATCGCGTAAGACGCCGTCCGATGCCGAAGCGACAACTTCTCCTGCCTGCTCCTGACGCCCTCACACTCCGATCGCCGCCACCAATATCCGGTTCTGCCGCCGTATCGCGGCCCTCAACTCCGGTATCCTGGCTTCATCCCGCTTCACGAATTCGATGAACATCATGTTCATGTTGTTGAAGATCAATTCGCCGAGTGCCGTGCCGTCGATATCCTGCCGCACCAGGCCGATCTCCTGAAGGCGGGCGATCAGCGCGCGGATCTGTTCGGTGAGCGAGCGGTCGAGGCCAGTATAAGCCTGGCCGAACGGGCTGTCGGGCAGTTGCGTCGAGATCGCCATCGCCTGCCGCCACATCTCCTTGCTGAGATAGTGCAGCGAGTGCTCGATATAGATGCCGATCAGCGTGTCCAGGGCGTCGCCGACATTGGCGGGCGGCCGGGCGACCACGCCGCGCCCGGCATTGAGCACCTCGTCGACTTCCATCGAGACGATGGCGCCGAGAATATCGCCTTTGTTCTGGTAGTAATTGTAGATGGTGCCGATCGAGACTTCGGCTTGCGCGGCGATCGTCTCGATCTTGGCGCCCTCATACCCGGCCTCGCGGAAAAGCGCCGCCGCCGCCTCGATGATACGCCGGTGGCGATCCGCCTTTTGCCTTGCCCGCAATCCGCTCATATCAGCCTCTTGTCACAAAAACAGAATTGACTCAATTTTAGAATTGGTTCAGTTTTTTGCAAGAAGCCACAAAGGCAAGGGAGAACACTCGATGTCCGTCAAATCCGGCAATCCGCTTTCCGTCCTGAAGCGCCAGATGCACGCTGCATGTGCCGCCACGGCATTGCTGCTTGCGGCGGGCAGCCTCGCCGAAGCCGCCGATCTCAACGCGCTGATCTGGTGCGACCATTCCGATCCGGCGCTGCTGCAGCCTTTCGAGGAGGCCAACAACGTCAAGGTCAACGTCAAGGAATTCGAAGGCACCGGGGCTGGGCTGGCCATCGTCGAGCAGTCGCAGCCCGGCGACTGGGATGTGATGGTGATCGATAGCATCGACGTGCCGCGCGGCGTCGAGAAAGGCCTGTTCGAGCCGCTGCCGGAAGACAAGCTGCCGTTCGCCGATCTCTTCCCGCAGGTGAAGATGGACGGCTCGACCATTGTCGGCGGCAAGCGCTACGGCATCACCGAAAAGTTCGGTTACAACACGATCGGCTTCAACAAGACAAAGGTCGATCCGGCGGACATGCAATCCTTGGCGTCGCTGACATCAGACAAGTACAAGGGCAAGGTCGCCATCTACGATTATTATCTCCCCGTCATCGGCATGGCGGCATTGGCCATCGGCAAGAAGACGGCCGATCTCACGGAAGCCGACCTGCCCGCGCTCAAGGAAGAGCTGCTCAAGATGAAGGCCAATGCCAAGCTGGTCGGTGAAGTCACCGCCAGCCAGACGGCGCTGGCGACCGGCGAGGTCGACATATTGGTCGGCGGCGGCGAATGGGTGACGGCAGGGCTGGCCAAGGAAAACCCGGCGCTGGACTTTTCCATTCCAAAAGAAGGTGCGGTGCTGTGGTCGCAGTCGCTCGCCATGTTCAAGGATTCCAGGAACAAGGACATGGCGCTGAAATTCATCCAGTACATACTGAGCCCCGAGGGCCAGGCACGGCTCGCCACCTCGTCCTGTTACTGGGGCATGCCGTCCAACACCAAGGCCGCATTGACCGACGACCAGAAAAAGGTCCTGCGCTTCGACGAGCAGCCCGGCTTCCTCGCCCGTGCGCAGGCCTATCCGGCGCCGAGCGCCGACCTCGACAAGAAGATGCAGGATATGTGGACCGAAATGCTGCAGGCCAAGTGAGCCGATACGCTGATGAGCGCCGCGGGAAACAGTGAGGGCGCGCGGACAGGCCGTGCCCTTCCCTGGGCGCTGGTCACACCGGCACTTGGCTGGACGCTTCTCTTCTTCGTGCTGCCCTTCGTCGCCATGGGGCTTTCGAGCTTCACCGCGCAGGAGGGCGGCGGGGGCACCCTGTCCAACTACAGCCAATTCTTCACCAACCCCGCCTACTGGCAGGCGATGGTGAACTCGCTGCAGGTCACCGCCATCGTCACCGTGGTTTCCGTGCTGCTTGCCTATCCCTTCGCCTGGATTCTGGCCGAACAGGTTCCTGAACGCTGGCAGCGGCTGGCGCTGATGCTGGCCGTGCTGCCGTTCTGGACCTCCTATGTCGTGCGCTCCTACTCCTGGCTGCTGGTGCTGGCGCAGAACGGCGTCATCAACCGGGCACTGACTGGCATTGGCGTGGTCTCCGAACCGCTGCAGCTCGCCAATACGCGCCTGGCCACCGTCACAGGCTTCGTGCATTTCTTCGTCATGCTTTTGACGCTGACCATCTTCGCCAATCTGAAGCAGCTCAGCCCCAGTTACCGCAAGGCCGCCGCCGATCTCGGCGCCGGACCGGTGCGCACCTTCCTGCATGTCATCCTGCCATTGACCTTGCCCGGCATCATGGTCGGCGCTTTTCTCACTTTCGTGCTGTGCATCGGCGACTACATCACGCCGCAGATCCTCGGCGGGAACAACGAGCTTCTGATGCCGCAGCTGGTGATGATGCAGATCGGCCGGCGCGGCGATTTTCCATTGGCCTCGGCGCTGTCGATCATCCTGATGGCGGTCGTGACCATCGCCTATCTCGCCTGCGCCCGCTGGCTAAAGATCGAGCGGACCTGATCATGCGCAGCATTGGCCGCATCGCTTCCTGGATTTACGCGCTTGCCGTCTACGGCTTCATCTTCCTGCCGGTCGTCGTGCTGGTGCTGTTCTCGCTGCAGTCGACGTCCTTCCCCATCCCCCCGTTCACAGGCCCATCGCTGCGCTGGTACGAGGCGGTTCTTTCCGATAACCGGCTGACTTCGGCGCTGGCCAATTCGCTGCTGGTCGCGGTTCTTTCCTCGGCCGCAGCCGTCATGCTCGGCTTCCTGTCGGCCTGGGGGTTCGCGCGCTTCGTCCTGCCAGGCTCGGGCCTGCTGCGCGGTTTGATCACCTTGCCGCTCACCGTCAGCTATCTCATCATCGGCATGGGGCTGCTGGTGCTGTTCAACTGGGCCGGCGTGCCGAAATCTCTGCTTGCCGCCGGGATCGGCCATGTGGTGATCAACCTGCCGCTGTGCTTCGCCATCATCTACAGCCAGTTAGGCGACCACCAGATCAACATCGAGCGCGCCGCGCGCGACCTCGGCGCGCCGGAATGGAAGGTGCTGCTGTTGATCACCGTGCCAGTCATGGCGCCGGCCATTTTCGCCGGCTTCTTCCTGTCGATGACGTTCTCCTGGGACGAGTTCGTGATCTCCTTCCTGCTGACGCGCTTCGATACCACGCTGCCGGTGGAAATCTGGAACCTGCTGCGCTCCGGCCTCAACCCCAAGACCAATGCGGTCGGTTCGCTGGTCTTTGCCGTCTCGATCGTGCTGGTGGTGTTCTTCGAACTGACCTTGCTGCGGAGGAAACCGGCATGAACGCGCCCCTGGTCGATATCCGCGACATCTCGCACCGCTTCGGCCAGCATCCCGTGCTGAAGAACGTCTCGCTGACGATAGCGGCCGGCAGCTATACGATCCTGCTTGGACCATCCGGTTCCGGCAAGACGACGCTGCTCTCCATTCTCGGCGGTTTCGTCAATCCGAGCGAAGGCAAGGTTCTCATCCGCGGCCAGGACTGCACCTCGGTGCCGCCGGCCAAACGCCCGACGACGACGGTGTTCCAGGATTATGCGCTGTTCCCGCATATGAGCGTCGGCGGCAATGTCGGTTTTGGGCTGCGCATGCAAGGTGTCGACGGAGCGACGCGGGCGGCAAAAGCGCGCGATGCGCTGGCCCTGGTGGGCCTCGCCGCCGCCTTCGACAAGAAGCCGCACCAGCTTTCCGGCGGCCAGCGCCAACGCGTGGCGCTGGCGCGCGCCCTGGTGATCGAGCCGGCGGTGCTTCTGCTAGACGAGCCGCTCGGGGCGCTCGACCTGAAACTGCGCCGCCAGATGCAGGACGAACTGAAGGCGATCCAGAAGCGGGTCGGCACCGCCTTCATCCATGTCACTCACGACCAGGAAGAAGCGATGGCGCTGGCCGACCATTGCGTGGTGATGAATGACGGCCGCATCGAGGACGAGGGGCCGCCCGAGCGCGTCTATGCGAGGCCGGCGACGCGTTTTTCCGCGACCTTCATGGGCGAGAGCACGATTCTTGCCGGCACTGTCATCGAGTCCAGTGACAGGACGAGCACCGTCACGACACCGGTCGGACCGGTTTCCTTATCCAGTGCCTTGCCGTTGGGGTCTACTGCCGCACTGGCGATACGCCCTGAGCACCTTGTGCTTGGCGCTGCGTCGGCTGGCACGAAGCTCGGCGAGGCTGCTGTGAGCGACGTCGTTTTCCAGGGCAGTTTCAAGCGCGTGCTGGCGACCTCCGTCGAAGAGCCTTCCCTGCGGTTCATCGCCAAGCTGCCGGCGACCTCCATCGTCCATGCGGGCGACAGGGTCGCGATTTCCTGTGATACCGACCAGATCATCTTGCTGACGGATTGAACATGAGCACGCTTGCGGTCATCGACGCACCGGACTGGTACGAAACAATCCGCATGGCCGACGGCATCACGCTAATTCACGAGCCATGGATAAAACCGTTCTTCCGCTGCAATATGTGGCATGTGCGCGGACGCGACCGCGATCTCCTGTTCGACACCGGCCTCGGTCATTTCAGCCTGCGCACCCATGTGTCCCTGGTGAGCGAGCGCAAGCTGACCTGCGTTGCCAGCCACACGCATTTCGACCATATCGGCTGCCACCATGAGTTTTCCGATCGCTCCGTGCATTCGGCCGAAGCGGCAATCCTGGCCGATCCGCGCAACGAATGGACCGCTGCCGGCACCTATGCGACCGAAGAAATGTTCGATGGCATGCCGCGGGGCTGGGACACGGCGCGCTATCGCATCCAGCCCGCGCCGGCCGACCGTATGCTCGCGCATGGCGACATCATCGATCTCGGCGACCGGGCCTTCGAGGTCGTCCACACGCCAGGCCATTCGCCGGGCGGCATTGCGCTCTACGAGAAGAAGACCGGCATCCTCTTGTCCGGCGACATCATCTATGATGGCCCGCTGATCGATGATGTCTACCACTCGGACATACCAGATTACATGGCGACGCTGCTCGCCATGCGCGATCTCGACGTCTCGGTCGTCCATGGCGGCCATTTCTCGAGCTTCGGCAAGGTGCGCTACCGCCAGTTGATCGACGAATATCTCGAACAGAAACGTCAGGCCGGCTGCCATCTGCGGCAGCGCCCTTGAGGGCTGAGTTACGGCATCAAGTCGAAATGGCGTGGGAAGGCCTGGGCGGCACGAGCCCGTCACCACCCCTCGCAGTGCGCTGATGGTGACACAGTGGGCGACCGGCTCGCGACACGAACCGGCCGTAGCCAGTGCGTCACTCGGGAATGGGTGCCGGAAGCGAGATTGTATAGCGCGGTGGCGCCGATCCCCTGCGGCGTCTCCTCCATTGCCTCAGCTGCTCCCTCCAGCCGACTGGCGGTTTTTCGTAGACAGGGGGAGCCAGGCCGGCGAGCTCATAATAACCTTCGAGAATGTTGGTGCGCAGTAACTGGCGTTCCTGTGTATAGAAGCTGAAATGCGCGACGAGCAGGTCACCGAAAATCTTGCCCGGCCGGTCCAGCTTGGCCGGAAGCGTCGCCGACAACCACTCTTCCTCGTCGCCGCGCGGTTGAAAGTGCTCTCCGAGATCGACAATGTCCGATCCGAAAAAACCGATTGCGTTGATCGAAAAGCGTGACAGCCTGATCTCCCGGTCCGGCACGCGAAAATCCTGGAGCTGATTGGAGCGCACAGCTTCAATGAACACCGGGTGTAGGGCCTGCGGAAAGGTCGCATGCGCCCAGGAGAATTCGCATGACGCCTGACAGGTAAGCGGGCCATCCACCCGCACCCTGGAAAGCTGCTTGATCAGCGAATTGCAGATTGCGTTGTTGACGATCAACGGAGCGTACCAGATGGCCGATCCCCTTTCGGCCATGACCCTTGCCATGAATTTTCGAAAGAAGCCGTCCTCGACAAAAACTACATCGTCGTCGAGGCGTAGGTAGAAAGCACCGGGATCGTCGCAAAAGCGATAGAAATCGCCGATGACGTTGATCCCGCCATCGGCATGTGGAAGCCGCTTGATCTTGCAACGCGGATCGGAGGCCGCCAATCTTTGTAGATAGGCCCGGTCAGCCTCGTTGCGACAGTTGTCCCAGAGGTGCCACTCATGCACATCGAGGTTTTTCAAAACATGATGGCCAAGCAGACGCAGATATTTCTCACGACCGGCCGGGGTGACAACGATCAGTTTCATAGAATTCCTGGTTCCTGTAAAATCAGAGTCCCGTACATCAGCGAATCTTGATTATCAGAACGCTCGTTCGGGCAATAGCTGTTGACATGACAGGCCCCTGCCCCATTGGATTCGCCTCAAAACACGACGAATCGTCATGACGTTTAAATACACCCGTTATGCCGGCAAGACATCGTGCTCAGGTAACGCCAGGAGATCTTCCTCATGCCCTTCGCATTCAACTTGCTTTCGTGTAGGGCTCGCCGAGGACCCGGATTGAGGGTATGAGTGTCGGAAGCAGGACTTTGACGAACACCACACACCGCAATCTCGTGATAGTCAGGGCAGGCGACAAATCTCTCCATCGTGGATGGGGGGCGGACGATCCCAATTGTGAATTTGATTTGATCGTCAGCTACTTCGGAAGTGATCCATCTGCGTTTCGGCTGCCGCTTGAAAACCGAGTCGACTACAAGGGCGGCAAATGGGATGGCATCCATGCTCTGCTGAGCCAACAGCCCGAACTTCTTGACCGCTACCAGTATGTCTGGCTGCCGGACGACGATCTGGAAGCAGACCGGGCGACCATCGAGGCGATGTTCGCCAACATGCGCCGGCTTGGCCTCCATATCGGCCAGCCGTCACTGACGCTGGACAGCTATTATTCCCACCTCCCGTTCCTCCGCTGCAGGAGCTTCGAGTTTCGCCTGGTAGACACGATCGAGATCATGGCCCCCTGCCTGAGAGCCGATGTAGCGGCCAAGATGCTGCCTCTGTTCAAACACTCCATGAGCGGTTTTGGTCTGGACTTGTTGTGGACCAGGCTTGCCGAAGAAAACCGTGGAACATCTGCCGTGTTCGACGCCTTGCCGGTCCGCCACACCCGGCCGGTGGGAGCTCACCTGAAAACAGCGATGCTCGAGTCAGGAAGAACGCCCGACAAGGAATATCGCCAATTGGCGTCGCAATATGGATTTGGCGAGCTTTTTCCATTGTCCTATGAGGCCGTCGATCGAAAAGGCCGGCGCTGGCGGTCGAAATCGATGATCGGCCTGCGTATGGTGGCCGATTATCTCTTGGACAGGAAAGCCTTTCGCCAGGCGAATCGATTGATGGAATTGTTATGGCGCCTTCTGCGCAGGCAGTATTCCAAGTCCGTCGACCTGTCCCAAATAATTCTCAAGCCCTAAGGTTCGGATACGCGAATGGACAGGACCCTGCTGGGCAAGGCCGAAATCCTCATTGTCGGCGCTGGTTTTTATGGTGCAACGCTTGCCGAGCGCATCGCCACGCAACTCGGGCGACGCGTGCTGGTAATCGACCGGCGCCGGCACATCGGCGGCAATGCCTACACCGAACAAGATCCTGTCACCGGTGTGGAGATCCATCGCTACGGGCCGCATCTGTTCCATACATCCAACGAGGAGGTCTGGAATTACCTGCGTGCCTTCACCGGTTTTACCGCCTATCGCCATCGTGCATTCTCGACATATCGCGACAAGGTCTATCCGCTGCCGATCAACCTTGCCACGATCTCCCACTTCTTCGGCAGGCGGCTAAGTCCGGACGAGGCACGCGATATGATTGCCGAGCAGGCGACGGAACTTGGCGACCGTCCGCCGGCCAATCTTGAGGAGAAGGCGATCTCCCTGGTCGGCCGCCCTCTCTACGAGGCCTTGATCAAGGGTTACACCGCCAAGCAATGGCAGACGGATCCGCGCGAACTGCCGGCGCAGATCATCGCGCGCCTGCCGGTTCGCTACACATTCGAGGACGGCTATTTCAACGACCGGTTCCAGGGCCAGCCTGTGGACGGCTACACGGCGATCTTCGAAAAGATGCTGGCGCAGGAGCTTATCGAAACACGGCTTGGCATCGACTTCTTCGACATCAAGTCCTTGCTGCCGAAGGACCTGCCGGTCGTCTACACCGGGCCGATCGACCGCTACTTCGACTATAGCGAAGGTGAACTCGGCTGGCGAACCATTGATATCGATCTGGAGGTCATGGACACGCCGGACCATCAGGGCACGGCGATCATGAACTACGCGGACGAGGCCGTGCCTTATACCCGCGTGGTCGAATTCCGGCATTTCAACCCGGAGCGCCAGCACGGGAGCGCCAAGACGCTCATCGGCCGCGAGTATTCCCGTTTCGCAGGCCGCGCCGACGAGCCTTATTATCCGATCGACACGCGCAAGGATCAGGCGGTCTATCGCCGCTATCTCGACCGGGCGGGTGCGGAGAAAAACCTGCACCTCGGGGGACGGTTGGGAACCTACCGCTATCTCGATATGCATCAGGCGATCGGCGCCGCCCTTAAGGTCTTCGAAACCGTGCTCGAGCCCTATTTCGCCGGTCGGCTCGATTCCGTCTCGCGTTCGACATGACGGGCCGGGTTCTGAAGCCGCAAATCTCCGGTTTTCAGGTCGTCGCCGGCGGATTTGCCATCGGCGGCTATCCGCTTCCTGAACCATTCGAAAGTACGCCGGATCCCCTGGTGCGGATCGATGCGGTGTTTGACCTATAGCGCCCTTTGCGGGCAAGGCATGCCGGCGGCATCGCCGCAACGCGACGCCGTGGGGATCGGCCTGGCGCTCGTTTCTTCCGACTGGCGCACCAGTTCTGCGAAGACAAGCGCGAAACTTCCCAACATGAGAAAGACGATGATCAGGCGTGCTACCGGCAATATGTCGGCCTCGTCTGGCTGGCGCATATCCCCTGGCATCGAGAACCGCGGGTTCATGCACGCATATCTGAACTGCCGCAGCGTCCTTTGCGTCCCGAAGTGGCAAGGTAGTGCTGCGGGCGCCCCACGCCACCCCATGCCGGCTAACATGATCGACCCGGCTTTACGAGAGCTTAAGCCCTGCCTTAACCATCACATTCGCTCGCGCCGTGACATCAACCGCGACCGGCTGGTGCGGCGGCACTGCCGCACCCTCGTCTCATGGGCTGACAGAGGCTCTCTTTGCAGACCTGCATGCCCCATGCTACCTCGGCGCTGGCGCGCCAGAACCTGCCGGCGCCAATCGGTCGCGATCGGGGAGCCATGAGCACAGCCACCAACAGCATCGCCTTCGTCTCGTCCGACACAGCAGACGCCAAGGCGGCGCTGGATAGCCTGTCGGCGCGCTATGGCCAATGTTCGGTCGCCGAGGCGACCGTCGTGGTGGCGCTGGGCGGCGACGGCTTTCTGCTGCAAACATTGCGCGACACGATGGGTACGGGAAAAAAGGTCTACGGCATGAACCGTGGCACCATCGGCTTCCTGATGAACGAATACCGGTCCGGGGGGCTCACCGAGCGCATCGCGGCGGCGGTCGCCGAAACGATCCGCCCGCTGGAGATGCTGGCAACCACCTCGGATGGCGAACACGTCACGGCACTGGCGATCAACGAAGTGGCGCTGTGGCGCCAATCCTACCAGACGGCCAAGATCCGCATCAGCATCGATGACCAAATACGGCTCGAGGAACTGAACTGCGACGGCGTCATGATCGCGACGCCGGCCGGATCGACCGCGTATAATCTTTCCGCGCACGGCCCGATCCTGCCTCTCGACGCGCCGCTTTTGGCGCTCACGCCGGTCAGCCCGTTTCGTCCGCGACGCTGGCGCGGCGCATTGCTTTCCAACAAGGCGACCGTGCGCTTCGACATTCTGGAGTCGGAAAAGCGGCCGGTGAACGCGGCGGCCGACCACACGGAGGTCAAGGCGGTGACCTCGGTCACGGTACGGGAATCGCCAACGGCCACCGCGACTCTGCTGTTCGATCCCAACCACTCCTGGAACGAACGCATCCTGGCCGAACAGTTCCGTTACTGAGCCGGCACAGTGACACGAGGCCGGATTAAGCATCGCGATTAAGGTTACAACTTCACAATCGCGCCAATCCTACCCGTTTCTGTTGACAAATCGCGGGCTTGCGCCTAATCGCAATACCAATCTTGCAGGCGCGTGGCGCTTGCCGCGACGAATGACGTTGCGCTTCCCCGAACCAGCCAAAGACAGCAACACTTGTCCTCAGACACGACGATCGCTCAAGAAGCGTTGACCTTTTCAGACCTCGGCCTGTCGCCGAAGGTGCTTTCCGCAGTCACCGATGCCGGCTATCTCCAGCCGACGCCGATCCAGGCTGGTGCGATCCCGCACGCCTTGCTCGGCAAGGACGTGCTGGGCATTGCCCAGACCGGCACTGGCAAGACCGCATCCTTCGTGCTGCCGATGCTGACCCGGCTGGAAAAGGGCCGTGCCCGCGCCCGCATGCCGCGCACGCTGATCCTGGAGCCGACGCGTGAGCTTGCCGCGCAGGTCGAAGAAAACTTCGTCAAATACGGCAAGAACCACAAGCTCAACATCGCGCTGCTGATCGGCGGGGTGTCGTTCGACGAACAGGACAAAAAGCTGGAGCGCGGCGCCGATGTGCTGATCGCTACGCCTGGCCGTCTTCTCGACCATCGCGAGCGCGGCAAGCTGCTGCTCAACGGCGTCGAGATCCTCGTCATCGACGAGGCGGACCGTATGCTCGACATGGGTTTCATTCCCGATATCGAGCGTATCTGCGAGATGATCCCGTTCACCCGGCAGACGCTGTTCTTTTCGGCGACCATGCCGCCAGAGATCACCAAGCTGACGGAAAAATTCCTGCATGCGCCGGTGCGCGTCGAGGTCTCCAAGGCCGCTTCGGCGGCCACCAACATCATCCAGCGGTTGGTCAAATCGGGCTCGAAGCCTTGGGACAAGCGTGAAACGCTGCGCAACCTGATCAAGGCCGAGGATGCGGAGCTGAAGAACGCGATCATCTTCTGCAACCGCAAGATCGAGGTTTCGGAGCTGTTCCGCTCGCTGCTGAAATATGATTTCGATGCCGGTGCGCTGCATGGCGACATGGACCAGCGCGCGCGCATGCAGATGCTGGCCAATTTCCGTGACGGCAAGCTGCGCTATCTCGTCGCCTCGGATGTCGCCGCGCGCGGCCTCGACATTCCCGATGTCAGCCATGTCTTCAACTACGACGTGCCGATCCATGCCGAGGACTATGTCCACCGCATCGGCCGCACCGGCCGTGCCGGACGCTCCGGCAAGTCCTTCACCATCGCGACCAAGTCCGACACCAAGTATATCGACGCCATCGAACGGCTGATCGGGACCAAGATCGAGTGGCATGACGGCGACCTGTCGACGGTGGTTGCCAGCGAAGGCGAGGACGATGCTCCGCGCCGCGGCAAAGGTGCGCCACGCCGCGCCGGCCGCAAGGACGAGGACCGCAACGACAGGGGCGGGCGCAAGAAGAGCGGCGAGCGTCGCGGCAGACACAGCGAGGAAGATGCCTCGGCCGTGGTTGCTCAGCCGCAGGAGCAGCCCGATGTGGCCGAGACGGCCGATATTGTCGAACGGCGCGCCCGCAAGGATGCAATCCGCTCGGAAAATACCGAGCGCAAATCGTCCGACCGCAATGAGCCGCGCGCCCCTGAGCGCGGCGACACCAGGCCGCAGCGCAGCAACAACCGCCCTGCCCGCCACCATCAGGAAGACAACGACGCCACGGTCGGCTTCGGCGACGACGTGCCGGCCTTCATGCGCATCGTCGCCAAGGTCTGATTCCAGCCAGCAAGCCGCCTAGCCGGCTTGCCTTCTTTTTTGCCCTGCAGCCGACAGCAATTCGAGGAAAAGCCGCGTAGCGCTCTTCCGTCGCGAATTGCGTGGAAACAAGCAGGTGGGGCGATTCAGGCGAACGCTGATCCGCTCCAGTTCACATCGGCCCGGACATCATCTTGGTCGGTTTTTCCAGCATCGGAAACTCGGCCTTGTTGCATTTCACCTTCGGGTTCGTCGGACTGAACATGCCGTTCGGATTGTCATCGAGCCAGGCGTGAAGATCGTAGTGGACGAACTCCTTCGGGATGAGCGGATAATGTCCCTCCATCGGGCCCATGAAGGTTTGACCGAACAGCTTCGGCGGCGCCTTGATGTCCGGGGTTAGCGGCACCAGCCATTCCACGCCGACCAACTTCAGGCCTTTCTTGGTCGGCTCGTAGATCAGGACGTTTGGCTTCATCGGGTCGAGTTTCTGGCCGACGCTTGGAACGTTGACGAAGTGGATGCCCATGGCGCCTTTCGGATAGTCCATGGAGCCGGGTATCTTTTCTCCGCTGTAGTAGACGCAGCCGACCGTCGAGAGATAGAGATCGCGGACGGCGGCGGTGTAGTCCTGATATTTGGCGAGCGATTTTTTCAACGCGTCCATGTCGGCCTTGTTGGCGTCCTCGGCATGAGCCGTGGCGAGGCCCAACCATGCACCTACAACACCTGTCAAAGCGAGGACGCCGCAGCGCCCAAGGCTGGCTGTTCTTGTCATGCATTCCTCCCAGATTTCTGATCTGGCCGTGCAAGACCGAGGCGGCGGCAAAGTCGTTGATTGCGCGGCCGATTAAACCGCCCCATCCCCTTTGGAACGCGGCAATGCTAATCCTTTCCACGGCTGCGGAAAAGAACTTATTAGATATTGCTAATTTTATTTGACTGCTGTCACGAAACTGGCACCGCCAGTATACGCCTGGATGAAAACGGCCCCCATTGGGGGCCGTTTAGCGTGACAAACACGGCCCTGCTCAGGTGAGCGGCGAAAGCTGAATCTCGACGCGTCGGTTCTGGGCCCGGCCCTCGGCCGTGGCGTTGGAGGCGACGGGCCTCGTCTTGCCAAATCCGGTGACGGCGAAGCGGCGCTGGTCAACGCCCTGGCCGGACAGATAATTGGCGACCGCCAGGGCACGGCGCTGCGACAGGTCGAAATTGTGCTGGTCGCCACCGGTCGAATCGGTGTGGCCGAAAACGTCGACCGTGGTCTGCTTGAACCTCTTCAGCACCAGCGCCACCGAATTCAGCACCTGGTAGAAGCCGGGCTTCACCGCGTCCTGGTCGGTGTTGAAGGTGATGTCGGACGGCATGTTGAGGATGATCTGGTCGCCGCTGCGGGTGACGCTGACGCCGGTGCCCTCGAGCTGCCGGCGCAGTTCCGCCTCGTTCTGGTCCATAGTGGCGCCAATGGCGCCGCCGGCCAGGGCGCCGATGCCGGCGCCGATCAGCGCATTGCGACGATCATTGCCGCCGGCAAGCAGACCAAGGCTGGCACCGGCCAGAGCGCCAAGGCCCGCGCCCGCCGCCGTGTTCGAAATCTTCTGGTCGCCCGTATACGGATCGGTGGTGGTGCACGCGGTCACGAGCAGAGCCGTCGCCATAACGACGAGCACGGTCTTCTTCATAGGATGGTCCCTCTCCAAGTCACGCCTTACGATGGCGCCAAATCAGCCCTTGCCGCGACTTGTAGCATGAAATGCGGCGAAAAACGGAACGGGAAAAGCGCCTGCCGATTATCCAGTTGGCCGCCCGGTGTGGCTACCAGAGATTCTTGCCGTCAATGACCACCACTTCGACTTTATCGAGATCGAAATCATCGAACAGCCGCGCGTTGACGCTGATCTTCGGATTGTCGAAATCCGGCTCGCCGGTCGACCAGTCCGGCGTTTCGGTGAAGGTGCCGCAGCCGCAGGTTGCGCAAAAACCATGCTTTACGGTTTTTGAGCCCCACTGATAAAAGGAAACATTCTTCAGCGGCGTGACGAGCTTGAACTGCGATGGGGTATAGTAGGCCCAAAGCGAGCCGCGTTTCGAGCAGAACGAACAGGTGCATTGCGTCACCGTCTGCGGCGCTTCCGACACCTCGAACATCGTCGCCTTGCAGTGGCAGCTTCCCTTGATGGCCATGAATATCACCTCTCCATTGTCCGCCGCCCAAGCGGCAAGGCACCATAAAGAAGCGATCCTGACAACTGGCCGTCAGCAGCCTTTGCGCCAATGCACTTCAACTGTCGGCGCGTCTCAAAATGAGCGCGGCGGCACGAACAGGCATATAGTCTTGCCGGCATCGAGACCGGCCTGATGCGCGCACCAGTGAAATTCGCCGTCAGGGCTGTCCTTGACGCGCTTGTCCGTCATCGGAACGACTTCGCCGGTACCGGCAATCACGTAGCCTTCGGGCTTTTCCAGCACTTCGCCGGTGTGCGTGGCACGACAGTCATAGTTGGCGCAGCAGGCGAACGGATAGCTCCAACCCTGCGGCTTTGCTGCCGTGGGCTTGGCATCATGAGCAAAGGCCGCAGGCGCGAACATCGCGACGGCAAACAGAGAAAACATAAGTCGGCCGACCGGTTGAACGGCTCGGGCCGATCTGGGCGTGGCAGCAGACATGGGACGTTCCTTTCGAGCGTCAAGCATTTCGCCTGCCCGTTCCCGGAACGTGTCTTCCCAGTGGCCGGATCATCAGTCGCAGATATGCCGCGTCCGGCCATAAATGCTTTTTGTCTCCCAGCATTCGGATGCTGGGCTGATTCCTTGGTCGGCGCAAGAAGCCGCTGCGCCAGATATGGGCGCACGCCATAACACACTGCTACCGCTGACGAGATTCAAGCCAGGTAAGTTCCCGGCAGGCGGGGCATGCAAACAACGGGATTGGCCCGGAGTGGTTCCAGCCGCTCAAATCCAATCACATGCTCTTGATTGCCGGTGACAGTGCCGACGATCGTCCGCAAAGGAGAATCAGCCACCCTGCAGCCGAAGAAGGTATGAGCAGCCGGCCGAACGGCGAACATGCGCCGCGCCCGCTTTGGGAGGAAGAAAAGCCCCTTCCCGCACCAGAGCGATATGCCGAGTCGGGACCCTGCAATCACCGCGAACTTGTCGCGCCGCACCGGCGAACACTTGAGACCAACACCGGGCGCCGCACGACAATACGTCCGCTTTTGCGACCGGCTCGCGATCATTGCCCGCGCAAGCAGCCTAGTCCAGGTCCGCCACAGCTTCGCCCGCGCCACCCTCGATGCGTTGCGATAGCGAAGCTTCCATGAAGTCGTCGAGGTCGCCGTCGAGCACGCTCGAGGGGCTGGTGCTTTCGACACCGGTGCGCAGATCCTTGACCAGCTGATAGGGCTGCAGCACGTAGGAGCGTATCTGGTGACCCCAGCCGATGTCGCTCTTCGATGCCTCAGTGGCATTGGCCACCGCTTCGCGCTTCTTCAGCTCTTCCTCGTAGAGGCGCGAGCGCAGCATTTCCCAGGCCTTGGCCTTGTTCTTGTGCTGCGAGCGTTCTGCCTGACAGGCGACCGCGATGCCGGTGGCGATATGGGTGATGCGCACAGCCGAATCGGTGGTGTTGACGTGCTGGCCGCCCGAACCCGATGAACGATAGGTATCGATGCGCACGTCGGATTCGGAGACGTCGATCTCTATCCTGTCGTCGACCACAGGATAGACCCAGACGCTGGAGAAGGACGTATGACGGCGCGCATTGCTGTCATAGGGTGAGATGCGCACCAGGCGGTGGACGCCGGATTCGGTCTTCATCCAGCCATAGGCATTGTGGCCCTTGATCAGCAAGGTCGCGGACTTGATGCCCGCCTCTTCGCCGTCATGCACTTCAAGCACCTCGACCTTGAAGCGGCGGCGCTCGGCCCAGCGTGTGTACATGCGCAACAGCATCGAGGCCCAATCCTGGCTCTCGGTGCCGCCGGCGCCGGCATGGATTTCGAGATAGGTGTCGTTGGCGTCCGCTTCGCCCGAGAGCAGCGTTTCCACCTGTCGGGCCTTGGCCTCGCCCTGCATCGAACGGATCGCGGCTTCGGCTTCGGCGACGACGCCTTCGTCGCCCTCTTCCTCGCCGAGCTCGATGAGACTGATATTGTCTTCCAGCGCCTGGGTCAGGCCCTTGACCGCCGCGATGCCTTCCTCGAGGCCCTGGCGCTCGCGCATCAGCTTCTGCGCTTCCAGCGGTTCGTTCCAGAGACTGGCGTCCTCGGCCCGCACGTTCAGGTATTCAAGCCGCTTTATGGCCTGATCCCAGTCAAAGATGCCTCCTCAGCAGGGTTATCGCCTGCCTGATCTCGTCGACGATATTCTGCGTTTCCGCGCGCATGGCCTGATGTTTTGTCCTGTTGCTGAAATGACGCTTCGGTCGGCGCGATACATAGGGACGGTGCCGCCATGTGTAAAGCGAAATGGGTCAGCCGGAGGCTGGCCCAACTGGACGCGTGAATTCGTCAGTAAAGGCCGCCGCCGCCGTCCTGGATGGCCTGGTTGGCCTGCGGCGACAGCGCGCCGCCCGAGGCGTTGGAGCCATCGGCACCCATGCCGATCACCCAGTAGCTGTCGGCGGGGCCGGTCCCCGGCTTGAAAGCCTCGATGATGGTGCCCGCATCGCCCGAGGAGGAGCGCATGCCGGTCTTGCGGTTGATGGCGATCAGGTTCATGCCGTCAGGCACCTTGAAGTCGACATTGGGCGTGCCGTCCAGCGCCACACGCATGAAGTCCTTGAAGATCGGGGCGGCAAGACCGCCGCCGGTGGCGCCGTGGCCGAGGCCGCGCGGCGTGTCGTAGCCCATGTAGAGACCAACCACGAGGTTCGGCGTATAACCGATGAACCATGCGTCCTTCTCGTCGTTGGTGGTGCCGGTCTTGCCGGCGATGTGGCGGCCAAGTTCCCCGATTGTGGCGCCGGTGCCGCGCTGGACGACGCCTTCCATCATCGAGGTGATCTGGTAGGCGGTCATCGGATCGAGCACCTGCTCGGAATTGTCGACCAGTTCCGGCTCGGGCTGGTTTTTCCATTCAGGAGCGTTGCAGCCTTCGCAGCCACGCTCGTCCTGCTTGAACACGGTCTTGCCGTAGCGGTCCTGGATACGATCGATCAGCGACGGTTTGATCGACTTGCCGCCATTGGCCATGATCGAATAGGCCGAAACCATGCGCATGACGGTCGTCTCGCCCGAACCCAGCGCCATCGGCAGATATGGCGCCAGATGATCATAGACGCCGAAGCGCTCGGCATATTCGACGACCAGCTTCATGCCCATGTCGTTGGCAAGCCGCACCGTCATCAGGTTGCGCGACTTCTCGATGCCGGAGCGGAGCGTTGCCGGCCCGGCGACGGTGCCGTCATAGTTCTTCGGCGTCCAGGTGGTGTTGCCGCTCTGGATGGTGATCGGTCCGTCCATGATCACCGAGGCCGGAGTATAGCCATTGTCGAGTGCGGCCGAATAGACGATGGGCTTGAATGACGAACCCGGCTGGCGCATCGCCTGGGTGGCGCGGTTGAATTCGGACTGCGAATAGGAGAAGCCGCCGACCATGGCCAGCACGCGGCCGGTGTGCGGATCCATCGCGATCAGGCCGCCTTCCACCTCGGGAACCTGGCGCAAGCTGTAGGTATTGTCGGAGCCGTCGTTCTTCTGGACGAAGATGACATCGCCCGGCTTCAGCACGTCGGCCGGCGACTTGGCCTTGACTGTCTTGCCCTCGACCACATGGCGCATGGCAAAGCCCATGTCTTCCTTGCTGACGGTGCCTTCGACGCGTTCCTTCACGATATCGCCCGACGCCTGGCGTGCGGGCTGCAGGCCGATCGACAGCCCGGACGCCGAACTGTCGAGCACGACGGCCAGCGACCACTCGGGAACGTCTTCCAGCCCCTTGACTGCGCCCAACGGCACACCCCAATCGCCGGAGACGTCGATCGTCTTCAACGGCCCGCGATAGCCACGCAAAGTATCGTATTTCATCAATCCATTCTGCATCGCCTTGCGGGCGATGAGCTGGACCTTCGGGTCAAGGGTGGTGCGAATCGACAGCCCGCCCTCATAGAGCGCGTTCTCGCCATAGCGGGCGATGATCTGCCGACGAACCTCTTCCGTGAAATACTCGCCGGCGAAAAGGTAGGAGCCGCTGCGGCGCGGAGCAACGCCAAGCGGCTCGGCCTTCGCCTTTGCGCCCTCTTCAGGCGTCACGTAACCGTTCTCGACCATCTGGCCGATGACCCAGTTTCGCCGTTCAATTGCGCGGTCGGCGTGCTTGAAGGGATTGTAGTTGGCCGGACCTTTCGGGAGCGATGCCAGATAGGCGGCCTCGGCCACGGTCAGCTCGTTCACCGATTTATCGAAGTAGGTCAGTGCCGCACCGGCAACGCCATAGGCGTTGAAGCCAAAGAAAATCTCGTTGAGATAGAGCTCGAGGATTCGATCCTTGGAATAGGCCTGTTCGATGCGGAACGAGAGGATGGCCTCCTTGACCTTGCGTTCCAGGGAACGCTCGTTGGTGAGCAGGAAGTTCTTGGCAACCTGCTGGGTGATCGTCGAGCCGCCCTGCATGGGGCCACCCGAAACGTAAGTGATAACCGCTCTGCCCAATCCCGTTATATCGACACCGGGGTGGCTGTAGAAGTTCTTGTCCTCAGCCGACAGGAAGGCAGCCTTGACGCGATCCGGGATAGCCTGGATCGGCAAATACAGGCGCCGTTCCCGCGCGTACTCGGCCATCAGCGCGCCATCCGAGGCATGGATGCGGGTGGTCACCGGAGGCTCGTACTTTGCCAGCACTTCGTAGTCAGGCAGATCCTTCGCTACATGGCCGATGTAGAGGGCAACGCCCGCCGCGGCCAGGAGGGCCAGCGTCGTGCCTATGCCGAAGAAATAGCCAATGAGACGAATCATACCCGCTCCAGTCCTTGGTTCGGGAATTTCCTAAACGAAGCCGCCTTTCACGCAAGCTTTCGAGCCGGTCCCAACCCGTAATCGAAAACCCATGTCGCCACCATGTGGACAAAATACGGCAAGGCCTGATTTCGCAGCCGCAAGCCCGAAATAAAAGCGCAGGGTGTTGTCATCGCGCAACGCCGCCTCTGGTTGCAGGCGCCGCCGGGCATTGTCAACCTCCGGTTCCAGCCCCGGCACGCGCGGAAGCGAACAATGCCACGGCATTGGTGATGCTTTGCGCTGCCTTGCCGCGCCACTCGGCGTCAAGCAGTTGCGCCTCGTCCTTGGCATTGGAGAGATAGCCGAGCTCGACCAGCACGGAAGGCACGTCGGGGGCCTTCAGCACCTTGAACCCGGCCGAACGCTGCGGATTGTTGATAAGACCGACGCTGGTCGACAGCTGACCGACCAATGTGTGGGCAAAACTCATCGAGAAGGTGTGCGTCTCGCGCCGGATCAGGTCGATCAGGATGTCGGTCACTTCCTTGCTGTCGTTCTTGATGACCATGCCGGCGAACTGGTCGGACAGGTTTTCACGGTCGGCCAGCGCCTGCGCTTCCGGATCGGAGGCCTTGTCGGAAACGGTATAGACGGTGGCGCCGCGGATGCCCTTGACGCTGATCGTGTCGGCATGAATCGAAATCAGCAGATCGGCCTCATGCTGGCGGGCAATGCGGACGCGGTCGTCGAGGCGCAGATATTCGTCGGTATCCCGGGTCATGAAGACATCGTATCGGCCGGCGGCCGCGAGTTTGTCGCGCAGCTCCGCGGCAAAGGCCAGCGTGACGTTCTTCTCGATGGTGCCGTTCAAACCTTCGGCACCGCCGTCTATGCCGCCGTGGCCGGGGTCGATAACGACGGTGAATCGGTGGCCTGGATTGGAGACAGGCCCGGTTCCGACCCGGCCGCCCTTGTCGGTCGAAACCGTGGAACCGGTGGTCAGCGCCTGATTGGCAAGAGCGGCGTCGAACTCACGTTCGGAGGCCGCCGACATGTCGACGGCAAGGCGGTAGCCGGTTCCGTCCTCGTTCTTGAGCACATCGAGCTTGTCGACGGCGAACGGCCCCTTGCCGGTGAGGATCAGTCGCGAGACGCCCTCGCCGAGCTCGCCGAGCCGCACGCCCTTGACCAGGCCACGCGGCTTCAGATCCTTGGCATCGATGGCAAATCGGGTGTTCGCAAGATCGATGACAAGGCGATTGGGTCCGAGCAGCAGGAACCATTTGATGTCAGGCTCGCGATCGAAATCCATGACGATGCGCATCTTGGTGGCATCGCCGGCCATTTTGTAGCCCTTGGCCATGAGCGGAGCGTCGGCCGCATTGGCAACCATGGAAAAGGCTACAGGGGAAAAGACTTGGGAAATCGCCACCAGCAGCAGGAGACAGAAGGCACGGAGAACCTGGCCGCCAACACGACATCCCTTGTCTGTGAAGTCCGCCAGTCCCATCTTTCTTCCAGTCGCTCCCGGTTTGGCGCCAGGCGCCGGTTCGTTTCGTCAACATGCCGGTTAGGCCGCGAGCTCGATTAACGATTGGTATCCAGAGAAGGTTAACCAAGCCTTTTCACGCAAGGACGGGGCCAGGCTTACGCTACGGAACTGCTTTTTGCCGGCATCGGAAATCGGGGTTGCCTTCCAACCCGCCAAATCATAAAAGCGATGGTGGATCACTGCAATCCTGGAACCGCCCTCCTCCGCAGCTTCCTGCTACAGGGTCAGATGAAAGGCGGCTCCTTTCGCTTCACGCGAAAAGGCTTCAGGTGATTGCGACGAATTTCGCAGGTGTGCTCCCGTGGCGGGGGAATCGCCTGCGTGAGGAAAACGGCCCGGGTTTGTTCCCGCGCCGGCTCTGTATGAGCAAACAAGCTGGTCCGGTTTCCGGGCTTTGGTTCAAAAGGTTCTGCTGGTGACGATGGCTTCAAGCGCAATCATGGAAAGGTCCGCATCAAACCGCGCCAATATGGCTGCGGGCGGCACCGCCATGACACGCAGGCAGCGTCCGGCGGACATTCAGACATCCGGCACCCACACACCAGAAACGCAGCAGCGGGCTTTGCCTTGCAAGCTGCGGCTGACGGCTGCCGGGAGGAAACGAAATAATGCCCAACAAAATGCTGATAGACGCCTCCCACCCGGAGGAAACACGCGTAGTCGTCGTACGCGGTAACCGTATCGAAGAATTCGACTTTGAATCCCAGGACAAGAAGCAGCTCAAAGGAAATATCTATCTCGCCCGTGTAACGCGCGTCGAACCTTCCCTTCAGGCAGCCTTTGTCGAATATGGCGGCAACCGTCACGGTTTTCTCGCCTTCAGTGAAATACACCCCGATTACTACCAGATTCCGGTCGCCGACCGTCAGGCACTGCTGCGCGCGGAAGCGCAGGAGGCCGAGGACGAAGAGAACGAGGACGGCGAAGGCGATGATCGCCAGAGCCGGGATCGTGGACGGCGCGGTCGCCGGCGCGGCGGCAAGCCCCGCGACCGTGGTGAAAACAGGCGCGATGCCGGCACGGCCGAATCCGGCGAGGCAAGCGAAGCCGCCGGCGAGGCAGACGAAAACAACGACAATGGGCCAGATGACAATGGCCCGGATGTTGTCGCCGAGAACATGGCCAACATTTCCGGGACCACGGAACACGCATCCGACGCCTCGGAATACGCCGACGCACCCGAACAGGACGAGGTTTCTTCCGAACAGGATAAAGGCGAGACCAACGACGGCCCTCCCAAGTCGATCGCCGCCTCCGTCGAAGGCGATGTGATTTCCGAGCCCATCCCGCATGCCGAACAGGGCAGCGAAGCCACCTCCACCGACAATGATCGCGGCATGCTGGAGGAAGTATCCTCTTCCCATCCGGACGATCATGAGATCGAATCGGTCGGCGCCGAGGACGCGCTCGAGGAAGTGCGCAATCGCCGCAAGCCGGTGCGCCGCCAGTACAAGATCCAGGAAGTGATCAAGCGCCGGCAGATCCTGCTGGTGCAGGTCGTCAAGGAAGAGCGCGGCAACAAGGGCGCGGCGCTCACCACCTATCTGTCGCTCGCCGGCCGCTATTCCGTTCTGATGCCGAACACTGCGCGCGGCGGCGGTATTTCGCGCAAGATCACCAGCGCGGTCGACCGCAAGCGCCTCAAGGAGGTCGTCGCCGATCTCGAAGTGCCGCAAGGCATGGGGGTCATCCTGCGCACCGCCGGCGAGAGCCGCACCAAGGCTGAGATCAAGCGCGACTACGAATATCTGATGCGGCTGTGGGAGAACGTGCGCAATCTCACGCTCCAGTCCACGGCCCCTGCTCTCGTCTATGAGGAAGGAAGCCTGATCAAGCGCTCGGTGCGCGACCTCTACAACAAGGACATCGACGAGATTCTCGTCTCCGGCGAAGAGGGCTATCGCGAGGCCAAGGATTTCATGCGCATGCTGATGCCGAGCCACGCCAAGGTGGTTCAGCCGTTCCGCGACACGACGCCGATCTTCGTGCGCAACGGCATCGAAGCGCAGCTCGACCGCATGCTGCAGCCGCAAGTGACGCTGAAGAGCGGCGGCTACATCATCATCAACCAGACCGAAGCGCTGGTCGCCATCGACGTCAATTCGGGCCGTTCCACCAAGGAGCACTCGATCGAGGACACCGCGCTCCACACCAATCTGGAAGCGGCCGAGGAAGTCGCCCGCCAGCTCAGGCTGCGCGACCTTGCCGGCCTGATCGTCATCGACTTCATCGACATGGAGGAGAACCGCAACAACCGCTCCGTCGAGAAGCGGCTGAAGGATCACCTCAAGAACGATCGTGCTCGCATCCAGGTCGGCCGTATCTCGCATTTCGGCCTGATGGAGATGTCGCGTCAGCGCATCCGCGCCAGCGTGCTGGAATCGACCATGAAGCCGTGCCCGCATTGCGGCGGCACCGGCCATGTCAGGTCCGATTCGTCGGTGGCGCTGATGGTGGTACGGGCAATCGAGGAGTTCCTGCTCAAGGATTCGCGAAGCCACATCACGGTGCGCACGCCGGCCGCGACCGCGCTCTACGTGCTCAATCACAAGCGCGGCACGCTGGTGGAACTGGAAAGCCGCTTCGGCCTGACGATCACCATCGAGGCAGACGACGCTGTCGGTGCCCAGCACTACGCGATCTTCCGCGGCGCGCTGGCCGAAAAGCCGGAAGGTTTCGTCGAGGTGCGCAGCCTGCCGGCCTATGTCGAGCCGGAAGAGCCCGAGGACGAGATCATCGTCGCCGAGGAGGAGGACGAGGCGCCGGCCCAGGCCGAACAGCCGCGCCACGCCCAACAGCCGCAGCATCAGCAGCCCAAATCCGGCGAGGACGGCGAAGGCCGCGATCGCAAACGCCGTAAGCGCCGCAGGCGGCGTGGCGGCAAGGACCGCGACCGCGAGCATGGCGCCCCGACCGACGGCGCTTCCCTCGCCACGTCCGATGACGGTTTCTCCGCGTCGGAAGGCGCGGCGGACCATGGCGATGCCGAGGCAGACGACGAGGCTGCGGTCGCCGCAACCGGGACCGTCGAAACGGCGGAAGCGTCCGACGATGGCCAGGGCAAGAAGCGTCGGCGCGGCAAGCGCGGCGGCAAGCGCAACCGTCGCGAAGACGGTGAAGGCGAGACCGAGGCGGAAGCCGGCGAAACGACCGAGCCCGCCGAAGCTGATGCTTCGCTAAGCGAGCCTGCGTCGATCGAGCCGGTGGCTGCCACCGCCGTCGAACAACCCGCGGCTACCGTGAGCGACGAGGTGCCAAGCACCGAGAAGCCCAAGAAGCCGCGTCGCGCAGCCAAGCCGAAGAAGGCGGTCGCCGAAGCCGTCGCCGAGGAGCCGACCGCGGAACTGGCCGTGCAGGCACCCGCCGAAACGCCAGCCACGGCATCGGACGAGGCAGCGGCCGCCGAGGAGACGCCGAAGGCTCGGCCATCCCGCCGCAAGGCGGCAGCCGCTGATACGCCTGTCGTACCGGTGGTTTCCTCGACCGTCGCCGATGAGCCTGAAGTCAAGACCGAAGAAAAGCCGAAGCGTGCCGGCTGGTGGCAGCGGAAAGGCTTTTTCTAAGCTTTTCAAATCGTTGAATTGAATCTTTGACAAAAAATCCCGCGCCGATCGAAATGAACGGCGCGGGATTTTTCTTATCGGCAGGTCACGTTTCTACGGCGCGAAGATCGACCAGTTCATCATCCTGGCGAGCTTTTCCAGCGCGATCGACCCCAGCTTGGAATTGCCGTTGGCGTTGAGGCCGGGCGACCAGACGGCGAGCGAGGCGACACCCGGCACGATGCCCAATATGCCGCCGCCGACGCCGCTCTTGCCGGGGATGCCGACGCGGAAAGCAAAATCGCCAGAGCCGTCATAGTGGCCGCAGGTCAGCATCATGGCGCCGATGCGCCGCGCCCGCTCCGCCGACACCACGGAATGCCCGGTCGCCGGGTTCTTGCCGCCATTGGCGAGGAAGCGGCCGGCCATTGCCAATTGCCGGCAGCTCATGGCAATGGCGCAATGGTGGAAGTAGACGCCCAGCGCCAGTTCCGGCGCATGATGGAGATTGCCGAAGGATTTCATGTAGTTGGCGAGCGCGAAATTGCGGTAACCAGTGGCACGTTCGGAAGCCGCGACCTCGCGATCGATGATGATCGTCTCGTCGTCGGCGAGGAACTGGATGAAGCGCAGTATCTCGCCGATCGCCTCGCGCGGCTGGTGACCGGCAAGCAGGATGTCGGAAATGACGATGGCACCGGCATTGATGAACGGATTGCGCGGAATGCCGTTCTCATGCTCGAGCTGGACAATCGAGTTGAACGGGTTGCCGGAGGGCTCGCGCCCCACCCGCTTCCACAGCGCATCGCCGACATTGCCGAGCGCCAGCGTCAGCGTGAACACCTTCGAGATGCTCTGGATCGAAAACGCCTGGTCGGCATCGCCGGCCACGAGCGTGCGGCCATCATTGGTAACGGCCGCGATGCCGAATTTCTTCGGGTCGACCTTGCCCAGTTGGGGAATATAGGTCGCGACATCGCCGCGATCGGTGCGTTCCGCCATTTCCGCCGCGACTTCCGCCAATGCTTGATCAAGTTTGGGGGCCTGTTCGACTTCCGGCATGACGCTACCTCAACCAGCGTTCGATGCGCGCCATCGCCTCGACCATGTCGTCGTGGCTGCCGGCGTAGGAAAACCGCATCGTGCGATGCCCCGCCCTGGTGTCGAAATCGCGGCCGGGTGTCGCTGCAACATGCGCCTCGGCCAGCATCCTGCGGGCGAAGACCATGCTGTCATTGCTGTGCCGGGTGACATCGCAAAAGGCATAGAAGGCGCCATCCATGGGCGCCGCCAGGGGAAAACCCAGCTCCGGCAAACGCTTAATCAAGAGCTCGCGATTCCAGGCATAGCGTCCCTTCACCGCCTCCAGTTCCTCGGTTGCGGCAAAAGCCTCGATCGCCGCAATCTGCGACAGCTCCGGCGGCGAGATGTAGAGGCTCTGGGCGATGCGCTCGACCGGCCGCACGAGTTCTTCCGGCAAAACCATCCAGCCGATGCGCCAGCCGGTCATGCAGTAGTATTTCGAGAAGGAGTTGATAACCGTCACGCTGCCGCTGAAGGCGAGTGCCGTGGTGTCGGGGGCGCCATAGGCCAGCCGATGGTAGATCTCATCGGAAATGACGGCGATGCCGAGCGATTCCGCCGTGGCGACCAGCGTCGCCAGTTCGTCGACTGGGATGACGGCGCCCGTCGGATTGGCCGGACTTGCAAACAGCACACCCTTCAGCGGCGCCTCGCGATGCGCGGCTTCCAGATGGCCAGCATGCAGATAAGCCGCGTCGCCGAGCTCGATTTCGACCACGTCGATGCCAAGGGCTGCCATGATGTTGCGATAGGCGGGGTAGCCGGGTGCGGCGATGGCGACACGGTCGCCCGGGTCGAACATCGCCAGGAAGGCGAGATTGAAGGCCGCCGACGATCCGGTGGTCACCGCGATCCGGCCGGGGTCGACATCGAGGCCATAATGATCCGCGTAATGCCCGGCGATCGCCTTGCGCAGCGGGGCCAGACCCAAGGTGTCGGTATAGCCTATGCGTCCAACCTCCAGCGCCTTGGCGGCGGCGGCGCGAACCCGTACGGGCGCTGGATCGGATGGCTGGCCGACCGCCATGGAAATCACCGGTATGCCCAGGACCTTCAGCCGGTTCGCTTCGGCCAGCACATCCATGGCGTGGAACGGCTCGACATTGCCGCGATGGGAGAGCGAAACGACCATTTTTACCCCTGTCCCGAGGATTGAGCGCGCCAGGTCCTGACGCATGCGCCGCACAAATGCCCGATTGATGTGAGGATCACAAGTTGAGGAAGTTTTCAGGCGCCGACTTTTCATCTTTCGCCCGCTCGTCTACCAGTGGACACATTATGTTGAGCCGACCCAGATCGACGATTGCCCGGGCAGCGCGTGTCTTCGCAACGGTTTCGCTTGCCGCCGCGGTTGCGGTTGCCGGTTCGCAGACCGCCTGCGCCCAAGGCGTGCCAGTGGTCCGCGACGCCGAGATCGAAGCCCTGGTGCGCGATTATGCACGGCCGATCTTCAGGGCCGCCGGGCTGGCGAATGACGGCATCGACATCGTGCTGGTCAACGATTCCAGCTTCAACGCCTTCGTCACCGGGCGCCGGTTGTTCATCAACACCGGCGCGTTGATGACGGCTGAGACGCCGAACGAAATCATCGGCGTCATCGCACACGAAGCCGGGCATATCGCCGGCGGCCACCAGCAGAAGCTGCGCGACCAGCTCGAACGCGCCAAGACCATGGCCATCATCGCCACCTTGCTCGGTGCCGGCGCGATCGTTGCCGGTGCGACCACGAACAGCCGCGGCCTTGCCGGCGCCGGCATGGGCGTGGCGGCCGGCGGCGGCGAGATGGCGCAGCGCAGCATCCTCGCTTACCAGCGCACCGAGGAAATCACGGCCGACCGCTCGGCCATCACCTATCTCAATGCCACCGGCCAGTCCGGCATGGGCATGCTGAAGACCTTCCACCGCTTCCAGACCGCGCTATCGCTGTCGGGCGCGCAGGTCGATCCCTACCGGATCAGCCACCCGATGCCGCAGGACCGCATCGCCAACCTCGAGGTGCTGGTCAAACAGAGCCCCAATGTCGACAAGATCGACGCGCCGGCACTGCAGCAGCGCCACGACATGATGCGGGTGAAGATTGCCGTCTACATGGAAGGCCAGGCCGCCGCGACGCGGCTGATGCAAAAGATGCGGGGCAGCATGGCGGCGCTGTACGGCGATGCCCAGTCGGCCTATCTCTACGGCAACATCGCCGCGGCGCTCACCAAGACCAACGCCCTGATCAAGGCGCAGCCCAAGAATGCCTACTTCCAGGAGCTGCGCGGCGATATTCTTATGAAAGCCAACAAGCCCGCGGATGCGGCCGACGCTTATTCCAAGGCGGTCAGCCTCGACCCGGCACGGTCCGGCCTGCTGCCTGTCTCGCTTGGCCAGGCGCTGATGGCGGTCGGCACGCCCGACTCGCTCAAGAAAGCTGTCGTGCAGATCAACAATGGCCTGGGCCGCGACAAGGAAAACTCCACCGGATATCGCTATCTGGCGCAGGCTTATGGGGAGCTGGGAGACATACCGGGCGCGGAGCTTGCCACCGCCGAAGGCCATTTCTATTCCGGCAACTACAAGGATGCCAAGATCTTCGCCATGCGGGCGCAACAGCAGATGAAGCGCGGCGAGCCGCGCTGGATACGCGCCCAGGACATCATAAACTACAAATCGTCAGGCAAGAGCCAGTAATCTCATGAACCTTCCGGCCGCGTGCTGCGACACAGCCGGACCGGAAAACAGGCAGAAGGAACGACAACGATGAAAAAGGCACTGCTGCTGGGCACCACGGGGGTTGCGGTCGCCCTTGCCATGCTGGCTTTCGGTTTCGTGGCCGGCAGTCCGCAGGTTGCGAAGGCCGGAACGGCACAGGCTGTCCAGACGGCTCAGCCTGTCCAGACGGCTCAGCCTGTCCAGACGGCGGCCGATACCAAAATCGACCGCACCGAGGTCGAGGGAATCATCCGCGACTATCTCCTGAAGAATCCGGAAGTGCTGCTGGAAGTGCAGGACGCGCTCGAGGCCAAGCAGAAGGAGGAACAGCGGCTCGCGGCACTGGGCGTCATCAAGAACGCCAAGGACCAGATCTTCAATTCCACCTTCGACGGCGTTGTCGGCAACCCGAACGGCAAGGTCACGATCGTCGAGTTCTACGACTACAATTGCGGCTTCTGCAAACGCGCCATCGAGGACATGCGGGCGCTTACCAAGTCCGATCCGGACCTGCGTTTCGTGCTCAAGGAATTCCCGATCCTCGGCCCGGATTCGCAGAAGGCGAGCGTCGTCTCGATGGCGTTTCACCTGATGATGCCGGAGAAATACGGCGAGTTCCACAATGCGCTGCTCGGCGGTCAGGGGCGCGCCACCGAGGCAACCGCGATCAAGATCGCGCTTTCGCTCGGCGCCGACGAGGCGACATTGCACGATAAGATGAAGGACCCATCGATCACCGAGGCCTTCACCAAAACTTACGATCTTGCCAACAAACTGCAGATCACCGGAACCCCGTCCTACGTCGTCGGCAACGAGGTCGTGTTCGGGGCGCTCGGGCAGGAAGTGCTTGCCGAAAAGATCGAGGCGGCGAAAGCCGCGCTTTGAGCGGCAAGCGGTTTTCTTCACGGGCGCATTTCGGCCTGTTGTGGACAGTGAAAGAACGCACTTGCGCTCTTTCCGCGGGCGACTATGCCCGGTATAGAGGCCCAGCGCGCCGGCTTGACGCCGGCGCCGGAAAAGGTCGGTTTTTTTGAAAACGGTTTTTGTCCTGAACGGTCCCAATCTCAACGCGCTCGGCAAGCGCGAGCCGGGCATCTATGGCGGCAAGACGCTTGCCGCGATCGCCGACGACTGCAAGCAGGCAGGTGCGTCGCTTGGGATCGAGATCGATTTCCGTCAGTCGAACCATGAGGGCGATCTTGTCGACTGGATCCAGGAGGCCGGCGACAAAGCCGCCGGCATCGTCATCAACCCAGGCGCCTATAGCCATACCTCGATCGCGATCCACGACGCCATCCGTTCGGTCGCGCCATTGCCGGTCGCCGAAGTTCACCTTTCCAACATCCACGCGCGGGAACCGTTCCGCCACGTCTCCATGGTCGCGCCGGTCGCTGTCGGCATGATCTGTGGCTTTGGGCCGCTCGGCTACACGCTGGCGCTGCAAGCGCTGGCCGCACGCCTATGACCGGCCAACAAACAGAAGGCTCGAAAATGTCGATAAAGAAGACCGGTGTTGACCAGCAACTGATCCGCGATCTGGCGGGCATACTGAACGACACCAACCTGACAGAGATCGAGGTGGAACTCGGCGACCTGAAGGTACGGGTGTCGCGGCAGGCGCCCGCCGTTCACGCGATTGCGGCCCCGCAGCCCACCTATACACCAACGGCAACCCAGCCCGCGGCCGCCCCGGCGGCGGTCGACGTGTCGAAAAACGCGGTGACCTCGCCCATGGTCGGCACCGCCTATCTGGCGCCGTCGCCGGACGCAAAGCCGTTCATCGAGGTCGGCCAGAAGATCAAGGAAGGCCAGACGCTGCTGATCATCGAGGCGATGAAGACGATGAACCAAATCCCCTCGCCGCGCGCGGGCACGGTGACGGCGATCCTGTTCGAGGACGCGACGCCGGTGGAATACGGCATGCCGCTCGTCGTGATCGAGTAGAGCGGACCTGATGTTCCAGAAGATCCTCATCGCCAATCGCGGCGAAATCGCGCTCCGGGTGCTGCGCGCCTGCAAGGAACTTGGCATCCAGACGGTGGTGGTGCATTCGACCGCCGACGCTGACGCCATGCATGTCAGGCTCGCCGACGAAAGCGTGTGCATCGGTCCGCCGCCGTCGCGCGACAGCTATCTCAACATCCACCAGATCGTCGCGGCCTGTGAGATCACCGGCGCCGACGCCGTGCATCCGGGCTATGGCTTCCTGTCGGAGAACGCCAAGTTCGCCGACATTTTGGCGGCGCACAACATCACCTTCATCGGCCCGTCCGGCGACCACATCCGCATCATGGGCGACAAGATCGAGGCCAAGCGCACGGCAAAACGCCTCGGCATTCCGGTTGTGCCCGGTTCCGACGGTGCGGTGACCGAGGAAAAAGAAGCCAGGCGCATCGCCGCCGAGATTGGCTATCCCGTCATCATCAAGGCGTCGGCCGGCGGCGGCGGACGCGGCATGAAAGTAGCGCATACGGAGGCAGACCTCGAAATCGCACTGCAGACGGCACGCTCGGAAGCGGGCGCGGCCTTCGGCGACGACGCGGTCTACATCGAGAAATACCTGGAGAAACCGCGCCACATCGAGGTGCAGGTGTTTGGCGACGGCTTCGGCGGCGGCGTGCATTTCGGCGAGCGCGACTGCTCGCTGCAGCGGCGCCACCAGAAAGTCTGGGAAGAAGCCAATTCGCCGGCGCTCAACGCCGAGGAGCGGTCCCGCATCGGCGGTATCTGCGCCAAGGCGATCGCCGATCTCGGCTATTCGGGCGCCGGCACCATCGAGTTCCTGTACGAGAACGGCGAGTTCTATTTCATCGAGATGAACACGCGCCTGCAGGTCGAGCATCCGGTGACGGAGGCGATCACCGGCATCGATCTGGTCCACGAGCAGATCCGCGTCGCGTCCGGCGGCGGCCTTTCGGTCAAGCAGGAAGACATCAAGTTCAACGGCCACGCCATCGAATGCCGTATCAACGCCGAGGATCCCCGCACTTTCACCCCCTCGCCCGGCACGATCACGCATTTTCACACGCCAGGCGGCCTCGGCATCCGCGTCGATTCCGGCGTCTATTCGGGCTACAAGATCCCACCCTACTATGACAGCCTGATCGGCAAGCTGATCGTGCATGGCCGCAACCGCGTCGAATGCATGATGCGGCTGCGGCGGGCGCTCGACGAATTCGTCGTCGACGGGATCAAGACGACGTTGCCGCTGTTTCGCGATCTCGTCGGCAATGCCGACATCGCCAATGGCGACTACGACATCCACTGGCTGGAAAAATATCTGGCCAAGGGCGAATAGCCTCAACTTGCCGCTATAATGACGCGATGACCCGTCCCTACGCGCCAGGCTATCGCATCCCAACCGACCTTCTGCTCAAGGCATACGCCTCGGGCGTCTTCCCCATGGCCGAAAGTGCTGGTGACCCGGAGGTCTTCTGGGTGCGGCCGGAGACGCGCGGCATCATTCCGCTCGACGATTTTCACACACCCAAAAGCCTGAAGAAGACGATCCGCAGGCACCCGTTCGAAATCCGTTTCGATTTCGATTTCGAGGCGACGATCGATGGCTGCGCCGAAAAGCGCGAGGAGCGCCGCTCTACCTGGATCAATGCGCCGATCCGCGAAGCCTATGTGCAACTGCACCGCATGGGTCATTGCCACTCGGTCGAGGCCTGGCGCGAGGGGCGTATGGTCGGCGGCCTCTATGGCGTCTCGCTCGGGCGGGTGTTCTTCGGCGAAAGCATGTTTTCCAAAGAGACGGACGCGTCGAAGACCTGCCTGGTGCATCTCGTCGAGCGCCTGAAGGCACGCGGCTTCGCGCTGCTCGATACGCAGTTCACGACAGAGCACCTCAAGCGTTTCGGCGCGGTCGACGTGCCGCGCGGCAAATATGAAAAGATGCTGGCAGACGCGCTGAAAGGCGAAGCGATCTTTTTTCCGTAGGATCAGGCCCTACTTGGGCGGCGCCTCGATCGGCGTCTGTGCATGGAACATCATCTTCCAGCCGTTGACGCGATGGACGTAGCCGGTGCTGACCAGCGCCGCATAGGGCTCGCCATTTTCGCGCGTCGCACGCGCTTCATAGGTCAGCATGACGATATCGCTGCCGGGTTCGATTATTCCCTTGAGTTCGATGTCGAGGTCGCGCCAGCGGTTGGGTTTGGCTGCGGTCTTGGCCAGATCGGCATTGTCCATGGCCTGTGCCATCTGCGGAAATGCCACAAGGCATTCGGTGTCGACATTGGCAGCGTAGTAGGCAGTGTCGCCCGTCCAGAATCCCTTTTCCAGCTCCAGCAACTCGGCCTTGTTGGCCATGATCCGCTTGCTGTCCGACATTGGCGTATCCTCAACGCGCGTGGTGATGGTCCAACGCGCGCCAGCCATGGCGGTTCCAAGAGATCAGTTGGTGTCCGTCGTATCCGGTTCCACGGCGTCGTCGGGCTGTGCCGCGTCCGGAGCGACCGAGGGCGTTGGCTTGGTCGCGGCTGGCTTGGTCGCGGCTGGCTTCGACGCGTCGGCTTTCGCCCCATCGGCCTTGGTCGCGCCACTCTTGCCAGCATCGGGCGCCGGCACATCCGACTTCTGCTTGCATTCCTTCAGCCAGACGTCATAGACGGCATGTTCGACGGCGTTGAGCCCCGGACTTTCCGCAAACATCCAACCGGTAAAGATACGGCGGATCTTGCGGTCGAGCGTGATCTCGTCGACCTCGACGAAAGAATCGGTTTTCGGCTGTTCGTTCTGCGGCCGGGAATAGCAGACGCGCGGCGTGACCTGCAGGGCGCCGAACTGCACCGTCTCGTCGATATAAACATCGAAGGTGATGATGCGGCCGGTGATCTTGTCGATGCCGGCGAACTCGGCGACCGGGTTGGTGATGCGATCCGATCCCGCGGGCGCCGCCGGCGCCGGGGCGGCGGGTGCGGGTGAAGCCGCAAAGGCGATGGTGCTGACGGCGAGGCTGGCTGCTAACGTCAGGCCGCCCGTCAATATCGGGTTGAAAAAGCTCATGCAAAGGTACCGGTGGTTCGCGCCCAGGTGATTCCGTCGATCGCCAAGGCTAGTCGCCGTTTTCTGATCAGCAAGCAGCTAAACACCAATTGTGGCGATAAAGGACCGGCCTGCACCTTACCTGTGCAACTCGCGCCGTTACGAGCCCGGCGTCCAGGCGTCGTAGTCGCCGGTGACCTGCGGGCGGTGTTGATTGGTCAGCACCGAGCCTTTCGGACGATAGGCCGATGGCGTGCCGGTCAGATTGGGTAAATGCGGCTTTTGCCAGTCGCGCGGCCGGTAGTCATCGCTGGGGGGAGCGATATCGACACGATGGTGAATCCAGCCGTGCCAGCCCGGCGGAATGGCCGAAGCTTCCGAATAGTTGCGGTAGATGACCCAGCGACGCGTGCGGCCTTCCGAATCGATACCGCCTTCGTAATAGACATTGCCGGCCTCGTCCTGGCCGACCCTCTTGCCGTAGCGCCATGTGTGCAGGCGCGTTCCCAGCGTCTGGCTGTTCCACCAGGTGAAAAACTGCGTCAGGAAAGTCTTCATCTCAGAACCCTCGCGCTGGCGGCGCCCGTTTCCTGCTTATGGCGTCAGGCCTTCGGGAAGGCAAGGGTTTTGCCACGAGGAGCGCGCAAATGGCGCGCCAGGGGCCCGACACCAGCCTGTGATCCCCGGGGGTGACCGGATGCGCGCTTGCCAAGCCTTGCCGCTCTTTCTAAAGCTCTGCGCGCCCATGCGAAAATCCTGTCCCGCTGGGGCTGAAGGAGGCGACGATTGGCCACGCAATTGCCGACCACCGATATTCGCGTCGGCGCCGACCTGATTCGCCGCCGCAAGGGCGGCACGCCGATCGTCTGCCTCACCGCCTACACCTATCCGATCGCCCGCCTGCTCGATCCCCATGTCGACCTGCTCCTGGTCGGCGACAGCGTCGCCATGGTCGTGCATGGCCACGAGACGACGCTGGGCGCCTCGCTGGAGATGATGATCGCGCACGGCCAAGCCGTGATGAGGGGCTCGGCCCGGGCCTGCGTGGTCGTCGACATGCCGGCCGGCAGCTATGAGGGGTCCGCCGTGCAAGCCCTGGCCTCGGCACGGCGCATCGTCGGCGAGACCGGCTGCCAGGCGGTGAAGCTCGAAGGCGGCGTCGACATGGCTCGTCAGATTGCCGCGATCGTGGCCGCCGATATCCCGGTCATGGGCCATATCGGCCTGCAGCCTCAATCGGTGAAAAAGGATGGCGGCTACAAGATCAAGGGCCGCACGGACGAGACTGTAGCCGCCCTGATCGCCGACGCGCTGGCGGTCGAGAAGGCCGGCGCGTTCTCGGTGGTCATCGAAGGCACGATCGAGACGGTCGCCGCCGACATCACCCGCCGCATAGCCATTCCAACCATCGGCATCGGCGCCAGCGACGATTGCGACGGCCAGATCCTGGTCGTCGACGACATGGTCGGGCTGACGGTCGACCGCGTGCCGAAATTCGTCAAGCAATACGCCGACCTGCGCAGCGTGATCACGCATGCCGCGGAGCGCTACGCATCGGAGGTGCGGGATCGCGTTTTCCCCGGGCCCGCCCACGTCTTTTCAAAAACCAACGGCGGGGATGACGCGTGAGCCGGCCCCACGTCGTCGACAGCGTTGCCGCGCTTCGCGCGCGAATCCGCGACTGGCGGCGCGACGGACAACGCATCGCCATGGTGCCGACCATGGGCGCCTTGCATAACGGGCATCTTTCGCTGGTCAAGATCGCCCTCGAAAGGGCTGATCGTTGCGTGGTGTCGATCTTCGTCAACCCGACGCAGTTCGCACCGACCGAGGATCTCGACAAGTACCCGCGCCAGTTGGCCCGCGACCTCGACATGCTGGCCGCGGTCAAAGCCGACCTTGCCTTCACGCCCGGTGTCAGCGAGATGTATCGCGCAGGCTTTGCCACGAAGATCTCGGTAGGCGGCCCGTCAGCCGGGCTCGAAACGGACTTTCGCCCCACCTTTTTCGACGGCGTCGCCACGGTGGTGGCCAAGCTTCTCCTGCAGGCCGCGCCCGACTTCGCCATCTTTGGCGAAAAGGATTACCAGCAGCTTTGCGTCGTCAGGCAGCTTTGCCGCGACCTAGACCTGCCCGTCGAGATCATCGGCGCGCCGACCATACGCGACGCGCATGGCCTCGCCATGTCGTCACGCAACGCCTATCTCGATGAAGCCGACCTCCAGATCGCTCGCCAATTCAACGTCATTCTGCGCAAGGCAGCTGCTGCGCTGGCGGCGGGCGCAGGACAGGAGGAAACGATCGCCGAAGCAAGCCGCGTCTTGGTCGCGACCGGCTTCCAGAAGGTGGATTATGTCGAGGCCCGCGAAAGCCTGACACTCACGCCATGGCGGCGCGACCGCGCGGGCCGCGTTCTCGCCGCCGCCTGGCTGGGAAAAACCAGGCTGATCGACAATGTGGAAGTTCCCGCCGCCTGATCGGCGTTGGCATTCTCAATCAAGGTCGAAGGCTCGCCCTGCCGATGCCATGGCACGGGGAGCCGATCCGCTGATAAGTCACCGCCGCGTTCGCGCTGGCCAGGCTTTCATCCGTCTGGCTTCTGGCTCCCAACCTATTCCTCGGTCGGCATATGCAGGTACATCGACTGGATGCCGACCCTGCCCGGCCCGGTGAAGCGGTTGACGATGAAATTCAAGTTGGCACCGAAGAAGCCGCTCGACAGCCGGTCGATCTTGGTCTCCATCCTGACCGAGGCATCCTTGAACAGCCAGCCGCCGGGCTCGATGTCTATGATCTCGCCCGGAGCGAGCGTCTTTTCAAAAACGTTGCCATAGCCGTGCAGCCAGACGATGCCGTCACCGGTATCGCCGCGAAACCGGTCGATGAAGAAGCCGCTCTGGCCGAACAGCATCGTCGCCAGGCCGCGTACACGCTCGAACGTGTAGTCGACATTGCTGGTGGCGGCCAGAAACTGGTGCTCGCGGACCTGGATCTCCTCGCCTCGCTGCAGGTGAATCGGCACGATGTGACCCGGCCCATCACGGCTGAAGGCGATGATGCCCGCCCCCGACGCCTCGGTGACGAAGATCTGCATGCCGGCCATCATGCGCTTCAGCGCGCCCTTCAGCGATTTCAGGCCGATGGTGATTGTGGAATTCTTCCACAGCAGGATGTGGTGCTCGAAATAGACAGGCATCCGCGTCACATCGACGGAAAGCACGGGCACCAGTTCGCCCGCTATGTGATAGGTGACGCCACCAAAGGTTTCGTCCGACACCTCGGTCGGCATCAGTTCCGGCAGACTTGGCATGGTTCCCCCCAAAGCCATCCCGCGTGTGTCGGTTTATTCCGGCTTTACGCGGGTCGGCCTAGGCAGCTTTGGTGCCGGACACCAGGGCCGTCAAACGAAAACAGATCCCGCGACGCGCGCTCGCGCGAAGGTGATCACGCCGCCACGGTGCTCAGGCGGCAAGTACCCGTTCATAGATCAGCGCCGGGATGGCAGAGCTGGCGGAGCCGCAATTCTCGGTGCGGCCGATCTGGACGAAGCCGTTGGCCTGATAAAAGGCAACGGCGCGGGTGTTCTTCTCTTCCACTTCGAGCCGAATGCGGTGAGCTTCCGGAAAACTCTCGATGATCTCGTCGAGGAGCATGCCGCCGATACCACGACCCTGCAGCAAGGGAAGCACATAGAGCTGCCTGAGCATGACCACGCCGCCGCCATCGACGCTGTCGGCAAACGCCATGCCGCCAATGCGCTTGCCGTCATCGGCAACGAGGAACTCGCTGCTCGGCTTTACCAGCCTGGCTTTCAATGAGGCGATGGAGTGCCATTCATTGGTGATTTCGGTGACCCGTTCCGCGCCATAGATGGCGTCATACGTCGCATGCCAGGTCTCGACCAGCAACGCCCGGACGGCTGCGAGGTCGCGATCCCCGGCGGTGCGAACGAACATGCTTTTACTCGATGCCCAGCTTGGCCTTGACGAGGTCGTTGACGGCCTGCGGATTGGCCTTGCCGCCAGTCGCCTTCATCACCTGGCCGACGAACCAGCCGGCCATGGTGGGCTTGGCGCGAGCCTGCTCGACCTTGTCGGGATTGGCCGCGATCACCTCGTCGACCGCCTTCTCGATGGCCCCGGTATCGGTGACCTGCTTCATGCCACGGCTTTCGACCAGC
Source organism: Mesorhizobium sp. BR115XR7A (assembly GCF_020165315.1). Taxonomy (NCBI): domain Bacteria; kingdom Pseudomonadati; phylum Pseudomonadota; class Alphaproteobacteria; order Hyphomicrobiales; family Phyllobacteriaceae; genus Mesorhizobium; species Mesorhizobium sp. BR115XR7A. Next base: position 227,837 of record NZ_JAIUHW010000001.1, read on the forward strand.
TGGCGCGGATCCCCACCCTCGTTCCAGACGATCTCGAACAGGTCCTTGGCGATCTTGCCGGAGATGGTGCCTTCCTTGATCAGATCGATGACAGCGCCAAGCTGGTCTGGCGAAACCGGAGCGGATTCAATGTCCTTGCCGGCCTTGTTGAGAGCACCCAGCAGATCGTTGATGACCCAGTTGGCGGCGAGCTTGCCGTCGCGACCGGCCGCCACCTTCTCGAAATAATCGGCGATCGGCTTTTCCGATACCAGGATCGCGGCGTCGTAGGTCGAGAGGCCGAGCGAGGAAATCAGCCGCAGCTTCTTGTCATCGGGCAGTTCCGGCAATTCCTTGGCCAGCCTATCGACATAGGCCTGGTCGAATTCCAGCGGCAGAAGGTCGGGATCGGGGAAGTAGCGATAGTCGTGCGCCTCTTCCTTGGAGCGCATCGAGCGCGTCTCGCCCTTGACGGCGTCGAACAGCCGCGTTTCCTGGTCGATCTTGCCGCCGTCCTCGATGATGGCGATCTGCCGGCGCGCCTCGTAGTCGATGGCCTGGCCGATGAAGCGGATCGAGTTCATGTTCTTGATTTCGCAGCGCGTGCCGAATTCGCCACCTGGCCGGCGTACAGAGACATTGACGTCGGCGCGCAACGAGCCTTCGTCCATGTTGCCGTCGCAGGTGCCGAGATAGCGCATTATGGTCCGCAGCTTGGTCACATAGGCCTTGGCCTCATCGCCGGAGCGCATGTCAGGTTTCGACACGATCTCCATCAACGCCACGCCGGAGCGGTTGAGGTCGACATAGGACATGGTCGGGTGCTGGTCGTGGATCGACTTGCCGGCATCCTGCTCCAGGTGCAGGCGCTCGATGCCAACCTCGATGTCCTCGAACTCGCCCTGGCGGTCGGGGCCGACAGAGACGATGACCGTGCCCTCGCCGACGATCGGCTGCTTGAACTGCGAGATCTGGTAGCCCTGCGGCAGGTCCGGATAGAAATAATTCTTCCGGTCGAAGACCGACTTGTGGTTGATCGCCGCCTTCAACCCCAGGCCGGTGCGGATCGCCTGCTTGACGCATTCCTCGTTGATGACGGGCAGCATGCCTGGCATCGCCGCATCGACAAGGCTGACATTGGCATTGGGCGCGGCACCGAAAGCGGTCGAAGCGCCGGAGAACAGCTTTGCTTCCGAGATGACCTGTGCGTGCACCTCGAGGCCGATGATGATCTCCCAGTCGCCGGTGGCGCCGGATATCAGGCGTTTTGCGTCAGGGGTGCGAGTGTCGATGATGCTCATTGTGGCCTACGGACTGAAGTGCATTAATGCAACTTCGCTAGTGCAAACCGCCAAAAGAGACAAGCGCAAAGCCGCGGGCGCAAAGCCGTTGGCTGGCCTCTTCGACCGCTTTCGCCTGTATCCGTTCGTCTCAATGGAGAGTGGATGTCCACTTACGCGCAGTCCCGGTGAGGCCCTGACCTCGTAGCGAGGCAGGGCAGAAAACCTGAACCCCGTGCCGCGAAGCTTCGCGGCGGCGGTATTTTTCGTTTTCCGGGAACTCTTCACATGGATATTTCGCGCATTGAACAGCGCATCCTGCACCTGCTCGCGCAGGGCGGACGCATTGAAATCGAAAGGAACGACAAGAAACGGATCGGTCAAATGCCTGACCCGCGACGGCTGGCATTACCCCGGCGTCGATCTCGACCTGTTTCGAAAATTGAAACGCAAGAAGGCGGTTTCGTCGTCCGGCGGCGGGCCCTACCGCATCACGAGGCTCGGGCTCGAACTCGTTCGCTCCGAACTCGACAACAGGTAGCCTTGGTGCCGCCGGCCGGCACCCGGCCGGCGGTTGCCGACCGCTCAGGCGGTGGCGATGTAGGCCCGGATTTCCTCGGCCTCGCGCTCGACGTCCTCGATGCGGCGCTTGACCACGTCGCCGATGGATACGATGCCATCGAGCAGGCCGTCCTTTTCCACCGGGAGATGGCGGAAGCGGCCCCTGGTCATGATCTCCATCACCTCGTTGACGGTGTGGTTTTCGTTGCAGATCTTCACCTTCGGCGTCATCGCCGAGCGCACAGCTATATCGAGCGCGGCACCGCCTTCCCTGGCTACCACGCGCACGATGTCGCGCTCCGAAAGGATGCCGACGATCTTGCGATCGCCATTGGTGATGACCAGCGCGCCGATCCTGTGCTCGGCAAGGATGCGGATGGCTTCGCTCAGTTTTTCGTTCGGCCCGAGCGTCAACACGTCATGGCCTTTTTGCTCGAGAATGGCCTTAACCGTCATGGCGTCCTCCTCTACTTTGCCAACCGGTTCCTGCCCTGACCGGCTTTCACATAAGAGTGAACATCGTGCGCCGTGATCGGTTGCATTTCAAGCCCGGTCGGAGGTCTCCCATTCGGGCGCTTGCCATATCCCGTCGAACCAGCGCAGGCCGAAGAAGCCCGCGACAAAGCCGCCGATATGGGCCTCCCAGGCGACTTGGCCGTCCACGCCGGGCGCAAAGCCGAGAAGGCCGGTGGCCAGATTGATGATCATCCACATGGCCAGGAAGATGACGACGCCGCGCGAGCGCAGCACGACCCCGACCGGCAGCACCGGGCCGGCGAAAGCAGCCTTGCCGGCCGAGCGGTCGGTGCGGAAGCCAAAGCGCGCCGCAGCCCCCATCATGCCCGATATGGCGCCCGATGCGCCGACCAGCGGCGCTTCTCCATACGGATGCATCGCCCAGAAGAGTGCCACCGAAGCCAATCCCGTGGCAGCAAAGAACAACGCGAACCGAAGCGCGCCGAGCCGATTGGCCAGCGGCGAGCCGAAGGCGGCAAGCCAGACCATGTTGATGGCGATATGGGCAAAGCCGCCATGCATGAAGGCATAGGTGAAAGGCCGCGTGAAGAGAAACCAGTCGAACCCGTACCGGCCGGTATAGAGGACGGGAATGAAAGCTCCGTCATAGAGCAGCGTCATCTGCTGGGCGTCGTTCAGCGCATATTGCTGCAGCAGGTAGACGACCGCGCAGATGCCGATCACCGCCAGCACGATCGGCGGCAGATTGAACACCGGCTCACGCACCGGTGGCGGCATGGTCTCGGCCGGTTCGGGCTCGGACGGATTTTGCTGTTCGCTCATCTGCAATCGCACTCGATGCTGGTTCGACTGGGCTGGTTCGACTGGGCTGGTTCGACTGGGCTGGTTCGGTCTGGCGAGCATCTAGATCACCGCCGATGGAACCGCAAACGGCGAATCGTCCCGCTCCGAATCAAAAGGGGCGAATCAAAAAAGAAGCCGTCCAAGGTTTCCCCTGAACGGCCGGTCGAGCCCCTGCTCCCCTAAAACTCTTGACTGAAGTGCTGCCGATCGTCGCGAAACGACCGCTTCTGGAGTGGTTTTGGTGTGCCACGCGGCGGCCCAGGGCGCAACGTAAACCAGTTGTTAACCTTAACGGCCCCGACCCGTGAACAAGTGTTAACGACGCTGGCACGCTTCCTGCTCCCCAACGCATGTAGGTCATCGGAGGGCGCCCTTCTGTTCACCGATGGGACATCAGACGACAGAATGCGCGGAGCTTTGTAGTATGAACCAAAACGGATCGATCACGCTGTTCCACTATTGGAACCGCCTGCGTGACGGACGCCCCGCTCCGAAGCGATCGGAAGTCGAGCCGGCCGATATCAAGTCGCTGCTGGCCGATACGTTCATCCTCGAAAAGGACACGCGTGGGCAACCTGTATTTCGCCTGGCCGGCACCAGGCTCTGTGCCTCCTACGGCCGCGAACTCAAGGGATTTTCCTTCCCGTCGCTGTGGCGGGAGAAGGACCAGAGGCTGGTTTCGCGGCTCATTCACGGGGTTTTCGAACAGAAATCGGTCGTGCTGATCATTTTCGAGGGCTTCAGCCGCAACGGCCGCTCCAACAAGTTCGAATTGCTCGCCTTGCCGCTCGACGGCGGCATCGAAAATCCACGCTGCCTCGGCGTGATCAGCGCCGTGGAGAAGCCGTTCTGGCTGGGCGCGGATCCGATCACCGACGCCTTGATCGATTCCATCCGCGTCATCGACCCGGAGAAGGAACTGCTGAACAGCCGTCCGGCGATCAACGTTCCCTCGCTCGTTCCCGACGAGATCGAGGCGCCCGAAACGATCTCCGCGCTCGGTCGTGCCCGCCGCATCCGCCATCTCGTCGTTTTCGATGGCGGGCGGGACGAATAGTTGACGATCGCATGGTCTTGCAGGCTCGTTTTTCCCCTTTGTTAACCCGATTTGTTGTAGTTCTCTGCTGAAATTCCTCGCATCCACGCGCGGGAATGCCAAACGGGGTGTAGGCAGTCATGAGGTCAGCGGCGGTCGACTACGCGCCGTCCCAAGCTGAAAGGCGTAACTTTCAGCGCGTCCGGGTCAAAATCTACGGACGTTTCATGCTGGAGGACCGCACCGAGCACCCATGCCAGGTGGTGGACATGTCGCCCGGCAACGTGGCGCTTCGCACCGACCGCATTGGCATGCCCGGCGAGAAAGTCATCGCCTATATCGACCATATCGGCCGCATCGAGGGTGTGCTGACACGCACGCTGCCGGATGGCTTCGCAATGACGGTGATCGCGTCCGACCGCAAGAAGGACAAACTCGCCGCGCAGTTGACATGGCTTGCCAACAAGCACGAACTCGACCTGCCGGAAGACCGCCGCCACGAGCGCGTCTCGCCCCGCAACCCGACGAGCGTGCTGCAGCTCACCGACGGCCGCCAGTATCAGTGCCGGATCATCGATCTGTCGCTGTCGGGCGCCGCGATCGAGATCGACGTGAAACCGGCGATCGGCGTCCAGGTCATGCTCGGCACGATGCGGGGTCAGATCGTCCGGCATTTCGAAGATGGCGTCGCCATCGAATTCGCCGTCATCCAGCGCCCCGAGACGCTCGATTCCGAATTCAACACGCCGCGCGCCTGATCGGGCCGCAAAGCATGCCCGTCAAGCCGGCCTCGCGGCCGGCTTTTTCGATTTCGGGGTGCGGCGATTGATAGGTCTTGGATGGCAGGTCGCCATAGTCGGAAATGGTCCGCGGGAGGCCGAATTTGCCGAAACCCCAGCGCAGCAATCCAACCAATTCAATACTAAAATGATTCAAATTTTATGTTTATTCTATAGACGTTTTACTTAAAATCTACTTCGGACCTTTGCGTCGAATAAATCCAGATGTGGCACTGTCTCCTTCGAACGGGGAGACTGAACAATGAAAAAAACGAGGGGCAAGCTGTTGCTGATGGCAATGGCGATGCAGCTTTCCGCCTGGGGATCAGCATATGCCGCGGGACCGGCCTATATGCATACCGGCGGACGCACGACGCAGCCTGTTGGCCACTATGAATTCTGCCAACGCATCCCCGGCGAATGCAACGAGAAGACCGCCAAGGGGGCGCCTGTCGACCTGAGCCGCAAGCTCTGGGCGACGATCGTGAGCATCAACAATTCGGTCAACACCCGCATCAAGCCGCGCACCGACATGGAAAACTACGGTGCCGAGGAATACTGGGCCTACCCGGACAATGGCTATGGCGATTGCGAGGACTACGCGCTGGAAAAGCGCCGCGAGTTGATGGATGCGGGCGTGCCGGCCGGTGACCTCTTGATGACGGTTGCGCGCCAGCCGAATGGCGACGGCCACGCGGTGCTGACCGTGCGCACCAGCCTCGGCGAGTTCATCCTCGACAATCTTGAAACCAAGGTGCTGTCCTGGACGGACACCGACTACACCTATCTCAAGCGTCAATCGACGGAGAATTCCGGCGTTTGGGTGACGATCAACGACGGCCGTTCCGACGCGGTCGCCAGCGTCCGCTGAGGACGCCAATGAGATCAGGCGCGTTGCACGACGCGCTTAACGAGAAACCCGGTCGAGTCCCCACCCTCCCCGTCCCCAACGACCGGGTCAAAGGAGCCGGCCCCGTCCCCGGGCCGGCTCCGCCATTTCTGGGAAGACATCAGTACATTGTGGTATAAATTTCCACAGGCGGAAGATCGAGATATTATCAGTCGGCAACTCCGCCTTCTGGACCGCAGCCGATGCAGGAAATTCCGGAAGATCGATGCGAACGCCATCGTCTGTTCAGGGCGATCGACGATGCCTTCAAGGCTGGCGACTTCGAGGCCCTCGGCACAGTCCTGGGCCGTTCGCCCCGCTGGTTTGACGAGCGCATGCCGTTTGAGCTCGGCCTTGGCTATCCGCTCGAATACGCGATTTACTGGAGCCCGCTTGCCTTCGTCGCGGCGCTGCTCGACGCCGGGTCGAGCCCGAACTACGACGATCACGCCGGATTTCCATCGATCATCGCGGCGCTGTCCACCGAACGCGCGGACAAGCTCGACATAATCCGCATCCTCATCGATCACGGCGCCGGTGCAGACATGCGAGGTGTCAACGACTGGACGCCGCTCCATTACGCCGTGGCCATGCGAGACGCCGAGGCGATCCGCCTGCTTCTTGCCGCCGGCGCGGATCCCTCTTTGAGGACTCGCATCGACCACTGCACGACAGCGCTGGAAGAAGCAGAGATTGCAGGGTTCGAGGTGGGCGCGTCGCTGCTGCGGACAGCCCTTGCGGAGCGCGCAACCGGCAACCGGGATTGATAGGCGCCGATGGCCGACGGCATGCCGGCCGAGACCTCAGACCTTCTTCAACCCGACCTTGAAGCGCCTGGCGTTGGCGACGTAGTGCGCGGCCGAGGCCCGCAGCCGCTCGACCGCCGCGTCGTCCAGCACCCGGATCGCCTTGGCCGGCGATCCGACGATCAGCGAATTGTCCGGAAATTCCTTGCCTTCGGTGACCAGCGCGCCGGCGCCGACGAGTGAATTCTTGCCGATCCTGGCGCCGTTGAGCACGATGGCGCCCATGCCGATCAGGCTGTTGTCACCAATCGTGCAGCCATGCAGCATGGCGCGATGGCCGATCGTACAGCCCTCGCCGACGGTCACCGGAAAGCCGGGATCGGTGTGCATGACGGTATGTTCCTGCACATTGGTGTCGGCGCCGATGACGATGGGCTCGTTGTCACCCCTGATGACGGCGCCGAACCAGAAGCCGGCATTGCGGCCGATCCTGATGTCGCCGATCAGCGTCGCATCGGGCGCGATCCAGTTCGAGTCCGCGTCGGCGAAGCTCGGCTCCGTTCCATCGATCGCATAAAGCGGCATTGTCGGTCTCCGAATCGCCTCAGGCTGGAAACCCTAGGAGACCGACGGCCCAGGAAGCAATGGCCAGTACGACGATGCCCAGCGCCAACGACCAGGCAATAGCGGTGCAGCCGCATGACAGGAGCGCCACTGTCGAGATGCGGTTCGCCCGCCTGGCGTCAAGGGCATCGTTGACCAGCATGAACGGCCCGGCGCCCGCGGTCACAGCCAGCGAGCGCAGCACATGGGCGGGCGACACATAGGGTTCGGTGAAGGCGACCTTGCGACCCGATACCAGCTCCATTGTCGAGCCCGCCAGACCGCAAACCGTCAAGCCGACGACAAAAGCGAACAGCAAGAGTTCCATCTGGGCCACATTAACCCTCCATTTACCATGCAATCGCACAGTCGTTTCAGGAAGTCTGCAAGGGCCATGCCGTGCGAAGTGTGCCGTCAAGGGACACTTGGACCGCGGACACACGGATGGCCGTTTGGCGGTGGAACGAGGACCGAGATGAAGCAGGCAGCGATCGCCGACGGCCCGAAACTGACCGTGGTCGATTCCATGCTGATGAAGCGGATATTCTACGCGTTCGCGGCTCTGGCCTTGCTGTCGATAGCCATCAGCCTTGGCGGCAAATGGTTCGGCCGTTCCATTGCCATGGCCGGCTACACCGACGACGCGACCGTGCGCGAAGTGGTGATCGGCAAGAACGTCATCACCGTGCCGGCCAATTTCATCCGGTTCGAGCAGGCCCGGCGCGACGGCGTCGCCACGCGCCTCGACCTTTATATGCGCTATCCCCAGATGGACGGCTACAGCGAGGCGTCGCGCGATGATTTCAATCACGCCGGAGCCAACAGGAACATCATTTTCCTGTCCTTCGAGCAGCAGATGATGTCGCGCGACATGAGCGGCCGGTTCGGGCCGATCTACAGCGCGCTCATCATCCAGCCCGGCATACCAGGCCCCGGCGGCACGACGGTCTACGGGTTCAATGAGAAATCAGGCTACCTGAACGAGGTGCTGGTCGTCGGCAAGCGCGCGGGCACCGACCCTTTCGTGGCCCGCTGCCTCAGCGGGCCGAGCGCCGGCGAATCGCTGGCGCCCTGCGAGCGGGATATCCATGTCGGGGACGATCTCAGCCTTACCTATCGCTTCCCAAGGGAATTCCTTGACGACTGGCAGACGCTAGACGCGGCAATCACGGCCAAGGCGGGGCGAATCCTAAAGACCGGACATTGACAGGCAGAAGAGACCGGCCGCGCTCGATGCGGCCTGCCGTGGCATTGCGGGCTCAGGCCAGGTCGATGTCCAGGATCGCCATCGAGAAATTGTAGTCGCCGTCGTCCTCGTCCTTGAAGACGATGCCGAGGAATTCGTCACCGACATAGACCTCGGCCGAATCTTCCTTGCGCGGCCGTGCCTTGACCTCAAGCTTGGGGTTCTGGAAGACGCGCTTGAAATAGGCGTCCAGCTTTCTGATTTCGTCCGGCTTCAACAGTCTTCTCCGATCATCGGCTTGCTCGTTTGAACGGCGCTTCTGGCACGTCGACAATGGCGATGTAAAGGCAAGCCGGCCTTATTGCACCGGAAGCGGCAGCGCTGCCGGGCATTCATCCGGGGCAACTGCCGGCAAATCAGATATCGAAACTGATGACATGGTCCATCTTCTGCGACGGCAGAAGCTGGTCCATCTGGCGCGAAGGCTGGTCGCAGCCGGTCTCGCCAACCACGCGGGCCGGTACGCCGGCTACCGTCTTGTTGTGCGGCACAGGCGACAGCACCACCGATCCGGCGGCAATCTTGGAGCAATGGCCGATCTCGATGTTACCGAGAATCTTGGCGCCGGCGCCAATCAGCACGCCGTGGCGGATCTTGGGATGGCGGTCGCCGCCGGCCTTGCCGGTGCCGCCCAGCGTCACGCCATGCAGGATCGACACGTCGTCCTCGATAACCGCGGTCTCGCCGACGACGAGGCCGGTGGCGTGATCGATGAAGATGCCCTTGCCGATGCGCGCGGCCGGATTGATGTCGGTCTGGAAGACCGCGGACGAGCGGCTCTGCAGGTAGAGCGCGAAATCCTTGCGGCCGTGGTTCCACAGCCAGTGCGCCAGCCGGTGGGTCTGGATGGCATGAAAGCCCTTGAAATAGAGCACTGGCATGATGAACCGGTCGCAAGCCGGGTCGCGGTCATAATAAGCCTGGATGTCGACGCGTACCGTGGTCGGCCAGTCCTTGTCGTCGGCGAGCATCGACTTGAAGGTTTGGCGGATGAGATCGGAGCCGATATCCTGATGAGCAAGCCGCTCCGCGATCCTATGGATGACAGCCTCTTCCAGACTCTCCTGGTTAAGGATCGTGGAATAGAGGAACGCGGCCAGCAAGGGGTCGCGGTTGACCGCTTCCATCGCTTCGTCGCGGATCGAACGCCAGATCGGATCGACCGGCTGCAACGCGCTTTGGCGGGAAATGCTGATGCTGTTCATCGACGTCTCGTCCTGCGTCCTGCTAGTCTGCCTGCCATCTGGCCACACATATAAGCCAGTTCATAGCATGATTGAACTCAATTTTCCTTAGTGCTGTGTCAAATGGATTTGGTTCGCGGGAATTCAAGCAGCCATGGAAAACGAACCCTTGATCGACGATGCCCTGAAAACCGAGCTTTCGGTCCTCTACAAGGCCGGCGATCGCCACTATCACAACCTCACCCATATCGAAGCGATGCTGGAGCTGGCCGATGACCATCGAACGCTTCTGGACGACCCCGAGGCCGTCGAAGCGGCGATCTGGTTCCATGACGCCGTGTATGACAGCAGGGCCAAGGACAACGAAGCGCAAAGTGCCGCCCTTGCCGAGCAAAAGCTCGCCGGCCGCATCGATGCCGGGCGCCTGAGCCGCGTCAGCGCAATGATACTCGCCACCGCCACGCACCAGTTGCCGCTGTTCGACGACGTTGCGGCGACGCGCGACGCCAGCTTGTTCCTCGACATGGATCTTTCGATCCTGGGTGCCGCGCCGGATGCATTCGACGCCTATGAACGCGCGGTTCGCCACGAATATGGCTGGGTGGAAGAGCCGATGTGGCGTGCCGGCCGCGGCGCGGTGCTGAAAAGCTTCCTTGCCCGCCCGCATATTTTTCACACGCAGGAGTTCCGGCAGCGGTTCGAGCCGCAGGCAAGGCGGAACATGGCGCGGTCGCTGCAGGCCTTGACCTGATTTAGATCATTTCGCGACCCGAGATGCTCGTCCCCAAACTCCGGAGCCTCAGAGCGGATTTTCGGCGTAAAACTCCAGCACGCGCTGCTTGAAGGTCTTGTCCCCGACGGCCAGCATATGGTCCCTGCCCTCGATGTGGAAGGCCCTGGCGTTCGGCATCAGCGCCGCAAGCTCGTCCGGCGATCCGCCAATGTCGTCGGTGGTACCGACCGCGATCAGCGTCGGCTGGGCGATGCGGGCAATATCCTGCTCATCAAGCAGTTCCCGTGAGGTGACGATGCAGGCGGCAAGCGCCCGGCGGTCGCTGCGGGTCTGGTCGGCGAAGGCGCGAAAAGAGCGACCGCGCGGATGGGTGGTCGCGGCCGGATCCTCGGCCAGAAGGGCGGCCGCGATCGGATCCCAATCGCCTACTCCATCGATCATGCCGATGCCGAGGCCACCAAAAACCAGCGTCGCCACCTTGTCCGGGTCGGACAGTGCCAGGAAGGCCGCGATGCGCGCGCCCATCGAATAACCCATGACATGGGCGCGCTCGATGCCGAGATGACCGAGCAGGGCTGCCGCGTCCGAAGCCATTTTCGCCGGTGTATAGTCGGCCTCCTCATAGCTCTTGGATGACGAGCCGTGGCCGCGATTGTCGAAGGCAATGGCGCGGTAGCCGGCATCGTTGAGCGTCTTGAACCAGCCGGGCGACACCCAGTTGACATAATGGCTCGATGCAAAGCCGTGGATCATGAGCACCGGATCGCCCTCGCCAGATGCCGGCTGGCGGTCGAGGAAGGCTAGATCGAACCCGTCATGAGAGAAAAACTGCATCGGCTACACCACCATCGGCATTCAGCCGCCGCCACTTGGCGCATCGCCCTTGTCCGCCGGCGGCGAGCTCGGACCGGAGACCGTGCCGATGGCCGGATGGCTCAACAGATTGCCATATTCGATGCCGTTCCTGGCGGCCGTGCCGGCCTTGAGTTCAAGTACGAAACGCACGGGTACGCCAGGTGAAATGACGGCCTCGGACTGCGGTACGCCCTGTTTGACAGCCCGGATCTTGCCGTCCTGACCAATAAAGATCAGGTCAAGCGGCATCGGCGTGTTCTTCATCCAGAAGCCGACCTGTTGCTGGATCGGAAAAACGAACAGCATGCCATGGTCGTCCGCCATCTCCTGGCGATACATCAGCCCGGCCTCCCGCTCCGCGTCGGTGTCGGCGACTTCAATGGAAAACGAGCGATCTCCGCTTTTCGTCGCCACAACCAGCGGCGCGGGATCGACGGGAAGGATCATGGCCCGGCCATCGGCCGCGCTGGGTACCTGGAAATAGAAGAATGCGGCGGCGGCGACCATGACGGCAGCCACAGCGCACATCACGCCCGCCGTCAGCCCGTTCCTGTGTGTCATATGAAATCCTCGGCCGGATCGCCCTAATGCGAGACCGGCAAGGTGCCCATATCGGGGTGAATTTCGGCGGCCATAAGGCCTTTGTCACCGCGGCCGAAACGGACAAGCACGACCTGCCCTGGCCGAAGCTCGGTGATGCCGTAGCGCCGCAAGGTTTCCATATGGACGAAAATGTCCTCGGTGCCCTCGCCGCGCGTCAGAAAACCAAACCCCTTGGTGCGGTTGAACCATTTGACCAAAGCGCGTTCGAGCCCGCTCTCCGGAGTCACCGAGACGTGGGTGCGCTGTTCCTGCATTTCCGCGGGATGGACGGCGGTGGTGACATCCATGGAAAGCACACGGAACGCCTGCAGCCCGCGCTCACCCTGCTTGACAAGGCAGACCACGCGCGCGCCTTCCAGGGCAGTCTGGAAGCCGTCCCGTCGAAGGCAAGTCACATGGAGGAGGATATCGCCCGAAACACCGTCATCGGGAAGGATAAAGCCATAGCCCTTGGCCACATCGAACCATTTGATGGCGCCGGCAATCTCGGCCAGGTCGGCATCGCCGCCTTCGTCGTGAGACAAAGCGTCGCCAAGGGTATTGGCCCGCCCCGTCAAAGAGGCCTTTTCCCCCATAAGAATGCCCCCTTTATTCAAGAACACCGCAACTGATTCTTGACACCAGATTAACACCGCGGCTTCCGGTGTGTGCAAGACCTGACGTGCCTTTTTTCACGGTTCATTGCGGGAATACCGGATTTGTTCTTTGCCGGCACCGCTTGCCGCCTCACGATTGCCCTTTGACCGGGCCGACCCTATGTTGCGCCGCAACCCAACAGATCGAGGAAAACACATGCGCTATCTGCACACCATGGTCCGCGTCGCCGATGTCGATGCCTCACTCGATTTCTACTGCAACAAGCTCGGCCTGAAGGAAGTTCGCCGCTATGAAAACGAGCAGGGCCGCTTCACGCTGATCTTCCTGGCCGCTTCGGAAGACGAGCAGAGCGGCATCAACGAGAAGGCGCCGCTGGTCGAACTCACCTACAATTGGGATCCGGAAGACTACAAGGGCGGGCGCAATTTCGGTCACCTCGCCTATGAGGTTGACGATATCTACGCCACTTGCCAGCATCTGATGGACAATGGCGTCACCATCAACCGGCCGCCGCGCGACGGCAACATGGCTTTCATCAAGTCGCCTGACGGCATCTCCATCGAGCTTCTGCAAAAAGGCCCAGCGAAGGCCAAGGCCGAGCCGTGGGCATCGATGGCGAATACCGGAAGCTGGTAATCGATCACCTTTTCGAGTGGCCGGCGGCTACTCGATGGTGTTTGGCGAAGTTGTGCCTATCTATGCAGCCATGGCGCCTGCCCGGAAGAGCGGCGCCTCGTCATGAGATTGAGCTTCGGAGAACCTTCATGCCGACAAGCCATGCCAATGTCGCCACGGCCCATGCAAGCCGCTATCTGCAACAGCTGTGCAAGCATTGGGCGCACAAGTTTCCAGTCGAATTCGACCCCAACCACGGCATCATCGACCTTTCACTCGGCCGTACGGTCATGAACGCCGACGGGGCAGCGCTGCACATCACGGTATCGACCGACGAGCCCGCTTCGATCGAGCGCCTCGAAAGCGTCGTTGCCGACCACATCAAGCGCTTTGCGTTCCGCGAAGAACTGGCCTTCGAGTGGAAACGCGCCGAGGCGGCGTAGTTCGTTCATGCGTGTCGCCGCCCCGCATTTCCGGCGAGACGCACGGATCAATCGCTGCCGGACTTGCCCGCCATCTCCAGCAGCGCCAGCACCGAACGCCAATTGCGTGCCGTGCCCGGCACTTTCAACGTGCGCGAAATGAGGTTGGCGAACACCGATTTGCCGAGCCCGTCCGGCGCGCTGAGGTAGAGCACGTCGCCCTTGACCTCGAAACGCTCGGGACCAGTGCACTTTTCCGCCAACCGCGCCACCTCGTCGGCGGTCGGCTCACGCTCCAGCGCATAGGCGTGGAGCTTTGTGTGGTCGGCGGCCGCTTCCGGATATGGATTTTCGCGCACCAGCCTTTCGAACCATTTGAAATCGCGCACCATGATGCGCGAATGGAAACCCCATTTTGTCTCGAAGGCCGCCTCGATCCGTTTGGTCAGCGCGGCCGCATCACCCTTGTCGGCCCGGAACACGACATTGCCGCTCTGCACATAGGTGGCGACATCGGAAAAGCCGAGATCCTCGAAGAAGGCCCGCAACTCCGCCATCTTGACGATGCGGTTGCCGCCGACATTGATGCCGGAAAACAGGGCGATGAAGATCTTTCCGCTCATATGATGAACCCGGCCAATGTCTCGTTTTCGGTGATGTCCTGATACTGGACGCCCTCGGCCTCGAAATTTGCCTCAAGGAGATCGAAATTGCGCCGATCCTTGGTTTCGATGCCGATCAGCACCGAGCCGAAATTGCGCGCCGACTTCTTCAGATATTCGAAGCGGGCGATGTCGTCGTCGGGACCCAGCATGTCGAGGAAGTCGCGCAGCGCGCCCGGCCGCTGCGGAAAACGGATGATGAAGTATTTCTTCAGGCCCTCGAAGCGCAGCGCCCTTTCCTTGACGTCCGGCAGCCGCTCGAAATCGAAATTGCCCCCAGACACCACGGCGACGATGGTCTTGCCCCTGATCTCCTTCCTGGAAAAATCCTTCAGCGCGTCGATCGCCAGCGCGCCGGCGGGCTCCAGGACCACGCCTTCGATGTTGAGCATCTCGATCATGGTCGCGCAGAGCCGGTTTTCCGGGATGAGCCGCACGCTGTCGGCGGCAAACTCCTTGAGATAGCGCAAAGGTTCGCGGCCGATCTCGGCGACCGCCGCGCCGTCGACGAAGTTGTCGACCTTGGCGAGCTTCAGCCGTTTTCCCGCGGCGAGGCTCTCGCGCAGGCTCGGCGCGCCGGCCGGCTCGCAGAAGACGAAACGCGCCTCGCGGCCCTGATCGGCGAAATAGTGCGTCACCCCGGCGGCGAGCCCGCCGCCACCCACCGGCAGCATGACGATGTCGGGCATGCGCCCGCCCGGCATCTGGTCCGCGATCTCGTAGGCGACCGTCGCCTGACCCTCGATGATATCCTTGTGATCGAAGGGCGGCACCATGTGGGCACCGGATCTTTCGGTGAATTCGAAGGCGGCGCGGTAGCAGTCGTCAAAGAAATCGCCGACCAGCCTGATCTCGACGAAATCGCCGCCAAACAGCCTGGTCTTGTCGATCTTCTGCTGCGGCGTCGTCACCGGCATGAATACCACGCCCTTCTTGCCGAAATGGCGGCAGACGAAGGCGAAGCCCTGCGCGTGGTTGCCGGCGGACGCACAGACAAACAGCTCGGCCTGGTTGCCTTCGCCAAGCGCCTTGCGGAAGAAGTTGAAGGCGCCACGGATCTTGTAGGAGCGCACGGGGCTCAAATCCTCGCGCTTCAGCAGCACCCGCGCGCCGGTCTTCTTCGACAGATAGTCATTTTCCTGCAGCGGCGTTTCCGGGAAGATCTGGCGGATCGCGGAGGCGGCGGTGGCGACGCGCGAGGAAAAGCTGGTCATGGCAAGATCATCCCGGGATCGCCCGCGGGCGAGTTAGAGGAGAACCCTATTACACATCCGGCCCCGCAAGACCATTGCCCGGTCGAGCCCGTGCCCGCAACGGCGCCTTCCCGAAATGCTAGCAAGCACTTGGGGACGTTTGTTCATGCCTCTTCGTCGCGCTGAGCCGCGCATTGGTGGACGCGGAAGTTCGACATCCGGCCAGTTGCAGGTGCCTGACTTGTGCGACGTTCCGGCCTTGCCACCCGCTTTGGCTTTCGCGCAACACTGCGCCCGCGGTCGCGAGGCGCCGACCGCATTTTGGCTGGACACGACTTACTTCCGCCGCACTTCGCCTGCTGGGGAGATATCGCGGAGGGTGGATTGGCCCTTTTTGGGCTCGAGTGGATTTTTGACGTGCATTTGAAGACGATTTGCATTCTTGCGCTTGCGCTGCTGGTGGCGGGCTGCGGCGGCCGCAAAACCGAGGAACTGCTCGGCAGCGCGGTCATGTCCGCGCCGGTAACGGAAATCGCAGGCAACCACTCGATCTTCATTGCCACGACCCGTAAGGCCTCCGACGATCCAAACAAGGTTTTCGACGGCGAACGCTCGGCGACGCTGAACTACGCCCGCGTCAACGTCACCGTTCCCGGTCTCCACCAGACCGGGCAGATCGAGCGGCGCTCACGCGGCAAATCGAACGATCCGGCCAAGTATTTCATGGCTTCCGAAGTCGTCGGCTACGACACGCAGCCGAAATTCGCCAGCGCGCTCAGCGCCGACATAGCGGCACGCGGCGGCCGCGTCATGGTCTTCGTCCACGGCTACAACACCGGCTTCGACGACGCCGTCTACCGCTTGACCCAGATCGTCCACGATTCCGGTTATCCGGGAACGCCGGTGCTTTTCTCGTGGGCCTCGGGAGCCAAGACCACCGACTATGTCTATGACAAGGAAAGTGCCAGTGCCGCCCGCGACCAGCTCGAAGTGACGTTGCGCATGCTGGCGCAGAGCGGCGCGCGGCGCATCGACATCGTCGCCCATTCGATGGGAACCTGGGTGACGATGGAGACACTGCGTCAACTCGCCATCACCGGTGACCGCGACCTCGGCGGCAAGCTCGGCGATGTGGTGCTCGCCTCTCCCGACATAGACGTCGATGTGTTCAAGAGCCAGATGCGCCGCTATGGCAAGCCGGACAAGCCGTTCATCCTGCTGTTGTCTGATGACGATCGCGCGCTGAGATTGTCCGGCCTGATCGCCGGCTCGCGCCCACGCGTCGGCGACTACAAGGATGCCGCGGACCTTGCCTCCTATGGCGTGACGGTCGTCGATCTCTCCAAGGTCAAGGGCAGCGACAGCTTCAACCACACGAAATTCGCCGACAATCCGGCACTGGTGAAGATGATCGGCCAGCGGCTGCGCGAGGACGATGGTTTCGCCAGCGACCGGGACGTGACCGACCGCATCAGCCTGCTTGGACAGTAGATGCGGCGCAGCGGATTTCGCCGTGCCCGTTCAGAATCGCCGAACGATTGGCTCACTTTGAACTGGACCGCGCCCGCCTCTGGCCTTATCGGAGTATCGAGCGACGTCATGCGTTTGACGTCCCCCTATGCGGGAGCCGACGCGTGGCCTTGCGCTTGAAGAGTTTCGGTGTCGTCGCGTTCGCACTGCTGGTCGCTGGCTGCGCCGGAAATACGCATGATTTGCTCAACAAGACGACGGTCACCGTACCGGCATCCGATATTGCGGCCACCCATGAGATATTTGTCGCCACCACCCGCCAGAAAGCGGTGAAGGACCCGCGACAGGTCTTCGACGGCGACCGTTCCCTGACCACCAGTTTCGCGCGGGTCGATGTCACGGTTCCGAAGAGCCATCAGGTCGGCAACATCGAGCGCGCCAAGGGTTCCGCCAACAGCAATCCGGCCAAGGATTTTGCGGCCACGGACGTCACCCTCTACGAAGGCGCGCCGCAATTCGCCAAGGCGGTCGGCTCCGACATCGCCATGCGCGGCGACCGGGCGCTGGTTTTCGTGCATGGCTTCAACAATGGTTTCGACGACGGCATCTACCGGCTGACGCAGATCGCCCACGACACCAAATATCCGGGCACTCCGGTGCTGTTCTCATGGGCATCGAGCGCCAAGACGACGGGCTACATCTACGACAAGGACAGTTCCACCGCCGCCCGTGACGATCTCGAGGCAACGCTCAGGATGCTCGCCAAGACGCGCGTCAAGAGCATCGACATCATCGCCCATTCGATGGGAACCTGGCTGACGATGGAGGCGCTGCGCCAACTTGCCATCACCGGCGACCGCGATCTCGGCGGCAAACTGGGTTATGTCATCCTTGCCTCACCGGACATCGATGTCGACGTGTTCAAGAAGCAGATGATCCGTTATGGCAAACCCAACAAGCCGTTCGCCGTGCTGCTTTCGGGCGACGACCGGGCGCTCAAATTGTCCTCGTTCATCTCCGGCGACAAACCGCGCGTCGGCGACTATGGCGATGCCGCCGATCTCGCCTCCTATGGCGTGTCGGTGGTCGATCTGACCAAAACGAAAGGCGGTGACGGCGGTCTCAACCACGCGAAATTCGCCGACAACCCGTTCCTGGTGCAATTGCTGGGCGACCGGCTGCGCACGCCGGCCGGGCTCGCCGCGGACGAGAACCCCGCACAGCTCGCCAATATCGGTCAGGGCCTGGGGAAGGTCGTCGGCTCCGCCGCCGAAGTCATCATCACGACGCCGTTCAAGGTGCTGACCATCGCCACCGGCGGCTGAGCAGCCACGAGCGGACGGCTGGTCTCAGACGAACAGATCGACCTTCTGGAACGTCGTCACGTCGATCAGGCCGACGTCGGAAATCCTGAGCTCGGGAATGACCACCAGCGCCAGCAGCGAGTGCTGCATGTAGGCATTGTTCAGGGAACAACCCATCTTGCGCATCGCCTCGGTCAGTTTCTCGGCCTTGGCGGCGACGATCTCGGCCCGCTCGTCCGACATCAGTCCGGCGATCGGCATTTCGACCAGCGCCAGTTCCTTGCCCCTGGAGAACAGCACGACCCCGCCGCCGACTTCGCCCAGTCGGTTCACGGCCAGCGCCATGTCCTGCTTGTTGGTGCCAACGCAGATGATGTGATGGGCGTCATGGGCGACGCTGGAGGCCATGGCGCAGTCGGCCATGTAACCGAAACCGGAGACGAAGGCATTGGTGACGCCACCCGTGCCCCTGTGCCGTTCGACCAACGCGATCTGACAGACGTCGTTGCGGCGGTCCATCGCGACCAGCCCGTCCTCGACCGGCAGATCGGCCTCCAGGGCCCGCGTCGGTGCCTGGTTCTCGATGACGCCGATCACCCGCACCCGCACCTCGTTGGCGCCCTTGGGTGCCGCGATATCGAAATCGCCGGCCTTCAGTTTCTTGCCCAACTTGACGGTGTTCTTCGCCGTCTTCGGATAATCATAGGCCGGGATATCGATGTCCAGCTTGCCGCCCTTGGCCAGCCTGACGCCGCGCGCATAGACCTCGTCGATGCTCATTGCGGCGAGATCGGAGACGACCAGCAGGTCGGCCAACCGCCCCGGCGCGATCGAACCGATCTCGCGTTCCAGTTTGAAATGCTGAGCGGTGTTGAGCGTTGCCATCTGGATCGCGGTCACCGGCTTCAGCCCCTGCTGGATGGCGTGGCGCACCACCCGGTCCATGTGGCCGTCCTGGACAAGAGTGCCGGAGTGGCTGTCGTCGGTGCAGAGGATGAAATTGCGCGGATCAATGCCGCTCTCCGTCACCGCCTTGATCTGAGAGGCAACGTCGTACCATGCCGAGCCCAGCCGCAGCATCGCCTTCATGCCCTGGCGCACGCGCGCGATGGCATCCTCGGCCCGCGTGCCTTCGTGGTCGTCCTCTGGGCCGCCGGCGACGTAGCCATGGAACGGCAAGCCAAGGTCACGCGAGGCATAGTGGCCGCCAACCGTCTTGCCAGCCTGAACCGTGGCGGCGATCTCGCCCGACATGACGGGATCGTTGGCGGCGACGCCGGGGAAATTCATCACTTCGCCGAGCCCGATGATGTTTTCCCAGGTCATTGCTTCCGCGACATCGGCGACCGTCAGCTCGGCGCCGGCATGCTCCAGCCCCGGTGCCGACGGCACGCAGGACGGCATCTGCACATGCACGTTGATGGGCATCGCCACCGCCTCGTCATGCATCAGCCGCACGCCCGGCAGGCCCAGCACATTGGCGATCTCATGCGGATCGATGAACATCGAGGTGGTGCCGTGCGGGATGACGGCGCGGCAGAATTCGGTGACTGTGACCATGCTGCTCTCGACATGCATGTGGGCATCACAAAGGCCGGGCACGAGGTAGCGGCCGCCGGCGTCGGCCACCTTGGTGCCCTGCCCGATCGTGTGGCTGGCATTCGGCCCGCAATAGGCGAAGCGGCCGCCCGATATGGCGATGTCGGTGCCGGCGATGATCTCGCCCGAATGGACGTTCACCCAGCGCCCGTTGCGGATGACCAGATCGGCGGGTTTGCGGCCCATCGCGACATCGACCAGATCGGTCGCCATTTCGGTCCACGGTTTGGGTTTCGTCGCGCGGACGGGCGGCTTCCTGATCATCAAAGACTCCTGTTTGTCCGACTGTGCCAAGCCGACGGCGTTTTGGCCAGCGAGGAAGAATGGATTTGCCTGGAGATTGCCGGATTACCCGGGTTTCACGGGAGTGAGCTTCAGGCTAAGCTTGGCCTGCCCCGAAACTGAATCGGGAACGGCCACGGCCTTGGCAATGATGAGCGTCAGTGGTTCGGCCACCGCGGCCTGACCGACCAGCACCACCGCCGCGACGGCCGCGACCAAGCGGAACAAGATGCGCATGAAGGATCCTCCTTTGGGCGGCGGTCTGTTTCGCACGAGGCGCGCGCCACCGCAATCGCGGCAGGACGCTACCCGCCGACTCCTTGAGACCC
Organism: Mesorhizobium sp. BR115XR7A; assembly: GCF_020165315.1. NCBI lineage: Bacteria > Pseudomonadati > Pseudomonadota > Alphaproteobacteria > Hyphomicrobiales > Phyllobacteriaceae > Mesorhizobium > Mesorhizobium sp. BR115XR7A. The sequence continues at coordinate 248,124 of NZ_JAIUHW010000001.1, forward strand.
GCGAGGACGCTAACCGCGTTTGCAGAAATCCGATTCCGTTTTGCCGGAAATCAGGTTAGGCTCCGACCTGGGATCTATGACTCTTCTCGGGGAGTTCGATGCATCGCCTGATGGTCGCAAGTGCCGGTCTTCTTGCCCTGTCCTTGCCGGCATTTGCTGCCGACACGACAGTCGATGTGCCGATGACCGCGCCTGGCTTCGACTGGACCGGCTACTATGCGGGCCTGCAGGCAGGATATGGCTGGGGCCGCTCCGAGATCACCACGACGGAAGGCGCGCCGTTTTCCATCACGCCGGACGTCGGTGGCGGGTTCGTCGGCGGCCATGTCGCCGGCCTCTGGCAGTTTGATCAGGCAGTGCTGGGCGCCGAGGCGGACCTCAACTATTCCTCGGTCGACGGCACGGCGCAATCGGGCCTGGGAGATACATTCGGCGCCGACATCAAATGGTTCGGGTCGGTCAACGCCAAGGCCGGCTTCGCCATGGACCGCCTGCTGGTCTATGGCATCGGCGGCATTGCCTTTGCCGGCATCGAGACGTCGCAGACCTCGGGGCCAGGGTTCGACAACACGGGCACAAATGTCGGCTGGACCGTGGGCGCAGGCGTCGACTACGCGCTGACCGACAAGTTCGTCGTCGGCGCGCAATATCGCTACTACGACTTCGGCTCAGAGAACCACGAGGCGCCAGCCCCCTTCAACGACCGCGATCAGAGCGTGAAACTGAACACGGTCGGCATCAATCTCAGCTACAAATTCTGAACGTAGTTCCACGGGTGACGTTTACGGCCCAGGTTTACAACGGCGGCGGCTACTTGCTGGAAAGGGGGCGGCCGGCGCCCCCAAGTGGGCGGGGGGATGGGTTGGCCTGAGAGGCGCCGGCCTAGGCGGATCAGATCCGCCACGCAGATATTTACCGATGCCCCGCGGCGCGCATAATTCCGCGATCGCGCCAGTATCGTTATGCCACCTCCTCTGGGTGCGCGTTCGGCCACCGCAGAACACGACTTGACGGGCTGTGTCTGGCATCTGAAAAGGACGTGCCTGCGGACGTGGCGGAATTGGTAGACGCAAGGGACTTAAAATCCCTCGATCTCTGATCGTACGGGTTCGATTCCCGTCGTCCGCACCAAAAAAGTTTTCAAATTTGGATTTTCTCTGTTGAACCGCCGCAGCGTCGTTTAGTCGGCGTGCCACTGCTGCGGATCACTGCTGTAACTCGGACAGCGCCCTCTGCATCGGGGCCATTGAAATCTGGATCGGGCCGGAAAAAGCCACGTCCATGTCGAAGATCAGGTAGATCGCCCCGGCAACCAAAGCCGCCGATGCCGCGTAGGTCGAAATGGTGATCGTATTGCGTGGCGCCCTGAAGCCGAAGCTGGCGAAGATCAGCACCAGCCAGGTAACCAGGAGCGTGATCAGAGGCACCGGGATCGTGCCCTCCGACTGCTCGATCAGCACCCAGCGCAACTCCAGCACTTTCTGCAAATGCTGGCGGGCGTCCTGCACAATGAAGCCATGCGCATCGTCGGTCGGCGCCAGCGCACTCAGCCGGGTGCCGATTTCCGCCAGCAACTGCTCAGAGAGCCGGTTGGCGGCGACCAGCGTCTCGCTGGTGGGCGAAGAATCACCCGCCACACGCTGCACATAGACGACCAGCGGCTGGCGTACCGTGTCGGTTTGCGGGCCATACTGGCGCAAGGTCCTGTCGAGAAGGATCAATTCGGTCGCATAGGCGTGCACGTTGCGGTCGATCGATTCGAAGGTGTTCCTGGCCGAGTTGATCATCAGGCCGAGCATCAGCGAGGTCATGACCCCGAACAGGTTCGCGGCGTGCCGAACCACGGTGTTCGTGTCGTCATCACGATGTTTGGCTGGCAATTTTGGCCATATCGCCGTGCTGGCGAGCGCGGCCACCGTCAGGCATAGGAAGATTACCACTGCGATGAAAGCTTCGCGCATGCCGCTCATTCCGATTGGCAATGGCAAGGCGTCAGTTGATGACCGCCATCACTATTCCGGCGCGTCCTTGCGCCCTGCCGAACGCCTGCCGCGCCCCTTGTAGCCGAGATAGGTGGCCGTCACCGCCCCACGGAAGGCAAGCCAAACCAGACGCCGACGAGGCCCCCAGAGCCTTCGATCTCGATGACGGGTGTATCATTCGATGTAAGTCACCGCACCCGTTTGCAAGTCATAGATTGCCGCGACTATCTTCAGCTTCCCCGCCTTGATGAGGCCGGCCAGCACCTTGCTCGAGGCGGCCAGTCGCCTCGCGGTCCTCCGTGCGCTTTCCTTGGCGGTGTTGTCGACGAAATCACCCGCTTCGCTCCGCGCTGCTATCGCCGCGGGCAGGATCGGTTCGATCATCGGACCGATCGCGCCAGGATAGGTCGCGTTCTTGGTCACCACGTCGCACGCCGCCTTGACGGCGCCGCAGTTTGTGTGCGCGAGAACAACGATCAAGGGCGAGCCGAGCACCGCTGCCCCGTATTCGACCGTGCCGAGCGTGGCAGTGTCGACGAGGTTGCCAGCATTCCGGGCGACGAACAGCTCTCCAACGCCGTGACCGCCGAAGATCAGTTCAGGCGGAACGCGACTGTCGGCGCAACTGATGATCGTGGCCCAGGGCGCCTGGTGTGCGGCAACAGCATTCCGCTGCGCGGCAAGGTCTATCGAGCAGAGTTCCGGGTGACCGACGTAGCGTTCGTTGCCGGATTTCAGTGCGGCGAGCGCGTCATCGAGGCTCAGCGCGGTCACCGCACCTTGGGCCGCGCGCGCCGACCATGTGGCCCCACCAACGCCGAACGCAACGAGCCCCGCGCCGACTTTGAGGAAATCCCTCCGGTCGACCGCTTTGCCATCACAGGTGTAGCACATTCTCAATTCCCCGCCCTGGTCCCCAAGGCATAATATGCGCTCGCTCTAATATATAGCAAGCGATCGGCGACAACGTCAGGATTGATGAGATGGCGGCGGGATGCGAGACGACGAAAGCCACCGGCAACGCAGTGCTGGGTGCCCTCGTGTCAACCGACTTACCGCCTTTAGGTGACCTTCAGCGAGAAATTGCCGTGGATCTGGATGCCCAGTCGCTCGCCCTTTCTCCAGCGCACTTCCGCTCGATAAGTCGCACCGTCCAACGGCACGCGCAGCCGGAAGGTATTTGGCACTTCAACCCCCACAGCGACACGCAACTCGGCGCCATGCTCATGCTGGTTTCTGACGGCGCAGCCTATTTCGCCATCCTGCGTGATTATGAACGCCTCCTTCAAAACCACCTCGCGTAAGTGCGTTCGACGCTCTACTGGAGGTTCAGAAGGTTTATCGGTCATGGCAAGCCGCCTCCGACGAGCGAAATGCTACCAGACCAAGGTCTGCAGCTCAGGACGCAAAGGTCTGACGTTTTCGCTTAATTCGTGTATCTGACCCTTTGTACGCTCGGCACATTAGTAAATCGTGAAATATATACTCTATGGTCGTCGCCAAAATTGTCACCTGACGCTGAGACACAGACGGCGAAAATGGCATGGGGAAGCCAGGTATGTTCATCGACTTCTACGAAATGCTGGAAATCAGTCCGAATGCCAATTCGGAGACGATAGAACGCATTTTTCGGCATTTTGCCATGCGCTACCACCCCGACAACCAAGTCACCGGCAACGAGTCACGCTTCAGCGATATTCTTGAGGCTCACAACACGCTCAAGGATCCGGTCAAGCGTGCGCAGTACGACATTCAGTACAAGGCGCATTTGAACCACCGGGCCGAGCTGACCGATGAGGCGAGCAACACAAAGGGCTTCGATCGAGATTCCGTCATTCAAGCCAAAGTGCTGTCACTGCTGTATGTAAAACGCCGACAGGACGTCAATCATCCCGGGATAGGCGATGAAGAACTCGAACGAATGTCCGGCTGTCCGCAAGAGCACCTCGAGTTTCACCTCTGGTATCTGAAAGCAAAGGGCTGGATAGCCAGGACGGAAAACGGCACGTTCGCCATAACCGTCGAAGGCGTCGATCGCGTTAATTCCGAACATCATCGTGACGCGGCCACCACCCGACTGTTGGGTCACGCGGGCTGAATTGAGATCGCTCGGTCTCTGATCAAGCCGTCACCGGATTCAGCTTCAGGTGCTGGATCAGGATGATGGTCTTGGCATCGACAATGCGGCCATCGGCGATGCCGGCCAGCGCTTCGTCGAGCGGCATTTCCAGGACCTCGATGTCCTCGCCCTCCTCCGGAGCGCCGCCGCCGGCCGAGATGCGGTCGGCGGGCGAGTAGCGCGCGACGAAGAACCAGAGCCGCTCGGTGACGCTGCCCGGGCTCATATAAGGCGAAAACAGCCGCTCGATGTCCTTCAACCGGTAACCCAGTTCTTCCTCGGCTTCCTTGCGGATGGCGGTTTCCGGATCGTTTTCGTCCAGCAAGCCGGCGCAGGCCTCGATCAGCGGCTCGCGGTGGCCGGTGACATAAGCGGGATAACGGAACTGGCGCACCAGAAGCACGGTCGAACGCTGGGGGTCATAGGGCAGGATCACCGCGCCGTCGCCGCGATCATAGGTCTGGCGGACCTGCGTCTCCCATTGACCGTCACGCCGGCGATAGTCGAGCACGGTCTTTTTCAGGACCGCCCAGTCGTCGGAGAGAACCTCTTCCGAGCGGATACGAACGCGGTCTTCCATATGACACCTCGATGCTGGCTGGCGGACGCAGGCGTAGCCGCGAAGCGGAACAGGCGCAATCCGGCGATTGGGCCAGCGCGCGCTTCACCGTCTCGTGTGTGGTATGGACGAGTGCCGTCGCCTAGATAGCGCATTCCCCTTCCCGGAGTTTTTCCATGACGACATCGCTTTTCCAGCCGATCACCCTCGATGGGCTCACCTTCCCCAACCGCATCGCCGTGGCGCCGATGTGCCAGTATTCCGCCGAGGACGGCTCGGCCAGCGACTGGCATCTTTACCACTGGATGAACCTTGCCATGTCCGGTGCCGGCATGGTCACGGTGGAGATGACCGACGTCGAGCGGCGCGGGCGCATCAGCCATGGCTGTCTCGGCCTCTATTCCGAAGACAATGAAGCCGCCGCGCGGCGCGCGCTGGATGCGGCCAAGCGCGTGGCCGCACCCGGCACTAAGTTCGGCACGCAGCTGGCGCATGCCGGCCGCAAGGCCTCGAACCGCAAGCCTTGGGAAGGCGGCGGCCCGTTGCAGCCAAACGAGGATCCCTGGCAGACCGTGTCGGCCTCGGCCCTCGCCTACGACGCCGGCTGGAACGTGCCGCGCGCCCTGGACGATGAGGAAATCCTGCAGCTCGTCGAGCGGTTCGCGGACGCCGCAAGGCGGGCCGACCGTGCCGGCTTCGACTTCATCGAACTGCATGCGGCGCATGGCTACCTCATCTTCCAATTCCTGTCGCCGCTGTCCAACCAGCGCACGGATCGCTGGGGTGGCTCGCTGCAAAACCGGATGCGTCTCGTCGTCGAGATCGCCAGGGCGGTGAAGAAAGCCGCGCCGAAACTGATGCTCGGCGCACGGCTGTCGGTGAAGGACTGGGTCGATGGCGGCTTTGACGTCGCGGACGCGGTCGAGGTGGCGAAAGCGCTGAAGGCCGAAGGCGTCGCCTATCTCTGCTGCTCGAGCGGCGGCAATTCGCCATTGCAGAAATTACCCACCGGCCCCGGCTATCAGGTGCATCTGGCCGAAGCCGTGCGCAAGGGCGCGGGCATCCCGACCCGGGCGGTCGGCCTGATCGACGACCCGAAACAGGCCGAGGCTGTTATCGCCGAGGGTCGCGCCGACATGGTGGCGCTGGCGCGAGCCTTCCTCGCCGATCCGCGCTGGGGATGGCGTGCGGCCGCCACGTTCAGCGAAAAGATTCATCCGGCGCCGCAGCTCGCCCGCTCGGTGACGACGATGGAACATTGGATGAAGGCCGCCGGCTGATCGCCCTTTCTCCCGACGCCGGCGCGCTTGCGCAACGGCGTCGCGACCTTTGGGCGCAGGCCGAAGGCCACTTTTGCAACCAAATTGGCTGGTTTGCGTTGCGGCCATGATGATGGACAACAAACCCTTTGAAACGCCGGTCGTGGTCGAGCTTGGCCATGTCGGCAAATATCGCCATATCCGCTCGACCCAGGAGGCGGCCGAGTGCTTGATGACGGTGTGGCCGCTCAATCGCGGGCCTCGTCATCGTGATGCCCTCGACACTTGCCTCAAAGTGCTGGAAGGTTATCGTTCGACAGCGGAAGCGCGCCGGGCACTGATCGAGGCGGCCAGGGAATCGGAAGTGCTGGTGCCCGACGACAAGCTGCCCGACGACCGGCTGCATTGAGCAGGCGGACCTTTTAACTGGAGGTTTTGATGGCGAAGCTGACTTACAAGATCGTCGAGCATGACGGTGGCTGGGCCTACAAGGTCGGTGCGACCTTCTCGGAGACATTTCCCACCCATCAGGATGCATTGCGTGCCGCCGAGATCGCTTCGGCCGAACAGCAGGTGGCGGGTTCCACCGATGGTATCCAGTATGAGGACGCCGAGGGCAAATGGCACGAGGAACTGGCCGACGGCCGCGATCGGCCCCAGACTGAAATCTCGGATTGATCCAGCCCTGCGCCAGCCGCGGACGCCAGGAGAGACGGCGTCCCGCGGCAGGCAATACGCGGCTACCTATTTACTTGCCGCAATACTGATCGTTGACGTTGCCCTGAGCGTTCGCATCGGGGCCTGGCGTGCTTGAGGCACAAGGCCCGGCCGGGCCGGGGTTGCCAAGGGTGCTCAATCCAGAGCCGTCGGCGTTGATGCTGCCAGTGGTGCTCTGGTCGATGGCCGAGGAATCCTCATTGCCGAACAGCCACCAATTGTGATGGTTGGAATAGGTAGCGTCCGACGATTGGGCCATCGCCGATGTGGCGAGACCGATCGTCAGGACGGATGCTGCGAAAAGTTTCCTGTACATTGATTTTACTCCGTATCTTGATCTTGGCCGCCTTGGGATGCGACACGGGGTAAACCTGACCGTCAGCCGAATGGTTCCCTGAAATTCTCGTGAAGTGGCGGTGATGTCGGGTGACAAAAGCGCGTGCCGCCATGCGCTCGAAGGCTGTGACCTGTTCGGGCGCGACGGATTGCGGCACCACCTCGGCCCTGGTCGCCCTCCGCGACCGAGGACAATCCGGAAGGGCTTGTTCCCATCCTGGTCAAGCCGCGCTTGGTACTGCAATGCAGGTGATATCTGGTGGACGTGTCGGATCGTTCGCCTTTGGACGGCATTGCCGCCGCCCATCCGCCGCGCTATTTCAGGCGACCCGTCCTGCCGGAGCCTTCCATGCCTGAAATCGTCACTGCCGCCATGCTCGTCATCGGCGATGAGATTCTGTCCGGCCGCACCAAGGACAAGAACATCGGCCATCTCGCCGATATCATGACGGCGATCGGCATCGACCTGAAGGAGGTGCGCATTGTTCCCGACGAGGAAGACGAGATCGTCGCGGCGGTGAATGCCGTGCGCGCACGCTACACCTATGTCTTCACCACCGGCGGCATCGGCCCGACGCATGACGACATCACAGCCGATTCGATCGCCAAGGCGTTCGGCGTGCCTTGCGAATACGATGCCAAGGCCTATGCCCTGCTGGAGGCGAGCTATGCCGCGCGCGGCATCGAATACACGGAGGCACGCAAGCGCATGGCGCGGATGCCGCGCGGCGCCGACCATATCGACAACCCCGTCTCCGTGGCGCCCGGATTCCGCATTGGCAACGTCCATGTCATGGCCGGCGTGCCCTCGATCTTCCAGGCCATGCTCGACAATGTCGTGCCGACCTTGAGAGCCGGCACCAAAATGCTGTCGGCCACGGTGCACTGTCCGTTCGGCGAGGGCCTTGTCGGCGGGCCATTGGGCGAGATCCAGAAAGCCCATCCGGATACGATCATCGGCTCCTACCCGAAGTATGGCGACGGCAAGTTCTGGACCGAACTGGTCGTTCGTGCCCGCAGCGCGGAGGCGCTCGAAGCCGCGCGCGCCGACGTCGAGGCCATGGTGGCAGGCTTCGCGGATAAGGCGAGCTGATCCGCTGCAAACCGGAACCAAGAACGACGCTACGACGTTTCCCTGGCGCGAGGCTCGTCGCTCGCACGATCGAGGGGTCATCATGCGTTTCAAGACGATCGTTGCCATTCTGCAGAACGAGCAGGACGCCGAGCGGGTGCTCGACTGCGCCATTCCGCTTGCCAGCCGCTTCGAGAGCCATCTGATCGGCATCCATGCCGAGGCGCTCCCGGTGCCCTACACGTCGGCGACGGGCTTTCCCGATACGGAGTTCCTGCAGGTTTCCGCCGACATGAACCGGGAGCGGGCCGACAAACTCCAGGCTGTCTTCCTGAAGCGGATCGAGGATTCCGGCCTTTCCTTCGAATGGCGCAGCCTGGAGAGCTTCTCCGGCGACAGCGCACTGACCGGCATTTCAAGCGTGCGCGCCGCCGATCTCATCATCGCCGCCCAACGCGAGACCGGCGGCGATCCGAGCGCCGACGTCGATACGCTTGTCTACGACGCCGGCCGGCCGGTGCTGGTGGTGCCGAGTGGGGGTCCGCTGGTCACCACCTTCAAACGCGTGCTGCTTGCCTGGAACGGCAGCAAGGAGGCCGCGCGCGCCGCCTTCGATGCCTTGCCTTTCATCATCGAGGCCGAGAAAACCGACATACTGGTCATCGATCCGCCCGATACGCTCGACGAGCGCCCGGAGGCCGCGGGCGCCGAAATCGCGTCGGCCCTGTCGCGCCACGGCGCCACCGTTAGCGTCTCGGTGCAGAAATCGGGCGGTACCTCGGTCGACGACATAATCCAGAACAGGATCACCGAGACCGGCGCCGATCTGCTGGTGCTTGGCGCCTACAGCCACTCCTGGCTGCGCCAGCTGCTGTTCGGCGGGGTAACACGCACGGTGCTGCGCTCGTCGCAGGTCGCGGCCTTCCTGTCGCGATAAGTCCACAGCGATTGCTGCCGGCCACCCTTGCCAAGTCCGGGGGTTTCCAGTTAATTCCGCGCGCATTCCCCTGTTTCTTGCACGCGGCCGCCGCGTGCCGTGGAGTGCGCGAGACATGTCCCTTCCCGAAAAAGCCTTCCCGGTCTCCTGGGACCAGTTCCATCGCGATGCGCGCGCACTTGCCTGGCGGCTTGCCGGCACTAGCAAAGGTCAGTGGAAGGCTATCGTGTGCATCACACGTGGTGGCCTGGTCCCGGCGGCGATCATTTCGCGCGAACTCGGCATCCGCGTGATCGAGACGGTCTGTGTCGCCTCTTATCACGACTACACCAGCCAAGGGCAGTTGCAGGTGCTGAAGGAGATCACACCGGCCTTGCTGGCCGACGACGGCGCCGGCGTGCTGATCGTCGACGACCTAACCGACACCGGCAAGACCGCCGGCATCGTGCGGGCAATGATGCCGAAGGCCCATTTCGCGACCGTTTACGCCAAGCCGAAAGGCCGGCCGCTGGTCGATACGTTCGTCACCGAGGTCAGCCAGGACACCTGGATCTATTTCCCTTGGGACATGGGTTTCACCTATCAGAAGCCAATCGCCGACGATCACGCCGGCTGATTCGCGGCAAGCTGCTTTTTTCCAATCAAGCCAGCGCCGACGGCCAATATTTGCTTGCGCGGAGGCACCCGCCGCCAAGATATCCTGTGAAATCGACCCTTGTTGGCGGAAATCAGCCAGCGTGACCGAAGTTTTTACTTTTATTGGTCACAATTAGCCGTAAGATTCATGAGACGGCAAACGATTCTGGAGGCTGGGGCTAGCTTCTCCGATGTTGACACGGCCAACGACGCACAACCACCTTGCTGAAAGGGTCAGGCGACTCTTCGGCACGGCGCCGTGCCGTCTGCAGGTTGCCGCCCTGCCCTGGCGCGATGTCGGGAACGGCGTCGAGGTCATGTTGATCACCAGCCGTGATACTGGCCGCTGGGTGCTTCCAAAAGGCTGGCCGGAAGCCAGGGAGCCGCTCTGCGAAGCGGCCGCCCGCGAGGCCGCCGAGGAAGCCGGTTTGCGCGGAAACATCTCTCATCTTGAAGCCGGCCGCTATTTCTATGCCAAGGTGCTGGCTTCGGGCGAAGAAGTGCCTTGCGAGGTTCTGGTGTTCCCACTGCACGTCGACAAGATCGCGGACCGCTGGAAGGAAAAGCACTCCCGCACCCGCAAATGGGTCAGCTCCAGCGAAGCCGTGCGCATGGTCAATGAACCCGACCTTTGCCAGATCATCGCCTATTTCTGTGCCGACCCACGCAGGTTCTCCTGATCGGCGCCTTTCGCGGCAGACGCACAACCTTGTGCCGCAAGGGTTTGCTAATTTTTGGTGGTTAGGATCGATCGTTCCTGGCGTTTGATCGATGGCGAATCCCGCAGACCCACTTCAGCACGACCCCGGCGAGCCGCAGCGCGAGCATCGCCCGCGCGTGCTCAAAGGTGGAACAGTCATCACGGGGATCCAGAATTCCGAAGTCGCCTGTATGGTGCGCAACCAGCATGCGGGCGGCGCCGAACTGAAATTACCGGCCGAAGCCAGGGTTCCCGATCATTTCCTTCTCTACATACCGCTCGACGGCGTCGCCTATCGCTGCGAGGTCCGCTGGCGCCGCAGCGACCGGATCGGCGTACAGTTCAACGGGACCGAACCCAAGCCGAAGCTACACTACGGCTGAGGCCCGGCCCACCGGCTTGGCTGGCTTTTTGCGGCATCCCAGCAAATGTTTCGCAGCGCCCGTGCCGCTGGCCAACGATCGCACCGGCTTGCCGCCGGGCAGATGGCCGACGGCGGGTCGATTCTATCCCCGTTATCCACATGTGTGACACACAAGATGTTGGGGTCACAAAAGCTACGCAAACGAATCCTTGACGGCTCGAAACGAGTCGCCTTTTATAGGCCATGCGCTCCTGTTGAGAGCGCGACCGGAAAGTTCTGAGCCCGGTCTTTTTCCCGGATTATGTGCGTTTTGCCCGCATTTCCGCCTGTTTACGAGGCCGGCGGAAGCGTTGGGATCGTGGGTTGGGTGGGCGACGAAAGGGAGAATTGTCGGACTGGAATAAATTGTCTGTTAATACTATATTTAGTGTTTGCAGCTAAGTTCGACGCTAGATAGTGTGAATTTCCCTCGAGTGAGGGAATCGAAAAATTCAGTTTTGAGGGGCCCGCGGGCCGGTTGGCAGCCTCGGCAGATGCCTGGCAAGGCGATTGTCGTGTGCGTGGCCGAGCCTGCGAAGAGGAGATGCCGGCATTGTTCCCAATGCCGGCAAACGGCGGACTGCGCGTTTCGTCTTTTGGGGCAGAAATCCCCTGATGAAAGCGCTATATGTAGACAAAAGGGACCGGACCAATGCGCATCGAGCGTCGTTTCACCAAGCCAGGACATGCAGGCCAAGAAGGGGCCGCTTATGCGGAGATCGAATTCCGCAAGGCGCTTTCCGAGATCAAGAATCCGGATGGCTCGGTGGTGTTCCGCCTGGACAACATCGATGTGCCTGCGCAGTTTTCCCAGGTCGCCGCCGACATCCTGGCTCAGAAATATTTCCGCAAGGCCGGCGTTCCCGCGCGCCTGAAGAAGGTCGAGGAGAACGACGTCCCCTCCTTCCTGTGGCGTTCCGTCGCCGACGAAGCCGAACTCGCCAAGCTTCCCGAGGCCGAGCGCTACGGCTCCGAGATCGACGCCCGCCAGGTCTTCGACCGGCTGGCCGGCACCTGGACCTATTGGGGCTGGAAGGGCGGCTACTTCAAGGCGTCGGAGGAAGACGCGCGCGCCTTCCGCGACGAGCTTGCCTATATGCTGGCGACCCAGCGCGTCGCGCCGAACTCGCCGCAATGGTTCAACACCGGCCTGCACTGGGCCTATGGCATCGACGGTCCTAGCCAGGGTCACTTCTATGTCGACCCGTTCACCGGCAAGCTGACCAAGTCGAAATCCTCCTACGAGCATCCGCAGCCGCATGCCTGCTTCATCCAGGGCGTGCAGGACGACCTCGTCAACGAGGGCGGCATCATGGATCTGTGGGTGCGCGAGGCGCGCCTGTTCAAATATGGCTCCGGCACCGGCTCGAACTTCTCGCTGCTGCGCGGCGAAGGCGAAAAGCTGTCCGGCGGCGGCCGCTCGTCCGGCCTGATGAGCTTCCTCAAGATCGGCGACCGCGCCGCCGGCGCCATCAAGTCGGGCGGTACGACGCGCCGTGCGGCGAAAATGGTCATCGTCGACGCCGACCACCCCGATATCGAGGAATTCATCGACTGGAAGGTCAATGAAGAGCAGAAGGTCGCCTCGCTGGTGACCGGCTCCAAGATCGTCAAGAAGCATCTCGAAGCGATCATGAAGGCCTGCGTGAACTGCGAAGGCCATGACAACGACTGCTTCGATCCGGCCATCAACACGGCGCTGAAGCGCGAAATCAAGTTGGCCAAGAAATCGGCTGTGCCGGAAAACTACATCTACCGCGTCATCCAGTTCGCCAAGCAGGGCTACACCTCGATGGCGTTCAAGACCTACGACACCGACTGGGATTCTGACGCTTATCTCACCGTTTCGGGCCAGAACTCCAACAATTCGGTGTCGCTGAAGGACAATTTCCTGCGCGCCGTTGAAGAGGACGCAGACTGGCACCTGACCGCCCGCAAGGACGGCAAGGTCTTGAAGACACTGAAGGCGCGGGACCTCTGGGAAAAGATCGGCTACGCCGCCTGGGCGTCGGCTGATCCCGGCCTGCACTTCAACACCACGATGAACGACTGGCACACCTGCGCTTCGGCCGGTGCGATCCGGGCCTCCAACCCGTGCTCGGAATACATGTTCCTCGACGACACGGCTTGCAATCTCGCCTCGATCAACCTGCTGCCCTACCGCAATGCCGACGGCACGGTCGATATCGCAGCCTACGAGCACACCGTGCGGCTGTGGACCATGGTGCTGGAAATCTCGGTCATGATGGCGCAGTTCCCGTCGAAGGAGATCGCCAAGCTCTCCTACGACTACCGCACGCTGGGCCTCGGCTATGCCAATATTGGCGGCCTGCTGATGACCTCGGGCATTCCCTACGATTCCGACGAGGGCCGCGCCATCTGTGCCGCGCTGACCGCCATCATGACCGGCGTCGCCTACTCCACCTCGGCCGAGATGGCCTCCGAGCTCGGCGCCTTCCCGGACTATGACCGCAACGCCCAGAACATGCTGCGCGTCATGCGCAATCATCGCCGCGCCGCCTATGGCGACAAGGACGGCTACGAGAAGCTGGCCGTCAATCCTGTGCCTCTCGTCGCATCGGACCTGAAGCAGCAGGATCTGGCCATCCACGCCAAGGCCGCTTGGGACCGCGCCATCGAACTCGGCGAGGAGCATGGCTACCGCAACGCACAGGCAACCGTGATCGCGCCGACCGGCACGATCGGCCTGGTTATGGATTGCGACACCACCGGTATCGAGCCCGACTTCGCCCTGGTGAAGTTCAAGAAGCTCGCCGGCGGCGGCTATTTCAAGATCATCAACCGCGCCGTGCCGGAAGCGCTTCGCACGCTGGGCTATTCCGAGAGCCAGATCGCCGAGATCGAGGCCTATGCCGTCGGCCACGGCAATCTCAACCAGGCGCCGGCCGTCAACCCCGGCTCGCTCAAGGCCAAGGGCTTCACCGACGACAAGATCGCGGCGCTCAACGCGGCGCTGAAGTCGGCCTTCGACATCAAGTTCGTCTTCAACCAGTGGACGCTCGGCGCCGACTGGGTGAAGGAGACCTTCGGTTTCACCGACGAGCAGCTCAACGACTTCTCGTTCGAAATGCTGCCGGCGCTGGGGTTCTCCAGGAAGGACATCGAGGCCGCCAACATCCATGTCTGCGGTGCGATGACGCTGGAGGGCGCGCCCTTCCTCAAGGCCGAACACCTCCCCGTGTTCGACTGCGCCAGCCCCTGCGGCAAGATCGGCAAGCGCTCGCTGTCGATCAACAGCCACATCCAGATGATGGCGGCGGCACAGCCCTTCATTTCCGGCGCCATCTCCAAGACCATCAACATGCCGAACGACGCGACGGTGGAGGATGCCAAGAGCGCCTACATGCTGTCGTGGAAGCTGGCGCTGAAAGCCAACGCGCTCTACCGCGACGGCTCGAAGCTGTCGCAGCCGCTCAATGCGTCGCTGCTCGCCGATGGCGAGGAGGACGAGGACGAGGCGGTCGAGCAGCTGATCCAGGCACCGGCGGCGGCGCGCGCCGCGCAGATCACCGAGCGCATCGTCGAACGCATCATCGAACGCGTGTCGCGCGAGCAGGAAAAGCTGCCCGGCCGCCGCAAGGGTTATACGCAGAAGGCCAAGATCGGCGGCAACACCATCTTCCTGCGCACCGGCGAATATGACGATGGGCGTCTCGGCGAGATCTTCATCGACATGAACAAGGAGGGTGCCACCCTGCGTGGCCTTCTCAACAACTTCGCCATCGCGATTTCGCTCGGCCTGCAGTATGGCGTGCCGCTCGACGAATATGTGCACGCCTTCACCTTCACCAAGTTCGAGCCGGCCGGCATGGTCATCGGCAACGATGCCATCAAGAGCGCGACGTCGATCCTCGACTATGTGTTCCGTGAGCTGGCCATTTCGTATCTCGGCCGCAACGATCTCGCCCATGTCGACCAGTCGGATTTCTCCAACACCGCACTCGGCCGTGGCATCAGCGAAGGCAAGACCGACGCCGTCTCCAAGGGCCTGACCCGCGGTTCCCCGGTGAAGCTGGTGTCGAGGGCAGGCGAGCCGAAGGGCTTTGCCGGCTCCGGCACCCCTGCCCGCTCGGCGCCGACAGCCTTCTCCGGCTCCAACGTGCTGGCGCTGAAGCCTGCAACCGACGAGGCGGTCGCCTACAAGCGCGACTACGAGGAGCGGGCTAGGGAATTGGCGGAAGACATCGCCTTCGAGGAAGCGGCCTCCGATGCCTCGACCGATACCACCGCGGCGCTGTTCACCGACACGGCGGCCCATGAAGCGGCCGAAGCGAAGAAACTCGCCGCCGACCGCCGCGCCAAGTCGCTGCTGCAGGGCTACACCGGCAATTCCTGCTCCGAGTGCCAGAACTTCACGATGGTGCGGAACGGGACGTGTGAAAAGTGCGACACTTGCGGTGCTACGAGCGGGTGCAGCTGAGGACTGAAGGCGTATCGAGGGCTGCCGCGATGAGTCGAATTGCCAAATTTTGCAGAGATTGCCGAGCTGAAGCAGGGCTCAGGCTTTATGAGGCAGCATACAAGCTTCAAATGTCGCCATCCGAACTCTGCAGTGTGGAAAACGGGGAGAGTGTTGCTACAATTCCCCAGATCGAGGCCATGGCACAGTTTTTCGGTGGCAACCTCGACTTCCTCATGCATTGGTATGAGCAGGATGAGCGGGACAGACGCAAACGAGTCGAGCCGCCTGCTTCGGGCTCGGTATCGAACCCATTGGCGGTCGATTTGACGAATGTCGTCTTTCTCATGCGATACAAGGATCGCAGATGGCTGACGAATTCTACGTCGGAAGAGCCCTAAGTGCCTCAGCTTTGGCCCGCATCGCAGATGCGGTGCGGGCCAAATTTGGAGTAGCAGATAAAACATGGGTCGACGTAATAGATATCGTTGAACTTGAGCTGCCTAAAATCATAAAAGATTATAGCTTTGTTGTAAAATCAGACAAAGAGATGACCACACCGGCTTACACGGATTATAATCCTGTAAGTATAGTCGTGTCAGAAAGCGTGTATATCGCAGCGTGCGAAGGCGATGACCGCTCCCGCATGACGATAGCGCACGAGCTTGGCCACGTTTTACTTCATTCAGATTTCTTCAATTCTAAGTTCAATATGCACAGATCCGAACATTCCGAAAAGCGAATTGCCCAAGCCACAGGAATGCACAGCTCGGAATATCAAGCAAAAAGATTTGCTGCGTATATTTTAGCTCCGCAGTCTATATCAAAAAAATACTCTGACCCAAAGAAACTAGCCTCCGACGCTGGAATTTCCATAGCTGCAGCAAGGATAGCCATAAAAGACGCCAACAAATATTATATATAGTTTCTTTGAAATTAATCGGGCTCCCAGCGCCTACCGCTACGGCAACACCCGCAGCGTCTGCTCATCAAACAACGGCTCATCCTGGCCCACGCGGACGAACAGCAGCTTGTGTCCCTCACCTGCCGGCACCTCGAAATACTGGATGCTATCCGGCATTTCGCCCCAGTCGCCGCAGGGCGGTTCGGGGACCTCGTCAGGGTCGGCCTGCGCCTTCAGCTCTTTCGCATAGGCGGCGTCGGGACTGAATGTGTAGCGTTTGACGCCGGCGGGCACGGTGCCCTCCGTGTAAGGCGCGAGCACGCAGCGGGCGTTGACGGCCTTGTCGGTCTTTTCCAGGAACAGGCGCCGCATGGCAGCCTCCGCGGTTTCGCCAGGCTGGATGTCGAACATCTCGACAAGCGGATCTGGCGCACCGCCATCGCTGTATTTGATGGCGAGCGCATTGCCGACAAACTCGAAATGGATCTGGCGAAAGCCGAAATCGCAGCGCTGCGCCCAAGCGGCCAGACCGATCGCCTTGTCGGCCAGTTTTTCCCAGACGCATTTGTCGATCGGCGGCCGCGATGGTACCGGCTCCTCCGCACGCGCCCCGGCAGATATCGTCACGGACGCGAACAGGGCGCAGGTCCAGACGATCGATCTCATGGTGCTATTCATTGCTGCGTCCTGTCAAAGTGAAGGCATCCCAGGCCGAGCCATCCGGATTAGCATTGGCGAAATCGGGCCATTCGCTGAACGTCGCACCGAAATCCGGCAGCAACAGCCCTTTCGGCGCCGGTGTCGCATCGCGAGAGTTCAACTGCTCGGCGCCGCCTCCGGTCAGGGCATAAACCTGCCCGTCCCATATCCGGCAAAGCCCGCTGTCGTCTTGCAGACCCGCTTCGCGGTCGTCGTCGGTGCAGGGATGGCGGATCGTACCGAGCGGAAACGAATTCTTGCCGTTGGTCCAGGTAATATCGGCCGGCAGGCTTATGCCGGTATGAGGCACGGCCAGCGAGAACACCTGCGTCGTCAGTGCCGCCGGTTCGTTGCCCAGCGGCCGGAATTGCATGACCGCGCCCGAGCGTGGCTCCTGATAGGTGGCGTGGCTCAGGAGGCATTCCTTGGCGCCCGCCGCTTGCATGAGCCCGAGCGAACCCAGGGCAACGAAGGCCAGTTTGCGAATGATCATCGAAATCTCGGGCAATGTGTTGTGAAGCAAGGCCGGCTGCGTGCCGGGCCGCACAGTCGCATCATCGGTACAAAACCATAAACGAAATCCGGAACCGCTGCGTTTATCGTCCCTCGATCGAAAACTTGCCCCACACAAACCCGCAATCTGTATGATCGAACGCAGCGGCCCAGGAGACAAAAGATGCAGCGTTTGGCACTGATCATAGCGATCTCCGCAACTGCGATTGTGCCGGCCGTAGCGGCAGCACCCTATGTCGGGACGTGGTCCAGCGACAGGTTGAACTGCCATGCGACCGCCGACGTCCAGCGCCAGACTGTCTTCACTGTGGATCAGTCGGCCCTGTCGTTTCCCAACCTCGGCTGCGAGCACGCGATCTTTCGCAAAACCGCCATCGGCTGGGTGGTTCGTGCCAGCCAGTGCTACGGCGCGGACCCATCGCTCGACGAGCCATTTTCTCGCACCATCCATATCAAAATCGACGGCGCGACGGTGCGGTTGAGCTGGCGCGGATTCGACAGCGGACCTCTCGTGCGCTGCTCAAGGCGGTGACACTCAGACCAACCCGACCAGCAAGGCCGCGCCGCCGAGAAAGCCTGCCGAGCAGACCCACAGCAGCCATAGCCCACGCACCCGGCATTCGAGCACCGCCGAGGCGGGGTTGGCGGGGTCATAGCGAACGTCGACCTTGCTGCCCTCGACATAGCGCCGCGCCTGACCGCCGACGAGGCCGGGCAGCGAGGCCGTCACGCTGGCGCCGAAAGCGACGCGATCGGCGCTGTAGCGCTGTCCGGCGACACCATAGCTGTAGACGATGCGGGATTTGAACACCGTGCGCCAAGGCCGGTACCCACCGCCCTCAAACCGGTCGCGGGTCTTGATTGCCTGCAGGCCGGACGTATCGATACGGCCGGCAGCGGTCGGCCATGTTGCCGCTTGTCCGGCCATCGATCTTTGGGCAAAGCCCATGCGCAGCACAAAAAGCCCCATGAACAGCAGGAATGCCGCCGCACCGAGGTTCCGCGGCTTGGGCAGATGCGGCCCGATAGCCTCCAGCACGCCACCGACCGAAAACACCAACACCAGCGCACCAACCACGAGCCCCGCCGAAAGCTGGACCATGAACTTGAAGGCGCCGTCCGGCATGGTGCGCTCGATCACGGCCTTGCCCGGGCTGGACGGGTCATAGAACACGGTTACCGCCGCGCCACGCGGAAACCGCGCAAGGGTTTCCGCGACTTCGAAATTTCCGAGGTTCTCCTGCACGCTGTAGTGCGAACTTTGAAATGTCTTGCCGCCCACCTTGTACTCATAGGTGATGGCCGGAAAGTTGCGGATTTCGGTCGAGGTGCTGCTCTCCGAGCCGGTACCCGAGCTTGTCACCTCGCGCGCCTCGACGCGCGACGAGACGATCTTTCCAGGCGTCGGCAACCAGCGGCTGGCCGCCTTGACCTCGAGCCATTTCAGGAAGGTGACGATCGACAGCATGCCAGCGACCGCGCAGGCAAAGCCGACCAACAGAAACTTGAGCTCCAACTCGTCCCCCCGACGACTAGAGTACAGCAGCACGCATATAGACAGCATGGCGAGGGCAATGTCTTGTCTATTCGCAAGATCAGGAAATGACCGCCGGCAAGGTTCAATGCTGTCGC
Organism: Mesorhizobium sp. BR115XR7A; assembly: GCF_020165315.1. Classification (NCBI taxonomy): domain Bacteria; kingdom Pseudomonadati; phylum Pseudomonadota; class Alphaproteobacteria; order Hyphomicrobiales; family Phyllobacteriaceae; genus Mesorhizobium; species Mesorhizobium sp. BR115XR7A. The sequence continues at coordinate 267,012 of NZ_JAIUHW010000001.1, forward strand.
GTGGCCATGGGAGCGGCGACCAGCCGCTATTCGGCATCCTCTATTGCCATGACACGAACATAGCCCTCCAGCTGAAGGGCGCGATCCCGGATGATGTTGGTGGCGTCGGCAGCCTGCATGGGCACGTACATCGTGCCTTGCCTTGTTTCATAGAGAGCGCCCCGTGTCTTCGCCTCGCTGTCGCGGAAGGCCAGCCAGGCGCGTTGTGACAGACGAAGATTTTGCGCTGCCTGGCGCGGTAATTTGCGCAGGAGTGTAGCATAAGCGGCATTCATGCGGCGATCGTAGTCGCTTGATGCCGTCGCCTCGCAGTCGGTTTGGCCTGCTGTAGAGCCATTGGCTGGATCATCCAGGCAGCGGTCGAGCGTATCGGCGGTGGCGTCTTTCAGACCCGCGGCCATCGGGCTCGCGGGCAACAGCAAAGTCATCAGGCAGACCAGTGCCCCACCGAGCCGAAGCCTCACACCGATGTTCTCCATCTTGCCTCCGAGGACGTGTCCGAAGCACGGTGGGAACCGCGCCAGGAACTGGTGGCCAATGCGGCGGGCCATCCGCACGATGACGTGATAAAAGGACGATCGATCCGATCGGACGGAGATCCAGGAGGCAACAGCCGGGACGATGCGCATGAGCGAACAAACCGAAGATGACACCGATATACTGAACCAGCTCGCCTATGTCAGGGCCGATCCGACCCAGCACGACACGTTGACCCTTCTCGCCATGATCGATGCCGCGATCGCCGAGATCATGGGCTTGAGGGCGCGGCTGCGGTTGAGCGAGGAAAAGAACGGCGGGAGCAACCAGTTCCAATAGGTGGACAGGGCGAGCGCCGACGCGAAACCATCGGTTCTAATCCGCGTCGGCCATCATGGCCCGACCTCCGCCGCCGGCCCAGGCGCGCCATTGCCGCTCATCGCCATGGAAGACGTTGAGATCGATGCGGCCGGTTACGCCATGCGACAGGCCGGAGCCGGAATACTGCCAGAACAGCCATTTGCGATCGGGATAGACCTTTGACGGATGCCGGGCCACGGCGCGCAGCCAGAACGGGTAATCCGGGAATGCGCCCTGAAGGTTGTCGCGATAGAAATCGGGCGCCGTGTAGATGATCGGCCGCTGGCCGTAATGGCGCTCCAGCTTGTCCATGAACACCTGCATCTTCTCCAGGACCTTTTCGCGCGACGGGCGCCGCTGGCAGCTGGAGTCGCCGTTCCACTCGACGTCGATCACCGGCGGCAGCGCGCCGTCGACCTTCGGCACGTTGCGGATGAACCAGTCGGCCTGCTCGCCGGCGGTGCGGCACCAGTAGAAGAAATGATAGGCACCGCGCTTCAGGCCCGCCGCGTCGGCATCACGCCAGTTCTTCATAAACAGGGGGTCGAGGTGGTCGCCGCCGTCGGTCGCCTTGATGTAGGCGAAGTTGGCGCCCTGGGCGCGCAGCTTCTCCCAGTTGACGTTGCCTTGCCAGCGCGACACGTCCACCCCGTGCACGGCAAGGTGACGGGGCGACGAGCGGCCGAAATTGATCGGCTTGGCATCGCGGAAGCCATAACGCGTGACCGGGCCGGCCAGCATGGACGGTGCCGCCCGCGACAACAGCTTCGGCGGCGATACCAGGGCGGCCTCCTCGATCGGCGGCTCGACGCTGTCGGGCAGTTCGGGTGCGGGAAACGCCACCGTCTCTTCCTCGGCAAGGCCATAAGGCCGAGCGGTGGTATCCTCTGCCGCAGCCTCAATCCGCTTGCGCGCCGCGTTTGCCCTGGCCACCGGAACGGACGCGATCGGCGCGCTTGGACGCACCACCGAACTGGTGACTTCATTGGACGGCTTCTGCATGTCGAGCGCATCCATGCCCGATGTCGACGAACAGCCGGCAAGGCAGAGCGATGCGATCACGAAACTCACGACGCCTGGTAACCGCATCTGGACCTGTACTCGAACACAACAGACCGAAGGCGACGGCCGACGGACAACCAGACGAGTTATGAACGAGAAATTACCAATAAAGTTTGAATCAAGTTTTTTACCATAGCTGTGGCCGCGTTCTGACAGTCGTCGGCAGCGGCCCGGCCAAGCCTTGACAGGGCCATGATGTGGCTGTTGAGAACGGGGTGCGGCGCGGCGGCCCTGCCCGCGCCAAGGGCCGCAAGCTGCCGGTCGAGAATTATTACGGCTGGCTCCTCGACGGCAAGCTCGACGAACTCAGGAGCTTGCTCGACAGGGCAGCTGAGGAACACTTTCAACACGGAGCTTGCGTGCAGTCGTTCATCGACCAGAGCGTATGTTTCATCGAGAACCATCAGGCCTGGGCGGGTCTCGTGGTCGGGTTGCTGGCCTTCGGCGAGTCGCTGGTGCTGGTCGGCATCCTGTTGCCTGGCACCACGGTGCTGATCATCGTCGGCGGGCTGGTGGGCGCCGGTATCGTCCAGCCCCTGCCCGTTCTCCTCGCCGCGATGCTCGGCGCGGCGCTTGGCGATACCATCTCCTATTTTCTGGGCAAATGGCTGGGGCGTGGCGTCGTCCACAAATGGCCGCTCAACCGCTATCGCCGCGAGATCGCCAGGGCGCGCCTGTTCTTCCACCGCTACGGTGTCGCCGCCGTTTTCGTCGGCCGCTTCTTCGGTCCGGTGCGTGCCACCGTGCCGCTGGTCGCCGGCATGATGGGCATGAACAGGCGGCGCTTCCAGGCCGCCAACATCCTGTCGGCGATCATCTGGGCGCCGGTCGTGCTGTCGCCTGGATGGCTGGTGGCGAAAGGAGCCGACAATCTGCCCGAACTCGACGCGACCAGCCTGTTCGGCCTGGCGGTGATCGCGGCCATGGTGGTGGCGATCATCGTCGCCGTGCTTGTCGTCAGACTGCGTGGCAGGCGCAATGCAGGGAGTGCGTCTCGCGATTGAAGGCGCCTTGCATCAGCCGCCGCGCTTCCTGAAGACGCCGATCATCGGCCCCAGATTCCAGTAGTCGTCGTTGCGACCGATGGCCGGAGCGAGCAGGCTCGATATCGTGCCGTCGAGAAAGAGCGCGTTGTCGCAGCCGAGCGCGTCGCGAAACAGGCGGGCGAAGGCATGGAACGTCACCGTGCCGTTCGAGATGGCAAAGACGGCAACACCGTCCTTTCGCACTCCGACGCCGTCGCGGCTCTTGCGCGAGGTGCCGTCGGCCTGGAATTTCGGGTGAAGCTGGCCGTCGATTACCAGCATTGGCCCTGATTGTGTCGCATAGTCGGTGGCTGGCCGCTGCCTGACGAAGTCCTTGGTCGCCCGCACCACGGCCTTGCCGCGGCTGATATAGAAAATGCCATTCGGCTGCAGCGAAAAATTGCCGCTTCCCGATCCCGTTTTCACACCGGCCATTTCCTGGCCGCGTTCGACGTAAAGGCCGACCGGCCTGAGATCGGGGTGGTACATGCCGGCATTGATGGCAAACAGCATGGTCCGGCCCGCCATGCGCTGGGCGTTGTCGAGATTGTGCAGCGACTGAAAAGGCTTGCCTGCCGGGTCTTTCCAGAACAGTTCGATCGAATAGAGCTTCGGATCGACCTCGCAGACGAGGAAGCTCGTAGCCTCGAAGGAGACGTCGCGGCACGGCGGCACCGAAGCGAACCACTGGCCGAATGCCGCTGTCGTGGCGACCGCGTACGGCAACGCGGCCTTGAACAAGCTCAGCAGCAAGGGCGCCGAATAAAGGACGGTCAAAAAATCCATGCGCGTTCCGGATTGCCATTCCAACGAACTGTCGTGGATAGCACCGCTTGCCGGCACGATGAAGGATTTGCTGAAAGAAGTATGGATTATAACCCGGACTTCGGGCAGCGATTATTTGACCGCGCTGACCAGCTTCTCCTCGCCGGCAAGAATGGAGACCCAGCGCCCGGTATTGTCGCTCGCCTGTCTTTTGAGATAGCGATACGGGGTCTGGTTCCAGAGGCGAACCTTGTCGACGAGATTGTCGAGGATGAAGTCGCCCTTGTCGGTGCGCACCGTCAGCACGGCATGGCCTTCGCCGTCCGGCTTGCGAACCACCGTCATCAGGAGATTGGCTATGGCGATGCCCAGGCTGTTGAGCTCACGCCGCTTTTCCAGCGCGTAATCCTCGCAATCGCCGAAGCCATTGTCCGGATAGGCCCACCATTCCTCCTTGCCGTAATTGTCCATGTCGCTCATCGGCTTGACGCGCGCGTTGACCGAGAGGTTTACGGCGCTGATCTCCCGCAACAGCTTGCCAGTCATCTGTTCCGGCTCGCTGTCGGATGAACGGATCGAGCACTCGGCGGCATGAATCTTGCAAAAATCATAGTGGCCAATCGGCTGGGACGTCGAGCCGCCGATAGCCATGGAAACGGGAGCCGTGTAAGCGGAATTCGCCGCCGAACAGAAAGCAATCAGGGCAATCGCAAGCCCCAGCCCCTTCGCCTTCCGGCGCCAACCCATCGAGGATGCCATCCGGCCCCGCCCATCTGTTTTGTTAACAGAACGTTAAGGGCGGTTGTATCCCGAAGTCAACCAAACCGGCCGATCACATCTTGGAGGGACGCCGCATGCCCCTTCGAGGGTTGCAGCAGCGCAACACCGAGGTTCGGGCTAGGGAGCTAGGCGAGCCATCCCATCGCCACCCCCAGCAGCAGGACGACGCCAAGCAGGCCACGGTAGATGACAAAGGGCCAGGCGGAGAAGCGTTCCAGCACACGCATCAGGCCCCAAATGGCGAAGAAGGCCGAAATCGAGGCGACGAGCAGCCCCAGGCCAAGAACCGACCATCCATGGGCATCGAGATGCACCTTGTGCAGTTCCCACAATTCCTTGAGGCCGGCGAGCGCGATGGCCGGCAGCCCGAGCAGGAACGAGAAGCGTGCCGCCTCGGCCCGCTTGAAGCCGAGCCCCAGTGCCGCCGTCAGCGTCGAACCGGAGCGAGAGACGCCCGGGATCAGCGCGCCGACCTGGGCGACACCGACAAGAAGCGCGTCGGCGAGCGACGCTTCGCCGATGGTGCGCTTGTGGCGGGCGAAAATCTCGGCCAGGGCCAGCAGGATAGCCATGCCTATGCAGGCCCAGCCAATCACGCTCAAGCTGCGCAACGGCGAATTGCAGGTGTTGAGAACACCCGAAAGTGCCACGCCGGCGATCACAATCGGGATTGTCGCCAGCACGATCCAGGAAGCCAGTTGGAAATGCCGATCGGCGAAATCGCGCCGTGTGAGAGCGTCGATCGAACCGAACAGGAGATCCCTGACATCGCCCCAGAAATAGCTGACCACGGCGGCAAGGGCGGCAAGCTGCATGGCGGCGGAGAAGGCGGAACCCGGATCCTGCCAGCCAAGCACCGCCGGCACGATGCGCATATGGGCGGTCGAGGAAATCGGCAGCAGTTCGGTTATGCCTTGCACCAGGCCGAGGAATGCGACCTTGGCAAATCCAAGGCCGACAAAGCCCGTGTCGACGCCTTGCGTGCAGATATCAGCCATGTCGGGTTCCATCCGGGAGAGATCGGAGTTGCGAAGGCACCATCGGAGGAGATCGGTGCCCCGGCAAGGCATACCGTCATGCGGCGGATAATCAATTTACGGATTTGTAAGCTGGCACCGCCGCGTCGGACGCGCACGGTTCAAACCGGCCCGAAGGGCCGGCGATGCTCCCATGGCTGGAGGTTGGCAAGACGATTATGGGCAGAGCCAAAGTTTCTGGCAGGTCCTGGCAATAACATGGGCGGCCGGCACGACAGGCTCCTCCGTGGAGGGCCGGCGAGCCCGCTCGAGCAGCATGCGCACCTGTTCCGGGCGCACACGGTCACGTTCCATCACGAGCAGGACCATAGGATCGCTCAAAAGCTCGTCCAGGGTGCTGATGCTGTCGTTCATCCGTCGTCTCCTCGAATGCCGGGCCCGCGACGCTTAGATAGGGAGACAAAGATGGCCCGCCAATGACGCTTTGCCGGCTATCACGTGTCTCTTTGGATTAATTTTTGGTCATCCTGGGGCACGTCCTTTCCCTTCGCGGGGAAGAAGGAAGCTAGGCCGGCGGAGCGCCTTCAAATTGCGGCAGGCCGTCATCCAGCATCACCCAGGGCTGTTTCGAGACGGTCCAGATGTGCATCTGGGGCCTGAACAGCGACGGGTCGTCAAGCGAACCGGTCGTCACGCCGATGATGCCGACGGAATCGCGCCGCGAAAACAGCGTCGTGCCGCAGGCCGGACAAAACCCGCGCTTGAGGTCCGGCGAGGTGTTGACCGTGGCCAACGGGCCCTCGACCGTCACATCGTCGATGCGGAAAAGAACACGCGCATTGAACGCCGCGCCGATCGCCTTCTGGCAAAGCCGGCAATGGCAGATGCGCTCGTTGATGGGCGCGGCATCGGTGCGATAGCGCACGGCCCTGCACAGGCATCCGCCCTCGTATTTTGCCATCGCCTGGATCCATTGGTGGAGTGAACAGGCGGCAAAAGTAACGGTGAGGCCGATTGGGTCAATTGAAAAGCTTTGATACAAGGTCATCGATTATCGTGATGCAGCAGGATTGTCATGACACCCGACATCGAAACGATCGGCATCGCGGCCCTGTTCGGGTCGCCCTCGTCCGCGCGCGACCGTGCCGACGCTGGGATCATGGCCGCGGCGGCCGGCATCGGCTTCCTGGCGGTCCGGGATTTTCCCGGCGATGACTGGCTGACGCCCGACAAGCGCGCGCAATTGCTGCGCATCTTCGCGCTTCCTGACGCCGAGAAGCAGGAATTGCTGCGCTGGAATTTCGATCACACCAAGAAAAATTTCTACCGCGGCTGGTTTCCGCTGCAGCCGCAAGCCGTTTCCTACAAGGAAGGTATCGACATGGGGCCGGACCTTGCCGATGCGGCGCGAGTCACGGCTTCCGACGATCCTTTGTGCGAGCCCACACCGTTGCCGGACGAGAATGCCCTGCCCGGCTGGCGCGCTGCGGCAGCCGACTACTATCGCGTGATGGGAACGGTCGGCACCATGCTGATGCGGTCGATCGCCCGCGGGCTTGGCCTGCCCGAGATGACCTTCGATGCCTATTTCGACGGTGGCATCTCGACGCTGCGCCTGATCCGCTATCCGCTGCGCGACGCCAGTGCGGGCGTCGATACCAGTGGGCCCGAGTTTTCGGTGACCCACAAAGGCGAGACGCGCACCATCATAGGCCGCGAACATGCCGATTCAGGCTTCGTCACCTTGCTGGCGCAGGACGGCGTCGAGGGCTTGCAGGCGAAGAACCTCGCCGGCGAATGGATCGACGTGCCTCCAGCCGATGGCACGCTGGCGGTCAATTTCGGCCAATTGCTGGAACGCTGGACCGGCGGCCGCGTGCGGGCGACACGGCACCGGGTTATTGCGCCAAAAACGGTGCGGTTCTCGATCCCGTTCTTCCACGAGCCACGCGTCGACGCGGAAATCTCGCCTTTACCGCTGGACGGCGCCGAACCCTTCGCGCCGTTTCTTTACGGCGACTATCTCTGGGAGTCAGCGACGAACTTCGTCGAAATGAGCGGCATCAAGCATCTGAGGCAGCCGCGCCGGGCCAAGGCTTCCTGAACAGCACGCCGGCTGTCTCGCAGGAGACGGCCGGCGGAGATGGCAGGGGTCATTCGGCTTCGCCGACCACCTCGTCCCAGCTCTTCACCCTGGTCTCGCCATCGAGGAACGGCAGTGCGGCGGCCGTCAGTTCCGGAGCGAAGAAGACATCGTAGTGGGTGCGGTTGGGCAGGATGGCCAGCCGGTTCCGCGACAGGTTCTCGCGCATCCAGCCGGCATCCTTCAGGCCGCCGCCGAGCATCTGGTAGAACTTGATCTCGTGCTCGGGCTTGTACATGTCGCTGTCGCCATAGGCGAGCATCACGGGCATCTTCAGCTTGGGAACGTCGGCCGAGAAGTCGTAGTTCTGGCGCATGAAATTGCCGAGCGCGTCGAGCAGTTTCGGGAAGTCCTCCGGATGCGGGGCGACGGCGACGTAGGATTTGTACATCGGCGTGTCTTTCATGTACGTCGCGGCGGCGGCACTCACCTGTGCCTGCTGCGGACGCATCTCGTCGTAGAAGCCGTCGGCGGCATAACCGGTCGAAACAAGGACCAGCCGGCGCACGGCCTCGGGATGCTGGACCGCCATGCGGAAGGCAACGCCGCCGCCCAGCGAATAGCCCATAACGTCGACCTTGTCGTAGCCGAGTGTATTGACGATACCAGCCATGTCGTCGCCGATCGCCTGCAGGCTGAATGGCCGGTCGCCAAGGGCGGTGCGGCCATGCCCCTGCAGGTCGACGCCGATGACGGTGCGGTTTTCGGCAAGCTTGGGGAGGATCGGCGCGAACATGTCGGTGGAGCCGAGGCCGCCATGCAGCAGAAGCAGCGGCTCACCCTTGCCATAGACGGCGTAATAGTAATTCACGCCATTGATCGGCAGCAGGCCGGACTTTTGTCGCTTCGGCAGTGTTTTCGTTTCGGTCGTCATGGCAGGCTTTGTCTCCTCTGCATTGATGGTGCCCAGGCAAGCGAGAAACGCAGCGGCCGAGGCAAAAATGGCAAAAATCAGAACTTTGGACATATCGAACTCCTCCGGTGTGGCTCTGTCAGAGCGTCCTGGCGAGATCTTCGAGCTGATCGGCGCACTGGCCCCAACCGGCGTGAAAGCCCATGGCCTCGTGCTGCTCGCGGTCGGCGACGCTCCAGTGCCGGACGCGCGCGATGTAGCGGGTCTTGCCCTCGCCCTCGTCCTCGAAGGTCAGTACGACTGTCATGAACGGTTTTTCCGATGGCACCCATGACTGGGTATAAGCATCGGTCAAGACGATCTTCTCGCCGGGAACGACCTCGAGGAAGACGCCGGGGTTGGGGAACTCGTTGCCGTCGGGCCCTGCCATGACGACCAGGCTGTTGCCACCGGTGCGCACATCCATCTCGGCACGTGGCGTCGTCCACGGCTTTGGCGCGAACCATTGCGTGATCAATTTCGGTTCGGTCCAGCAGCGATAGACGTCCCCGCGCGGTGCATCGATGATGCGGGCGAGAACCAGTTCACGGTCGTCGGCGGGGGCGATGTCGAGCTTGGTGGCCACGGTGGTCTCCTCGGTTTGATCTGGCTTCCGTCCCAAGGACGAGCCGACGTAAAGCAAACCGACATCGCCCGCGAAAAATTCTGGAAACGCAGGCTGAAAACCGCGAGCGGAGCGCGTGTCAGTGGCGCTTGGCTTGCACCAGGTAGGCGTCGATTACGGTCTCGCCCAGCCATTTGGCGGCTTCGAGCCGGTGCAGGCCTTCGACAAGTATGTGCCGCTTGCCATCGTGGCGGACCTGGATCGGCGTCTTCATGCCGTTCTCGAGTATGTCCTCGGCCAGATGCCGGACGGTCTCGGGGTGCAGCGTCTTCTTCCGCGCCGTGGGCACGTAGATGTCGTCGACCTTGACCTGTTGAACCCTGAGCATGCCCTGTCCCCATGGCGGAACTGCCGCCGTCTTCCTGAGATAGTCGGTTTGGCGAAGGCGGCCAAGGGTGCGGCTAACGAATGCTGGCATGATCGTTTCCATTTGACGCCTGGCGGGCGGATCGCCGAAATGGCGCCTCAGATGGGCCAGGGCTTCATGATCAATCCGCCGACCGAATTTCCCGATTTCGGGCTGACAGCCGAGCAGCGCCGCCACGCGGTGCGCGGCCACTATTACGAGTGGCCGGGCATGGATGGCGAGCGCGGCGAAATCTGGTGCTACAGCGACCGGTTTTCCTATCGCGCCGGCGAGACAGTTACGCTGCATGTCAGCTCGACCGCTCCGTCCTTCGGCATGAGGATCATCCGCGATGGCGGCACCGAAACGAGAGTATTCGAGAAATCGGACATTGCGGCGCGCTGGCAGGAGAGTCCGGAGCAATGCTCGGTCGAAGGCTGCGGCTGGGAAGCCTCCTTCGAATTTCGCGTGGAGAGCGACTGGCCCTCCGGCGCCTACCTGATAACGCTGACCGCCGACGGACGCGACGGCAAGCCGATCCAAAGTCACCACATTTTCATCGTCTCTCCCCAGCCCGGCAAGAAACCTGGCCGTGTGCTGCAGGTGGCGGCGACGGGCACCTGGCTTGCCTACAACACCTGGGGCGGCTCCAACCATTATCAGGGCATCACCGGGCCCGACCGCGACCAGTACTCGCCCATCGTGTCAACGCAGCGCCCCTGGTGCCGCGGCTTCGTCGTGTTGCCCGGGGATGCACCGCGCGTGCCGTTGGAGGTGGCGGTGCCGCCGAAGACCGTGCCGCGTTATCCGCACATGGAATGGGCGCTCGCCACCGGCCATTCGAAGAAATACGCCTCGTCGGGCTGGGCCAGCTACGACAGTCATTTTTTTCGCTTCGCCGAACGATCAGGCTACGGCGTCGACCTCGCCAGTCAGCATGACCTCCACTTCTCGCCCGAGATTCTCGACGGTTATGACTGCGCGGTCTTCGTCGGCCATGACGAATACTGGACTTGGGAGATGCGCGACGCGGTCGACTTCTATGTCGAACGCGGCGGCCATGCGGCGCGTTTTGCCGGCAATTTCATGTGGCAGACGCGGCTGGAAGATGAGGGCCGCCGGCAGGTCTGCTACAAATATCGCGCCCGCACCGAGGACCCGGCCTATCGCGGCGGCGACGTGACCCGCGCCACCAATTCCTGGGAAGCACCGGAAATCGGCCGGCCGGGTTCGGCGACCTTCGGGCTCAATGCGACACGGGGCGTCTATGCCGGCTGGGGTGGCTGCGCGCCACGTGGCGTACGCGGCTTTCCGGTCTATCGGCCGGAGCACTGGGCCTTTGCCGGCACCGGCATCTACTATGGTGACCTGCTGGGCGCCGACAGCCATGTCTATGGCTATGAGGTCGACGGGCTCGATTTCGAGATCCGTGGCGGGCTGCCCTACCCCACGCCAGACAGCGGCGCGCCTGACGGCCTGCAAGTGCTGGCCGTCGGCATGGCTAGCCAGGTCGAGGAAAGCGCCGACATTCCGATCGAGGACCAGTTCCTAACCGACGAGGATGGCCGCTTCACCGCCGAGACCTTGTTTGGCGAGGCAAGCGACGCCAATCTCGAAAAGGTCAAACGCGGCAATGGCATGATCGTCAACTTCCCGCGCGGCAAGGGCGAGGTGTTCCATGCCGGAAGCTGCGAATGGGTCGCCGGCCTGCTAAGACAAGACCCGATGGTCGAACGGGTCACTCAGAATGTCCTCGACCGCTATATCGGAAAGTCCTGACATGTCGAAAGCCCAGACCGCCGTTCAAGACACTGATGCCCGGCGCCAATCGCATTTGTTCTACCTCTCCAGCCTGCGCCGGCCGCTGATCGACCGCGCCGAAGGCATTTACATGTGGACGCAGGACGGCCGCCGTTTCATCGACGGATCGAGCGGCCCAATGGTCGCCAATATCGGCCATTCCAACCGCAATGTGCTCGATGCGATGAAGCGGCAGATGGACCGCGCCACCTTCGCTTATCGGCTGCATTTCGAGAACGAGCCGGCGGAAGAACTGGCGCGCCAACTGGCTGGAAAGTTGCCGGAAGGCATGGACCGCATCTTTTTCGTGTCCGGCGGCTCGGAAGCGACGGAATCCTGCATCAAGCTGGCGCGGCAATGGGCTGTGGCCACCGGCCAGGCCAGCCGCTGGAAGGTGATCACGCGGTTTCCTTCCTACCACGGCGGCACGCTCGGTTCGCTTTCGATCACCGGCGACGACGCGTTGGCCGAAACTTTTACGCCGATGATGCGGGTGATGCCGACCGTGCCGGCACCGACCGCCTGGCGCGACCGCGACAATCTCTCGATGGAGCAGCGTGGCGTCCGCTACGCCGACATGCTGGAGGATAAGATCCTCGCCGAAGATCCCGAAAGCGTCGTCGCCTTCATCATGGAGCCGATCGGGGGTGCTGCAACCGCGGCCCTGGTGGCACCCGACAGCTATTATGCGCGCATCCGCGAAATCTGCGATCGCTACGGCATCCTGCTCATCCACGACGAGGTGATGAGCGGTGCCGGCCGCACCGGCAAATTCCTCGGCGGCGACCACTGGAACTGCAAGCCTGACATCGTCGCGCTGTCGAAGGGCCTGGGGTCGGGCTATGCGCCGCTCGGCGCGCTGGCCGCACCGATGCGACTGGTCGAGCCGCTGCTCGCTTCCGGCGGCTTCCAGCATGGCCACACCTATGCCGGCAATCCGCTCGCCTGCGCCGCAGGGCTTGCGGTGTTGGGCGAAATGGACCGGCTCGACCTGATTGCCAATGCGGCTGCCATGGGCGACGTGCTGATGGACGGATTGAAGGCACTTGCGAAGCGGTTCCCGTTCATTGCCGATGTGCGTGGCAAGGGGCTGCTTACGGGCGCCGAAATGGTCGCCGATCCCGATACGCTGAAACCGATCGAGCAGGGCAAGAAAGCCACGCAGCGCCTGCTCGATCTCGCCTATGAGCGCGGGCTGATCATCTATGGCCGCAGGGTCAAGGGCGGCGTCGACGGCGACAATTTCATGGTCGCGCCGCCGATGATCGTCACCGGCGAGCAGGTCGGCGAGATCATCTCCATCATCGGCGACTCGCTTGAGGTTCTGGCGGGCGAATTCGACCTGCCGGTCGAAGGTCGGGGGTAGCGGAAATGGCGCCGCGAAAAGTCATCATCACCTGCGCCGTTACAGGCTCGGTACACACGCCGTCGATGTCGCCCTATCTGCCGGTGACGCCGGACCAGATCGCCGCGGACGCTATTGCCGCGGCCGAGGCCGGCGCCTCGATCCTGCATCTGCACGCCCGCGATCCCCGGGATGGCCGCCCGACCGCCGACCCCGAAGTGTTCATGCAGTTCCTGCCGCGCATCAAGCAGGCGACCGATGCGGTGATCAACATCACGACAGGCGGCTCCTCGCTGATGACGCTGGACCAGCGGCTGGCGGCGCCGCTTCGGGCTCAGCCCGAAATGTGCTCGCTCAATATGGGCTCGATGAATTTCGCGCTGTTCCCGATGCTCGACAAGCCAAGGGACTGGCAGCACGAGTGGGAACCGAAGCTGCTCGAAGCCACCCGCGACACTATCTTCAAGAACACCTTCGCCGACATGGAAGGCGTGATCGAGCGGCTGGGCAAGGGCTGCGGCACCCGCTTCGAGTTCGAGTGCTACGATGTCGGCCATCTCTATTCGCTGGCGCATTTCCGCGACCGGGGGCTGGTTTCGGGGCCGCTGTTCATCCAATTCGTGCTGGGCATCCTGGGCGGCATCGGCGCCGACCCGGACAACCTCATCCATATGAAGCGCATCGCCGACAAGTTGTTCGGCGACAGCTACCAGTTTTCGGTGCTGGCCGCCGGCCGCAACCAGATGCCGCTGATCTCGATCGCCGCAGCCATGGGCGGCAATGTCCGGGTCGGACTGGAGGACAGCCTCTATGATGGCCGCCAGCTGGCGAAGTCCAACGCCGACCAGGTGCGGCGCATCCGTGGCATTCTCGATGGACTGTCGCTGGAGGTCGCCACGCCGGCCGAAGCGCGCGACATGCTGGCGCTCAAGGGCGGCGACAGGGTGGCTTTTTGACGAGATGACAGCGCCCGGTCCTGCCACTGTACCTGTCACGCGTGCGATCATCCTTCGCCCCGGCACCATCGATGACGTCGAAACCATTCACGCGGCGATCCTGAAGCTTGGCACTCATATCGGGGCGCCCGAGGAAATCATCTCGACGGCGGACGATCTCAGAAGCTGGGGCTTTGGCGAAAAACCCGCCTTCTCGACCCTCATCGCAGAAGTCGACGGCGAATTCGCCGGGCTGTGCCTGCATTTCCCGATCTTCTCGACCTGGATGGGACGGCCTGGCGTCTATGTGCAGGACCTCTATGTCGAGGACCGGTTTCGCGGCCGCAAGATCGGCGAACGCCTGCTGCGACGCGTGGCTGCCGAGTGCCGCAAAGAGGGCGGCGTGTATCTGAGGCTCTCGGTCGACACCGACAATGAGGGTGCCAAGTCCTTTTACGAACGGCTGGGCATTGCCTGGTCGAGCTACGAGCAGACGCAGAAAATCATCGGTGAGGCATTTTTCGCCTTCGCCGACGCGCCGGAAAATGGGGAGCAGCAATGAAGGCCTTCTATGCGCAGGAGCAGAAGCGCCACGATCCCAGGGCCTTTCTTTCCAGTGGCGCGGCGCAGCCCAACCCTGAACAGCCGGAGCGCGTCGAAAGATTGTTAGCCGGCGCAAAATCAGCTGGTTGCACGGTCGAGCGACCGCGCGATCACGGCCTCGGTCCGATCTCGGCGGTGCACACACCCGAGTATCTCGACTTCCTCGAACATATTTTCGAACGCTGGCAACGGATCGAAGGGGCGTCGGCCGAGGTCATTCCCAACATCCACCCGATCGCCCGCAACGGCTCCTATCCGGCCTCAGCAGTGGGCCAAGCCGGCTACCACATGGCCGACACCGCCTGCCCGATCTCGGGCGAGACATGGCAGAGCGCGCTGTGGAGCGCCTGGAGCGCGGTCGAGGCCGCCGAAACCGTCATGGCCGGAGCGTCGGCCGCCTATGCGCTGTGCCGCCCGCCCGGCCACCACGCCTTCGCCGATGTCGCCGGCGGCTTCTGCTTCATCAACAACTCAGCCGTGGCGGCGCAAGTGCTGCGCAGGCAGGCGGCCCGCGTGGCGATCCTCGATGTCGACCTGCATCACGGCAACGGGACGCAAGGCATTTTCTATGCGCGACCTGACGTGCTGACGGTGTCGCTGCACGCCGATCCGGTGCGGTTCTACCCGTTCTTCTGGGGCCATGCCGACGAGCGCGGCGAAGGTCCCGGGCTTGGCTATAATTTCAACCTGCCGCTGCCGCGCAAATCCGCGGATGCGGCGTTTCTGGAAGGGCTCGGCGTGGCGTTCCAGCGTATCCGCGCCTTCGCCCCCGATGCGCTGGTCGTGGCGCTCGGCCTCGACGCGTTCGAGGGCGATCCGTTCGGCGGGCTTTCGGTGACGACGCCGGGCTTCTCGCGCATCGGCGAGGCCATCGCCGGGCTCGGCCTGCCGACGGTCATCGTCCAGGAAGGCGGCTATCTCTGCGACGCGCTCGGCGACAATCTCACCGCATTCCTCACCGGCTTTGGCGGCAAGGCGCGGTGAGAGTTCAAGCCCAAGTCAGTGGCGTTGCTGCCTGAGCATGGCAATCACCCGGTGCACGCTTTCCAGCGTCTCGTCGATTTCGGACGCGGTGTTGTAATGCGCGATGCCGATGCGCACGACGCCTTGCTCGGCCGGAATGCCGAGCTGATGGACGATCTCCCAGGCATAGTTGTGGCCCGACCACACGAAGATGTTCTCGGCGTTCATCTGCCGCACGATCGTTTCGGGGACAATGCCATCGACGGTGAAGGAGACGGTCGGCACACGATCGCCGAGCCGTTTCGGATCGGTGATGCCTCGGACCGTCAGCCCGGAAATGTCGGACAGGCCATCGATCAGCTTTTGCGCCAGCGGGTTTTCATGGGCAATGGAGATCTGGAACGCCCTGGCGATCTTCTGCCTTCTTGAACCACCCTCACCTGCCGCCGCGCCGAGCTCGGCGAAATAGTCGACCGCGGCGGTCAAGCCGGCCATCAGTTCGATCTGCGGCGTGCCGAGTTCGAACCGCTCGGGCAAGCCGTTCGAGGAGCAACGGCACTTATAGGCTTGCAGACCGTCGATGACGTCGCGCCGGCCCCACAAGATACCCATATGCGGACCGAAGAATTTATAGGCCGAGCAGATCAGGAAATCGCAGCCGAGTTCCTGCACATCGATCAGCCCATGCGGTGCGAATTGCACCGCATCGACATAAACCAGCGCGCCGGCCCGTTTTGCAAGTTGGGTCAAGGACCTGACCCGGTTGATCGAGCCGGTGAGATTGCTGGCGTAGTTCAATGCCACCAGCCTTGTCTTCCCGGACAGCAGACCGGCGAGCGTCGCCTCCTCGATCTGCCAGGTCCTTTCGTCGAACGGCAGCCAGCGCACGACGAGGCCGAGGTCCTCGGCCAGTTGCAGCCAGGGCGACACATTGCCCTCATGATCCATGCGGGTGAGAATGATCTCGTCGCCTGATTTCATCGTGCGGCCGAGCGTGCGTGACATATGATAGGTCAACGTCGTCATGTTGGCGCCGATGACAATCTCGTGCGGGCTCGCCGCGCCGAGGAAGTCGGCCATCGCCAGGTGCGCCTCGTCAACGACCTGCTGCGCCGCGATCGTCGTTTCAAAATAACCGCCGAGATTGGCGTTGGTCGTAAGCAGGCAGCGCGACACCGCGTCGGCCACGGCCTGCGGCACCTGCGTGCCGGCAGGATTGTCGAGATAGATGCGCCGGCGTCCGTTGTCTGTCAGTGAGAGAGCGGGGAATTTTCCACGCACGGCCTCGATCGAAAAATCCACCATCGTCTCCATCCCTTTGCTGCTACACGACAATTCCGGGCTCGGTCACGGGCAGGGATTGCCGACCCTCTGGTGAACGGCATCCACCGCCTTCTGCATTTCTTCAGTCCAGACGACATCCACCGAAGACAGCGCCATCTCCAGTTGGGAAATGGTTGTCGCACCGATGATGTTGGAGGTCACGAAGGACCGGCTCGAGACATAGGCATTGGCAAACAGCGCCGGCTCCAGGCCGAAAGAGCGCGCCAGCTCATTGTATTCGAGCTGCGCTTCGGCGGCATTGGGCGTCTCGTAACGCTGGCCGCGGTTGAACAGCTGCGAGCGCGAGCCCTGCGGGCGGGCGCCATGATCGTATTTGCCGGTCAGATAACCCTGGGCCAACGGCGAATAGGCAAGCAGCGACACCCCTTCGCGCTCGCAGACTTCGGCGAGGTTCACCTCAAAAGTACGGTTGACGAGATTGTAGGCGTTCTGGATCGAAGCGACGCGGGGGCCAATCCCTTTATCGGCCTCTGCAAGGAAGCGCATCACGCCCCAGGAACTCTCGTTGGACAGGCCGAAATGGCGGATTTTTCCTGCCTTCACCAGGTCATCGAACACCGCGAGCGTTTCGGCGATCGGCGTTTCACCGACCGGTGCGCCGACAGAATCGGCACGCCGCGCCACGGCGCCGACGCGCGTCGGGTTGGCGCCCCAGGGGATGTCCCGCTCCGGCCAATGGATCTGATAAAGGTCGAGATAATCCGTGCCAAGCTTGGCCAGCGACTTGTCGATGGCATCGAAGATATCGGCCCGCACCAATTGCGAGGGCCGGTCTCCGCGAAACCAGCTGTTGGCCGTGCGGCCGACGACCTTGGAGGCCAGGATCACCTTGTCGCGGTTGCCCTTGGCCTTCATCCAACTGCCGATGATCTTCTCGGTCCGTCCTTGCGTCTCCGCCTTGGGCGGGATCGGATAGAGTTCGGCGGTGTCGATGAAATTGACGCCGCGCGAGAAGGCCAGGTCCATCTGGGCATGGCCCTCGGCCTCGGTGTTCTGCTGGCCCCAGGTCATCGAACCAAGGCAGATCTGGGTAACAAGAAGATCGGTCCGACCGAGACGGCGTTTGTGCATGGAATTCTGCTCCGGAGGGCATGTATGCGCGGCTGCGCGGGGAGGAGTTCGCATCTTATAGGAAAAGCGGAAGCGCTCTCCAAGCCTTGCCAGGCCGACTTTTGCGTGAGCAAAGCGGGGTTAGCGTCGTGCGGCGGCCACGGCGCGGCGCTTGGCCTCGTCGATCAGCATGTTGGCCACCTGCATGCGGATCATGGCGCGCTGGCGCAAATGCGGGGCGACGCGATCGGGATGGTTGGCGAAAGCAAAGCTGCGGCGCATGCGGCCGAAGTCGGCGGCGCTCTTGGACTGCTCCAGACCCAGTTCGACCGCGATCGATTCAGGATCGATTGGCGGCAATGTTTCTTCCGGCTTCGGCTCTTCGCCAGCCAGCGCCAGCCTTGCCTGTTCAAGCACGGCGGCAAATTCGCTGGCCAGATCAGCGCCGGCCTCGCGATATTCCGCGGCGGATACCTTGATGCGGCCGGAATGGAGTTCATCGGCGACCGAGAGATAGTCGAACGGGATGGATGGGCGCGCGCCGGTCTCTACGCCCTCACCGCCGTTGCCCTTGTCGGTGGCAACGAAGAGGTCGTCGAGCAGTGACGCAAAATCCCGCTTGGCGCCGGTAGCGATATCAGCCTCCCCCATGCCCGACAGTTCGAGTTTCAGACCATAGAACCAGCTCGTTAAAAATAAATACCGCCGGTCTTAACTAATTTCCATTCAGGGGATCGTTACCGCAGGCGCAGGCAAAAGCCGGACTGCATGTTCATGCAGTCCGGAAATTCGCCAGGAGTGGCGAGGAAAACTGGCCATGTACCAGCTTCGAAGCCTACGTTGGGCGCGGCGCAAGAGTTTCACCTTGCTGCAAAAAAATTTCAAAAAAACATCCGGACATGGCAGGCATGCATATGCTGCACTGCACAATCTTCACGATTCATCTATATTGCCTGATGTGGAGGACCAACCAGGAGCCTGAATTATGGGTTTCTTCACGGAAATGTTCGCCCGGCCGCGCCCGCAGGAACATCTGAGATATCGCGCGGCGCTCGCGCTCCTTTATTCGATGAGCAATGCCGAGCGCGCCGACATCGGCATCAAGCCCGCCGATTTCCCACGCATCGCCCGCGAAATGTCCATCCGCTAAGCAGGTTGCGAGATGTCCCGGATCGACCCGGGACATCTCAAAGTCCGATTTCTCAACGCGATCCGAGGAATGTCGCCTTGCCCAACGGCACGCCATTGTGGCGCAGGATGTCGTAGGCGGTGGTCAGGTGGAAATAGAAATTGGGCATGGCCACATGCAGCAGATATTGCATGCCGCTCAGCGTCGTTTCCCGGCCCCCCAGCTTTAGTTCGATCATCCGGTCATCCGACCCGTCGATATCGGCTGCGGAAAAAGTCGCCAGGTAGGCGACCGTCTTGGCGAGCCTCGCTTCGAGATCGGCGAAGCTTGCTTCATTGTCCTCATATTTAGGCACTTCGCGGCCGGCCAGCCGTGAAGGCGCGCCCTTGGCATGGTCGGTTGCGATCTGCACCTGCCTGGCAAGTGCGAACATGTCGGGCGCCAGCCGCGCCGTCAAAAACACCTGCGGGTCGATCTTGCGGTCAAGCGCATTCTGTTCGGCTGCAGCCAGCACACTGGAAAGTGCTTTCAGCCTGGCTGAAAACACGGGCACGGATGCCTCATACATCGATATCGTCACGTCGGATCTCCTGTCCGGCAGGAACGCCGGCGGGAGGACGTAGCGCTCTCAGGCGCGATTCTTCAAGCGGCGGGCGCATGGCGTCACCACGTCGCCGCAATCGCCGTGGTAGAATCTTCGTTATCGAGCGGAGATTCCCGATGAGACGCGCCCTTTTCGCAGCGACTGCCCTTCTCTCCCTTGCCACGACAGGCCACGCGGCGTTGGCCGCAGCCGATAGGCCCGAAGCGCCTTACGTCGATGATCGGTCGAGCGCGGATGCGGTCGTGCATTCACTCTACAGCGCCATCAACCGGCATGAATTCGCCCGCGCCTGGGGCTACTTCGGTGATACAAAGCCGGCAAAGGATTTCGACACATTCGTCAAAGGCTATGACGGCACCGACAAGGTGGAGGTCAAGACCGGTCCGATTTCGGACGAGGGCGCGGCGGGCAGCATCTATTACAACGTCCCGGTCGCCATCCAGGCAACCGACAAGAAGGGCGAGGCGAAGGTTTTCGCCGGCTGCTATACGCTGCGCCAGGTCAACGCCCAGATCCAGGCGCCGCCGTTCCAGCCTATCTTCATCGACAAGGGAGCGCTGAAGCCCTCCACAGCCGACTTCGGGGAGGCTTTGCCGCCAAGCTGCGGCGACGGTCCGCCGCCGCCGAAAAAGGACACCGCACTGGAACAGGCCAAGAAGGCCTTCCTGGCGACCTATGGCGACCAATGCGACAAGGACCGCCTGGCCAATGAGCCAGAGGTCTTTTCGATCAAATACAAGGACTGGAATGCTCAGCCGAACGATCCTGACAAGGAGACCCGGCTGTTCCACTTCTCCTGCTCGGCCGCCGCCTACAATGAAAGCTCGGTCTACTACATGACCGACGAGGTGGACGGTGTCAGGCAATTGGAGTTCGCCGAGCCGGAGACCGATATACGCTACGAGAACAACGACAGCGACGGCAAGCTGTTGAGTGTAACGGTGGTCGGCTTCCGGACCACAGGGTGGGCGGTCAATTCCGACTATGACCAGAACGCTCACACCATCACCACGTTCAACAAATGGCGCGGCGTCGGCGATGCTTCGGATGCCGGGACATATCTGTTCCGGAACGGCGATTTCTCGCTGGTCCAGTATGACGTCGACGCGTCCTATGACGGCGAGGAGAACCCGCAGACGGTCGTCGACTACAACACCGCGCCTTAGATCCTCTAGCGCATCAGGCTTATGGTGCCTTCGACAGCATCCAGTCGAGCGTGCCGCGCCAGTCTACCATGCGGATCGGCGTGCCGTGCGTGCCGGTCTCGAAGCGCACGAAGCGGGTCGGATAGTTTTTTGATTTGGCAAGGATGGAGCGGAAGAACGCTTCCTGGTTGGCCACCGGAAAGACCACGTCGTGGCTGCCCTGGCCGAAGAACACTGGCACGCGACGCTTGAAGGCGGGACTTGCAAGAAAGCCCTCGTCCCACAGCGATCCGAGCAGCAGCAGTCCATTCACGCGGCCACCAGTATCCCTGCGTGCGGCAAGTTTCCAGCACAGCGCGCCGCCCATCGAGCCGCAGGCGACGAAGATTTTCGCGCCCGGAGACTGTTCGGCATAATGGTCGATCAGGGCCGCGACCAGTGCCGCGCCCTTGTCGCCGAAATCAGGAAAATCCGGAGAAATATAGAGCCCGCCATTGCCGGCCATCAGGTTCTTAAGCCGGTTGAAATTGCCGCCGAAGGTGAAATCGTCGACGCCTTGCTTGCGGCTGCCGCCCTGCCCGTGCAGGTAAAGCACGATGATGGCGGCTCCTTTCGTCCTACCGACGGCGACATGCCTGACATCGCCCGCGTCGGTCTTCAGCATCAGATCCTGCTGCACCTTGCGCACGCCGGTGTCGGTGTACTGGGCATGCACGCGCTTTTCCGGCACCTCGTCGCGCTGGTTGATGTCGCGCATCTCGCGGTAGTCGAGGACCGTGTATGCGCCGTTGCTGTCGGACGAGAGCGTCGCCGGATAGGCGAAGAGATCGTCCTTGAAAGGTTTCAGGGACAATGTGTCGGCACTGGCGGCCGAGGAAAACAAGAAAAGCATTGCCGTGACGAAAGCGCGGCACGCGACGGTACGAATAGCCATACCGCAGGCATGCTAATGCCGCTTCTGTTTGTCAATCCTGCAGCACGCCGCCTGCGCCTTCCAGTGCCTCTCGGGTGTCGACATCGACGGACGCGCCCTCCCCGATCTCGACATCGATGACATCGAGCCCTTCGGCCTCGACCAGATGGCGAGCGCCGGTGTCGCCTTCGAGATGGGCGATTGCCGCGAATAACGAGCGCGGCAAAAGCACCGGGTTGCCGCGTTTGCCTTGGTGCGTGGCACGGACCACCGAGTTGCCGCCGGCCCTGCGGAAGGCATCGATAAGCCTGTCGAGGTCGTCGGATGCGACACCCGGCATGTCTCCCAGAACGATCATCGCACCAGCGGCGTCTTCGGGCAGATAGGCAGTGCCGGCCTTAAGCGAGGTCGACAGACCATCGGCAAAATCGGGATTGTCGGCGAAGGTGACGTCGAGGCCCGACAATGCCGCGCGCACCCGCTCGCGCTGATGACCGGTGACGACGATCGTGCCCGAAGCCTTCGAGGCGAGCGCGCGTTCGGCGGTGCGGCGCACCAGCGGCTGGCCGTCGAACAGCGCCATCAGCTTGTTCGGCCCGCCCATGCGGCTCGACCGGCCCGCCGCCAGAAGCACGATCCCGACCTTGAGCCGACTTTTGGCCGGCAGCGGCTCGCGCGGCTGCGGCCGCGTCGGTATCTCCATCAGCAGGCCGCCGACGCCCATGCCGGCGATGTCGCGCGCGGTGACGTCCAGGCCGGCAATCAATCGGTCGAGCACCCAGTCGAAGCCGTTCTCCTTGGGGCTGCGGGCGCAGCCAGGCGCGCCGATGATGCGCTTGCCGCCGAGTGTGCCGAGCACCAGCAGATTGCCGGGATCGACCGGCATGCCCGCGCGGATGACGGTACCGCCCGCCCTCTCGATCGCCGCCGGAACGACGTCGGCGAAATCGCTCATGGCGGAAGCCCCGAAGATCACCACCATGTCGTTGTCGCGCGCAAGCGCGATGGCAGCCTCGGCGACAGGGGCGATCTCATGCGGCGTACGGCGCTCCGCCGTCAGCCTGCCGCCGGAGCGCGCCAGCCGGGCTTCGGTGACGCGTAGCGTCTTGTCGAGCACGGTTGGTTTGGTGCCCGGCAGCACCGTCTGGACGACGCCGACACGCATCGGCCGATAGGCGTTGACGGCAAAAATTTCGCCGCTGGCACAGATTTCCGTCACGGCGGCCACCAACGAGGAAGAGACCGCGAAGGGGATGATCTTCACCGTCGCGACCATCTGGCCCTTTTCGACCGGCGCGTGCTGGCCAAGCGTGGCGATGGTGATAGCGGGATCGACCGCATTGATCGCATCGATGACAGCGGCATTGACGGTGAAGATGCCAGCCGCCTTGGCGTGGAGATTGACCCGGCCGGTAGCGGCGGGCTTCGCCTCGATGCCGCCGAGGGTCATGCTTTCGGCAATTTTTTGCGCCGCGGCGTCCTCGCCGAGATCGTCCGGCGCCAGCACGGCCGCAACGACCTGCGAAACACCTGCCCTCTTGAGCGTTGAGACATCTTCGGCGCTCAGCCTGTGCGCCTTGCGAAATCGCTTTTCGCCGGCCGCGGTCGCATGCGCCAGCACCGCCCCTTCGGCCGCGTCGATCGGGATCGGACCGAATTTCACGCCGCCGCGCCCTTCGCATCGAGGCCGCGTGAGCGGAAGGCAAGAATGGTCTGCGCGAGAATGGCGACGGCGATCTCGGCGGGGCTTGCCGCCCCGATGTCCAGCCCGATCGGCGCGTGGATACGCGCGATCTGGTCCGCACTCGCGCCCAGCGCCAGCAGGCGCTCGACGCGCCTGGCATGCGTCTTTCGGCTGCCGAGCGCTCCGACATAGAAACAGTTGGCGTCGAGTGCCGCCTTCAGCGCGAAATCGTCGATCTTCGGGTCATGGGTAACGGCGGCGAGCGCGGTGTAAGCGTCGAGCGGCTGGCGTTCCAGCACGTCCTGCGGCCAGTCGGCATGCAAGGCGACATCGGGAAAGCGGTCCGATGTGGCAAAGGCGGTGCGCGGATCGATGATCTCCAAGGGATAGCCTGCGATCCGTGCCATCGGCGCGAGCGCCTGACTGATATGCACGGCGCCGATCACCACCAGACGCGGCCGCGGCAGATGCGCATTGAGGAAGAAGGTCCGCCCTTCCGCCTCGACGGACCCCGAATTGCCGGATCGAAACGCCTTGGCGATCGCCGCACCGAGATCGCCGGCGACCTGATCGCCCTCCCGCACGATACGATCGCGACCATCACCGAGATCAGTGACGAGGATCGCCGCGCGGCGGGCGCGCCGCTCGGCATTGAGCGTCTTCAGCGCATAAGGATCCATCGGAGGTCAGCCCAATCGCTCAACATAAACCTTGATGCGGCCGCCGCAGGACAGGCCGACTTGCCAGGCGGTCTCATCGGCAACACCGAACTCCAGCATCCTGGCTTTGCCGGAGCCGATGACGTCGACCGCCTCGGTCACGACAGCGCCCTCGACGCAACCGCCCGAAACAGAGCCGTGGAAATTGCCATGGGCATCGATGACAAGGTGGCTGCCGACCGGGCGCGGCGCCGAACCCCAGGTCTCGACCACGGTCGCGACAGCGACATCCTTGCCGTCCTTCATCCAGGCTTCCGCGATGATCAGCGGGTCGCGGGCCTCATCGAGATAAAGACTGTCACTCATCGTTGCTTCTCTCAGGGTCTGTTTTTCCAAAAGCCGGGAAATATATGGCTATGCGGCGCGCCTTGCGCCAGCATCCATCCACCGCCGTGGATCGACGGAAAGAACCGATTTCTTGTCCAGCGAGGCGCAGAGATCGGCGAGCGCGTCGAGATTGTGCACCGAGCGGAATTCGTCGACATGCGGCAGCATCGCCTTGACGCCGCGGGCGCGCGCCTGAAAACCATCGAAGCGCAACAACGGATTGAGCCAGATCAGCCGCCGGCAGGATTTGTGCAGCCGTTCCATTTCTTCCGCCAAGCCCCTTATATCGTCGCGCTCCAGCCCGTCGGTGATCAGAAGCACCACCGCGCCCTGTCCCAGCACACGTCGCGACCATACAAGGTTGAACTCGGCTAGCGTATCGCCGATGCGCGTGCCACCCGACCAGTCCTTGACCGCCGCCGAGCAATCGGCAAGGGCGGCATCGGGATCGCGGTGGCGCATCTGTCGGGTCAGGTTGGTCAGCCGCGTGCCGAAGACGAAAGTGTGCACGCGCCGGCGCTTTTCCGTCAGCGCATGCAGGAAATGCAGGAAGATGCGCGTGTATTGGCTCATCGAACCGGAAATATCGGCCAGCACCACCAGGGGCGGATGAACTTCGCGGACCGAGCGGAATTTCGGCAGGATCAATTCACCGCCGGTGCGCGCCGCCGAGCGCATCATGGCACGTGGATCGATGCGGCGGCCATGCGCATCGGCCTTGAAGCGTCTGGTCCGCACCATGTCGACAGGCAGCCGCAACGCCGCGATCGCCTTCCTGGCGTCAGCCATCTCGACTGCGTTCATCTGCGCGAAGTCCTTGCCCCGCAACAGCTCGTTGCCGGAAAAGGTGAAGCGGGCGTCGACCTCGATCTCAGGGATTTCCTGAGGCGTCTGGTTTTTCTGATGACCCTCGAACATCGCCTGGCTGACGCGATTTTCAGCCGCGCGCGGTTTCTGCTTCTGCCTGACGTCAGGCGCCACCGGCGAAAACATCGCCAGCAGCTTCTCGATCAATTCGCGCGATTTCCAGAACAGTCGGAAAGCTTCGTCGAAGGTGGCATGATCCTCATGCCGCGAGACCAGAACGGCGTGCAGGGTCCAGTAAAAGTCATCACGCGAGCCGATGCCGGCGACGAGCACCGCCTCGATCGCGTCCTTGACCGAAGCGGGCCCGACCCGCATGCCGGCCTTGCGCAAGGTGCGGGCGAAATAGACTATGTTGTCTGCGATCCGGCCGTCCGCCGTCGCCTCTCCAGGGTCGGGTCGGGACGCCTTCACCACCCTACTCCGCCGCCGCGAGCTCGGTCTTGACCTCGTCGAGGATGCGCCGGCCCTCGCCCGCGCCGATGCGGGCAATGTCGTCCTGGTATTTCAGCAGCACCCCGATCGTGTCGGACACGGTCTCCGGATCGAGCGCCACCTTGTCGAGTTCGGTCAGCGCGCCGGCCCAGTCGATGGTTTCGGCAACGCCCGGCACCTTGAACAGCTCGATCTGGCGCAGCTTCTGGATGAAGGACACCACTTCGGCCGAAAGCCGCTGGTTGGCCCGAGGCACCTTGCGGCGCACGATCTCCAGTTCGCGCTCGGCACTGGGATAGTCGACCCAGTGATAAAGGCAGCGCCGCTTCAGCGCATCGTGGATTTCGCGGGTGCGGTTGGTGGTGATGATGACGATCGGCGGCTCTTCCGCCTTGATCGTGCCGAGTTCAGGCACAGTCACCTGGAAGTCGGAGAGGATTTCGAGCAGGAAGGCTTCGAAGGCTTCGTCGGTGCGGTCGAGCTCGTCGATCAGGAAAACCGGGGCTGCGCCCGCCTTGCCCGTCAGCGCATCGAGCACCGGCCGGCGGATCAGGTACTTTTCGGAGAAAACGTTACGCTCCATGGCGGAGCGGTCGACCTTGCCGGCTGCCTCCTCCATGCGGATTTCGATCATCTGCGCGGCGTAATTCCACTCATAAACGGCCGAGGAGACGTCGAGCCCCTCATAACACTGCAGACGGATCAGCCGGCGGCCAAGCGCCTCGGCCAACACCTTGGCGATCTCGGTCTTGCCGACGCCGGCCTCGCCTTCGAGGAAAAGCGGCCGTCTCATGCGCAGAGACAGGAAAAGCACCGTTGCCAGCGACCGGTCCGCGACATAGTCCGCGCCGGTCAGGAGATCGAGCGTTTCGTCGATCGTCCGCGGCACGGGGCGCGGGTTCAAGTCGCTCATTCCTTCTCCGTGGGTGCGGCGGCCCCACTTTCCAGGACGTGGTAGCCGCGGGCGTGATAGATCAGCGGCCGCAAATTATCGCCCATACGCAGGCCTGTCACCTTGCCAAAAAGCACACGATGGGTGGCCAGGTCCTTGGTGTCGATCAGTTCACAGTCGAACACGGCGAGCGCGCCCTTTAGCGTCGGCGCGCCGGTGGAAATCACATCCCATTCGCCGAGCGCGAAGCGCTCTTCGACCGGCAGGCCAGTCATGCCGGAAAATCCAATCGACAGCGGCTCCTGGTGCGAAGCCAGCGTGTTCAGGGCAAATTTGCCGTTCTTCACGAACAGCTCATTCTTGGCATTTTCACGATTGAGGCAGACCAGGATGGTCGGCGGCGTATCCGACACAGAACATGCCGCGATCACCGTCGTCCCCCGCTTTCCGGCGGGTCCGTCGGTGGTCACCACATGGACATGACCGGCAAAATGACTCATCGCGTCGCGATAGGCCTGCGGTCCAATATCGTTCTTCTTCAGCACTGGAAGATTCCATGGCCATTGTTCACCTGACATATATGGCCAGACATCACATGCCACAAGCGAAGTGCTTGGCCCATATCCCGAATTCGCGTGTTGCACCAAGGCCGGGCAGCCTTTAGGTCTTGGCGGGAATTTGACGCCAGCGCGACATCGCGGGCTTGGAGGAATTCTTCGGCAGCATGCGATCCGGGGCAACCATAACCGCAGCGCTGGCCTGGCTGTTCATGGCCGGCGCCGCCAGCGCACAGACGCTCACGATTGGTGTCGCAGCACCCCTGTCGGGACCATCGGCCATCCTCGGCAGGCAGATCGAGGCTGGCGCCGGGCTCGCGGCAGAGGTGGACGGCATCCAACTCAAGACCGTTGATGACGCCTGCACCGGCGATGGCGGAGCCGCGGCGGCCAGGGAATTCGTGGCAGCCAAGGTCAATGTCGTGATCGGCTTCCTCTGCACGGAGGCGATCGAGGCGGCGATGCCTGTCCTCAAGGACGCCAATATTCCTGTCATCACCGTTGGTGTGCGAACCGAAAGCCTGACCGACCGCCGCGCCAAGACCGGCTGGCCGGTTTATCGCCTCGGCCCGCGCGGCGACGACGAGCGCAACGCCGTTGCCGCTAACCTCACCCGGCTATGGCAGAACGAGCTATTCGCGATCATTGACGACGGCACCATCTATGGCCGCGAGATGGCGGAGACATTTCGTGCTGCTGCCGAGCAGGCGGCACTGAAACCGGTCTTCGTCGACACGTTCCGGCCGCAGCTCGACAACCAGATCGGCCTGGTCGGACGGCTGAAAAAGGCCGGCGCCACGCATGTCTTTGCCGGCGGCGACGGCGACGACATCGCCATTATGGGGCGCGATGCCGCCCAGCTCCAGACGGGCATCGTCCTTGCCGGCGGCGAGAACCTGCGCACGCCGCCCGGCGACGTGCCTTACGCGACCGGCACGCTGATGATCGCGCCACCCGAATGGGCCGATGTCGCGGATCCCAAAGTGCTGGAAAACTTTTCCGCGCACAAGATCGTGCCGGACGGCTACGCCCTGCCGGCTTATACGGCGGTCGAGATCGCCAAGGCGGCATCGTCGGACGCAGCAGGCTCCGGCGGGCCGCTGGCCGAGGCACTCACCGGGCATGATTTCACCACGGCGATCGGACCGGTCCGCTTCGACGACAAGGGCGACCTCAGCCAGAGCCTCTACCGTGTCTTCCGCTTCGACGGCACCCGCTTCGTGCCTTTGGAAAACAACTGATGTTCCGCACCGGTCCACGCAATCTCATCACCGATGTCATGGGCCTGCGCGTCGGCAATGCTTCCGACGCCAGGCTGAAGTCCGGCGTGACGACTGTCCTTTGCGACGAGTCGGCGGTCGCGGGAGTCCAGATTCTTGGCGGCGCGCCCGGCACCCGCGAGACGGATCTGCTGGAACCGCATAATTTGGTGGAGACGATCCATGCCGTGGTGCTGTCGGGCGGTTCTGCTTTCGGCCTCGATGCTGCCTCCGGCGTGCAGGCCGCACTGCGCGAACGCGGCATCGGCTTCGAGGTTGGCGGCTTCCGCGTACCAATCGTCCCGGCGGCGATCCTCTTCGACCTGCGCAATGGCGGCGACAAGGACTGGGGCCGCTATTCCCCTTATCGCGACCTCGGCTACGAGTCGGTGCAGGCTGCCGCTGTCGATTTCCAATTTGGCACGGCCGGCGCCGGGACCGGTGCCCTGACGTCGGGGCTGAAGGGTGGCCTGGGTTCGGCCTCGACACTGCTGGACAATGGGATCACCATCGGCGCGCTGGCCGCCGTCAACCCGACCGGCTCGGTGACCGTCGGCCGCACCCGCCATTTCTGGGCGGCACCCTTCGAAATCGGCGATGAATTCGGCGGGCTTGGTTATCCCTCGCCCATGCCCGAGGACGCGAAGCGGATTTTGCTGAAATACCGGGACAAGGATCACGGACGGCAGATGGACAGCGGCGGCAACACGACCATCGCGGTCATTGCCACGGACGCGGTTCTCACCAAGGCCGCCGCCAAACGCCTGGCAATTTCGGCGCATGACGGCTTCGTACGCGCCATCTGGCCGACCCATACGCCGGCCGACGGCGACCTGGTGTTCGCGCTGGCCACCGGCAAGAGCGGGGTCGAACTGACCGCCGACGCGGCAATCGACCTCTACGCCGCCGCCGGCGCCACTATGGCGCGCGCCATCAGCCGTGGCGTGTTTGCCGCGGCGCCAGCCGACGACGACCTGTTTCCCGTCTGGTCGTCACGTCGCTAGGCTGGCTAAAGCTTTGATCAAACCGGATCGGATTTTTCTTCCTCGAACGTCACCGCGACGTCGGAATTCGCGGACAGCCACACCTTCTTGCCATCGACCTCGGCAACCAGGGCCAGGGAAATATAGTGGTGATGGCCCTTGTGAGCCCCCTCGCCGCTGTCGGCCTTGGTCAGCTTGATGCGCTGGCCATCGACCTTGTCGACGGTGCCGATATGCACGCCATCGGCGCCGACGACTTCCATGTGCTCACGAATTTTGCTGGTGTCGGTCATGTTAGCTTCTCCATCGGGGTGGGTCTCCATGGGACTGCCGACAATAACAAATGACGAGCGGTTTGGATGCATCGGCCTTGGTCCGCACGACGTTTTGATCTCGTCGTGCTAGGGATTGAAGCGATCAGGCCGAAGGAGCGATAAGAATGCGCACGCTTTTCCTGTTTGCCGTTTGCCTGGCCGCGCAGTTCGCGGCGTCGATCGCCCAGGCCGGCGACGTCGCGGAGCTTGAAATCCTGGGCTTCACCCGGGATGGCGGCGTGTTCGCCTTCGAGGAATATGGCATCCAGGACGGATCGGGTTTTCCCTATGCCAACCGCTATTACATCGACACGAGCAACGACAGCTTTCTCAAGGGCACGCCGGTCAGGGTCCGGCTCGACGATGAGAACGCAACGCTCGACGCTGCCCGCCTTCAGGCCCGGCAAGAGGGCGAGGCCATTGTCAGCCAGGCCGAGCTGAGTGCCAACCGCGGCATCACCGCCGGCTCCAACCCGGTGACCGAGCTTTCGGCCGATCCACATCGCATAGTGGTCAATCCGCGGCCGATCTTCTCCCCTGTCGACCAGCCGCTCGAGTTCCGGCTCGACGAGGTCGGCATGAATGACACCGAAGGCTGCGCCAGCCAGGGCGAGATCAATGGCTTCCGGCTGCTGCGTATCGAGGCGCGGGATGGCGGCACCACCAGATTGCTGCACGAGGACAAAGCGATCCCCAAGAGCCGGGGCTGCCCGAACGGCTACCGCATCGGCGCGGTGCAGACGTTCTCGATGGACAGCCTCAGCGCTTATGCGGTGCTGATCGCGGTGCGCCAGTATGGCTTCGAAGGGCCGGACTTTCGCTGGATCGCCGTGACCGGCCGCCTGTGACAGAGCTTGCCCAACCCGTCAGGCGCGATCGCGCCCTGCACCACCTTCGCGGCGCCATGCCGACACTGCGTGCAGCGCTTCTCGGTGCGCTGCTCTGGGCCGCCATGATGGGCGCCAGCGCACTCGTCAACCTGTTGCTGGACAATTGGGTGACGCCGGGCAAGATCCGCACCGTGTCCCTGCTGTTTGCCGTCGGAGGCGCCCTGGCCTTTCCGGTTGGCCTGTTTGCCGCACGGCTGGTTTCGCTCGAAAGGGGCCGGGAGGTCGCCTTCGCGGCAACATTCGTAGGGCTTGCGGCCGCAACGATCGGCCTCACCGCCCTGCTGTATGCCCTGCAATACCGCTCCTACTATGCCGAATGGCATGCGCCCGTATTCACCCTCACCTGGGGCTTTCAGCTCGCCTTCACGATGGCGGTGGCGTCCTACCAGTTCGTGGTGCTGGGCATCCGGCTCTATTTCCCGCTTGGTTTCGTCGCCTTGTTCGCCGTCAGCCTCTGGTTTGCACGGCAGCAGCGTTGAGCATTTGGTCCGCCTCTGTTAGGACGCGGACAAATCCCTCCGACACATCAGGAATGACCGATGATCCCTCGCTATTCCCGGCCGGAAATGGTCGCCATCTGGTCGCCCGAAACCCGGTTTCGCATCTGGTTCGAAATCGAAGCCCATGCCTGCGACGCGCTGGCCGAACTGGGCGTCATCCCCAAGGAGGCGGCCAAAACCATTTGGGAAAAGGGAAGCGCGGCCGAATTCGACGTCGAGAAGATCGACGCGATCGAGCGCGTCACCAAGCATGACGTTATCGCCTTCCTTACCCATCTTGCCGAATTCGTCGGGCCCGATGCACGCTTCATCCATCAGGGCATGACGTCTTCGGACGTGCTCGACACCTGCTTTGCGGTGCAACTCACCCGCGCCAGTGACATTCTGCTGGCCGACATCGATACGTTGCTTGCAGCGCTCAAGCGCCGCGCCTTCGAGCACAAGGACACCGTCACCATCGGCCGCAGCCACGGTATCCATGCCGAGCCGACGACCTTCGGCATAAAGCTGGCGCAGGCTTATGCCGAATTCTCCCGCTGCCGCGAGCGGCTGGTGCACGCGCGCGAAGACATTGCCACCTGTGCGATTTCGGGCGCGGTCGGCACCTTCGCCAACATCGAGCCCTATGTCGAGGAACATGTGGCGGCAAAGCTCGGACTGAAGCCGGAACCGGTGTCGACTCAGGTGATTCCGCGCGACCGCCACGCCATGTTCTTCGCGACCCTCGGCGTCATCGCCTCCTCGATCGAGCGGCTGGCGATCGAGGTCCGGCATCTGCAGCGCACCGAAGTGCTGGAAGCGGAAGAGTATTTTTCGCCGGGCCAGAAGGGCTCGTCGGCGATGCCGCACAAGCGCAACCCGGTGCTGACCGAAAACCTCACCGGCCTTGCCCGCATGGTGCGTTCCATGGCGCTGCCGGCGATGGAGAACGTTGCGCTCTGGCATGAGCGCGACATCTCGCACTCCTCGGTCGAGCGCATGATCGGCCCGGACGCCACCGTGACGCTCGATTTCGCGCTGTCACGCCTGACCAGCGTCGTCGACAAGCTGGTCGTCTATCCCGACAACATGCTGAACAACATGAACAAGTTTCGCGGCCTTGTGCATTCGCAACGCGTCATGCTGGCGCTGACGCAGGCCGGCCTGTCACGCGAGGATTCCTACCGGCTGGTGCAGCGCAACGCCATGAAGGTGTGGGAACAAGGCGCTGATTTTCTTGAGGAACTTCTGGCCGACAAGGAAGTGACAGCCGCGCTGCCGGAGGCGCAAATCCGCGAGAAATTCGACCTGGGCTACCACACCAAGCACGTCGACACGATCTTCAAGCGGGTGTTCGGAGGGGTGAGTTAGCTTCCTTCTCCCGTCACCGTACGGGAGAAAAACGCTTCCGCCAATCAAGCCTTACCCGGCACGGTCCTGATCACCGTGCCCCAAGGATCTTCACGGCTCGTTTCGCTGCTCACATTGTCCGAACGCATCTCGACCCAGGCAAGGCCCGAGCGGGAGGGGTCGCGGCGGCCGGCGCCGGCGCTTTGCCAGGCGTTGGCGCCGATGTGGTGGTGATAATGCCCCGACGACAGGAACACCGCCTGGCCGCCATATTTGGCGACCGTGTCGAAGCCGAATTCCTGGTTCCACCAGGCTTCGGCCTCTTCCGGCCTGCCGACGCGCAGGTGGACATGGCCGACAATGCTGTTTTCCGGCGCGCCTTGCCATCCCGCATCGCCGGCCGGCACTTCGGCAACGACAGACGGAATGTTCATCCGCTCGGTCGCCATGGCGATCTTGTCGCCGTTCCATTTCCAATCCTGCGGGCGGCGGTCGGCATAAATTTCGATGCCGTTGCCCTCGGGGTCGGTCAGGTAGAGCGCTTCGCTCACCAGATGGTCCGAAGCGCCCTCGATAGTGATCTTGTCTGAGATGGCGTGGTTGATCCAGCGTCCGAGATCGGCACGGCTGGGCAGCAGGAAAGCCGTATGGAACAGGCCGGCGCTGCGCGGATCGTCCGGTTTGGCGGAGCTGTCCGGCTCAAGGACCATCAGCGGACGGCTGCCGGCGCCGAGCGTGATCGCGCCGTCGGCGCGGCTCAATTCCTGCAGTCCGACGACTTTACGATAATAGGCGGCAAGACTCTCGGCATCACGCGCCTTCAGGCCGACGCGGGCGACGCTCACCGGCGTGGTGGCGGCAAATGGCAATTCGCTCATCATTGTCTCCGTTGCGGCGACGTCTGGCGAAGCTCCCAAAGCCACGAGCCGGCGGCGCCGATCATTCTACGT
This sequence comes from Mesorhizobium sp. BR115XR7A, assembly GCF_020165315.1. Lineage (NCBI taxonomy): Bacteria > Pseudomonadati > Pseudomonadota > Alphaproteobacteria > Hyphomicrobiales > Phyllobacteriaceae > Mesorhizobium > Mesorhizobium sp. BR115XR7A. The sequence goes on from NZ_JAIUHW010000001.1 coordinate 299,998, forward strand.
CGTGTCAGCGCCAAAGTCCCGGTCCTCCACGGCTGTTTCTCTCCCGACAGAGATCGTCGATCTTCATCGTTCACACAAGACAGCGAAAAGCGAACATGGTGTTCACCGTTACGACCAGAAGCCTGCCCATCAACGGTTGCATGAGGCAATCGCGCTCGCTATCTGAGCGCCATGAAAGTCAAGGACGCAGATATTCTGATCATTCCCGGATACACCAATTCGGGGCCTGAGCATTGGCAGACCCGCTGGCAATCGAAACTGTCCACGGCGCGCCGCGTCGAGCAAGCGGAATGGTCGAAGCCGGTGCGCGAGGACTGGACGGCAAGTGTGGCCAAGGCGGTCAACGAGGCCGAGAGACCTGTCGTTCTCGTCGCTCACTCACTTGGAGTGGCCGCGGCCGTACAAGCCATTCCGCAGTTCCGGAAGCCGGTCGCCGGCGCCTTCTTCGTGGCACCGCCGGACGTCGCGAATCCCAAGATCAAGCCAAGACATCTGATGACCTTCGGCCCTTATCCTCGCGAACCGCTGCCGTTTCCCTCCATCGTGATCGCCAGCCGCAACGACCCCTTCTGCCCTTTCGATGTCGCCGAGGACATCGCCGGCGCCTGGGGCTCGCTGTTCATCGATGCCGGAGAAACCGGCCATCTCAGCGAGGATTCAGGCTTTGGCCCCTGGCCCGAGGGATCGATGACCTTCGCCAAGTTCCTGACGGATCTCTGAGGCGCGCCAAAATCAACGCACGATGGCATTCGATCAAACTGCAGGACTCGAATAAATAATAATTTAAGAGGGCCAGCGTTAACTATTCAGAAGCAGTGGAAATTGCTTTCTGGATGATCATCCGTGCTTGAACCGGGCTGCCAATTCTTCGCCCTTGAAACAGAGGTCAATGCTTGCGCAAGGACGCTTCACTCGAATTCTTGAGAGGTGCCGCAGCGCTTATCGTTCTCAATTGGCATATCTTGTGTGCTTTTGCGCCGTCCGCGGCGGGCGAAGAGGAGGCCGCGCAATCGCTCAAGACAAGTCTGGCTTTCATCGCTTTCAATGGCGGCTCTGCCGTCTACTTGTTTTTCGTCCTCTCTTCCTATGTGCTTGTGAAGCGCTATTTCCAGTCCCGCGACGCACAAGACCTTCGGCTGGGTGCGATCAAACGTTTGCCTCGTCTGGCTGGACCCGTGCTTGTTGTGGTTCTATCGTCCTGTGTCATCTTCAAGCTCGATCTGTATTTCTTCGAGGATGCAGCGGCGGTCGCTCAATCTGAGTGGCTCGGCAGATTCGGCAATGCTTCAAAGGTACTGTCGCGGGAGACAGCGAGTTTCTCCGACGCATTCCTGCAAGGAGCGTGGCGGACATTCATTTACGGCGACAAATATTACGACAGCAGCCTGTGGACCATGACAATCGAGTTCTGGGGCAGCATGCTGACCTTCGCCCTCGCCCCGATCGTCTTTTTCTTCCAAGGCCGCTGGGCTCTATTGTCCTGGCTTTGCATAGCAACAGGCGTATTCTTGGCGGTGCAAGTCAGCTTCTTTTTTTGTGCCTTTCCGGCCAGCCTCCTACTCTATCCGCTTCTCGCCATGGGATTTCGCCCGAATCGATGGGTGAGAGGGGCCATGGCGATTATTTCGCTGGTGCTGCTGGGTTATGCAGGAGATGCTGTCGGAATATACCGGCCCTTCGCCGTGCTCGATATTGCAGCTTCCGATATCGGTTTGCGGCAAGCTTGCGTGGCCATCCCGGCAAGCATCATGCTGGTTTACGCCGTGCTGAGCATGGATGACCCACCGTCATGGCTCTCAGGCAAGGCCGCACGTTTCCTGGGCGACCTGTCTTTCCCGCTCTACCTCGTGCATGTACCCGTTATCTGCTCGTTGGGATCATGGGCGCTGTTGGCAAGCGACTCCGCCGCACTCGGCGCTGCCGCCGCGATATCTGGGTCGATCCTCGCGGCATTGCCGCTGATGGCTTTCAACAACTGGTGGGTCCAGGCGCTCGGCGCTTTGTTCGACAGGATCAGACGCGGCGGATCGGCCGCCACGGCGCTCGCGGTGCAAAGGCCTGAGCAACACGCTGGCGACAGCAGTCCGCTGGTTCAGGATCCGATCGAGTCCCGCATGTCCTTGAGCAAGGTCCTTGCTCCCAATGAAATCAGCGCGTGCTCGGACCCCGTGGCGAGCAGGCGATAGCCCATCGACACGACGCGGCCGGCGATAGCCGGTTCGACGACATAGATCGCCGCATGCTTGCCGGCCTTGCGGGTGCGCTCGGCAACCGAAGCCACCGTCTCCATCATGCTTTCCAGCGTCGAATTGACCGTGGTGCCGTTGGTCCAGGCGATCGAGAAGTCGGACGGCCCGAGGAAAATGCCGTCGATGCCCGGCGTGTCGAGGATGCCGTCGAGCGCATCGAGCGCGGCGCGCGTCTCGACCATGGCAAAAGCCATGGTGCGCTGATTGGTGTCGCGCAGCCATTCGGCATAGTCGCCCTTGCCATGGCGGGGAAAGGCATAGGTCGGACCCCACGAGCGCTCGCCGAGCGGGGGGTATTTCATGGCCGCGGCGAACAGCTTTGCATCGGCCACCGAGTTGACCATCGGCGCAATGACCGCCTCGGCGCCGAAATCGAGAGCGCGGCTGGCCATGTCGAAACGGCCAACGGGAATGCGCACCAGCGCCGGCTTGCCCAGGGCCAGCACGGGTGCCAGGCCGCGCAGGACGCTGTCCTCGTGATGGCCGCCATGCTGCATGTCGAGTGTGACGGCATCGAAGTCCTGCCTGGCGAGGATCTCCACGGTCAAGGCATCCGGCACGCCCGACCAGGCGGTTACCAGCGTTTCATCTGCGGCAAGTCGGGACTTCAGGGACATCTAATCTCTTTCCTCGTTAACGTCGGCAGTTTCAGCCGGAAACCGCCGCAAAGGCAAAGAAAAACCGCCCGGATCGGCCGGGCGGTGGATTGGGCCAGAAAGCGGCCGGATCAGGTGTTCTTGATCTGCTCGATCGCCTGCGCCATCATTTCGTCCATGGTGCGGCGGATCTGGTGATCGGACTGCTCGACGCCGGCGGCATCGAAATCCTTGCGGATCTTGCGGAACACGTCGTGGTCGCCGGCTTCCTCTATGTCGGAAACAACGACTTCCTTGGCGTAGGCGTCGGCATCGGCACCGGATTTTCCGAGCTTTTCGGCTGCCCACAGACCAAGCGCCTTGTTGCGCCGCGCCGAAGCCTTGAACCGAAGCTCCTCGTCGAATGCGAATTTGCGCTCGAAGCCCTCTTCGCGGTCTTTCATGCTGCTCATGGCGTCCCTCCGGTCAAATCCGATTCGTTGGCAATGGATATGTGTGTTGCCGAAGCACAAACCAAAAGGTCGCGGGCCGGTCAATATGCTTCGTCATATGCTGCGCTGCGGCATTTCAGTCCCGAAAGCGGTTGATTGAAAGGATTTGCCGATTGAGCAAACGGTGTGATTGGGATAGACCCGGCATTGAACGTCACCGTCGCCGCATTAATTCAGGCGGACGGACAGGAAGTGGTCGCTTGCCGCCTGTCCGCAAATCCAGAGAAAAATTCAAATGAAAAATCGCCGCCGCATTTATGAAGGCAAGGCCAAGATCCTCTATGAGGGACCCGAGCCGGGCACGCTGATCCAGTTCTTCAAGGACGACGCAACCGCGTTCAACAAGAAGAAGCACGAGGTCATCGACGGCAAGGGTGTACTCAACAACCGCATTTCCGAATACATCTTCAATCATTTGAACCGCATGGGCATCCCGACCCACTTCATCCGCCGGCTCAACATGCGCGAGCAGCTGATCAAGGAAGTCGAGATCATCCCGCTCGAGGTGGTGGTGCGCAATGTCGCCGCCGGTTCGCTGTCCAAGCGCCTCGGCATCGAGGAAGGCACCGTCCTGCCGCGCTCGATCATCGAATTCTATTACAAGGCCGACGCGCTCGACGATCCGATGGTTTCGGAAGAGCACATCACGGCGTTCGGCTGGGCAAGCCCGCAGGAGATCGACGACGTCATGGCGCTGGCCATCCGCGTCAACGATTTCCTCTCCGGCCTGTTCATGGGGGTCGGCATCCAGCTCGTCGACTTCAAGATCGAGTGCGGTCGCCTGTTCGAGGGCGACATGATGCGCATCGTCGTGGCCGACGAGATTTCGCCGGACTCCTGCCGCCTGTGGGACGTGGCGACGCAGGACAAGCTCGATAAGGACCGTTTCCGCCGCGACATGGGCGGCCTCGTCGAGGCCTATCAGGAAGTCGCCCGCCGCCTCGGCATCATGAACGAGAACGAGCCGCCGCGTCCTACCGGTCCGGTGCTTGTCGCCTCGACCGACGGCCTCAAAGGCAAGCCGCACTGACAGCGGCTTGCGCCCAACGTTCAGAACAGGAGCATGTCCAGCGTGATCAAGGCCCGCATTACCGTCACCCTCAAGAATGGTGTGCTCGACCCGCAAGGCAAGGCGATCGAACACGCGCTGTCGGGGCTGGGCTTCGATGGCGTCGGCCAAGTGCGGCAGGGCAAGGTGTTCGACGTCGAGCTTTCGGAAAGCGACAAGGGCAAGGCCGAGGCCGATCTCAAGGCCATGTGCGACAAGCTGCTGGCGAACACTGTAATTGAGAATTATAGTGTGACGCTTACCTGAAGTTGTGCCGGAGGAACTGATGGCCGAGAGCGATGGAAGCTTGATATTTGAAGGCCTCAAGTCCATTCAATCACGGTTGGACAGGATGGATTTGACGCTCGGAGAGGTAAAATCCGAGCTTGGCTCCATCCGCGGTCATCTGATAGCCACCGAGAGTGACGTGAAGAACATCTATGGCGTGCTCGCTCGCCGGGATGATTGGCTAGAACATATCGAGCGCCGTCTCGACCCGCGCGAACTTGCCGAAGCACAAAGGCCTTACGAACCAAAATGAAATCAGCCGTCGTCCTTCTCCCTGGCCTCAACCGCGACCGCGACATGATCGCGGCGCTGACCAAGATTTCCGGACAGGCGCCGGCAACCGTCTGGCAGACCGACACCGAAATTCCCGATGTCGACCTGATCGCCATCCCAGGCGGTTTTTCCTTTGGCGACTATTTGCGCTGCGGCGCGATCGCGGCACGCATGCCGGTCATGCGGGCGGTCGCCGAAAGGGCGGCCAAGGGCGTCATGGTCATCGGCGTTTGCAACGGTTTCCAGATTCTCGTCGAGGCCGGTCTGCTGCCAGGTGCGCTGATGCGCAACACCTCGCTGAAATTCGTCTGCCGGCAGGTCAAGCTCGAGATCGCCAACGCCAACACCATGTTCACGCGTCGCTACCAGCCGGGCCAGATCATCCGCTCGCCGGTGGCGCATCACGACGGGAATTACTTTGCCGACGCCGACACACTTGCCCGTCTCGAGGGCGAAGGCCAGGTGGTGTTCCGCTATGCCGAAGGCACCAACCCGAACGGCTCGATCAACGACATTGCCGGCATCGTCAACAAACAAGGCAATGTACTCGGCCTGATGCCGCATCCCGAGAATCTGATAGAAGCAGCGCATGGCGGCAATGACGGCAGAGCGCTGTTCGAAGGCGCCTTGGGCATTGCCGCTTGAAGTTTGCAACCGCAACCTTAAGAATTGCGGCAATTCAAGATCATAGCGTGAGGGAGAGACGGTCATGAAACTCTATTCGCGGCCGTTGTCGCCCTACTCTTCGATCGTGCGGGCGCTGGCCTATATCAAGGACGTGCCGATCAAGATCATCGCGCCGCCGCCCGGTTTTCCGATCCCCGAGGCGTTTCGCGCCATCTCGCCGATGAACCGGATTCCGGTTCTGATCACCGGCTCGGGCGAAACGATCGTCGAATCGGTGGTGATCGCCGAATATCTCGAGGAACGGTTTCCCGAACCGGCTCTGTTGCCGCCCGATTCGAAGGACCGCGCGCTGGTGCGCATGTTTGCCCGCATCGTCGATCTCGACGTACTCACACCGACGATGAAGCTTTTCGAACTGCATTTCGTGCCGAAGCGCGACACTGCCGAGATCGACGCCCAATTCGCCCGTCTGCACCATGGGCTGGCCGCCATCGAGGCACGCATGGCGCAAGGCCCCTTCGCGCTCGGCAGCGACATCAGTTTCGCCGATGCCTGGCTGACGCCGACGCGGTTCATCTTCAACAATTTCCGCGCCATGACCGGCCGCCACGACCTGCTCGACGCCTATCCCAGATTCGATGCCTATGAGCAGATCGCTTCGCAGCATCCGGCATTGTCCAGGGTGTGGGGCGAGATGACCGACGGCCTGAAGATCTCTCTGTCCGAACTCGAAATGGGTGCCGCTTGATCAAGAACAGGACGATCGCCCTGATCGCCGCGTCAGGCTTTGCCTTGGCATCTTGCCAATCGAGCCCCAAGAGCACGCCCGTGCCGTCGGGCAAGAGCGCCGCGCTGCTCTCCATGGAACAGGTGGCGATATCGGCCCACAAATGCTGGATCGCCAGCAAGGATCCGGCCTTCAGGCAGTATCAGATGGCCAATGAACTGAACTCGTTCAGCGGCACGCCGCGCTTCCTTCTGGTACCGGCCAAGCACTATGGCGGCAAACCGTTGCTGGTCGTGCAGGCACAGGGTAATTCAAGCCGTGTCGACGTCTTCGGACCGTTGATGAACGACCCGCTCGGCGCACGCATCAGCTCTGATGTCGCGCGCTGGCAGGCGGGCAATCCGGCCTGTGCGGCCACCGCCTGAGCCTGCCATGGGCCGGTTCCTGCAGATCGCGGGATTGTTTGTTGGCCTGATAGCGCTCGCTTTGCAGTTCTCGATCACCATTCCGGCTTCGATGGTAGCGGGCCGCGGCCTGCTCGGCTCGATCGTGTTCTATTTCAGCTTCTTCACCATCCTGACCAACGTTGGCGCCGTGCTGATCCACGCTTCGCTGTTGTCATCCAGCTTCTATGCATGGCTGCAGGCCTTTGCCGGACCGCGGATGCGCGCGGGCGTCGCGGCTTCGATCACCCTGGTGTTCATCGTCTATGCCACGGTTCTGGCGCGGCTCTGGCAGCCGCAAGGCCTGTTCCTGCTCTGCGACATCCTGCTGCACTATGTGACGCCGGTGCTGTTCGTGCTGTGGTGGCTGATATCGGGCGCCGATGGCAGGACGCGATGGAGCGACATCTCCTGGTGGGTGCTCTATCCCATCGCCTATCTGGCCTATGCGCTGGCGCGCGCGCCGCTGGCGGGCGAAGTGCCCTATCCCTTCCTCGATGTCGCCAGGAACGGCGTTGAGAGCGTCGCCGTGGCCGCGCTCGCCATAACCACACTTTTCCTGGTGATATGCGTCGTCGCCGTTTTCGTCGACCACGCTATCGGGCGCCTCGGGAGCAAAGGCACCCGGTAGACGGGCCGCTATTCCCAGAGCGGCTTGATGCCTTCGCGGTGAGCGTCGCAGCGTGAGATGCCGATGTCCTTGAGTTGATCGTCGGTCATCTCCAGCAGCGCCAGTCGGCCGCGCCGGCGCTCCAGCAGGCGGTCGATCCATTTCGCCAGCGAACTGACCACATGCACAATTCGGCCGGCGAAGCCGCGCTGCCCGGACGGGCGAGCAGGCTGACCGAGCAATTGGGTTGCCGAGTGGCGGAATGTTCCGATTGTATTCATTTTCTTTCTGCCAAATGTCAATTGCACCCTTGGTTGGTGCACTGCCGATGTGTATTGACTCCCAAAACGGTGCAATATAGAAAATTGTCACCATGACAAATTGGGTTCCAGATCTCACCGGCTCAGGCCCGCTGTATCAGCGTCTCGCGGATTCCATCGAGGCGGATATCGACCGAGGAGTGATCGGCGCGGGGGCAAAACTGCCGCCACAGCGCGACCTTGCCTACGACATCGGTGCCACGGTCGGCACCGTCGGGCGGGCCTATCAATTGCTGCGCGAGCGCGGTCTCGTCAGCGGCGAAGTCGGACGCGGGACCTATGTGCTTAGCCAGAACATCGGGGTTACGAAGCCGGAGGCGCCCGACACCAGCGTGGAGGGCACGCGCTATGTCGATGCCCCCAAGGGCAAGTTGCGGTTCGACAGCACGGCAGCCCCTGATATCGGCCAGGGCGCCGTTGTAGCCGACGTCCTGTCGCGCACCGCACAGGACCATCCGCATGAGATCTCAAGTTACACGCGCGACTTCCCGGATCGCTGGTACGAAGCCGGCGCCCGTTGGCTGTCCCGGAATGCCTTCCAGCCAACGATCGATACAATCGTGCCTACCCTCGGTACCCACGCCGCGGTGATGGCCGCGATCGCGGCCCTGACCACGCCCGGCGACTATGTCGCCTTCGAGCACCTCACCTACTCCCAGATTTCCCGCAGCGCTGGCCTGATCGGCCGGCGCACCGCGCTGGTTGCATCGGACGATGAAGGCCTCGATCCGGCGGATTTCGAACGCGTCTGCGCGCAAAAGCACCCCAAGATGATCTTCCTGATACCGACGGCGCAGAATCCGACCTTGGTGACCTTGTCGTCGGCTCGACGCGAGGCGATCGCGCGTATCGCCCGTGATTACAACGTCATCCTGATCGAGGATGACCTCTACGGCCATTTGACCGACGACCCGACACCGCTGCTTGCCGAATTCGCGCCCGAGCGCACCATCATCGCCGGCGGCCTGTCGAAGTCGGTCGCCGCCGGACTGCGCGGCGGCTGGCTCTCCTGCCCGCCCGCCTATCGCCATCGCATCCGGGTCGCCCACAAGATGATGACCGGCGGCATGCCATTCCTGCTGGCGGAGGTGAATGCCCGGCTGGTGCTTTCCGGCCAGGCCAGCGAAATCCGCAAGCGCAGCATCGCGGAGATCAGCGCCCGCATGTTCATAGTGCGCGAAAGTTTGGCGGGCTTCTCATTCAGATCGCACGACAAGGTGCCGTTCGTCTGGCTCACCCTGCCCGATCCCTGGCTTTCCGGCACGTTCAAGAATGCCTGCCTGGAGCATGGCGTGCTGATCGACGATGAGGATGAATTCAAGGCGGGGCGCTCGGAGCGGGTTTTCCATGGGGTGCGCTTCGGTGTTTCGCAGCCGAGCGGGCGCGAGGATGTTGCCGGCGGCGTCGCGGTGATCAGGCGGCTGCTGGACGAGGGCCGCGCGGGCTACGACAGTTTTTCCTGAACCGTTCGCGGCCACCCGCCCTGCTGCCTCGAGACGTCGACTTGCGACACTGGACTTGTCAGAACCAGACCCGGATCAACCTTCGGCCTTGAAGTTCTTGGCTTCCTTCTCGGCTTTTTCCTTGCCGTGCTTCTCAGCCAATTCCTTGGCCTGCCGCGGCGAAACGTCGGTGGTCTCCGCGATATGGAGAGCTTCCTTGTCCGAGAGGCGATTGTCGTTCTTGCCTTGCTTGGTAGCCATGATTCTGTCTCCTCGGTGATAGGGACCTAACGACCGGGGCATCGGAGCGTTCCCCATTTTGGTTTTGCGGGGACTTGAAAGCTGGGTGGACGCCTTTCGCTGCTCACCAAAAGGCCTGCCGCGATCTATCGCCCTGTTGCTTTCTGCCTTTTTCCTCAGCCGACGGGTGTATCGACCGCAAGGCTTGCGATAAGAGGAGACTCAAAATCCCTGCTCCATGGACATAAATCGCCGCCCATGACCACTTCCAATTCCGTCCCGATCACATCAGACCTCATCGCCTCGCATGGGCTGAAGCCCGATGAGTATCAGCGCATATTGGACCTGGTCGGTCGCGAGCCGAGCTTCACCGAACTCGGCATCTTCTCGGCGATGTGGAACGAGCACTGCTCCTACAAATCCTCGAAGAAATGGCTGCGCACCTTGCCGACCACCGGCCCGCAAGTCATCCAGGGCCCGGGCGAGAATGCCGGCGTGGTCGACATCGGTGACGGCGACTGCGTCGTCTTCAAGATGGAAAGCCACAACCATCCCTCCTTCATCGAGCCCTACCAGGGTGCGGCGACGGGCGTCGGCGGCATCTTGCGCGACGTCTTCACCATGGGCGCGCGGCCGATCGCGGCGATGAACGCGCTGCGCTTCGGCGCGCCCGACCATCCCAAGACCAGGCATCTGGTCGCGGGCGTGGTTTCCGGCGTCGGCGGCTACGGCAATGCCTTCGGCGTGCCGACGGTCGGCGGCGAGGTCAATTTCGACGCCCGCTACAACGGCAACATCCTGGTCAATGCCTTTGCCGCGGGCCTTGCCAAGACCGATGCCATCTTCCTGTCCGAGGCTAAGGGCGTCGGCCTGCCGGTCGTCTATCTGGGCGCCAAGACCGGCCGCGACGGCGTCGGCGGCGCCACCATGGCCTCGGCCGAATTCGACGACAAGATCGACGAGAAGCGCCCGACCGTGCAGGTCGGCGATCCCTTCACCGAAAAATGCCTGCTGGAGGCCTCTCTCGAACTGATGGCTTCGGGCGCCGTGATCGCCATCCAGGACATGGGTGCTGCCGGCCTCACCTGTTCGGCGGTCGAAATGGGCGCCAAGGGCGACCTCGGCATCGAACTCGACCTCGACAAGGTGCCGGTGCGCGAGGAGCGCATGAGCGCCTACGAGATGATGCTGTCGGAAAGCCAGGAGCGCATGCTGATGGTGCTGCGCCCTGAAAAAGAGAAGGAGGCCGAGGCGATCTTTCACAAATGGGGCCTCGACTTCGCCATCGTCGGCAAGACCACCGACGATCTGCGCTTCCGCGTGCGGCACCAGGGGAACGAGGTCGCCAACCTGCCGATCAAGGATCTCGGTGACAAGGCTCCCGAATACGATCGCCCTTGGGTCGAGCCGAAGAAGCCGGCGCCGCTTGCCGCCAACGATATCCCGCAGGCCGACCTCGCCGATGCGCTGCTGAAGCTGCTTGGCGGACCGGACCTGTCTTCGCGCCGCTGGGTGTGGGAACAGTACGACACGCTGATCCAGGGCAATTCGCTGCAGCTTCCGGGCGGTGACGCCGGCGTGGTGCGGGTCGAGGGCCATCCGACCAAGGCGCTGGCCTTCTCCTCCGATGTGACGCCGCGCTATTGCGAAGCCGACCCCTACGAGGGCGGCAAGCAGGCGGTGGCCGAATGCTGGCGCAACCTGACCGCCACCGGCGCGCTGCCGCTCGCCGCCACCGACAATCTCAATTTCGGCAATCCCGAACGGCCTGAGATCATGGGCCAGTTGGTGGGCGCGGTGAAAGGCATCGGCGACGCCTGCCGGGCGCTTGGTTTCCCGATCGTGTCGGGCAATGTCTCGCTCTACAACGAGACCAACGGCCAGGGCATCCTGCCGACACCGACCATCGGCGGCGTCGGCCTGATATCAGACTGGTCGAAGATGGCGCGGATCGGTTTCGCCGCGGAAGGCCAGATGATCCTGCTGGTCGGCGCACCGGCTTCCTGGGGAACGCATCTTGGCCAGTCCGTCTATTTCAGGGATATCCACGGCCGCAGCGACGGCCCGCCGCCGCCGGTCGACCTCGAACACGAGAAGCGCGTTGGCGACCACGTACGCTCGTTGATCGCTGCCGGCATCGTCACGGCCGCGCATGACGTCTCAGATGGCGGCATTGCGGTGGCGCTGGCCGAAATGGCGATGGCGTCGGGCATCGGCGCGACCGTTCCCGGGCTTGTCGGTACCGATCCGATCCCGGTCTGGTTCGGCGAAGACCAGGGCCGCTATCTCCTGACGTTGTCGATCGATCCGCATGGCGATGAATGGGACGCCATCCGCAAGCAGCAGGGCGAACTCGGCATTTTCGCGCCCTGGATCGGCTCGACCGGCGGCGCCGCGTTGAAGCTCGGCGATACCAGGGCAATCCCGGTCAGCGACTTGACCGCCGCCCATGAAGGCTGGTTCCCGCGCTTCATGGATCAGGCCAGTTGACCAGGGCATGATCCCGAAAGGTGAAAACCGGTTTTCTTGGACGAAGGGAAAACCGTTTTGTCCAGAGATCCTGCTCAATCATAAGAAACTGGCCGTCCGGGCGCTGCTTGCAGTCGTCTTCTGGCCGTCGCTGTTCTTCTTCTGGTGCCTCGGGCCGTTCGTCTTCTTCCTGCTCTCGACGACATCGAGCGAGGTTTGCCCCAGGCTGGAAACGCGCGGAGAATTCCTCGCCGCGGCCAACGGCACGCTTCCCATGCTTGTCCTGCAGAACCTCATCTATGCGGTTCCGATCGTCTGCCTGCTGCTTTGGAACCGGCTTCTGCCGGACCAGGCGCGGACAAGACACGTCGTCACCTGCATCAAGCTTTTCGCCGTCTCGGCCGTCTTGGGGGCCTTGTGGGAGTACGGCTCTTCGCTTGTCTGCGATGGTTACGGCCAGCCGTTCTTCTCGCCCGCCTGGCGAATGACCAGCTATCTGCCGATCGCCAACATGGCGATCAACCTCCCGCTCTACGTGCTGGTCTTCAGCCTTGGCCGCGCCTTCTCGATGCGCGAGGATGAGCCGGCGCAGGGGCCGGGTGAACCCATCGCCTGAACACCAACAGAACGGACACTGGACAGAACCGCTTCAATCCGGATTGGAAAGGCTTTAGGCTTGCCCGACTCTCATCACATGGGCCGCCGCGCCGCCGCCCTTCCGAAACAGGAATTTCCGCATGGCAATGGACGCCCACGACATCGAAAAACTGATCAAGGACGGCATACCGGATGCCCGTGTGACGATTCGCGACCTCGCCGGTGACGGCGACCATTACGCCGCTGAGGTCGTGGCCGAGAGCTTTCGCGGAAAAAGCCGCGTCCAGCAGCATCAGATGGTCTATGACGCGCTGAAGGGCAATATGGGCGGCGTGCTGCACGCGCTGGCGCTGCAGACCAGCGTTCCCGACTGAGGCGTTTCCACCCGACACGCTTGGCCCAAAACCGCCCGTTCTTTGCGCCATTCGGGTGATGGCATGGCTAAAGTCTTGTTTCGGGCAACCTATGGGTTTATTTGAGGGACATGCTTCGAGCCTGACTCCCACAGGCGTGAAAGGATATTCCATGAGCGGCATCAACGACTACATCGACAATGAAGTGAAGGGCAACGACGTCGTCCTTTTCATGAAGGGCACGCCCGGCTTCCCGCAATGCGGATTTTCCGGCCAGGTCGTCCAGATCCTCGACTATATCGGCGCCGACTACAAAGGCGTGAACGTTCTGGACTCCGCCGAACTGCGCCAGGGCATCAAGGACTATTCCAACTGGCCGACGATCCCGCAGCTCTACGTCAAGGGCGAATTCGTCGGCGGCTGCGATATCATCCGCGAAATGTTCCAGGCCGGCGAATTGCAGACCTTTCTGGTCGAGAAGGGCGTGAGCGTCAAAGGCGCCGCCTGACTTCCGTTTTGGGCGTGTCGGTATCGACATGCCCAAGCCACCGGGGCGGCCCCACCTCGGCAATTTTACAAGCCCGGATCCCGGGACCAAGACGAGCCAAATGCGCCGGCCCGCCGGCGCGTTTTCGTTTGAGAGATCGGACTTGCCGTGGACCAGCAGAAATCAGCGCCGCAAGGGGCAAGCACCGTGTCCCGGGCAAGCCAATTGCCGATTCCGCGCTGGGAGTTCATCGCGCTCTGCGCGGCACTGATGGCGCTCAATTCGCTGGCCATCGACATCATGCTGCCGGCGCTGCAGCAGATCGGTGCCTCGCTGGGGGTCGAGAACGAAAATCATCGGCAATATGTGGTCACCGCCTACATACTGGGTTTCGGCGGCGGCCAACTGTTCTTCGGGCCGATCTCGGACCGGTTCGGGCGCCGCTCGCCGCTCGTCGGCGGCCTGATCATCTATGTGGCGGCGGCCGCGGCGGCCGCCATCGCGCCGAGCTTCGAAACGCTCTTAATATGCCGCGCCGTGCAAGGTCTTGGCGCGGCTGCCACGCGCGTCATAGCGGTTTCGATCGTGCGTGATACATTCGACGGCCGGCGTATGGCCGAAGTCATGTCGCTGATCTTCATGGTGTTCATGGCAATACCGGTCGTGGCCCCAGGCATCGGTCAGTTCATCATGCTGTTCGCGACCTGGCATTGGATATTCGTCACCATGGCCGTCGGAGCTATGATCGTCTCGGCGTGGTCGCTGCTGCGCCTGCCCGAGACGCTGCATCCCGAATATCGCCGGCCACTGACGGTTTCATCCATCCTCGGCGGCTTCCGCATCGTGCTCACCAACCGCATCGCGCTCTGCTATGCCTTCGCCAGCACCTTCATCTTCGGCGCCATGTTCGGCTTCATCGCCTCGGCGCAGCAAATCTACGTCAACATCTTCGACGTCGGCGAGATGTTTCCCGTCATTTTCGCCGGTGTCGCGGGCGTACTCGCCTTCTCCAACTATCTGAACTCGCGCCTCGTCGGCCGCGTCGGCATGCGCCGCCTGTCGCAAAGCGCGCTGTTGCTGTTTCTGGTGATCAGCCTGGCTTGGCTGGTGGTTTCACTGGAAACGAAGATGCCGCTCTGGCTGTTCATCACCTTCTTTGCCAGTGCCATGCTGCCGTTTGGCTGTCTTGGAGCCAATTTCAATGCGTTGGCCATGGAGCCGCTTGGCCAGCTGGCCGGCACGGCGTCGTCCATCCTGGGTTTCATGCAGACTTTTCTCGGCGGCATTCTCGGCACGCTGATCGGTCAGGCTTTCAACGGCACGGTGACGCCGCTAGCCGCCGGTTTCTGCAGCGTCTCGGTGGCCGCGCTGCTGATGATCCTGTTTGCGGAACGCGGCAAGATGTTCCAGCCGCAGAACGCCCCCGTTTCAGGCCACGTCACCGACCTGCATTGATTGTCGTCTGCTGGTGGCGTCAGGATGCGCGTTCAAGCGCCGCCGTGAAGCGAGGAGAGAGCATCCGCCCCGCGATCGCTCCGCCCATGCCATTTGAAAAGGGCAATGGAAGAGCGTCGTCGAGCGCCTTGAGAATGGACGCCACGAAGGCTCGGCTGAGCCGCGGATCGACCCCCAGATCGGAATAGGTGGCGCGAGGCGTCCCGATCAGCGTCCCGTTGCGACGAAGCGAGAACTGGATGGTCAAGGACATGCCCGCGGTTCCGGGTGGCGGCTTCCAGCAGGCATAGATAGCGTCCGACATCTCCTTGATGGTGTCGATAGGATCGGGACTGTGACAGGGGCGTTCTTGCGCGATTGCCGCGTTCGCAAACGGCACCACGGCAAGAGCCGCCGCAAAAATTGCGAACCGAGGTTTCATCCGAGAGCCTCCGCCAAAACGCCCGACTCGATCATACAACGGTTCAAGCCACAGGAATTGGTCCTATTCCGCCCACAGCTCGCGGCGCAGTTCCTGCCAGCTGTCCTGGTCCGGCGCGACAAGCAGGCCGCCATCGACATGCGAAGGCAGATAGGCGCTGCCGTCGATCCGAGCGGCATGGCCGCCGGCCTCCTGATGGATCAGCACGCCGGGCAGATGATCCCAGGGCATCAGCTTGTTGTAGACGACAAAATGCGCATGCCCGCTCGCCAGCAGGCGATATTCGTGAGCAGCGCAGCGATAGGCGAACTGCGACAGTGCCTTGGTCTGGTTGCGCGCCAAGCGTGAGCGCTCCGGTTCGTCGAGATATTGCCAGGACACCGCGCCGGTCATCTGCGAGATCGGCACTGGCGCCGCCACACGCACTTTCTCCAGGCTGCCATGGGCATGCCTGATATGACTGCCGGCACCCCTGGCGGCGATGAGCCAGTCCTTGCCCACCGGATCATGGATGATGCCCGCGACCGTCTCCCCCCTGACCACGACCGCCAGCATGACGCCGAACAGCGGCACGCCGGACGCGAAATTGAAGGTGCCGTCCACCGGATCGACGGTGAACGCCAGTTCGGCATCGCCCAAGCCGTCGAGCAGCGCCGGATTTTCGGAGCAGGCCTCCTCGCCCACCACCATGGCAGAGGGATAGCGCTCGCGCAGCCTGGCGGCGATTAGCCGCTCGGCGTTGACATCGGCCTCCGTCACCAGGTCGGCGGCGGAAGTCTTCTGCCTGACGTCGCCCTCGCCCAGTCGGCGAAAGCGCGGCATGATTTCGGCTTGGGCTGCCTCGGCCAGAATGCCGGCCAGCCAGTCGATCGCGGTGTCGTCAAATGTCATCGGAAATGTCTTGCCTGATCGCGAGGGTTTCATTGAGGGCGGCGAAATCGAACAGCTTTCGGTCGAGCAAATGCGACGGCCTGGTGTTGGACAGAGCGCGAATCATGGTGTCCTTGCGGCCGGGCATGCGCTTTTCGATGTCCTCGAGCATCGCTTTCATGGCGTTGCGCTGCAGCCCTTCCTGGCTGCCGCAGAGATCGCAAGGGATGATCGGGAACCGCATCGCGGCAGCGAATTTCTCCAGATCGATTTCGGCACAGTAGCTCAGCGGCCGCAACACCATGACGTCGCCTTCGTCGTTGAGCAGTTTTGGCGGCATGGCGGCAAGCCGCCCGCCGTGGAACAGGTTCATGAAGAAGGTTTCGAGGATGTCCTCGCGATGATGGCCGAGGACCAGGGCCGAGCAGCCTTCCTCGCGCGCGATCCTGTAGAGATGGCCGCGCCGCAGCCGCGAGCAGAGTGAGCAATAGGTGCTGCCTTCGGGGAGCTTGTCGGTGACGACCGAATAGGTGTCCCGGTATTCGATACGGTGCGCTATGCCGTTGGTGTCGAGATAGTCGGGCAGGATATGTTTGGGGAAATTCGGCTGGCCCTGGTCGAGATTGCAGGCCAGCAACTCGACTGGCAGCATCCCGCGCCATTTGAGATCAAGCAACATGGCCAGCAGACCGTAGGAATCCTTGCCGCCCGATAGCGCGACCAGCCAGCGCTCGCCCGGCTTCACCATCGAAAAATCCTCGATCGCCTGGCGGGTCAGCCGTAGCAGTCGCTTGCGCAGCTTGTTGAACTCGACCGAGGACGGTACATCGGCGAACAGCGGGTGAGAGCCGCCTTCGGCGGCCGGTTCTAGTGTTTCGATGTCTGGCTGCATGTTCATGGCGCGACGGCCCCGGATGTGACTTCCGCCCGGCTTAGCGCATTGTCTGGAAAATCGAAATTGATTTTAGCGACACGCCGCAAAACGGGTGCCCGAAACAAAAAAGGCCGCCTCGAGGGCGGCCTTTCCGGTATCGCAAAAAAAGCGTTCGCTTAGCGCGAGTAGAATTCGACGACCAGGTTCGGTTCCATCTGCACGGCGAACGGAACGTCCGCCAGGCCCGGGATGCGCGAGAAGGTCGCGGTCATCTTGTTGTGATCGGCTTCGATGTAGTCGGGCACGTCGCGCTCGGCGAGGCCAACCGATTCCAGGACGATCACCAGCTGCTTCGACTTTTCGCGCACTTCGACGACATCGCCCGGCTTGCAGCGATACGAGCCGATGTTGACGCGCTTGCCGTTGACGTTGACGTGGCCGTGGTTGACGAACTGACGGGCGGCGAAAATGGTCGGCACGAACTTGGAGCGGTAGACAACCGCGTCGAGACGCGATTCGAGCAGGCCGATCAGGTTCTCCGAGGTGTCGCCCTTGCGGCGATCGGCCTCTTCATAGACCTTGCGGAACTGCTTTTCCGACACGTCGCCGTAGTGGCCCTTCAGCTTCTGCTTGGCACGGAGCTGCAGGCCGAAGTCGGAAAGCTTGCCCTTGCGGCGCTGGCCATGCTGGCCGGGGCCGTATTCACGCTTGTTGACCGGGGACTTAGGGCGGCCCCAGATATTTTCGCCGAGACGGCGGTCGATCTTGTATTTCGCGGATTCGCGCTTGCTCATCGCATTCCCTTTCAAAGACAACACACCCGGCACCTCTTGGTCCGGGTGAAGGAAACGCGCCCTCCTCTGGCCTCCGTTTTCGAGACCTGACAGGGTTTTCCCACGCAACGCGGCGGAAAACCCACGGGACACGTCAGTTCAAACAAGATCGGAAACGATTGTCGTGACAGATCTTGCGTATATAAAACAAACACCGGACATCGCTGCCCGGCGTTGGCGGCTGGTTAAACCGAGATTTAACCGGTGTCAAGCTTGTGAGTGGCGCGGCGCAACGCAACCGTATAGCGTCCAAGGCGTTGATGCGATGCCGATGTGGCGGGAGGTTTGCGCCAGCGGCACCAGGAAGGGACTGGAGCTAGAGGAGCTTAATTGCATGAAGAAGTTTTTCCTTACCCTGGCAGGGGCCGCGGTGCTTGCCGGGTCGATGGCGGTGGCCCCTGAGCCGGCCATGGCGCGTCATTGGCACGGCCACAAGCAGGTCTGCCGCATCGTCGTGAAGAAGCGAGTGGTGTGGCGGCATGGCCATCGCAGGGTGATCGTCGAGAGAGTACGGCGCTGCCGCTGGTAAGACTGTTCAACGCCACAATTCCCGGGCCAGCGAACGTCGCTGGCCCTTTTTCATTCCAAGGTAGTCTGGCTCGAGCGCTCAATCCTTAGGATTTTTTCTCCGGCAATCCCTTGCGCTTCGTCTCGGCGAATTCCTCGAGCTGCTTTTCATTCATCGATTCATACATGCCCTTGGAGGCGCCCTTGAGTTCGCTTTTCTTGGTCTCGCCGCGTTTGGCGGAGAGTGCGGCGCCGGCGGCTTTCTGCTGGGCTTTAGAAGTGGCTGGCATGGCGGGTCTCCTTTGCTGTCAGGAGAAACGCCACGCTTCGGCGCCGGTTCCAGCGCCGGTGGCGCGGCTCCCGGTCCGCCTGGTGCCAACCCTTGGCCGCGCTCGGCGATTTTCGTCGGCAGCCTTCCCGTGTCCGGAACCCCAGTGTAGGACGGCTGAATGAAATCCCTGACCGATCCCTCACAGGTTCTCTCCGCGGGACTGGCGAAAATCCGCGCCGAATTCCACGTGCCGGACGGATTTCCGGCCGATGTGCTTGCCGCGGCGGAGGCGGCGGCCAAACGTGTGCCCAACCAGCATGCCGATCGAACTGATATGCCGTTCGTCACGCTCGATCCGGCTGCTTCCACCGATCTCGATCAGGCGTTCTCGATCGAGGCCAGCGGTGGCGATCTTCTGCTTCATTACGCCATCGCCGACGTGGCCTGGTTCGTCGAGGACGGCGATGCGATCGATCGCGAAGCCTGGACGCGGGGCGAGACGCTTTACTTGCCGGACGGCAAGGCCGGGCTCTATCCGCCGGTAATTGCCGAGGGTGCGGCGAGCCTGTTGCCGGATGGACCCCGTCCAGCTGCTATCTTCACGGTTCGGGTTGCGCAGGACGGCGCGACGAAGTTGGACGGCGCGGAGCGGGCAATCATTCAAAGCCGCGCGAAGCTCGCCTATGACAGCGTGAAGGCCTCCGATGTCCCGGCCGGCTTCGCCGAAACGGCGCGGCGCATGGCGGCGAATGAGCGGCGCCGTGGGGCTTCCCGCGTCGACCCACCCGAGCAGGAGGTGGAAAGGCTTGCCGACGGCACATTCCGGCTTTCGTTCAGGCCGCTTCTGCAATCCGAGCAGGACAACGCCGCGCTTTCGCTGGCCGCCAACATGGCGATCGCCGATGCCATGCTTGCGCATCATACCGGCCTTTTTCGGGTGATGTCGGGGCCGGATGCCTTCAAGGTTCAAAGGCTGCGCAACGCGGCACAGGCTCTCGGACTGTCCTGGCCGGCCTCGACCAGCTTGCGGGACTATCAGCGAACCCTCGATCCGACCGATCCGCATCAGGCGGCGCTGATGCTGGAAATCCGCCATGCAAGCCCCGGCGCATCCTATCAACCGTATCAGGACGGCGTTGTCCCATGGCATGAGGCGATGGCCGCGACCTATGCCCATGCAACCGCCCCACTGAGGCGCCTTGCCGATCGTTATGTCGTGCGCTGCGCGCTGGCTATCGCCAACGGCCAGCCCGTGCCCCAGGCTGTTACCGACGCGTTTGCCAGGTTGCCGAAGGCGATGGGACGCGCGGATAGCCGCGCTTCGCAGATCAACCACGCGGCCATCGACCTTGCCGAGGCGGTAATGCTGGAGGGGCGCGAGGGCGAGACGTTCAAAGCCGTCGTCACCGACTTCGTCGACCATGGCGTGCGCATTCAGCTTGCCGACATGGCTGTCGTTGCCACCGTGAAGGCCTCGGGGCTCAGACAGGGTGATGGTCTGACGCTAAGGCTAGTCCTGGCCGATCCGGATCAACGCAGCATCGTCTTCGAACCTGTTTGAGTGGCGGGCGGCTTTGCCGCTGTCCAAGTGAACGGTCAGCCCGAACCCCTGCATCAGGCGGCTGACGGCGAAGTCCGCCTTGCCCGAGGTGAAAACCGCGATATCAGGCTCGGCTTGCGGCAGCGCCCCATCGATGGGCGGCAGCAGCGAAAGGGCGCGCCGTGCGATCGCCTCGGCCGGATCGATCCAGTCGACCGGCCAGGGGGCGGTCTTGCGCATGCGATTGACCAGAAAGGGATAGTGCGTGCAGGCCAGCACGACGATGTCGGTGCGCATGCCATCCCGCTCGATGAAGCATGGCCCGATCTCGGCTCGCACGGCCTCTTCGTCGACGAAGCCCTGGCGCATATAGGCTTCGGACAGGCCAGCCAGCCTGTCGCTGCCGACCAGGCGGACATGGCATTTCTGCGCCCATTTGCTGATCAGGTCGCGCGTGTACTGGCGCTTCACCGTGCCCGGCGTCGCCAGCACCGAGACCAGCCCGGAGCGCGTGCGCTCGGCCGCCGGCTTAACCGCCGGCACCGTGCCGACGAAGGGATGGCCGGGAAATCTTTCGCGCAGCGCGTCGATCACCAGTGTCGAGGCGGTGTTGCAGGCGATAACCGAGATGGCCGGCGCGAAGCGGTCGAGCAGTTTGGCGAATAATCCTAGTATATGCTCCCTTAGGGCCGGCTCCTCCCAGGCGCCAAAAGGAAAAGCGGCATCGTCGGCGACATAGATAAAGCGCCGGTCGGGCATCAGGACGCGTGCCTCGCGCAACACGGTCAGACCGCCGACGCCGGAATCGAACATCAGGATCGGCTGGTCAGTCATTGTCGGTTCCCTTGCCGCCGAGCAGTGGCGTGTCCGTGTCGTCGCCGCTAGCGTCCGGCGCCCGACCAGTCGCCTCCGCCTTGCGGGCGCGCGCCGCCGCCGCGGGCAAACGCCTCGGGTCATCGCCAGGTGACCCATCGCCGCGCGGCATCGCCGGCGAGAACCGGTCAAGCGAAGAGATGATGCCGCGCAGCACCTTGAGCTCCGGCTCGGCAAAGCCTGCCCGCGTCAGCACGGCGCGGAGGTTGTCGACCATTTTCGGCTTCTTCGGCGCCGGCCTGAAATAGCCGCGCGCCTCGAGCGCGCCTTCGAGATAGGTGAACAGGCCGTGCAATTCTTCCTTGCTTGCAGGCTTCATCTCCGGCCCCGAAAAATTGGTCCTGGTCTCGTCCTCCAGGCCCGACTTCATCCACTCGTAGGACATCAGCAAGGCCGCCTGGGCGATGTTGAGCGAGGAGAAATCAGGATCGACCGGGAAAGTGACGATCTCGTCGGCGAGGCCGACCTCGTCATTGTAGAGGCCGAAGCGCTCGCGACCGAACAGGATGCCGGTGCGTTGCCCCATTGCGTGACGGGCGCGCAGCATCCTGCCCGCCTCCACCGGTCCGCGCACGGATTTGAAGCCGTCGCGCTGCCTTGCGGTGGTGGCGAAGACGAAGTTCAGGTCGGCAAGTGCCGAGGCCAGATCGTCGAAAACCTTGACGGCATCGATGACGTGGTCGGCACGGCTGGCGGCGGCACGCGCCTTCTCGCTCGGCCAGCCATCGCGCGGATTGACCAGACGCAGCTCCGACAGCCCGAAATTGGCCATCGCGCGGGCGACCATGCCGATATTCTCGCCGAGCTGCGGCTCGACAAGGATGATCGCCGGGCCGGCTGCGGTGTTATCGGGATCTTTGGTAATGGGCATGATTGTCAATGAACTGCTGTTTGCGGCATTTCAGCGTCCCCTGCCATATTCGGCCGCGAAAATGAAGCATTCGCAAATGACGGCGCCGTGGGCTCACATTCGTGACCGATCGCCGTTTGCGTGGCCAAAAGCGCTTTGATATACGGGCGGCATCCCCGGCCGACGCCACGCGGGCAAGGCCGTCCCATTCCCAGCAACGAGGCATTCTTTCCATGGCGAAGATCAAGGTGGCGAACCCGGTCGTCGAACTCGACGGCGACGAGATGACCCGCATCATCTGGCAGTTCATCAAGGACAAGCTGATCCACCCTTATCTCGACCTCAAGCTCGAATATTACGACCTGGGCATCGAGCATCGCGACGCCACCAACGACCAGGTGACCATCGATTCGGCCAACGCCATCAAGAAATACGGTGTCGGCGTGAAATGCGCGACCATCACCCCCGACGAACAGCGCGTCGAGGAATTCAAGCTGAAGAAGATGTGGAAATCGCCGAACGGCACCATCCGCAATATTTTGGGCGGCACCATCTTTCGCGAGCCGATCATCATGAAGAACGTGCCGCGCCTGGTGCCCGGCTGGACCAAGCCGATCATCGTCGGCCGCCACGCCTTCGGCGACCAGTATCGCGCCACCGATTTCCGCTTTCCCGGCAAGGGCAAGCTGACGATCAAGTTCGTCGGCGAGGACGGCCAGGTCATCGAGCACGACGTGTTCGACGCGCCCGGCGCCGGTGTCGCCATGGCCATGTACAATCTCGACGAGTCCATCCGCGAATTCGCCCGGGCGTCGCTGAACTACGGCCTGCTGCGCAACTATCCGGTCTACCTGTCGACCAAGAACACCATTCTCAAGGCCTATGACGGCCGCTTCAAGGATATTTTCCAGGAAGTCTACGAGGCTGAATTCGAGGCCGAGTTCAAGTCGAAGAAGCTTTGGTACGAGCACCGCCTGATCGACGACATGGTGGCGTCGAGCCTGAAATGGTCGGGTGGCTATGTCTGGGCCTGCAAGAACTATGACGGCGACGTCCAGTCCGACACGGTGGCGCAAGGGTTCGGTTCGCTCGGCCTGATGACCTCGGTGCTGATGACGCCGGACGGCAAGACCGTCGAAGCGGAAGCCGCGCACGGCACCGTGACCCGCCACTATCGTCAGCATCAGAAGGGCGAGGAAACCTCGACCAATTCGATCGCGTCGATCTTCGCCTGGACGCGAGGCCTCGCGCACCGCGCCAAGCTCGACGACAACGCCGAACTGAAGCGTTTTTCCGAGACGCTCGAAAAGGTCTGCATCCAGACTGTCGAGAGCGGCTTCATGACCAAGGACCTGTCGCTCTTGATCGGCCCCGACCAGCCCTGGCTCTCGACCACCGGCTTCCTCGACAAGATCGACGAGAATTTGCAGAAGGCGATGGCGTAACCGCCTCGCGGACAAATGGGCAAGCCGGTCGTCTACGGCGCGGATTACAGCGTCTATGTACGCATCGTCCGGCTTGCGCTCGAGGAGAAAGGCATCGCCTACGATCTCGTGCCGGTCGACATCTTTGCAGAAGGTGGCGCGCCGGCATGGTACGGCAAGCACCATCCCTTCGGCCGCATCCCGGCCTTCGAGCATGAGGGGTTCCGCCTGTTCGAGGCGAGTGCGATCGCGCGCTATATCGACGACGCTTTCGACGGTCCACCCTTGCAGCCGAAGGATCCGCGCGCCCGCGCAAGGATGAACCAGATCATCGGCATGCTCGACGCCTACGCCTACCGTGCGATGGTCTGGGATGTCGCGGTCGAGCGTCTGGAGAAGGAAGTGCCCGACGAGAGCTTGATCGTGGATGGCCTGCGGCAGGCAGAGACGGTGCTGAAGGTATTGACCTCGCTGAAGCAAGATGGACCCTGGCTGCTCGGCGACCAGCTGACCCTGGCCGATCTGCACGCGGCGCCGATCATCGCCTACTTCGTCAAAGTGCCAGAAGGGCGCAACTTGCTGACGCAGTTTGCAGGCATCTGGGATTTGTATTTGCGAATGGCTGGCCGCCCGAGCTTCGTGCGTACCGAAAAAGCGTATAACTTGAGGTGAGCTTCCTCGACGTCGCGCCGCCCCTGCCCTGGCGGGCATTTCTCCCCGTGAACGGGGAGAAAGAGGCTGCTCGCGTTGCCGGCGCTCTTCTGCAACGAGGGCGATTGGCGAAGGGCGCGACGAAAGCGCCCTTCTCCCCGTTCTACGGGGAGAAAATGGCGGCAGCCAGATGAGGGGCAGCGCTGCCCCAAGAGAAAGGATCCCGCCTGGCCCCACGCATGGTAGCTACGCTGCTTCGAGCGCCGCCCTCACTGCCGCGATCGCATCATCGGCCTTCGACGCATCCGGGCCGCCGGCCTGCGCCATGTCGGGGCGGCCGCCGCCGCCCTGCCCGCCCAATGCTGCGGAGGCCACGCGAACAAGGTCGACGGCGCTGAAACGGCCGACGAGATCATCGGTGACAGCGACCACGACGCTCGCCTTGTTGTCTTCTCCGGCGCCAACGAACACGACGACGCCAGAACCCAACGAAGTCTTGCCGGCATCGGCCAGCGGCTTCAGGTCCTTTGGCGAGACACCTGACACCGCCTTGCCGAGAAAGCCGACGCCAGCGACGATCTCGTTGGCGGCAGGAGCATCGGCAGGCGACCCGCCGCCCAGCGCCAATTTCTTGCGCGCTTCGGCCAGGTCCTTCTCGAGCTTTTTGCGCTCTTCGAGCAGCGCTTCGACGCGCGCTGGCACATCTGCGGGCGAAATCTTAAGCGTTGCCGCCGTGGTCTTCAGGCGTCGGTCCTGCTCATCGAGATGCCTGCGCGCGGCCTCGCCGGTCAACGCCTCGATGCGGCGCACGCCGGCGGCGACAGCACCATCCGAGACGATGCGCACCAGGCCGATATCGCCGGTCGCCCTGACATGCGTGCCGCCGCAGAGCTCGACCGAATAAGGCCGGTTGGCCTTGGCGCCATGCAAGCCCGTGCCCATCGACACCACGCGCACCTCATCGCCATATTTCTCTCCGAACAGCGCCATCGCGCCCTCGGCAATGGCGTCGTCGACCGACATCAGGCGCGTGGTCACCGGGCCGTTCTGCACGACGATCTCGTTGGCCATGCGCTCGACCTCTTCGAGCTCCTGCGCGGAGATCGGCTTGTTGTGCGAGATGTCGAAGCGCAGACGCTCGGGTGCGACCAGCGAACCCTTCTGCGCGACATGGGTGCCCAGCACCTCGCGCAACGCCTCGTGGATCAGGTGCGTCGCCGAGTGGTTGGCGCGCAGCCGGGAGCGCCTGGCATGATCGACCTTAAGTTCGACCGCGGCACCCGGCCTGACCGTGCCGGCGACCACCTTGCCGAGATGCACGAAGAGGCCATCGGCCTTCTTCTGCGTGTCGGAAATCTCGATCGAGAAGCCCTCGCCCGAGATTATGCCGGTGTCACCCATCTGGCCGCCGGACTCGCCGTAGAACGGCGTCTGGTTGACGACCACGGCGACCGCATCGCCCTTGCCGGCGCTGTCGACGGTCTTGCCGTCCTTGACCAGCGCCTCGATGAGGCCTTCCGCCTGCTCGGTTTCGTAGCCGAGGAATTCGGTGGCGCCGGTCTTTTCACGCACGGAGAACCAAACCGTCTCGGTGGCGGCCTCGCCGGACCCGGCCCAGTGCTTGCGCGCCTCCGCCTTCTGCTGCTCCATCGCATTGGTGAAGCCGGCAAGGTCGACCGAGATGCTGCGCTGCCGCAGCGCGTCCTGCGTCAGGTCGAGCGGGAAGCCATAGGTGTCGTAGAGCTTGAATGCCGTTTCGCCATCGAGCATGTCGCCGGCGCCGAGCTTCTCCGTCGCCTCGGACAGCAGCCCGAGGCCGCGCACCAGCGTCTTGCGGAAACGGGTCTCCTCGAGTTTCAGGGTCTCGGCGATCATCGTTTCGCCGCGTGCCAGTTCGGGATAGGCCTGGCCCATCTCGCGCACCAGCGCCGGCACCAGCTTCCACATCAGCGGCTCGTTCGCCCCCAGCAACTGCGCATGACGCATGGCGCGGCGCATGATGCGGCGCAGCACATAGCCGCGGCCTTCGTTCGACGGCAGCACGCCGTCGGCGACCAGGAAGGAGGACGAGCGCAGATGATCGGCAATGACGCGATAGGACGCAACCGTTTCGGCGTCGGGCGCGCGCCCAAGTGCCGAGGACGCCGCATCGATCAGATGACGGAACAGGTCGGTCTCGAAGACGCTCTCCACCCCTTGCAGGATGGACGCCATGCGCTCCAGGCCCATGCCGGTGTCGATCGACGGGCGCGGCAGGTCGACGCGCTCCTCTTTCGTCACCTGCTCATACTGCATGAACACCAGGTTCCAGAATTCGAGGAAGCGATCGCCGTCTTCCTCGGGACTGCCGGGAGGTCCACCCCAGATGTGCTCGCCACGATCGATGAAGATTTCCGAGCATGGTCCGCAAGGACCGGTGTCGCCCATCGCCCAGAAATTGTCCGAGGTCGGGATGCGGATGATGCGATCGTCGGAGAAACCGGCGATCTTCTTCCAGAAGCCAGCCGCCTCGTCGTCCGTGTGATAGACGGTGACCAGCAGCTTGTCCTTCTTCAGCCCGAACTCCCTGGTGATGAGGTTCCAGGCAAGCTCGATGGCGCGCTCCTTGAAATAGTCACCGAAGGAGAAATTGCCGAGCATCTCGAAAAAGGTCAGGTGGCGCGCGGTATAGCCGACATTGTCGAGATCGTTGTGCTTGCCGCCGGCGCGGACGCTTTTCTGGGCTGTGGTGGCGCGCGAATAGGGCCGCTTCTCCAAACCGGTGAAGACATTCTTGAACTGCACCATGCCGGCATTGGTGAACATCAATGTCGGATCGTTGCGCGGCACGAGCGGGCTTGAGGCCACGACCTCGTGGCCCTCCTTGCGGAAATAGTCGAGAAAGGTCGACCGGATCTCGTTGACGCCACTCATGGATACTGCCTTTTCAAGAGAGCCGCCGGCCGGACCGGCGGGAGATGGCTCTGTATTTTCTAGAAGATGGAGCTGGCCTTTTAGCCGTAGCTCTTGACCCTGTCCAGAAACACGGAATTGGGCCAATTCGCGCTTTGCACCGGCACTTGCGGGGCCGCCCAAACGAAAACCGCCGGCGCGAAGGCCGGCGGTTTGGAACGCGGTACTACAGAACTCTGTTACTTAAGCATTGACTAATAGTCTGGATTTATGGCCAAATTCTGACCGTTGCCTACATCGCGCCGGCTTCGTCCTCAAAACCGTCGTCGCCATTGCCCTCGGAGCCACCATTTTCGAGAAACTTTTCGGCGATCAATCCGGCATTCTGCCTGAGCGCTAGCTCGATCTCGCGCGCGGTATCGGGATTGTCGCGCAGGAACAGTTTCGCATTCTCGCGGCCCTGGCCGAGACGCTGCGAATTATAGGAGAACCAGGCGCCCGATTTCTCGACCACGCCGGCCTTGACGCCGAGGTCGACCAGTTCGCCGGTCTTGGAGACGCCCTCGCCATACATGATGTCGAACTCGACCACCTTGAAGGGCGGCGCCAACTTGTTCTTGACCACCTTGACGCGGGTCTGGTTGCCGACGACCTCGTCACGATCCTTGACCGAGCCGATACGGCGGATGTCGAGGCGAACCGAAGCGTAGAATTTCAGCGCGTTGCCGCCGGTCGTGGTTTCGGGCGAACCGAACATGACGCCGATCTTCATGCGGATCTGGTTGATGAAGATGACCATGGTGTTGGAGCGCGAGATCGACGCGGTCAGCTTGCGCAGCGCCTGGCTCATCAGGCGGGCCTGCAGGCCCGGCAGCGAATCGCCCATCTCGCCCTCGATCTCGGCACGCGGCGTCAGCGCCGCCACCGAATCGACCACCAGCACGTCGATGGCGCCGGAACGCACCAGCGTGTCGCAAATCTCGAGCGCCTGCTCGCCGGTGTCGGGCTGCGAGATCAGCAGGTTTTCAAGATCGACGCCGAGCTTGCGGGCGTAGACCGGATCGAGCGCGTGTTCGGCATCGACGAAGGCGCAGATGCCGCCCTTCTTCTGGGCTTCAGCCACGGTGTGCAGGGCCAGGGTCGTCTTACCGGAGCTTTCCGGCCCATAGATCTCGATGATACGGCCGCGCGGCAAGCCACCGACGCCGAGCGCGATGTCGAGGCCGAGCGAGCCGGTCGGCACCGTTTCGATCTCGACGACCTGCTCGTTGGCGCCGAGCCGCATGATCGAGCCCTTGCCGAAAGCCCGCTCGATTTGCGACAGCGCCGCATCCAGAGCCTTTGATTTGTCCACTGCCTTATCCTCTACCAGCCGCAAAGAATTCTGAGCCATGATACATCACCCCTTGGTCGTCAATGAAGGCCGGACAATCCGTGATCCCTGCCATTTTGTACCTTTTTTGTTCTCATTTGGCAAGGGGTGACAACCAACTGAAAAACAAGCGATATCGCGGTTTGTTCTTTTTTTGTCTCGCAAACCCTGGCACGAACGGGCTCCGCATTGGGCCAGACGGCTCGATCGTATCGCTCGACCGAATCGCCGACCAGCATGCGAAGCTCTGTCGCGCACTCTAGCGCTTGTGCGGCCGCAACAACAAAGGTCATATCGCCACCATGGTGGAATCCCCGAAGATCCTGGCCGTGGGCGGCGCCCATATCGACCGGCGTGGCCAGGTGTACGGTCCCTATGTGCCGGCAGCCTCCAATCCCGGCACGATGCGCGAGGATGTCGGCGGGGGCGTCTTCAATGCGTTGCGCAGCATGGTGCGGCGCGGCGTGTCGGCCTCCCTGGTGTCGATGCGGGGCGGCGATGCGTCGGCCGATACGGTTTCACGGGCCATCGCCGAGGCAGGCATCGCCGATCTTTCGGCGGTGTTCCTCGACCGTACCACGCCGAGCTACACGGCATTGATCGATCGCGAGGGCGAATTGATCGTCGGCTTTGCCGACATGGCACTGTACGACCTGGCTTTTCCCAAGCAGATCAGGCGTTCCAAGATACGCCAGGAGGTGGCCGCCGCCGATGCCATCCTGTGCGACGCCAATCTGCCGTCGGCCGCCCTGGAGCGGCTGCTGTCGCTCGCCGCCGGTAAACCGGTTTTCGCCATCGCGATTTCGCCGGCGAAGGTAACGCGGCTGATACCGGTTCTCGGCGGGCTGGCCCAGCTCTTCATGAACCGGCGAGAGGCCGTCGTGCTGGCCGGTGTCAATGCAGCGGCCGCCGAGCGGGAAATGGTCGACGGGTTGCGGTGCAGCGGCCTTGCCAGCGGCGTGGTCACGGCAGGCAGCGGCCCTGTGCTGGGTTTCGATGAGACAGGCGCCTTTTCGATCCTGCCGCCTGCCCCCAGAAAAGTCGCCGATGTCACCGGCGCCGGCGACGCGCTGGCAGGTGCGACGGTCGCAGCACTGCTGCGGGGCCAGCCGCTGCGCCACGCCGTGCGCGAGGGCGTCGCCGCGGCAACGCTGGCCATCGAAAGCGCCGACGCGGTGCCCGAATTCACCGCGGCGAGCTTCGCGGAAGCGCTGGCCCTTGTGCCGGATGCCAGGGAAGTGGCATGAGACCCGGCAAGTTCATAACGCGCGGTGAAGCTACGCTTTCCTGATGGATGCGCCGCACTCCGGATTGGAGATCAGAGATGACGCCAGAGACCGCCCGCCCCTTCATCGATATCCACGCACCGGTGGCGCAGGCCCTGGCCGCCGGGCGCCCGGTGGTGGCGCTCGAAAGCACCATCATCACCCATGGCATGCCCTATCCCGACAATGGCGCCATGGCGGCCAACGTCGAAAAGATCATCGCTGACGGCGGCGCCGTGCCGGCAACCATCGCGGTGGTCAACGGCCGCATCAAGATCGGGCTTTCGGACGGCGAACGCGAATCGCTGGCGATGACCGGTGACGCCATGAAGCTGTCGCGCGCCGATCTCGGCTTCGCCGTCGCGCAGGGCCGCACCGGTGGCACCACGGTCGCCGCCACCATGATCGCGGCTGACATGGTCGGGATAAAGGTGTTCGCCACCGGCGGCATTGGCGGCGTGCACAAGGGGGCGGAAAAGAGCTTCGACATCTCGGCCGACCTCGATGAATTGGCGCGTACACCGGTGATCGTCGTCTCGGCCGGCGCCAAGGCGATCCTCGATATCGAAAAGACGCTGGAAGTGCTGGAGACGCGCGGCGTGCCCGTGGTCGGCCATGGCTGCGAGACGATGCCGGCCTTCTGGTCGCGGCAGTCACCGTTCCGGGCGCCCTTGACCTTGCACGGACCGGAAGATATCGCGCATTTCTACCGGACACGCCTGGCTCTGGGCTTGGGCGGCGGCATGCTGATTGCCAATCCCGTGCCGGAATCCCACGAAATCCCCGCTGAAGAAATGGCGGGCTACATCGAAGCCGCGCAAAAGGCGGCCGAAGCCCTCAACGTCACCGGCAAGGCCGTGACGCCGTTCCTGCTGGGAAAAATCCTCGAACTCACCGGCGGCCGCAGCCTGAAGACCAACATCGCGCTGGTCGAGAACAATGCAAGGCTGGCGGCTGAGATCGCCAAGGCGCTGTAGGGACTGCCAAGAGAGTCCCCCTCACCCGGATTACCAAGACCGAATTGCAAAGAGCAATTCGGGGCAATCCGACCTCTCCCCGAGGGGAGAGGAACTTGCGGCCTCAACGCAAACCTCTTCTCCCCGCCGGGGAGAAGGCGGCCGCGAAGCGGCCGGATGAGGGGTGGCCTCGCGCTGGCGGGAGCCTACTTCCCCGCCCGCCGCCCAGCTTCGTAGGCGCGTCGCGCCCACACCGTCATTTCGTCGGGATCGTCGAAAGCGCTGTCGGGAATGCTCCAATAGGGCATGGCGACAAGCTTGCCGTGGCGAGAGCCGGTGTAGGTCCATTGCCGGCAGCCCGCGGCTTCGAACTCCGATGCGCTCTGCTCGTCGGCTTTCAGCAGCAATTCGCCGCGCAGCACGATGGCGACGATGACGCCGTCGAAATAGATGCCCTTGCCGCCGAATAGTTTTCGGATGCAGACCGGACCGAGGCCCTCGAACAGTTCCGCGATGCGCTCATTGTCCATGCCGCGATCATGTCACCGGCATTTGGCCTTGTCATCGCCGCAACCAAAATCATGCTGACAGGTTGTGGCTATCCTGTCGGAGTTTTTGCCATGCCTGTGCTGCTCAAGGGGTCCTGTCGCTGCAACGCCGTGCGTTTCGAGGTGGAAAGCCACACGCCCGTGCCGTTCATGCTGTGCTACTGCTCGATCTGCCGTAAGCAGCAGGGCGGCGGCGGTTTCGCCATCAATCTCGGCGCCGCCTACGAGACGCTGAACATCAGGGGCAAGAGCAATCTCGGCGTCTATCGCGCCGAGATCGAGGATGACGAGCATCCCCACTGCGAGATATCGACCGGGGAGCGCAATTTTTGCCGCAAATGCGGGTCGGCGCTCTGGCTCTACGACCCAACCTGGCCGGAGCTGGTGCATCCCTTCGCCTCGGCGATCGACAGCGACCTGCCGAAACCACCCGAAAAAGTGCATCTGATGCTGAAATACAAGGCGAACTGGGTCGAGCCTGAGATCGGCAAAGGCGACAAGACGTTCGACGTCTATCCCCAGGAATCGATCGCGGACTGGCACAAGCGGACGGGTATGTGGGTGGAGTAGCTTTCTTCGCCCCGTCTCCGGGGCGAAGAAAGATCAGGCTGAAGCGCGTGCCTCGGCCAGCGCCTTGAGATCGGCCGGCTTCAGTTCGACCGATTCGCCACAGCCGCAGGCCGAACTCTGGTTCGGGTTGTGGAAGGTGAAACCGGTGCGCAGCGTCGTCTGCTCGAAATCCATCTCGGTGCCGAACAGAAACAGGGCGGCTTCCGGCGCGACATAGACATGCGCGCCGTCGCGCTCGATATGGTCGTCCTTGGTGTTGGGCTCGGTCACCAGATCGACCGTGTATTCCATGCCGGCGCAGCCGCCCTTCTTGATGCCAAGGCGGATGCCATGCGCGTTTTCGCGCGTGGCGACGATCTCGCGCACCCGGTCGGCGGCCTTATCGGTCATCGTGATGACGGCAAAGCGTCCCATGTTTTTCCTTCTCCATTCCATGCAGGTTCAAGGCCTGCCGAATGATTCCTCACCTAAAATGGTGAAGTTTTACCACCGGCGCAAGTGTGCCAGGTGCGGCGCTAGTACCAGCCCACCGCCACCTGCGCCTCTTCGGACATGCGGTCGGGCGTCCAGGGCGGATCGAAAGTCATGTTGACCTCGACGCCGGAGACGCCCTCGACCGCGCCGACGGCATTTTCAACCCAGCCGGGCATTTCGCCGGCCACCGGGCAGCCAGGCGCGGTCAGCGTCATGTCGATCTTGACCGAGCGGTCGTCCTCGACGTCGATCTTGTAGACGAGGCCAAGCTCGTAGATGTCGGCCGGGATTTCCGGGTCGTAGACCGTCTTCAGCGCCGAGACGATGTCGTCGGTCAACCGCGCCAGCTCATCAGCGGGAATTGCCGAGGCGGAAACGACGCTGTTGCCGGCGGCTTCCGGCGTAGCTTCGGTGGTGGTGCTCACATCATCCATGGTCGTCACCCGAAAAAAATCGTCATCCGAAGAATTTGCGCGCTTTTTCAAGCGCCTCGGCCAAAGCGTCGACTTCGGCCCTGGTATTATACATGCCGAACGATGCCCTGCATGTGGAGGTTACGCCGAAACGTTTCAACAGCGGCTGGGCGCAATGGGTGCCGGCACGGACCGCCACGCCTTGCCTGTCTATCACCATCGACACGTCATGGGCATGAATGCCTTGCAGCTCGAAGGAGATGATGGCGCCCTTGCCGGGCGCATCGCCGAAGATGCGCAGCGAGTTGATGGCGCGCAGGCGCTCGTGGGCGTAGGTCTTCAAGTCTTCCTCATGCGCGGCGATGCGCTCGCGGCCGACAGAGTCCATGTAGTCGAGCGCGGCGCCCAGTCCGATCGCCTGGACGATCGGCGGCGTGCCGGCCTCGAAGCGATGCGGCGGCTCGTTGTAGGTGACGATGTCTTCCGTCACCTCCTCGATCATCTCGCCGCCGCCCATGAAGGGCCGCATGCCGGCGAGACTATCCTTCTTGCCGTAGAGCACACCGATGCCCGAGGGACCGTAGACCTTGTGGCCGGTGAAGACGAAGAAATCGCAATCGAGATCCTGCACGTCGATCGGCATGTGCACCGCGCTCTGGCTGCCGTCGACAAGCACCGGAATTCCACGCGAATGCGCGATGCGCACGATCTCCTTGATCGGTGTCACCGTGCCCAGCGCGTTCGACATCTGCGTGATGGCCACGAGTTTAGTGCGATCGGACAGCCGCTTTTCGAATTCCTCGATGTGAAAGACGCCGAGATCGTCGACCGGCACCCAGACCAGCTTGGCGCCCTGCCGCTCGCGGATGAAGTGCCAGGGCACGATGTTGGAGTGGTGCTCCATGATCGACAGCACGATCTCGTCGCCCTCGCCGATATTGGGCATGCCATAGCCATAGGCGACGGTGTTGATGGCCGACGTCGTGTTGGAGGTGAAGACGATGTTGTCGGTGCTTGGCGCGTTGAGGAAACGGCGCACCGTTTCCCGCGCCTTTTCGTAAGCGTCGGTGGCGGCATTGGACAGAAAATGCAGGCCACGATGGACGTTCGCGTATTCCTGGCTGTAGGCGTGCTGGATCGTGTCCAGCACCACCCGCGGCTTCTGCGCCGAGGCACCATTGTCGAGATAGACCAGCGGCTTGCCGTAGACTTCGCGCGACAGGATCGGGAAATCGCGGCGGATCGCCTCGACGTCGTAGAAATCTCCAATCTTGCCCGGTGCGTTCATCAGCTTCACCCGTGCGTCACGAACCACTCGTCGAGCTTCGCTTCCAGCGCCTCGACAATCGTCTCGTCGTCCAGTTCCTCGATCACCTCGGCGACGAAAGCCTTGACCAGCAGACCGCGCGCGCTCTTTTCGTCGACGCCGCGCGCCATCAGGTAGAACAGATGGTCGTGGTCGATCTCGGTCACCGTCGCGCCGTGGCCGCAGACGACATCGTCGGCGAAAATTTCGAGCTCGGGCTTGGTCGAGAACTCGCCGTCATCCGACAGCAACAGCGTGTTGCACGCCATCTTGGCGTTGGTCTTCTGCGCATATTGATGGACGTTGATGCGGCCCTGGAAGACGCCACGCGCCTTGCCCGTCACCACGTTGCGGACGATCTCCGTCGAGGTCGTGTGCGGCACGGCGTGGTCGAGCACCATGGTGACGTCGGTGTGGGTGTCGCCGGCGAGCAGGTTGATGCCGCGCAATTGAAAGTCGGCGCCCTCACCTGTCGTCCTGACCATGATCTCCTGGCGCACAAGCTTGCCGCCGGCGTTCATGACGAACAGCGTCAGTTTCGCGTTCTTGCCGATATGGGCCTTGAACTGTGCCAGATGCGTCGCCGTCTCCGGCTGCTCCTGCACGATCAGCCACGTTACCTCAGCACCTTCGCCGAGCACGAGTTGGCTGACCGAACTGGTCAGCGCCGCGCCCTCGCCCGCCTGACGCTCGACGATAACGGCCTTGGCGCCGGCGCCGACGCGAGCGGCCAAGCGCACATGGGTCTGGCCGCCGGCCTGCAAATTCTGCAGCTCGACCGGCTTTTCCAGTTCGGCGCCATCGGCGATGTCGACAAAGTAGCCGTCGGCAACGAAAGCCGTGTTCAGCGCACCGATGGCATCGTCATTGCCATAGGGATCGAGGCCCGGCGCGATGCTGCCGTCAATCAGCTTTTCCGACAGGCGCTGGACGCTGACACCCTCGACAATCGGCGCCTTGGCGCTCGATGCGCCGTTCAACAGGCTCAGAACCGTCGAACCGTCGACGATTGGCGCGATGGCTTTCGCCGCGGCGGCCGGGTCGAACTCCGGCACCGCGTTCAAAAGACGGCGCAGGTCGGTATAATGCCAGGATTCGATGCGTCGCGTCGGCAAGCCGTGCTTGATCGCTTCGATGGCATCGTCGCGCTTCAGCATCACCGCGCCGTCGCCCGGCAAC
This sequence comes from Mesorhizobium sp. BR115XR7A, assembly GCF_020165315.1. Classification (NCBI taxonomy): domain Bacteria; kingdom Pseudomonadati; phylum Pseudomonadota; class Alphaproteobacteria; order Hyphomicrobiales; family Phyllobacteriaceae; genus Mesorhizobium; species Mesorhizobium sp. BR115XR7A. The sequence goes on from NZ_JAIUHW010000001.1 coordinate 334,802, forward strand.
AGCGACAGCCGGTCGCCGAACGCGTCGATCAACGCGGTCTCGGCCGGTGTGCGCTGCGGTTGTGTGTGCATATTCATCAGCTTTGCCCCGTCTTTTGGCACAAAATGACCTGGCATCTCACGCGGCTTCGCCGATCACACCGGCATAGCCATTGGCTTCAAGGTCGAGCGCCAGGGACTTGTCGCCCGACTTGATGACCTGGCCCTTGTAGAGCACGTGCACGCTGTCGGGCACGATGTGCTCGAGCAGGCGCTGATAGTGGGTGATGACCAGGAATGCCCGGTCCGGCGCCCGCAGCGCGTTGACGCCGTCGGAGACGATCTTCAACGCATCGATGTCGAGGCCGGAATCGGTCTCGTCGAGCACGCAGAGTTTCGGCTCCAGAAGCTTCATCTGCAGGATCTCGGCACGCTTCTTCTCGCCACCGGAAAAACCGACATTGAGCGGCCGCTTCAGCATCGCCATGTCCATGCTGAGCGAGGCGGCGGCTTCCTTCACGCGCTTGAGGAATTCCGGGATTTTCAGCGGCTCTTCACCACGCGCTTTGCGCTGCTCGTTCATGGCCACCTTGAGAAATTCCATGGTCGCGACGCCCGGTATCTCCATCGGATACTGGAAAGCGAGGAAAATTCCTGACGTAGCGCGCTCGGCCGGATCCATTTCGAGGATCGACTGGCCGTTGTAGAGGATGTCGCCTTCGGTCACCTCATAGTCCTCGCGGCCGGCAAGGATGTAGGACAGGGTCGACTTGCCAGAGCCATTCGGGCCCATGATCGCGGCGACCTCGCCGGCTTTCACCGTCAGGTTCAGGCCGCGGATGATCTCGGTGCCGTCATCGACGATGCGGGCGTGCAGGTTCTTGATCTCAAGCATTCTTTGTTTCCTGAATATTTATCTGGGCTGGTCAGCCCACCGAGCCTTCCAACGAGATGCCGATCAGCTTCTGCGCCTCGACCGCGAACTCCATCGGCAGTTGCTGGATGACGTCCTTGACGAAGCCGTTGACGATCAGCGCGATGGCTTCCTCCTCGGGAATGCCGCGCTGCATGACATAGAATTTCTGGTCCTCGGAAATCTTCGACGTGGTCGCCTCATGCTCGAACTGCGCCGTGGAGTTCTTGGCTTCCATATAAGGCACGGTGTGGGCGCCGCACTGGTCGCCGATCAGCAGGCTGTCGCAGTTGGTGAAGTTGCGGGCATTGGTCGCCTTGCGGTGCGCCGAGACCTGGCCGCGATAGGTGTTCTGCGAGAAGCCGGCGGCGATGCCCTTGGAGATGATGCGGCTCGACGTGTTCTTGCCGAGATGGATCATCTTGGTGCCGCTGTCGACCTGCTGATAGCCGTTCGACACGGCGATCGAATAGAATTCGCCCGCGGAATCGTCGCCGCGCAGGATGCAGCTTGGATATTTCCAGGTAATGGCCGAGCCGGTCTCGACCTGCGTCCACGAAATCTTCGATCGGTGGCCTCGGCAGTCGCCGCGCTTGGTGACGAAATTGTAGATGCCGCCCTTGCCCTCGGCGTCGCCGGGGTACCAGTTCTGTACCGTCGAATATTTGATCTCGGCATCGTCGAGCGCGACCAGTTCGACCACCGCCGCATGAAGCTGGTTCTCGTCGCGTTGCGGCGCCGTGCAGCCCTCGAGATAGGAGACGTAGGCCCCCTCCTCGGCGATGATCAGCGTGCGCTCGAACTGTCCGGTGTTCTTCTCGTTCATGCGGAAATAGGTCGACAGCTCCATCGGGCAGCGCACCCCCTTCGGCACGAAGACGAAGGACCCGTCCGTGAATACGGCCGAATTCAGTGTGGCGTAGTAATTGTCGGAGGTCGGCACGACCGAGCCGAGATATTTCTTCACCAGTTCGGGATGCTCGCGGATAGCTTCCGAGATCGAGCAGAAGATGACTCCGGCCTGCGCCAGTTCCTTTTTGAAGGTGGTGACGACGGACACGGAATCGAACACGGCGTCGACGGCGACGCGGCCCGACTTGTAGACGTTGTCGCTGGCTTCCTCGAACTCCGAGGCGTCGGTCTTCTGGACGCCTGCGAGGATCTCCTGCTCCTTCAACGGAATGCCGAGTTTCTCGTAGACTTTCAAGATCTCAGGATCGACGTCGCTGAGCGAAGTCGGTCCGGGCGTGCTCTTGGGCGCCGCGTAATAGTAGATGTCCTGGAAGTCGATCTTGGGGTAGTTGACGCGCGCCCAGGTCGGCTCTTCCAGCGTCAGCCAGCGCCGATAGGCTTCGAGGCGCCATTCCAGCATCCAGGACGGTTCGTCCTTCTTGGCCGAGATGAAACGGATAATGTCTTCGCTCAGGCCCTTGGGAGCCTTGTCGACGGCGATCTCGGTCTGGAATCCGTATTTGTATTGGTCGACGTCGATCTTTCGGACCCGATCGATCGTGTCCTGCACAGCAGGCATAAGCGTTCTCCATCCACGCCGGGGTCAAGGCCCGACAGTTTTCAAACTATGGCACCGCCAAATGGACGCCCGAGCAGCATCCGCGGCAGCGTAAGTTCAATATAGTGCGCCTCCACCGGAAATTCACCCGGCCAGCATGAAACGCACGGCTCTACCAGGCCGAAAGGCCCAAATCCGTTTTTCTCAAGCATCGGATTCTCCGGTCCGATTGCTCCAACCGCTAGGCGGCCTTCTCTCTACCCGCCCGACGCGCGGCAATGCTTGCCAGCGCGGCGCGGAACAGTTCGATGTCCTCGGCGGCGGTCGCGGCACCGACCGAGACGCGCAGGGCACCAAGGCTGTCGCCGTGCCCCATGGCCTTCAGCACATGGCTCGGCCCGACCTTGCCCGACGAGCAGGCGGATCCGGCGGAAAGCGCCACGCCTGCCAGATCGAAGGCGATCTGAGCGGTTTCGGCTTTGATGCCGGGAATAGCGAAGAATGTCGTGTTGGCAAGCCTTGGCGCGCCCGTTCCGAAGATTTCCACGTCCGGCACCAGCGTCTTCAGGATGGCTTCGGCCTCATCGCGACGCTGCCGCACGGCACCGACGGCCTTCAGTCCGGCCAGGGCTTCTCGTGCAGCGGCGCCAAACCCGGCAATGCCAGGCAGGTTCTCGGTGCCGCCACGGTGGCCTTTTTCCTGGCCGCCGCCATTGATCAGCGGCGTCGGCATCATCAGGTCGGCCGCGGCGACGATGGCACCGGCGCCCTGGGGGCCGCCGATCTTGTGTGAGGATAGAATTGCATAGTCGGCGTATCCAGCGGCCATGTCGATCGAGACGCGGCCAGCGGCCTGTACGGCATCGACGACAAGAATGCCGCCCGCCGCCTTGACGATTTCGGCAATGCGATCGATCGGCTGGATGACGCCGGTTTCGTTGTTGGCGGCGTGGATCGCCACCAGCGGCAGGCCGTCGGCCTTGTCGTGGCCGGCGAGCGCCGCGGTCAAGGCGTCGAGGTTGACGATGCCATCGGCGTCGACACCGATCCGCGTTACCTGGCTTGCCGGGAAACGTCCGCCATTCAGCAGGCACGGATGGTCGGCCTCGCACACGTAGAGCCGGCTCATGCGAATGGCGCCGCGCCCCATCCGCCAGTCCGGCGTCAGAAGCGCCGAGGCGGCCTCGGTCGCACCCGAAGTGAAGACGACATGTTCGGCCTTGCCGTTGACCAGTGCCGCCACGTCGCGCCTGGCATTGTCGACGAGCCTACGCGCGGCGCGCCCCTCGGCATGGACCGAAGAAGGGTTGGCCGCATCAAACGCCGCGACCATGGCCTCGCGCGCCGATGAAAGCAGCGGCGCACTGGCATTATAGTCGAGATAGGCGCGTCTCGCGGCCATTTTTGTCCAGTTCTTCCCGTCAGAAGCCATTCCGCCGACGTATGGCGTTATTTCCTTGAAATTCCAAGGCAAGCCGTCCTATTTACGCGGCTTGCGGCGAGGGCGACCGGGCGATTGCGTTTCGGCCACCCAGTTTTGAACAATTCTAAACTAGCTTCTATGAAGACGCTCGCCCTGCGTCAAGGTCTGTGGAAGCGGGGCCAGAGGAACAGTTTTCCGGGCACCGCGCACTTGTATGTCACGTGGAGTATTTCATGCCTGAGGTCATTTTCACCGGTCCGGCCGGCCGCCTGGAGGGACGCTACCAGCCCTCGCGGGAAAAGAGCGCGCCAATTGCCATCGTGTTGCATCCGCACCCGCAGTTCGGCGGCACGATGAACAACAAGATCGTCTACGACCTCTTCTACATGTTCCAGAAGCGTGATTTCACCACGCTGCGCTTCAATTTTCGCGGCATCGGCCGCAGCCAGGGCGAGTTCGACCATGGAACCGGCGAGTTGTCGGACGCGGCGGCGGCACTCGACTGGGTGCAGTCGCTGCATCCGGATTCCAAGAGCTGCTGGGTCGCCGGCTATTCCTTCGGTTCGTGGATCGGCATGCAGCTGCTGATGCGCCGGCCCGAGATCGAGGGCTTCATCTCGATCGCACCGCAGCCCAACACCTATGATTTTTCCTTCCTGGCGCCCTGCCCGTCTTCGGGCCTGATCATTCATGGCGACGCCGACAAGGTGGCGCCGCCGAAGGATGTGCAGGGCCTGGTCGACAAGCTGCATACGCAGAAGGGCATCACCATCACGCAGAAGACCCTGCCCGGCGCCAACCACTTTTTCGCCAACGACGCCGATCTCTTGATCGAGGAATGCTCCGATTACCTCGATCGGCGGCTGGCGGGAGAATTGTCCGATCCGAGGCCGAAGCGGCTGCGTTGAGACATCTGGCCAGGCGTGTTCGCGGGGCTATGGGCGGGCGGGCAATGTCCGCCTCGCCATATGCTGCGGTACGGTCCGGCAGCTTATTTTTCCGGGGCGATAAGCCGGAACGATGATTTGCGGACCGGCAATCCTGAAGCTGCCGGCCGGAAGATGAAACCGAGCCTGGCAAAGACCAGTCCGCACGCCACCGCGAAGGCACAGCCGAGGCCGAAGCCGGCGACGGTGTCGCTCGGATAGTGCGCGCCGACGAATATCCTGGTCGAGGCGATGCAGCCGGTGACCACCAGGGCGATATACCAACGCCGCGGAAACAAAAGCAGCAGGATACCGAAGACGGCGCCCATCGTCGTGGCGTGGCCTGACGGAAAGCCGGCAAAGCGCGCATCGAAGGCAAACGGGTGCAGTGCAAGGACGCCAAAATCCTGGAAGTAGAGCGGGCGCGCCCTGCCAATGGCATATTTCAGCACATTGACGGTCAGGCCCGACAGGCCAACGGCGCTCAGCACCAGAAAAGCCAGACAAGTCCAACTGTAGACCAGCATCAGCGCGCGCCGCGAAAGGCTTCGCCAATCCGTCAGATTGGCCGCGACAAGCAGAAGCGCGGACGGGATGAGATACCAGCCGCCCAGTCCGAACTGCGTGAAGAATTCGGCAAGCCTGGCGGCACCCGCCGACCATTGGCCATGGGCTACCCCCGCCGGCGTATCGAGACGAACAAAGGCGGCTGCCGTCAGAAAGACCCAGACCAGTCCCCACGCCCACCATGAGATGTTGGGATAGCGAGCGGGCCGAACGGCGAGGCGCCGCCTTGCGATCCGCAGGGTGTCGCGAAAATTGTCGAGGGACCGGCGTCCTATCCCGAGGAGGGAGTTGGTAACCGGTGGGCGTGATTTCACGAGCATTGGAAACTGGACTCTGTCATCGACCCAGCCGTCATTGGGCCACACGATAAAGGCCGAGCGACAGTTTGTCTCCCGACGAATAGTTGAGGCCATCGATTTCAGCGACGCGGCTCACCGATTTGCCTCGGGCCGACAGCATGCCATTCAGCTTCTGCTCATCCCCGATCGGGGCCAGCCCCAAGGCACAGGCAGGATCGGCGAGCAGATGCTCCGCCACGCCTCCGACATCGGTCAGCACCGTTTTCGTACCGACCAGAAACACCAGGCTCGGCTCCTGATACCGCGCCGAGGCCAGCACCGTTGTGTCGCATGCCTGGTTGGCAAGCACGGCTTGCCTGATCGCCGGGCTCAGCCACATCGGCTTCAGCGATGGCGCGATGACCCCGAACAGCAAGGCATAGGTGATGCCCGCGCAGGCGGCGGTGGCTCCAATGCGAGGCAGCGGCACCTGCAACTGCCTGGAGAATGCGAGATAGCCGGCGCCCAGCGCCGACGCTGCCGCAGGAATGCTCCACCACGAGAAACTGTGTGTAAGGTAGATCGGCGCCCCGATACAGACCGCCGCCAGCCCGAGGCTGACCACCACCAGGCCGAACGCGGTCGACCACCACAACCACTGCTGCCAGCGCTTGAGCGGCGCATTGGCCTCCTGCGGCGACAACGTCAGCAGCCAGCCGATCAGCAGCGCCATGCCGGGATAGGCCGGCAGGACGTAATGCGGCAGTTTGGTCGGGATGAGTTCGAACACCAGCCAGAACGGAATGTACCATGCCAGGCAAAAGCGCAGCCTGAAATCGTCGCGCACACGATTGAGGGCCTGCAGGCCGGCGCCGACCGCGATCAGGCCGAACGGCCACATGAACAGCGAATAGGTCAGCATGTAGAAGCCGGGCGGCAGGCCGTGCGATTCCTCTCCGGATGCGACCTTGTTCAGCATATCCTTGCCGACGGCTTCCTGAAAAAAGGCGCCGCCGCTCTTCCAGCCGATAAAAGCGACCCAGGGCAGCACGATGAGCAAAACGAGCGCGACGCCGCGCACGAGCTTCAGCTTCAAAAGCCAGCGCCAGTCGCGTTCGAAAGCAAACAGCGCGGCCGCCGTCAGCAGTGACAGAAGCGGGGCCACGGGTCCCTTGATGAGGATCCCGACGCCTTGCGCGAACCAGAATATCCACGGCAGATGGCCGGCCACCGGCTCGTTGCGGCGCGACGCCAGGTAGACTTGCGCCAGCGCGCCCTGCGCGGCCACGCAGCAGGCCAGAAGCATGGCGTCGGTTTTGGCGTCGCGGCCCTCGAAGGCGGTTGCGAAGATCGCCGCCATCATCAGGCCGGCGGCAAGGCCGGCATTGGCGCCGAACAATTTTGTGCCCGTCCAGCCGATGCCCAGGACAGCGAGCGCGATTCCGAGCATCGAGACAAGGCGGTACACCCAGATCGGTGCGGCCGCGCCCTCGCCGCTCAATGCGACGGCAGCCGATTGCAGCCAGTAGATGCCGATCGGCTTCTTGTAGCGCGAGACATCCTGGAAGCGGATGTCGATATAGTCGCCGGTTTCGACCATCTGCTTGGTCGCCTGGACAAAGCGGGACTCGTCGCGGTCGATCGGCGGAAGGCTCGCCAAGCCGCTGAAACTCATGACCAAGCTGAACAGAAAGAGGAAGAGGTAGTTTCTGTTCATCGCGGGAGCTTTCCGGATCTGATCTGCGGGACGACCCCGTCGCGGCGTGCGGGCGCTGCCCTTGCGCGGCGCCTCATTACGCCAGCGGCATGGATGAGGCAAGGATTCGCAAATGCCATCCGCGCCGGCCGCAAAACCGGATCCACTTTTGCTGATCGCGGACTCCTTGTTGGCGCGCGATCAGGCGCAAAACCGGATTCCACTTTTGCTGATCGCCCTTGGGTGCTAAACGCGCGCGTTCACATTGCTCGCGCTGGACGGGCACACGCTTTCGGGAAAAAACCATGCCTGCCTTCAAATCCGATTTCCTGCGCACGATGAGCGAGCGCGGTTTCATCCACCAGACCTCGGATGATGCCGGTCTCGATCAACTCTTCGCCAAGGAGACGGTGACGGCCTATATCGGCTTCGACGCCACCGCCAGGAGCCTGCATGCCGGCTCGCTGATCCAGATCATGATGCTGCACTGGCTGCAGCAGACCGGCCATCGGCCGATCGCGCTGATGGGCGGCGGTACCTCGATGATCGGCGACCCCTCCTTCAAGGACGAGGCGCGCAAGCTGCTGACGCCGCAAGACATCGACGACAATCTTGCCGGCATCCGCCGCAACTTCATGCCCTACCTCAAATTCGGCAGTGGCCCGAATGACGCGGTCATGGTCAACAATGCCGACTGGCTGATGGAGATCAACTACGTCAATTTCCTGCGCGATGTCGGCCGGCACTTTTCCGTCAACCGCATGCTTGCGTTCGATTCCGTCAAGTTGCGGCTCGATCGCGAGCAATCGCTTTCGTTCCTCGAATTCAATTACATGATCCTGCAGGCCTATGATTTCGTCGAACTCTACAAGCGCCTCGGCTGCCGCCTGCAGATGGGCGGCTCCGACCAATGGGGCAACATCATCAACGGCATCGATCTCGGCCGCCGTATGGAAGATGCGCAACTCTATGCGCTGACCACGCCGCTGCTGACCACCTCGTCCGGCGCCAAGATGGGCAAGTCGGCGTCGGGTGCGGTCTGGCTCGATCCGCAGATGCTGAGCCCTTACGAGTTCTGGCAGTACTGGCGCAACACTGAGGATGCCGACGTTGCCCGGTTCCTGAAACTCTACACCACATTGCCGCTGGACGAGGTCGCACGGCTCGAGCGGCTGGGCGGCTCCGAGATCAACGAGGCAAAGAAGATCCTCGCGACCGAGATTACCGCCCATCTGCATGGCCGCGCGGCCGCCGAACAGGCCAGCGAGACGGCGCGAAAGACTTTCGAGGAAGGCGCTCTCGCCGACACTTTGCCGGCCGTCGAGGCGGACAAGGCCGCGCTCGAAGCCGGTGTCGGCATCCTGTCGCTGTTGGTCAGCGCCGGGCTGGCATCATCCAATGGCGAGGCACGGCGGCACATCCAGGGCGGCGCCGTGCGCCTGAACGACCAGGCGGTCAGCGACGACCGCCGGCTGGTGACGCTTCAGGATTTGAGTCCGGAAAACGTCATAAAGCTTTCATTGGGCAGGAAAAAACACATCCTGGTCAGGCCGGCCTAAGGCCCTTGGAGCCGTTTCCCGGAAACGGCTCCAACTATGTGTCTTGAGGCAATTCCGGGCGGAAAACCGTTTCGCTCTAGCGGTACTCGAAGATCGACCTGAATATCCCCGGAGCGATCACCGACAGCGGATTGACGTCGAGCACGGGCTTGTTGGCATTGCCCCTGAGGCGGTAGGTGACGCCGATCAGGCCGCGGTCGCGGCCATTGCCCAGAAGCGCGCCGACGATGGGCAGTTCGCCAAAGATGCGGTTGAGGCCGTAGGCCGGCATGAAGGTGCCGGTCATATCCATATTGTTGTTCTGGTCGTAGAGGATGCCCTGGAAGGTCGTGCCGATGCGCGGACCGCGCAGCACGCCATTGGTCAGCCGGAGATAACCGCTGCCCTTGTCGATTTCGGCGTAGCCGCGCTCGAACTTCACCCGCGACGTGTCGAGCTTGCCCTTCACCGCCTGGTTGAGGCTGCGGCTGTCGCCGGCCGGCGTGGTCGAGACGATGGAGGCGAGCTTGGGTTCGTTGACGATGAAGAAGTTGCTGGTGTCGACCTTGCCCTTCATCGGCCCGTCGCTGCCCCCGGTCAGCGCCAGCGTGATCGATCCGCCTTCCATGTGCTCATAGATGTTGAGGAACCGCAGGATGGCGCCGGCGTCCGCCGACTGCACATTGAGCGAACGCCTGCCGTCGCCGGTGGTGTTGCTGATGGCGATGGCGGCACCCGAACTCGCCGTCGCGCTGACCTTCAGTCCGTTCACCCGCGAACCGGCCGCACTGTAGTCGAGCTTCAGGTTGGAGAGCTGCTCGTCGTGGAAACCGGTGAGCTGATTGACGTCCGCACTGACTGAAATATTGTCTGTTCCTGTCGTTTTGGTCGCGGTGTCCACATCGGACGTGAACTGCTTGATCAACGAACGAGCATCAAGCGCATTGCCATTGATGCCGACCGCATAGCCCTTGCCCGATCGCTTCACCGACACGGAAACGTCATCGCCCCGGTTCAGGGTGACCCTGCTGAATTTGGCCGACGACAGCGCGCCGTTGACCAGCACGATGCTGCCATCGATGGAGAATGTCTTGCCACCGAGGTCGAAGTCGGACAGCGTCGTGGTGTCGCCGGCCTTGGTCATGACGAAGGTGGCGCTGGCGGGAACCCCCGCCCCCTTGCTCCAGCCGGCCCAGGGAATGTCCAGCCTGGCATTGGTCAGGTCGACCGAAACGTTCTGGTTGCCGCTACCACTCTTGTCGATCGCGACCTTCACCGTTCCACCAAGCAGCGGCGTCAGGCCGGGCATGGCGGCGGCGCGGATCTTGTCGTCGAGCACAAGGGCGACTTTGCGGCTGCGCGCCGGCCCGTCATCCACCAACGGCTCGACGAGATCGAGTTCGGCCGGAATGCCGTTCAGCGATGCCTTGGCCGAAATGACAGCCTTTTGCGGGTCGACCGTGATCGAGCCGTCCGCGTCAGTCACGGCCTGCCCCTCGAACGGCTTGGCCAGGGACAGGCCGGTGTAGTCGAGCGACACCAGCCAATCGAGCTTCGCCGTATCGACGCCCGACTGCAGCGGAATATCCGCCTTGACGTGGCCGGTGACGCTGCCGGAAAGATCCTCAGGCAGGATGCCGACATGGCGCATCGCGTTGATCGGTTCGTAGGAGGCAAGCTCGGCGACGGCCGGCGCCTCCCCCTCGACATCGATGTCAAGTGCGCCGATGACCGGCGGACGGTTGGCGGCCTTGACCGTCAGCGTGCCGTTGCTGGCCGCCACCGTGCGGCCGCTCGGCATGAAGACGGTGCCCGACGACAAGGAAACGTCGACGTCGTTGCCGTGGAATCCGACCACGCCCACCGCGTCGCGGATCGGCGGGATGCGGCCGGCAGTGTCGAAACGCGCGCCTTCGATCTGGAAGCGGCCGAAGACCTCGTCGGCGGAAAGCGGCACGCCATTGCCGAGGCGATCCGGCACCACCTGGAACTGGAGGCTGGCATCGACCACGCGGCCGCCGAACAGATTGTTCAGCACCCAGAGCCGCGCATTGCGCGCCGAAAACCACGGCCACAGCTGTTTGACGTGCGAGACCGGCATGTCATGGATGTTGAGCGCCAGATTGATCCCGGGAGCCTTGCCCTCGACGAATTCCACAGCCGCGGTGCCAAGCACCTCGCTGCTCCCGGCGGACCGAACCGCGATCTGCTCGGCCACCAGTTTATGGCTTTGCGGCTGGTAGACGCCGGCGATGCGCGCCAGGAACATCAGCGCAGGCTCAGGCGATTCCGATGGCGCCAGGGTCGAACCGTCGCTGGTCAGATCGTAACGGTAGGAGGGTTCCTCACCAGCCACCCCGGTTGCTGGTTTTGGCCCGATCGAGCCGCCGAAATCGAATGAAGACCTGCCGGTTTTCAAGAGCAGCCTGTCGACCTGGATCTTGTTGGAGCCATAGACAAGCGTCGCATTGAGATCGGCATCCGCCGGCAGCAGCCCGCGTGTGCCAAGATCCAGCACGGACCCGGTGGACGAAAGGGCGGCGGTCAAGCGTGATGCGGTGGCACCTGACCCTTCCGATCCTGTCAACTTCAGCGCGACGGCACCAAGCTTGCCGGAGCCGGCGGCGGTGGCGCCGGCATCCGCCAGATTGATGTTGGCATCCAACGCCGTCACCCGGTGCGCCGCGATGTTACGGGTGGCGGAAGCTACAACGGTGACTGTCCTGCCGTCGATGTCGGCGTCGGAGGTGAACTCCATGCCGCCCGGCCCCGACTGAACCACGGTGGCGTCGGCGATCTTGACCAGCTTGATCGATCCAGCGTCGGGCAACACGAACTCGACATTGCTGAGATCGATCCGGCGCATCGAATCTTCCCGCACGGCGTCGAGCGCACGATGGATGTAGCCGAACACGGCGTCCGACAGCTTCTCCGGATCGACGAGGCCGTTCTCGTTGCGCAGTGCCGCCGTCCAGTCGCCGCCGGACGGCATCGCCGCCATGACGATGCGGGCATCGGAGATCCTGGCGCTGGTCAGCCGCACCTCGCCCCACAAAAGCGGCACCAGGCGGATGCCGAAGCGCACACGCCCGGCATCGGCCATGGGTTTGCCGTCCGATGTCTTCAGGCTGACATCGCTCACCTGCAGCGCCACGAAGCTCGAACTGTCGAGCGTGATGCGGGCGGGCCCGACAGCGACATTGACGTCGAGGCCCGCCAGCCTCTCGATGGCGCTCTCCGCCTCGACGCGCAGCCGGTCAGAACCAATGCCGGAAAGGCCGATGAGATAGACCGCCGTCGCGGCCAGCAGCATGAACGCGACCAAGCCGGCAAACACGCGCGAAAGGATGCGAAAGCCGCGGCCGATCGCCGCCTGGCCAAGAGGCGGGACGCGGCACGCGGACGGCAGGGCGCCCAGGTCGGTGATTTCGTCCCGCCTGAACCGGATCTTCTCGTGCTGCGGTTGCTCCTGATCCACGCAATCTTCCGTTGTACAAACTCGCTCGTGGACGAATCCCCGGTCGACACTATATCGGTGTGGCTTCGCGCGTAACCTCAAACAAGGGCATCGATATGGCTGACCTCGAAGTAGGCGATCCCGCGCCGCAATTCGATCTGCCGCGGGACGGCGGCGGATCGCTCAGCCTGGCCGCATCCGCCGGCAAGCCAGTCGTGCTCTATTTCTATCCTCAGGATGACACGACAAGCTGCACGCAAGAGGCGATCAGCTTCTCGCGGCTGAAGCCGGAATTCGAGAAGGCCGGCGCTGTCGTCATCGGCCTGTCGCCCGACAGCGCCAAGAAACACGACAAGTTCAAATCGAAATACGATCTAACCATCGATCTTGCCGCCGACGAGGAGCGCAAGGTGATCGAGGCCTACCGCCTGTGGGTCGAGAAATCGATGTATGGCCGCAAATACATGGGCGTCGAGCGCGCGACATTCTTGATCGGCCGTGACGGACGGATCGCCAAGATCTGGCGCAAGGTCCGGGTCAAGGGCCATGCCGAGGCCGTTCTGGAAGCCGTTCGCGCGCTTTGAGCGTCGCCAAAGCCCACGACGCAAACGACGAACGTGGCGCTATTCGTCAGGCACCGCGTCGGCTTTCGGCTGCCGCCGGGTCTTCCAGGATTTCGAAACATGGTCCACATGATCGGCCAGTGCGGCGAGATGACCGCGCAAGCCGCGCGCACCCATCATCGACGACAGCGCGACTGATTGCGTGGCGAAGCGGCGCTTGAAATCCTCGCCGCCGCAGAGAAAATCAATCGTGGCAAGGCCACGGTCGAGCGACCACTGGATATAGTCCATCATCAGCACCATACCCGGCGAGGCGCGCTCGTGTTCGGGATCGTAGGTGGTGACGAAAGCCATCATCGTGCCGTGCTGCTCGAAGTTGATCGAGACCGCGATGATCGTGTCGTCAAGCTCCAGCACGAAAATGCGCAACAGCCCGAGGTCGGCCAGCACGGAAATAAGCGCGGCAAGAACCGGCGAGCCCTCATCGAACAGATCCGAAGCGCGGCCATGCCGAACGAGCCAGAGCCGCTTCAGCGTCGCGACCCGCTCGAGCACCGGCTCGCGCGGGTCATCCGCATCCAGCAAGCGGAAACGCAATGCGCCGCTCTCTTCCATGAACTTGCGGCCACGACGATAGTTCTGCCGACCCTTTTTCGACAACGTCTCGAACCATTCCGCCCCACTCTGCCAGGGACCAGTGACACGATAGCTGATTTCACCGCGGTGGTTGGGCCGAAGCGCTTTGCCATGGGTCGGGCACTGCAGGGCATGAACACCGGCATCCGGCAGCAGACGATTGAGGTAGATCAGGTCGAAGCCGCCCTGATCGAAAACATGCTGCCAAAGGCGGGAGATCGCCTGCGGGTCGCTGTCGGGTGCAACCAGCGCGTCGCCATAGTCACTGTGATCCTTCGCCGCCCATTCGAGCATGCGGATGCCGGAGCGCCTGAAGGTCGCGAGCGCTATCACGCCCTCGAGCCGGTCGCCGTTCCAGGCAAGCCCAATCCTGAGGGCGCGCCGCTCCTGATGCGGGGTGGTGCGCCACCAGGCCGCGATCCAGTCGGGATGCTGGAAGACAAGCCCGCCAGCCCGCTGCCAGAGCGCGCTCCAGGCCGGTGCGATCTCGGCCAGGCGCACCGCCGATGTCACGATTTCGAAGGTGCGTGTCCGCGGGACGGAGAGCGTGACGGGAGCGTTCATGGCCGTGTCCCTTCCGATGGTCGCGCAGTCCGTGGCTGTCGCTTTCCAGGCCGGATGCGCCTGGCAACATGACCCCACATCCGCTTCAGCGGCATGACATAAAGGCCGGCGAGCGACTGGTAGTCGCGCACATCGCGGTCGACCAGTCCGAACTTGAAGTCCTCGTCGGGCCTCGGCACGCACAATGTTCCGAAGAGCCGGTCCCAGAACGAGAAGAGCAGCCCGAAATTCTTGTCGTAGTGGCGCGGATCGACGCTGTGATGCAGCTGGTGCCAATGAGGACACAGGATCAAGTTGTTGAGCGGGCCGAACGAGATCTTGAAATGCGTGTGCCTGACGAAATCCATCATCAGGATGTTCCGCATGACATAGACGTTGACGCCAAAGACGGTCAGTTCGACAAGGTTCAGCGAAATCAGCGACCAAATGCCGAAGCACAGCCCCACGATGAGCCCGTCCCAGGCTCGGTTCATCAACTCGTCGAGCGGATGGACCCGGTCCTTGGTGATCCCGACCAGCACCTCGGCCGAGTGATGCACCTTGTGCAGTTCCCAAAGCAGGGGGTAGCGATGCTGGGCGACGTGATAGAGATAATAGGAAATGTCGTAGGCGAGCAGCATGCTGATGGTGAAGATCAGCACCGTCACCGGTCCTGCCGGCCCCTCGATCAGAGGCGGCTGAAACTGGAACAGTGTCGAAAACAGCCAGTTGGTCCCGTAGCCCACCGCCGTGACGAAGACAATTCCGGCGGGCAGCATCAGGAAAGGCATCAGGGCCTTCCTGGTGACCCAGAACAGCAGGTCGGCCTTCGCGGAGGGATGGGTGATGACCTCATGGGGGACGACGAACTCGAAAAATTCTTTCCAGCTCTTCTCCTCGACCGTGCGCCAATAGGCCACGAGCGCGCTGACAAGGGCCGTCAGCAGCAAAAGCCCGGTCGCCAGCAGACTGGTGCCCGAAATCTTGTCGAGGATCTTGCCAACCAGGTCGTCCAGCATTCCTACCGCCACGGTGAATCCGAAATACCAGCAGGTCTTTACTCGAAAAGAGTCAATTAAATGCAATCGAATACAGTTAAGAAACCTGGAGCTTGCTCAGCGCGTGACTGACCGCTGCTGGCGGAACATTGGTGCTCCTCGCCAACGATTTCGCGACGTAGCGGCCGTAGCTGGCGATTTCCATGCAACCTCTCGCCTGCATTGCGTGCATTCGGCGTCGCGCTGCCGATACGGCAAGCCTTTGTTAACCCTAATAATGTGTAATCAGGCGGTCGTGGTGTCGTAACGAAAGCTTGGTCCCGTGAACGCAACCGGTCAGTCCGCAGTCTTCGGCAGGCGCAAGGAACCGCACACGATCATCATCGCCCGGGGCAACGAGATCAGGCACTTCACGATCCGCCCCTGGCTGGCGGCATTCATCGGTTCAGCACTCGCCGCCATTGTCATCGGCTACCTCCTGGCCACATCCTATCTCGTGCTACGCGACGACCTGATCGGCGCCACCACGGCGCGCCAGGCGCGCATGCAGCAGGCCTACGAGGACCGCATTTCGGCGCTTCGCGCCCAGGTCGACCGCATCACCAGCAGGCAGTTGCTCGACCAGCAACTGATGGAGACCAAAGTCAGCGAACTGCTTGAGCGCCAGACGCAGCTCAGCCAGCGGCATGGCCGTCTCGGCCCACTGCTCGAACGCGCCGAAGGTGATATCGGAACGGTGCCCGCCGAAGATCCGGCCGCGGCCGCCAAGCCGGACAAGCGCGCCGAGGTGACCGGCAGCATCAGCCAGCCAGCGCGGAACTACGCGGTTGCCAGCCTGGGCGCGGACCTCGGCACCGCCGATACAAGGCCCTTCTCCTTGTGGTCGACCCGCACCGATCCGCTGCCCAGCGACTCAGCCGCCGATCGCGCGGACAGGCTGTTCGTCTCGATCAACCAGTCGCTGAAATCCATCGAGAATGAACAGCTCAGCCGCATCAACACGCTCGCGGACAATGCCTACAAAAGCGCCGATGCCATCCAGCAGGCGCTGCAGACGGCCGGACTGCCGGTCGACAGTGATTTCGGCAAGAACGAAAGCGATGTCGGCGGACCGCTGATTCCGCTCGACTCGTCGATGATCTTCGACAGCAAGGTCAAGGAACTGGACGAGGCGCTGGATACGCTCGATCATCTCAAGAAGGAAGCGCGTCGGTTACCGCTTGCAAACCCTGCCCCTGGCCACTCCGTCACCAGTCCGTTCGGCGTGCGCACCGATCCCATTCTCGGCACGGCCGCGTTGCATTCGGGCATGGATTTCAGGGCGCCGATCGGCATGGCGGCCAAGGTCACCGCGCCCGGCATCGTCACCAAGGCCGGCTGGAATGGCGGCTATGGCCGCATGGTCGAGATCGACCATGGCAATGGCTTTGCCACGCGTTACGGACATCTCAGCGAGATCGACGTGACGGTAGGCGAGAAAGTGGACGCCGGCGCCGTCATCGGCAAGACCGGCAGCAGTGGGCGCTCGACCGGCCCGCATCTGCACTATGAAGTGCGTCACAATGGCGAGGCGATCGATCCGCTGCGCTTCCTGACCGTCGGCAAGAAAGTCGCCCAGTATCTCTAGCAAGATCAGCCGCTCGCTTGCTGAATCCGGAGCCGTCGGTCCCGGTCGAGCACACCTCTCCCCGTCATGCGATATCCCGCACGCCGTAAACCGCCATAGGATCGCGGCTCCTCAGCTTCCGGATTATTTTTGAATTCCATTTGACTGAATAAATATTTGATGCGAACCTTACGTCAAGTGGGGGCGCAAGGCATGGCATTGCGGGGGACCAATCAGGAGTTCGGGCGGCCATACAATCGGCGCATCGTGCTTGAGTCCATCCGCCGTCATGGCCCGATTGCACGAGGCGACATCGCCAGGCACGTCGGGCTCACCGTGCAGACCGTGTCGACCATCGTTCGCGAACTGGAGGAACAGGGCTACATCCTGTCCGTGCGCGAAGAGCCGAAGGGACGTGGCCTGCCACCGGCAACGCTGCGCATCAACCCGGAAGGCGGCTATGCCGTCGGCATCCACCTGACGCCGCTTGGAATAGACGCCGCGCTGATCAATCTCAGCGGCGACGTTATCGAGAGTTCACGCCGCGAAGCGTCCAACGCGACGCCCGATCACGCGTTCGACCAGATCGGCGCCATGGTCCGCGACCTGACGGGCAAGCGGCCCGGCGGCCGCGTCATCGGCGTCGGCATGGCGCTTCCCGGCCCGTTCGATGTGGACTCCATGAGCTTTGTCGGCCCGACCACGATGACCGGCTGGAAGCATGTGGCGCTGCGTGAGCGGCTGACGGCCGCGACAGGATTGCCGGCGTTCTTCGAGAGCGACATGGCCGCGGCCGCGATGGGCGAGCGGCTCTATGGCATCGGAGCCCGCCATTCCGACTATTACTATCTCTATTTCGGCGTCGGGCTTGGCGGCGCGATGATGCATGACGGCAGCGTTCTGCGCGGCGCCTGGGGCAACGCGGGCGAGATCGGCCACATTCCCGTGGTCCCCGATGGCGAGCTTTGCCCCTGCGGCAACCGAGGCTGCCTCGAGCGCTATCTCTCGCTTGAGGCGCGGGGCCGCCGGGCCGGCAGCGACGCCGATTGGGTAGCGCAAGTCGGCCCGATCTTCCGCAACACCATCGCCATCATCGAAAACCTCTTCGATCCAGAGACGGTCGTGCTCGGCGGCCTGGC
Organism: Mesorhizobium sp. BR115XR7A; assembly: GCF_020165315.1. NCBI lineage: Bacteria > Pseudomonadati > Pseudomonadota > Alphaproteobacteria > Hyphomicrobiales > Phyllobacteriaceae > Mesorhizobium > Mesorhizobium sp. BR115XR7A. Next base: position 352,573 of record NZ_JAIUHW010000001.1, read on the forward strand.
GGCATCGGAACTGCTCGAGCGCCTGGCGGACGCGGCCGAACCGCTGCACAATTCGGTTTCGGCCCGCGCGGACCGCAAGACGCCGCGCGTCATCGTCGCCAGCGGCGGCCAGCATGCCGTGCTGCGCGGCGCGGCGGCGCTCGCCGTTTCAGGGGTGTTGTCGCCACGCTTCGGGCAGATGTTCGCCGCCGAACGCGAGCGCGGCCGCGACATACTTTCGGGCAGGGAGATTGCCGCATGAGCGAACCCCTGCTGGTGCTCGACAACGTGACCAAGAACTACGGCGCGATCGAAGCGCTGAAGGGGATCAGCTTTTCCGTCGGCAAGGGCGAAGTGGTGGCGCTGCTCGGCGACAACGGCGCCGGCAAGTCGACGCTGGTCAAGATCATAGCTGGCGGTCTCGAACCGACCTCCGGCCGCATGCTGTTCGAGGGCAAGGAATTCCTGGCCCGGTCCCCGGCGGAAGCCAAGGCGGCAGGCATCGAGACCGTCTACCAGGACCTATCGCTGTGCACCAATGTCGATGTGGTGGCCAATTTCTTCATGGGCCGCGAGATCACCAGAAAGGTGCTCGGCATTCCGGTGCTCGACGAGCGCGCCATGGAAGCCGTCGTCGGCAAGGCGCTGGCCAGCGCCGGGACCCGCATTCCTTCACTGCGCACCAATGTCGAGCATCTCTCGGGCGGCCAGCGGCAGGCCATCGAGCTGAACCGCTTCGTGCATTGGGGCGGCAAGCTGGTGCTTCTCGACGAGCCGTTCGCCGCACTTGGCGTCGAGCAAACCCGGCGCGGTCTCGAAATGATCCGCCAGGTGGCGAGCCAGGGCATCGGCGTCGTCATCATCACCCATATCATGCAGCAGGCTTTTCAGGTCGCCGACCGGATCGTGGTCATCCGGCAAGGCGTCGTGGCGGGCGATGTCGCCCGCAACAAGACAAGTCCCGATGCGGTGATCAACATGATCACCGGAGAGACGCTTGCCGGTGCCGGACCGGCGGGCTGAGGGACAAAGAGGGGTCCGGCTTAACAGGGAGCCAACGACATGAAGCGAATACTTCTTGCTGTCTTCGGTATCCTGGCACTGGCCTTTGCCACGCTCACGCCGGCATTCGCCCAGTCCAAGGGTATTGTCTACTACATGGTGCCGACATTGCTCGACGAGTTCCAGACCGGCTCGGTGAGCGCGCTGGAGCTGTTCCTGAAACAGACCGGCTACGAGATGAAGACGCTGAACGCCGACAACAAGACCGACGCGCAGCAGTCGCAGATGAACGACGTCATCGCGCTGAAGCCGGCGGCGATCATCCTGGCCGCCGTCGATTTCAATGCGCTGAAACCATCGATCGAGGCCGCGCGCGCCGCCGGCATTCCGGTGGTTGAGTTCGACCGCCAGATCACATCAACACCGTCCGACTTCACGTCGGTCGCGGGCACCGTCGAGATCGGCTACGTCGCCGCCGAGCAGGCCGAAAAGCTTTTGAAAGCCAAGAACGGCTCGGTGAAGGGCAAGGTCCTGCAGGTACTTGGCGATCCCGGCGATCCCTACACGCTCGACATCCAGAAGGGTTTCGAGGAGAAGATGAAGGCGTTCCCGGACGTCAAGATCATCTCGCTGCCGGCCATGCAGTGGGAGGCCAGCAACGCCGGCACCATCGTTGCCGACCAGATGCTGGCCAATCCCGACATCGACCTGATCTTCAGCCATGCCGCACACCTGTCGGTCGCCGCCGTCGCCTCGCTCGAGGCCGCCGGCAAGAAGCCGGGCGACGTCATGCTGATGAGCTCGAACGGCGCACCGGTCGGCCTCGACCTGATCCGCAAGGGCTGGCTCAACGTCGAGGTCGAGCAGCCGCTTTACGCACAGGCCGCCGCCGTCGCCATGTTCATGGACAAGGTCGTCAAGAAGGAAGAGATCAAGCCCGGCGAATACGATGTGCTTGGCCTGAAATCGACCCTCACCAAGGAAGCCTGGGGCCCCAACATCAAGATCCCGGGTGCCGCCATCACCAAGGAAAACGTCGACAACCCGGCTTTCTGGGGCAACCAGAAGCCGCCGACGGATACCGTCAAGCCGGTCGAATAGACAGGCGGCCCGACCGCTCCGGGCCATACCAGGCCCGGAGCCCTGCCCTGCCCGCATGAAACGAGACGCAGGCAACCTGCCGCGGCCTTGATCCCGCACGCCAACCGGATCGACACATGAACCCTCGCACACGCCACGCCCTGGAGTTCGTCCTCGACAACCTCGTCTGGTTCATGCTGCTTTTTGTCCTGGTCGTCTTCTCGCTGTTCATCCCGAACTATTTCCAGCTCGGCATCTTCGCAAACATCATCGAGGCGTCGAGCGTGCTCGGCGTGATGTCGATCGGCCTGGCGCTGGTCATCATTGCCGGGCACATGGACCTGTCGGTCGAATCCGTCGCCGCTCTCAGCGCCATGGCGGTGGGCATCCTGTTTTGTTCCTCGGGCATTGGCCTCGGCGTGCAGTTGCACCCGGGATGGCTGATGGTTCCGGTCTCGCTGCTGCTGGCGCTGGCCGTCGGCGGCCTCATCGGCGCCTTCAACGGCTATCTCGTGGTCAAGGTCAAGATGAGCGCCTTTATCATCACGCTCGCCTCCTACATCTGGGTGCGCGGCCTGGTGCTGGTCATTTCGGGCGGCCGCTCGGCGCAGGATCTGGCACCCGCCATCCGCTGGTTCGGCATCCAGCGCCTGATCGGTCTGCCGCTTACCGCCTGGATCGCGGTGGCCTGTTTCGTCGTGTTCTCGCTGATCATGGCCAAGACCCCGTTCGGCAGGCACCTGGTGATGATCGGCGGCAATGAAACCGCGACCTTCCGTGCCGGCATCCGGGTGAACCGCAACCTGATCATCGCCTTCGTACTCGCCGGCGCCATCGCAGGGCTGGCCGGCTGGCTGCTGGCGATCCGCACCTCGGGCGCCACCGCCAATCTGGGCGTCGGCCTTCTGTTCAACGCCTTCGCGGCCGTGGTTATCGGCGGCGTCAGCCTGAAGGGCGGCGTCGGCACCTTGCCCGGCGTGTACGCCGGCGTGCTCCTGCTTTCGGCCATCAACACGGCGATTAACCTGATGGGCCTGCCCGCCAACTTCACCCAGGTCATCCATGGCCTGCTGGTGCTGGCGGCCGTGCTGCTCGATGCATTCAAGCAAACCATTCGCCAAAGATTGGCGTGAGACGGGGATTGGCGTGACAGGACGGCTCGCATGACAGGACGACTGGAAGGCAAGGTGGCGCTGATCGTCGGCGGCGCGCGCGGCATCGGCAAGGGCATCGCGCTGCGCTTCGCCGAGGAAGGTGCAAGGCTGGTGCTCGCCGACTCCGAGACCGAGGCCGGGCGGGCAAGTGCGGATGAGCTTGGCGTCCCCTTCATCCGCACCGACATCTCGCAAATGAGCGACGCCGAGGCCGCCGTGGCGCTTTCGCTGAAACACCATGGCCGCCTCGACGTCATCGTCCAGAATGCCGGCATCTATCCCTGGCAGTTGATCGAGAACACCAGCGCCGACGACTGGGACCGCGTCATGGCGGTCAATTTGCGCGGCACCTTCAACGCCAGCCGCGCGGCCCTGGTGCCGATGAAGGCGCAGCGCTTTGGCCGCATGCTCTACACCTCCTCCATCACCGGCCCGCATGTCACCAGCCCCGGCCATGGCCACTATTCGGCGACGAAAGCAGGCATCAACGGCTTCATTCGCGCCGCAGCGCTGGAATTCTCCGGCTACGGCATCACCGTCAACGGCGTCGAACCCGGCAATATCCTCACCGAAGCCATCCAGGAGCATCGCGGCGCCGCCTATATCAAGAACATGGAAGATTCGATCCCGCTCGGCCGGCTCGGCAGCCCACGCGACGTGGCCAACGCCTTCCTGTTCCTCGCCTCGGACGACGCCAGCTACATCACCGGCACGACCATTGTCGTCGATGGCGGACAGTTGCTGCCCGAGGGGAAGGATTTCCGTATGGTGCCGCCGTGATACCGCGACGCGCCAGCGGCCGGCTCTCAGCTGACTTGAAATGTGAGTTTGAATGGTGGGCGATGACGGGCTCGAACCGCCGACATCTTCGGTGTAAACGAAGCGCTCTACCAACTGAGCTAATCGCCCGCTCCGGGCCGGACCTTTAAGCGGTCGGGACCTGCTTCGCAAGGCCAAATGAGTGCGGGATGCCCTGTTCGCAGGCCGGATTTGCGAACAAAATGCCGGCTGTCAAAAAACCTTCTCCTGTTTGGCGTTATGATGGTTTGGTGCGCTTGACACCCGGTAGCGAACCCCTTATCCAGCGCCCCAACGACGAACACGGCTGACACGTGCTCGTCAATGCGCGGGTGTAGCTCAGTTGGTTAGAGTGCCGGCCTGTCACGCCGGAGGTCGCGGGTTCGAGCCCCGTCACTCGCGCCAAGTCTTTTCATGGACTTGGCGCTTATCGCGATGAATACGTTTCAACTTTTTTCCGAAGCGAGTTTCAACTTTTTGAACTCGTTCTGTTCCGATCCGAGCTTGCGGCGCCCTATCTTCCGCGATTCATCGGCTGCCCTTACGGCCGCTGAGTTGACCGGCATATATGTTCGCTGAAGCGTCTTGTTCTGATCAATGCTGTTTCCCATTTTTGCAGCGATCGATTCGACGCTGGCGCCGCCGGCGTTGGCCTCCACGGCTCCTGTGCGACGCATATCCATCAAACGGCGCTTTTCGCTAGGTCCGAAAACAAGCCTTCGGACCTCAGCAAAATCATCAACCAGCGAGTTCTTTTGATAGGGAACGGCAATCCTCGGACGCCCTCCCCTTTCTTTCGGCGCAAAACCCTTTGTGCGAAATATCGGAGCGGCATCGTGCAATTCATAGTCCAGACTCGCTAGATACGACTCCACCAATCGCTGAGTGCGAGCGGACAAGAAACCGAAAGCCTCTTCCCCCGTCTTCCCGCGCTGGATCTTAAAGACCCAATCTCCACCGGCCTCAAAGGCATGGCCTGGCGTCAAGGTGCGCGCGTCGACCGGCGAGAAGCTCGTATCCCAAGCAACCGCCACGATGCACGCCAGCCCTCTGTATCCCGCGCGCCAGGCGCCTTTGACGATGCGAACGGCCTCGCCTTCGGTCCAAGTCTCTCTCCGGCCGGGCACTGAGGTTTTGCGAATCGCTAGGGAGGGATCCTGCTGGGCTGGGCATAGCTTCATCGCCGCCATGACGTTGTACAGCGCGCGCCAAGTCTTCATCGCGCGGCCAGCCTCACCAACGCCCTTCACCGACGTCCACTTCGAATACCACCTGTCTAGCATTTCTAGAGTGATGACGGACGGGTTGAGGTCGCCGAAAACCGGCTCAATGTATCGCCAGCCGCGGTCCCAATCCTCACGTGTGCGTACGGGCTTTCGTGCCCATTCATTGGTAAGGCGGAACCGCTCGAAGGCATGACCTACACTGTTTCGCGGATAGACCTTGCGTAAAGACGCCTCCAGGCCTTTGCGAGCACGCTGCCAACGACCTTCCCACTCCTGCGCGACCGCCCACGCCTGCGGTCCGTCTGCCCCGCAGCGCACGTTGTCGAAGCCATGGGCGCGCATCTTTGGCGTCACGAGCCAGTAACCGCGCCCCTTGCGAACGTGATAGTGCTTCAACTTGATTTCAGCCAATTGCCGCAAGCCTCGCGTCTACAAGGCTAGCCGCGCCGGTCGGACACGGCGGTCTGTTCTCGTGGTGGGAGACACCGTGCATCCTGTCGAGCCAGACATCCATCGCGACCAAATCGTAGTGGCCGGTTAGCGGACAGGGCAACGGGAAGCCGTGGCGATGAAAGGCCGTCAGCTTGGCTTCGAACTCTGCGGGAGTGAGATGAAGGCGACGAGCCGCCTTGGCAAGAGGCACGAGGCGAGGATTCACCACGAAGCGGACGGATGCTCCGTGCGGACGGTTGTCGTTGGCGGCTTTCATTGTTCCTCCCCAATTCTTGCGCTCGGATATGTATTGTCCAGACCGCAATTTCTCCAGTTCAGGCCGCAAACTGAAGGGCCGTTTCGATAGCGTCGAGCTCGGTGTCGATTGCGCATGTGAGGTCGGTGAGCATCACACCGTCGCGCGGGTCGATAACGATCGTGCTGGCCGACATCATAATGGCACGCAACATGCTCCGCGCGGTTTGGAAATGCTCTTCAGTGTCGGTGATGTTAAGCATGTGGGCGACTCCTCGTTGCTAGTTGATGTTAGCAGTGGTAAAACAATGCAAGTTGAGTGTCAACTAGCATCTGCTAACAATTGCAAACAGGAAGCGAAATGGCCAGAACCGCCCCACTCGGACTAAGGATCGAGCCGGCCGTAAAGGAGGCACTAGAGCGCGCCGCCAAGGCCGACCGGCGGACCGTGGCCTCATACGTAGAGATCCTGATTGTTGCTGATCTCGAGGCCAAAGGCTTCCTGCCAAAAGCCGAATAGAAAAAGGCGCGCCCCTATTATCAAGTTCAGGGCGCGCCCTGACCGCGAAGCGACGCAGCCGGCCATCCGAGCCAGCCCACCCGATCTCCGCGAGCCGGTCGCTACGATATCATCAGCAAACGCGGAGTCTATAGGCGTTTACGCAAGTTCTAGAAAAGTAAAATTGTGTAAACGCCTAGTTTGAACTCTGGCAGCGTCTTTGCTATGCTGGCTACCATGATCGAAATGCTACTGGGATCCTGCCATGCGTTGCTGCGGTCGTAGCTCATGGGGTACGACGTTGCTGACAGCGTGATTCTCTTAGAGCGTGGCAATGACGGGAAGTTCAGCTTGAGAGACACGATCCCTCTGGAGTCGTTTCGTAACACTGTTCCGGTGTTCGGGGATCGCATAGCCCTACTGATCGATGGCGCCGGCACGTCCATCGTAGAGGTCGTCGAGCGATATTTTCTCGATTACATTGAGGAAGCGACCAATAACGAACTCTTGGTTTGGCTCCTAATAGTTAAAGAGGTCGAGCCCGATTATCGCGACGATCTCGATGAGTCGCTGATGGAAATCTATAAAGCTGACCTTCGATTGTGGTTGAGTGTGGAGCCATCACGCGTAACGCATCCAACAGAAACGCTTGCCGACCTGGACCGCACCAACCGCGATCCTGCTTACTGGACATTCGAGCGCAAAGAGATGCTCCGCAAGGAGCGTGAGCAGCGACTTGCTTCAACCAAGGATAAAGAGACGGGCAAAAAATGAACGGCGAGCCCATTCTGGATGGATGGTGAGTTTCAACTTGCCAGAACCTGCGAGATTGACCGATTTGGCTTTGTGCCTGATGTCGGGGACATCATCGCGGATGAGATACACGATCCAATAAGGGTCTGTTATTCGATATAGAAATGCGGGCCGAGCATCAAAGCATAGGTAGAAGAAACGCCGACTGGCTTTAGAACAGCACCTTCGCCTCTTTTGCGGCGGCCTCGAAAGCCTCTCGTGCCTGCTCGGCCGAGTATGTGGGTGGATCTTCGGCGGCGCCGTAGCAGACCTCACGGGCCCTGAGCATTTTGGGTGGGGGGCTGGGGTTTACAGACCAAGTCTGGAGCACCTCGATACAGCGCTCTACCGAATTCACCCAAATAATGGTCAAACCGGCGCTATTGATGTCCCTTACATGGACAGGTGGAGATATCCAGTTCATGGGAGAACAGTAGGCGCGGGAAGCTTTGAGGGCAAGTATGAAAGGCAGGACGCGATGACCAAGCTTGAGCTGACGCCTTAAACGCAAAAAGCCCCGCCGACCGAAGCCGGCGGGCAGTCTTCCCTCGTACCTCGCCTTACTTTCCTCAAATGCGATGTAACCGTACAGCAGCATCCCGACCCATTACGCACTCGCGATCGTCGGCAAGGAGTGGTCTGCATATTCAGATCTGTCTTACCGATTCGGGTGATTGAAGATTGCGGACCGATGCGATAATCCTCCTGTCTCACATCGATGATGGGAGATTGCCTTTGTTCGTTTTTGCTTTAGGCGGCGGTCGCCGGCCTGCAACAGAAATTCAGGACAAACACCTGATCCCCTTCATTCACGTGCTCAGGGGCGCGGCCCCGCTTCTGGTGATGTGGTGTCATCTTGGCGGTTGGTGGTTCATGGAACGGGGTATCTCGTTCGCTCCGTGGACAGTCTACCAGTCCGCCATTGTGGACGGCTTTCGGCTGAAACAGGGTGGCGCGCATTTTGGCGTTTCGATCTTTTTCCTGGTCAGTGGCTACATCATCAGTCATGTAGCGCAGTCCGAATCGCGGCGTGAGTTCGTCATCAAACGCGCGTTTCGGCTGTTGCCGACACTGTTCATCGCCTCCGGTGCCATGGCCATCGGCACCGCCGCTGCGTCCCGTTTTGGGCTAGTGCCGATGCTTGGCGATGAGGCCAAAAGTCTGCGCGACTATCTCATGAGCGCGATCATGCTCAACTTCCCGGTAGATCGCCGCCCGCTTGCCCTGGCGATTACCTGGAGCCTTTGGGCAGAGGTCTTGTTCTACGCTTTGGTGGTGGCAGTGATCCCACTTATCAAAACCCGACCGGTCGCGGCGACGTGGGTGCTGACGGCTGCGGAACTGGTTCTAGTACTGCCATTCAAAGCGAGTGCCGACCTGTCATATCTGGGTTATTTCTCGATCTATCTGCCGCTCTTCGTGGTGGGTCGCATCTTCTATCTGGATCACGCCAAGCAGATTGCGGGGCGAGAAGCGGTTACGCTGCTGGCTGCGAACCTCCTGGTATTCGCGCTCATGTATGAGTTTAGGTTTCCAGGTCTTCTGCTAGAAGGGCCGACCGAGGCTATCTGGACCTATCTCTTCGCCATCGTCGTGTTCTATGCGTTCATGCGCGCGGGCTTCCGATCTGTGCATCCGATCTTGTCCTTCTTTGCTGACATCAGCTACGCTCTTTACCTCCTACACTTGCCTGTGGGATGCATTACGATGAGCGTGGGCTATTCGCTCGGTTTAGGGCCAATATGGCTGTTTGCTGCCGGTGTGTCGGCAAGCGTGCTGGCAGCCTTTCTCGTGACGAGACTTGTCGAGAAACCAATGAACAAGTTTGCGCGCGACCTGATAAAGCGGGGCGCTTTGCTCAAATCTCCCGAAGCCGAGTTATCGGGACACGCGTTGCATCAGACGCCTCTTGCCAGCTCGAGCCAGTCCTGAGCATCGCTAAGGCGTTTGCTCGCTCGTGTTCATTTTACCCATTCTATAACCTACAGTCCCGCCTACGCCAGGCCAGTCGCCGTAGCATCTGCTGATGCGTGAATTTCAAAGTGTAGTCCATATTTGCTCCTCTATGCTCCAATGAGGCCGTGCGTGTTGAGGGCGGCCTGCAACGCCATGACGCGGCCGGCGAGTTGCGCCAGCGTGACGGTGCTGGTCGCATAGGCTGTTGCCTTGTCTGCGCTGCCGGTCATGGCTGTCCAGCCGGTATCGCGAGCGCCGACAACCTTGGTCCCATTGACGCTCAGGGCTGTGAGAACGTCGAAGGTTCCGTCGCTTTTATGGCTCGCCGTGACACGCGGTGTTGTCGAGCCGTGCGGCGTGGTGATGACGTCGATACGCGTTCCATGTGCGGTGTCGGTCCACGCCTCATCAGCATACAGGGTCAGGCCAACGCGGGAACCTGCGGAATAGCCCGTCGCGCCATACCCGAAGCCCACTAGGCCGCCGATAGCATCGCCGAAGGCAAGCGCGGACGGAGAAGCCGCAGTGTTGTTGGCGCGGCGCTGGACGACGTTGCCGGCATTGGCGAAACTATCGATGGTCAACCGGGTGCTGGTGCCATCCACTGCAGCCAGATGAAGCACGGTTCCGGTCGATGGCGCCGGAAGCGCTGCAGCATTGAGATTGACGAGGAACTTGCCATTCGCTGAGAGCGCACCAGCCGAGTGCGTGAGCTTGTAGTTGGAGTTGCCCAAATCGATGACAGCGCCCGATGCCAGGGCAAGACTGGACCACGCAAGGGAAGGTGAGCCAAGGATTGCACCGCCATTCGTGGTTGGAATTACAGCCGTCTCAAAAGCAAACCCATTGGCCGCGCCCGTGAAATTCAACGAATTGGCGAACTCACTTATCAGGACGTCGCCGTTGCCGAAGTTAAGCGTACCGTTGCCTTTGAGGTAAATGTCGGACCATGGCTTGCTGGCACTACCGAGCGCGGCAGCGCCAGAAACCGTAGGAAGCAAAGCCCCCTTGGTTTGCAAAACGCCGTTCTGGTCAACGTCGAAAAGAACTGTCGTCCCATCGACATCGAGATAGGTCAGAGCGTGGGTCCAACCGTCCTCGCCCGTGATGAGAATGCCAGTCCCGTTTCGAACGCCACTCGACAACCAGCCGGTGTGACTGGATGCTAGATAGATGCCCATATTGGTATAAGGGCTGGCCTGCGCAACTTGCGAGTGAACCCCAATCTCCACGGCCCAAGACTTGCCGCCATCGGGGACGCCGGCACCGCGCAGCACCTGAAATTCGCCGGCGCGTAAATGCGCGGCTTGTGTATTCGCGGTGAAGCCGAGCGATGTGCCAAGCTGCTGGGCAACAGCCCGCATCGCACCACTGTCAATAAGCGTCGCTGTCACGCCGTGGTGGATCAGCCGGAAATCTGCATTGACCACGCTCTGGTTATGGGCTTCGCCATAGACAACCATCTGCTGGCCGGCATCGCCGACCGCCGTCTGCATGTCGAGGTTTTCGAGATACAGCGGAGTGTCGTCAAACGCACTGAGGGTGGCGTCATATTGAAGCTTCTGGAAAGTGCCGTCCAACTTCACAACTGGGATCGACGGGTTCGTGATATCGATGTCAATTCCCACGCCCGACGCAACAGTGCTCAGGCCGCCGGCAGTGACCGGGAAAGGTCCCTCCCAAGCAGTACCGGTCCAACGATAGAAGGCGAAGGCTACACTGATCTCTGCGTGCAGGAAAAGGAAGCCCTTGTCGCCAACGCCAAGACTAATGGCGGCGCGGTCCGCAAGCGAGCCGGAAGCATCTGGATGGATACCGGCCAAGGAGAGCGTGACAAGGATACGCGACATCCGGTCGTAGACATCGACCATGCTTGCCGCCCCCGAGGTGTCGCGGTCGATTGCATAATTGTACGTGCCGCTTGTGCCTGTCCACACAACGGCACTAGTACCGTGTGTGTCATCCGTAATAGAGGCGATCGGCATCGGATTGCCAGGGGCCTCTACGTAGAGCGTACCGCCAGCGACAAGAGCCACAGCCCAAGCCGTGCCCGTACCTACGAACGCAGCGCTGCCATTCGACACCGTGACGGTGCCGGTTGTGTAGATAGACAATGGGGAATTCCTTACTTTTTGGCGCGCCTGGCGCGAAGTTCTGCAGTCCGTGCTACAATCTCAGCAAGCGTGCGTTCGATCGTTGCGAGCGCCTCTTCCTGCGTAATGGGTTGTGGTTGCGCCGTGTTGGGGGTTGTGGCTTCCATCACGAATACCCCAGCGTTTTCGCCTGACGCAGCGCCGCAACAGTGCGCGGCACCGATTGCTTGTCGTATTCCGCCAGCGCGCGCTTGATTTCCTCGCCTACGCCTTGTTGCGCACCGCGGGCGTCGATCGAGATTTTTCGATTGTCTTGGTAGGCAGGGCTGTTCTGGTTTGCCGGCGCTTGCAAACGCGGCAAGCTGGCCATATTCGGCATCACCTGCGAGCCACGCGGGAGGTTGAGAAGCTCCGGCCCCCTTTCGCCAACGATGGCCAGGCCGCCCGGATGGTTGTTGGTGCCGTCCGCATAGCCAGGGATATCCAGCATCTGTGCGAAGCCGCCAGGCGTGCCGAAGGACGAGCCGCCACCACCACCGCCAGTCAACCAGCCAAGCGCAGAGCCAAGCAAACTGCCGCCACCGCCGCCGGCAGAAGACGCCTGCATGATGGAGTCGATAAGATCACCTTCGATCTTATCAATGATCTTGTCTAGGACGTCTTCGGCGATTTTACCGAAGGTCTGCCAGTTTAACTGGCCCTGCTCAAGCGAAGAACGCAGATCATCGAACGCCGTTTGCAGCACGTCGCGCTGCAAGGCTTGAATTTCCTGCGCCTTACGCAGTTCGTCGGCCTGGCGCGCATAGGCAGCGGAAACGGCATCGATCTTAGCGATCTGGTCTGGCGTTAGCTGCGCATTCTGCCAATCGGCATCGCCCTTCTTTCGGGCTTCCTCGCGGACCTGCTTGAGTGCGGTGGTTTCCAAATCAAACGCAACCTTGCGCTTGGTTTGGGCTTCGAACGACAGGCCGAGTACGCTTTGCTCTTCAGTCAGGGCAATCGTCCGCTGACGAATGGCTTCTATGTCCTCGAAAAACCTGTCGTCGGCAGTTTTGGCGGGGGCATGGAAACGGTTGGCTCTGGCCGCCTTGGCGTGCGCTTTGTCCGAGGAGGCGCCCAAGTCCTCCTTATTGACGTGTTCGGGAAGCACGTCGACCGAGTCAGGTAACAGACCGACAGGCAGCTTTTGCCTGCCGTTGGTTGGTGTGCCCGCGTTAGCGAAGTATTTGGCTCCAAGCCTGTCTAGCGCCGCATCGGTCATTGCGGCCGCATCGAGGATGCTCTTAAAGCCAGCCAAGATGCCCGCGAAGCTTGGGTTCGCCTGCTCAAGCGCGGCCAGCGACTGGAGGATGGCGTCGATTGGCTCGCGACCCTCAGCCGCCTTATCAAAAAGGTCCTGCATCTCCTTCTGGATCGGCTTTGAATCGACCCCTGCCATCGCACGGTTGAAGGCGTCAATAGAATCACCGAGTGCTGATGCTTTCTCCGCCAGCCCCGGAATGGCCGCAGCCGTGTTTGCCGCCTCCAGTGCCAGCCCCTTGAGCTCATCGCGAGCAGATGAGAGCTTCGGGTTGGCCTCGGCAATCTGGTCGATCTGGCTGATGAACGACTTGACGTCACTGGTGTTAGCCAGGTCGGAAAGCGCCTGCTTGAAGGGTTCGAACTGCGACTGGAGAAGTTTTTGCAGCGGCCCCTGTGCGCCGCCACCAGCGCCGATCGTCTGGTAAACTTGGTCGAAAATGCCCTTGATCTGAGTCGCAAGCAGATCCTTTGCATTCTGGACATCCTTGTCGTTCAAGGCGTTGACAGAGTTGACCGCCAGGGCGGCATAGTTTTTCTTTTTCCCTGCCGCCTCGTCCCAAGCGTCGCCAAGCAACTTAACGTTGGCCTCATGCGTCTTGGTGATCTCATCTAGCGTCTTGAGGTGCGACCCGCCGACTGCCTCGTAGGCGATAAACGCAACGCCGGCCGCGGCAATAGCAGCCGTAACCAGCGGGAATTTGGTCGCGAGGCCAATCGCACCCTCGCCAAGCGCCTTAACCGAAGCCAGGGCACCACCAGGACCGCTCTCTAGTGCATCGAAAATCTGGCCAGCCTGCGACGCAAATATCTGCATCGGCGGCGCCCCGAGCGCGAACATGGTCGCGACATCATTGCCCTGCCGCGACAGGTTCAACATCTGGTTAGCGGTTAGTTTTGATGTCGCCTCTACACTGGCAAGTGCACCCTGCCACTCTTTCAACTTCGGCCCGACTGGCAGGCCAACCATGGCGTTAATGCGCTTCTGCACTGGCGAAAGCGACTGGTCGATACCTTTACCGAGGCCATCGAATTGCTTCTGGATGCCAGAAGTGGTCTGCCCGATATCCTGCGTAAGCTGGCGCAGTTGCCGTTTGACGGTGCTGAGGTCGGTGCTTACCGATATGAGGAGATCATCGGTCTTATCCGACATGCGTCACCTCCTGCGCCATACCGGCAAGGAGTGCCGCGAAGGGCTCTCTATTCGGCATAACGCGTATCAGGCTGGTAGCGCCGGCAAGCAGGCTTGCCGCTATGTACGCGTCAGAGAACGCTGCGGCGCGTAAGGCGTCCACTAACCCAGTAATAGCGGCTGAGGCGACGGCGTTTTCGATGGCGTCGATGGCCGCCTGGTCTCTGTTGATTTTTGGCGCACGGATGCGCCGCGCCGAGGCGCGTTTTGTGGGCATGTCTGTGAATCCTGTGAATAGCGGGCATGGCGCACGTGTCGGCTGCGCAATGCATCTGAATCAGATAGCTCTAACGGTGGTTGCCGGCGGTAACCTTTGAGTTGAGCGGCTTCGGCCGTATTCAATGCGAGGTGCGGTCAAGCGCTTAGGCTTGGCTGGAGTGACGGGCCTATTCCCGTTTCAACAAGAAGGATGGCGTCAACAATGAAAACGTTGAGGTCTAGAGTCGTTAGTGTGCGGGCCTATCTCCGCTTCCGACTTGGGCGTCTTGAGCATGTGTGTGCTCATTTTCGTTCCTTGCCGCGCCAATTGGCGTTCGACTTTTAGTATCAGAATCGCAAGCTGAGAACGCCGCCGGCAACCACCAATAAGACAGTAACGTTGACATATCTCTAGCGGTTAACAAATAGTTACCGCAGATTTACTTGCGAATGGATTTTCCGTAAAAAAGAGGCAGGTACTGATTCGTACCTGCCTCTGTCTTTGCGTACTCGCGGTTGTTGTGGTGCCGAGTGAACGACCAAGACCGCGAGTCTGCTCTCTGAACAAGTGCGGAACTAGCGTCCTGAGGCTGCTTTGACAAGCCACAGGAGCTTAGAAATGGTTAGACATCCTCCCAAGCTGCTCTGCCTGATCGAGTGCTCCACCAATGCGCTCGAAAGGAGCAACTCTAATGGCAGACATCGAGATAATCTGTATCAACAAAATTCCTCGTGAGAACAAACACGAGGGCATCACCCATCTGGGGAGTGTGCACGGCAAGTCACCCCGAGCTGATATCATCAGTTGGATAGAGACTGGCACTCACTCCTTCCATACCCTGGTTGGTGGCAGGAGAGCGAACTTAGGCGTCGTCAACGGACCGAACGGGAAATACGTCCGCACTCATGCGGACGGGACGTACAACGATAATCTGTTGGCGCTGCCTGAGTGCAGGTAGCTTCGTGATTGGCGGCGGGCTATGTCCCGCCGTTTTTGTTCAGATCACAACCAAAGGGTCATACAATGACTGAGAAGTCTTCAGGCCAATCGACGATCACGACCGTGACCATTGATGTGGCGCAGAAATCCGCCACGACTGCGCATTACCAGGGGAAGCTCACGGGGGCATCCTCGGCAGGAGGAGGCGCTGCCGCAACGGGCGGCAATTCCGGTGCGAGTGGTGGCGGCAACTCAACTGCTGCTGGCGGCAAAAAGGAGTGAGCATCTTTGATGCGACTGTGATCAGCTATGCTGCAAACGTAGTGACGATAGTCGGCTTTCCGGTTGCTATTACGGGTCTGGTGATAGTGTTCTTCCAAATAAGGAGGGACAAGCTAGCCGGATCCGCATCGGCTGTGGTCGGCATCCACGAGAGCGTTCGGTCTCGCGTTGATCATATTTCCTCGGTGCTAGCCGTTGACGACAGCACCCGCGAAGCTGCATTTTATGATCTATTCAACGATCTCGAGTTGGCTTGCGCTATTGTTTTGGACAGCCCAGTTGTTGGTAGGACTGGCGAATTCGCCCATTCGCTGATCCGAGATATGCTGCGCATGATCGAGGACGACGCGGTACTTAGCGAACGTCTTCAAAATGCGATTCACGACCCTGACACATTCAAGAATATCCGCGACTACTTGGCGACACGCCCTTAGATCCCCCGCAACCGCATAGCCGCCTCGGCTTTTGCTACCACCCTGCGGCGAGCGCTGGCGGCGTTGTCGGAGCTCAAAACGGCTGACGTGTCCTTGCCAAAGGCGCCCCATGTGACCAGGCTCAGTTCCATCAGTTGCGCCTGAGTGACAAGTCTGGTTGGCATCTCTGCGGAGTCGTCCCATTCGGAGACTTCACAAAAAAAGCCAATGCTTACCTCATCAAGATCGCCGCGACCGACTGTCGCCAACGCCTCCTGCCCATTCGGTGAATCGGGGTTTGGTGTGAGTGCGTACCATAAACCAATGTTGTCAGCTTTCACCGTAAGCGTACCATTGCCGACGCGGCCGAGTGGTTTGCTTCGATCATGAGACCAGAGCGCTACAACATCAGGATAATCACGCAATGACTTATCCAAGGAACCCCTGGCAAACCGCTCTTCCCACAGCCCGCCAATGATGGCGGGCTTACCCCATTGTATCGCATATCCCGAGATAAATGGGTCAGCCATACTTTAGGCTCCTGAGGCGCCTTTCAGCTTTGTCTAGGCGGATCTTGCGGGCAATAACCTCGGCGCTGTCGGAGCATTCCCTGTGCCGCGTCTCACCAGGCATCCTCACCAGCTTCCGGCGCTTGTTAAGGGTATCGCCGGTAGCTGTTTCATACTCGCGACGCTCAACCATTTTTACTACCATGCTCAGCCACATACCGGGCTGCCTGTCCGCTTGTAAGGAAGAAAGGCACAACGCCCGAACGCAGGGAGTCCGCTTCGACGCCTTCTGCCTCTAGGTCGCGGATGAGCGACTCAAGATCAGCTTGCGCGGTAAGTGCGGCCTCAGTTCCGGCTACAACAGCGGCAACGCGCTTATCAATCTCGCCCTGAACTGCGGCAATCACAACACGGGACGCATGACTAATCCGCGCGTGTTTTCGACGCTGCACAACGACCAAAGCTTCATCGTGGTCGTGCTCGGCATGCCGCAATTCTTGCAGCTTTTTGCGGCGATCCACGACTGCTGTGTCCTCATCGCCGACGAGCGTCGCGACAGAACTGCGGAGCCGCGGTCCTTCGGTGACGCGCTCCGCAGCAATTGCCGACTCAACCTCGGCTTTTTCAGCGCGGATGCATCTAATGCTACTATTTAGCGCTAGTTCGCGATCGTCGAAGTCCTTGTACTCGGCATCGATAGTGAGGGGCGGGATGGTGAGCGTTGCTTTAGACATTGGCATTTCCTCAGAAAATTTCGATGATATCGCCAGCGGCGACGGTGATGGAAAGCGACTCGCCGCCATTCATCCGCAAGTTGGTCCCGCGGCTCAGGAAGCGAACCGGGACCGGCACGTCGCCGACAGGCCGAACAGTCAAGATGCCATCGGCCGCGGCCGTGAAGCGGGCGCCGGATCCGAAAAGAACGAGCGGTTCGCCGCCTTTGTGCTCAATGGCCAGGTAGGGTGTGGTGGTCATGATTGTTCTCCAAAAAGCTCGGTGATGACGTCGGCAAAGGCCGCGACGTTGATTGTGGTCGATCGACGGTGGCCAGAATGCTGCCAATGGTTTGGATCAAAGCCAGGCAAAACGAAGCGTCGGACGGTGCCGTCAGAGTGGATTGCGATTTCGGGCCAGGACGATACGAACTCGATCTTGAGTTTGAGTGCGTTCTCAGGCTCGTCGGCTAGCCCGTCGAGGAAGTTACCCGCCGAGAATTGAAGGCTGGCCGGAAGGGCATCGATCGGGGCGCCGGCTGGCGTCAGTTCGCGATAGGTCCGAACGGCGTCTGGCGCCTCATGCAGCACGGTGTAGCCGGCAAGGGCGACAATCAGCGACACGACATGATGCGGCTCAAGTTCAGGCGCGACGCCTGGCGCGCCAAGAGGAATGGCATTCCGTTCCTGAAGGCGGCGTGCGACGGTGCGCGATCGTGACTGCGGAAAGCCCAAATGCTGATCGATCGATCGCAAGCTGGCGTTAAGGGTGGCCATGCATTTGGCCTCCTTTCATTGTTTGGAATTGCAAGTGTGATGGGTTTAAGAAAAGCCCGTGCGCCGAAGCGCACGAGCGATTGGTCCCGCCTGCGGTACTTCCACAATGGCGGGTTGCCGAACGACGAGGGAATCGTGCGGCTAGCGATCGGGAATCGAGCAAAAACCCGAAGGCCGAATGAACGTTGGCTCTGCAGCCTTCACTGTATACGCGCCGAGCGGGCACGATTTGGACGCTAGGCAGCAACTTTCTTCAGAGTATTGTCGTTTGCCGCCACAAGTGCACGGGCCTCGGCCAGCAACACGCGCTTGCCGAGTCTGTCTTGCCTTGTAGTCTTGTCGCCAAGCGCCCGCCCTATGTCGGCCAGATCGCCGCGGCTGGCAGCCTCCTCAAGGGCTGGCGACAATGGTTTGGCTTCAGGGACTTGCCAGTTTGGTGCAGGCACGCTTGCCGTCTCTTTGCTGCTGCTTATTCCGCCCATAAACCAGGCACCCTTGGCGATGACGGTGGGACAGCGAGTGGCCGGCGGTGCGACGTCCATGCATTTAGCTATCTCTGCCCGCGCCTCAGCGACACCATACCGGCCAAGCCTATCGACCTGTCCATAGATATCTAGACCTTTGCCGGGCTCGCGGCGTAGCTGCGGGGTGAACATGGGTATCAGCGTAGGCTCATCGCTCAAAGGCTGCTGATATCCTTCAACGCGTAGTGGTGACGAGATGGCAGCCCTACCGCGCACGTATTCCTCTGCGGCGGCCTTCGTCCGTCGTGGACGCTTGCCACCTCTTGGCTTTGATGCCTTGTACTCCGGCCTGTGCGCGTTGTCGGTCGCATCAGTGTAGGTGACGAGCATGCCGCCTTCCGACTCGCGGCACGCCTTTGGTTCTGTGTAGAACGTCAGGCCGCCCAGCAGCGTAGTTTGTTCGTCACCGAATAGGGGCAGAAGGCAATAGAAATATTGCCACGGCTCGCCACTCCAGATTTCTTTGCCGTCCTTCTTTCGGCGCCGGCCGCACCATGGCCAGGCCACGCCACCCGCAGAGCGAAGCAGAGCGTGAACCGAAGGCTTAATCTCGTGCAACATCTCCGGCCATATCTCGTCGGGCCCATCCTGTGTAGGCTCGGCCATGGTTGTTGACGACAACTCTTCGGCGGGCACATCATGCACCTCTATGTCGTCGCCTACGTTGGCGGCTGGCGCCCCCGCAGAGTGTGTTTGGTGGCGCGAGTTGCCAACTTCAACTAGGACGGCACGCGCCGCCCTCCTATCTTGGTTTGCCAACCAATTGAGTGCCGGGTAGCCGCCGCGAAAGCGAGGGTTATCATTGGCCGCAATAGAGCCATCCGCCGAAGCGGTCTGCATATTATGTGTCAATGGAAGCTCGATTTTGGAGGT
Organism: Mesorhizobium sp. BR115XR7A; assembly: GCF_020165315.1. Classification (NCBI taxonomy): domain Bacteria; kingdom Pseudomonadati; phylum Pseudomonadota; class Alphaproteobacteria; order Hyphomicrobiales; family Phyllobacteriaceae; genus Mesorhizobium; species Mesorhizobium sp. BR115XR7A. The sequence continues at coordinate 371,559 of NZ_JAIUHW010000001.1, forward strand.
CTACGTGGGGCGCCCCTCGGCACCCGGCCTGCCGCCTGAGGCGGCATTCGCATTATCTAGCGCCGAAGCGCCCTGCAAACACTAGAGCTAGTAGAGACAGCGGTTTTATTCCAGTCTAGGCCATGAAGGCCGCGGCGGTTGGCGTCGTCAATGTCGTCGGGCGCCCGCCTGTCGCTTGCCGTTCGTCGCCAGCATGTCGTGGTCGCGCAGCACCTGATAAATGTGCGGTTCCGATTGCTCCGGCCACATGTAAAAGGGCGAACGCGGATCCTTCCAAACCGTCTCTAACTCGTCGGAATAGTCAGCCCAAATCGCCAACATCGTCTCGTCCTCGATCATCCCAGGCCGAGGCGCTGGATCGAAACCGAAGCTTGGCAGCACCTCGAAATAGTCGCGACCACCACGCATGAGTAGGTCCGCGTCCTCGATTGGGATTTCGCGTTTCCGGCGGCGGTCGAGTCGCTTTCTAACCGGCATTGGGTCGCTCCGAACACCATGCGAGCAGTGGGTCGTAACCGGCCGCCTCGCATTCTTCTATCAGACGCGCCAACTCATCGGCCTCCGTCTTCGTTAGGTCCGGCCGGTGCCAAAGCGACCAGACGCGACGGAGATCGTCGACCGGCATGCCGTCACGGCGCCTGTCTACTTTACGACGGACGGGCATCAGGCTCGGCTCCCGTAGTCTCGAGTTCGAGCCGATCGCGGCGCATCGGGTACATCAACGTCCAAAGCAAGCTCGCGGACAAGGCGAGCAAACGCGATCCGGGCGTTTTGAAGGATGCCGCACTCCGGGCGTTCCTTTGGCTGACCGAAGCGATCTAGGAAGGTCAAGCCGTCCTTGTCGAGCACCTCGCGGGCGGTTTGGCTTTGGTCCCAAGCCTCCGCGGCCAGAGTGAGCAGTCTGATATGGTGGCCCTCGAGCGAGTACTCATCCAGCACACTTTTGAACCATCTTTTCGTAGCTGCACGCAGGTGAGCGGGCGGTTTCGGTTGATTATCGCCGGTTTTCATATGGTGATTTTCCTATGTTCCTGGCCGCAAAGCCTTGCTGGGCAAGACGATGGCCGAATATATTTTGAACGGGGGCAAGGCCGATGGTTACTGTGGGGGCGCGGCGGTCCTTAGTCGGCGCTCCGGCAAGCCCTTGATCCGCCCCCCCCTACCGCACTGCACCATCGGCCGTTGTGCGGTGCACCATCGCCTCGCGTCGCTCGAAGCGGCAGCCACTGCAGAGGGACACGAACGGACCTGCCCAGAACGCGTCGACATTGCCGTCGTGGTGGCCGCTGGCCAGGCAAACGGCAACGGCGGGCTGGACGATCTCATCGTGCAGGCACTGCTCGCACAAGGGGTTCGCCGTTATGTGGTTGCGCCGTAGGGTGCGCCAACGTCTCGTCTGATAAAGGTTGTCCAGGCTGGCTGTTGTCATTGTCGGCAAGGATCCGTTCGAATTCGCCCCAACTCATTCGTCGGCCGCGGAATGGTTTGTCGCTGTCGGTGGGTGCTAGTGCTGTCATGCGCTGCTCAGGCCCGTTTGTTCTCGACGTAATCCAATAGCTCGGCATGCGTGCCGTCCACGCTCGTGACGAGTACGATTAACTTAGGGCCGAAGGCGCTAGTCATGTCGATGCCGACAACCTTCACGGTCTTGCCTGTGTCGGGATTTACGGCGTCGAATTGGGTGGCTAGTGAAATCACTGGTAGTTCCATTCTGTGTAATATCTCCTCTGGTTGGTTTTTGGTGGGTGGTCGCGCCTGCCGGTTTCCACCGGCAAGCGGTGCTACCACCGCACGGGGGGGTATAAGGGGGTGGTGGCTAACCCCGGTGGTAGGCGGTGGAAGTGCGGTGGTAGTGCGGTGGTAGCGTACGGTGGAATCTAAGCCACACCTCTTTCCGGCCCGTAGTCTTCAGACGCAAGAATGAGCCGTTTCCGCTGTCGAGACGGCGGGCCTTCCATTATGATCCTTACCTGGCCGGAATCGAGCAATCGCTGCATTGCATCGGCTAGACTGCGCTTGGTCAAACCATTCGCGTCTGGATGCTTGGCCATCTTGGCAGGCGCATAGTTTGTGCCTGTAACGTCTGACACGTGCTGCCCAGTCCGATTGAAAAGGGACAGGATGTCCTTAAACGCCTTCTCGGCCAGCATGTTTGCCACGCCAACGGTCGGCGACGGCCTGCCGTTATCCAATACGAACACGCCGTCCTCCCATCGCAGTCGGATTTCGGCTCCGGTCTTTCCGTAGTTAGATTTCTTGTTGGTCAGCACACGGCCGTCAGGATCGACGTCTTCCTTGCCTTCCATCTTGGTTAGGTAGAGGCGGCTGCGCACGCTGTTGTTCCATGCGGTGCTGCCAGATGAGCCCGTTCCGCTTTGTATGCCGGCAACTGACGGGTGACTGAGCAAGATGACAGCCAGGTCAAACTCGATGGCCTGCTTACGCAGCATCGAAATGAACTGGCGGACCTGGTTGCGTTTGATTTCGTCCCCACCGAACAAGTCTGCGGAGGTGTCGAGCACCAACAATCCTGGCCGAAAGTCGGTCATCTGTTTGATTAGCGCGGCCATGTTGGCAGTTGGCTGCATCACGCCGGCCTTGTCGGGAACGGCTAGCAATGCGTCGCGGTCGGCCATGGGAATCAACCGAAAGTCGTCAAGATCCGAAAGCTCACGGCTATGCTGATAGGTGATGTCGGCAAGTCGACGGTGGAACTCTTCCGCCTCGTCTTCGGCCCCCAAGTACACCACGCGGCCCGCCAATGGCCGAAGGCCAAGGGTCTCGCACCCTAAGGCGCTTGCGGCAGCAATCTGCAGTGCGAGCAACGACTTTCCGACGCCACCATCGCCATTCAGGATGGTGACCTGGCGCCGCGGCACTAGGCCTTCAAGAAACCATTCGCGTGTAGGCACTGGCTTGCCGTGCCATTCGGCGGGATTGACGATCGGCAGGTTGTCGTTGGCTTCCACAGGCTTGGACTTGGTGCCGGCTGCGATTTTAACTCTATTCAAGCCGCCCACGTGGAAGCGGATCGTCTGCGGCGTGCCGAGTGCCGTAATCGAACCGATGACCAGCCAGTCACCGTCCATCTGCTCGACAAGGTGGCCGCCGAACTTTAGCTGATATTCGGACGCGCGTTCGCGACGGGTGTCTTCAGGCTGCGCTTTTGTCATTCGGCTTCTGCTCCTCAAGCGCAGCGAGTGCAGCGCGGGCCATTTGATCAACCAGTTCGTATGAAAACGTCACGATGCGCGTGCCGTGAGCGTTCGGTCCGTAAACCGAATATCCGCCAGCGGAGCGCTCAGTGATGCGCAAGCCGAATAGGCGAATGTCGTCGTTCAACGCGATATCAAAGCGCGCGAGTGTGTTCCCCGAACCGCCAGGCGGCTCGCGGGTAATTCTCAGGATCTGCAAAGGTTTGTGTTCCCGTTAACGTATGGGGTTGCGGCGCCGGTTGGATCCGGCGTCTTTTATGGTTTCAACTATCGGGGTTTTTGCTGCGCGTTACGGCGCGGCGATAGTTGAAACTTTTGCTAAAGAAAAACATCAATCTTCCGGCCTGTCACGCCGGAGGTCGCGGGTTCGAGCCCCGTCACTCGCGCCATTTCCCCTCAAGGATGATGATCCTTGGCTCCGGGGAAATGCCGACAAAATTGTCAAAGATCTCTCCAGGAACAGCGTCCGAAGACCTTCTTCGGCCCGGTTCTTCTCGGCTCCAAAATCACTCTTGCATGAGCGATGCCTTGGAATCCACGACGCGATTCGTGTGGGTCGCCAAGCAACGGACGAAGAGGCCCTGCGGACAGCGGACGACTTGGTCATTGCGAATCTGCTTGCGCAATCGCCCACAAAACGCTCGATTCATGCCGCAGGCAGCCAGATTGCAGTATGCTGCCGGAATGGCATGGAGGACGTAATGTCAATTGCACCGAACATTTCCACGCGCACGATATTCACGCTGATTTGCCTGGGTGGCGCGACGACGGCCGCATCCGTCCTTTTTCCCGCCGCCGCGTCGGCCGACCGGCTGCAGCGATGCGCTCGCGAGGGTGAGATCTGCCGCCTGCCCTATCCCGCCGAGGTCGTCTACGGCGCCAGGGGCCGCACGACCTCGCGTTACATCGAGCGCAACGCGGTACCCTGTTCGAACCGCGTTTTCGGCGATCCCGCGCCGGGCAAGGAAAAGTTCTGCTTCATCGTGAAGCGCGACCGTGACGAGTCGAACGACGACTACGATCAGCCACGCCGCGAGAAGTGGGCGGTCTGCGCCGAGGAAGGCGAATTCTGCGATTTCTATGGCCGCAAGGTGGTCAGGTATGGCGCCCGCGGCCGGTTCACGCAGGACGTGTTCCGCAATGGCGTCCAATGCGACAACGATGCATTCGGCGATCCCGCTCCCGACCAGGGAAAGCGCTGCTACGTCATGCAGTAGCTTCTCAACGCCCACTGACCCGGAGGCCAGAACGGTCTGGGCTCCGGGACCCCGCGAACCCTGAGCAGCCTCAGCGCTTGGCCAGCAACGCCTCGACCTCCTGCGATGTCGGCATAGACGGTGCCGTGCCTGGACGGGTCACCGAAATGCCGGCCACGGCGCAGGCGAAGCGCACCGCCTCCAGCGGCTCCACGCCGCGCGAAAGTGCTGCGGCCAAGCCGCCGTTGAAGGCGTCCCCCGCGCCGGTGGTTTCGACGACAGGGCCGGCACTGATGGCGGAAACATGCTCGGAGCGATCCTTCGTGTGCAGGAGCGCGCCCTTTTCGCCCAGCGTGACGATGACCGTGCCGACGCCCTTTTCGAGCAGCTTGCCGGCGGCGGCACGAGCCTCCTCGACCGAAGAAACTTTCAGCCCGGTCAACTCCTCCGTCTCTGTCTCGTTCGGTGTAAGATAGTCGCAGAGCGCGTAGATGCGGTCGGGTAGCTTTGCCGCCGGTGCCGGGTTGAGGATGGTCGTCACCCCGGCCCCGCGTGCGATCTCCAATGCCCGCAGCGCGGCATCGATCGGCTGTTCGAGCTGCGTCACGAAAACACCGGCACCCCTGATAAGGTCGGCATTGGCTTCGATGTCCTCGGGCGTGATCAGCATGGCAGCGCCGGGGCTGACGATGATGGCGTTGTTGCCGCTCCCCTCCTCGACGAAGATGTAGGCGGCACCGGTGTAGCTGTCCGGCGTGTCGATGGCGGCGCTCTTCACGCCGGCATCCTTCCAGGTCCGCTTGGCCATGTCGGCGAAGGCATCGACACCGAGGCGGGTCAGGAACGCGACGTCGGCCCCCAGCTTGCCAGCGGCCACGGCCTGGTTCGACCCCTTGCCGCCTGGCCCCAGCTTGAAGGAATTGCCAAGGATCGTTTCGCCCATGCGCGGCTGGCGCTGGGCCCTGTAGGCCGTGTCGGCGACAAACACACCGAGGATGACGACCGGCTTGCCCGAGGCCATGCCGCTACTCCGCATCCGGCGGCACGACGCCCTTGCGGAAGGCAAAGCAGCCGTAGAAGCGGCGTTCGCCGGTCTGGATGACGCAATAGGCCTGCTTGGCGCGCTCGTAGAAGGCGTAACGCTCGACCGGCACCATCGGCCAGGACTTGCCCTCCGCGGCGTCGATCTCTTTCTGCACTTCCTTCTGCACGGCTGGGATCTCGTCCGGCTTTCCGACGATCTCCATTCGGGCGGCGGAATCATCGACGAAGGTGTCCAGCGGGTAGAGCGACAGCACCGCCTTGACCACTTGCGCCGCCGGCGCATCGATGCGGAGCACCCGACCGAGCGCCGTCTGGCGCGCCACCGAATCGGACGGGAAGTTGGTGTCGGCGATGATCAGGTCGTCGCCATGCCCCATCGCCCGCAATGCCTGGAGCACGTCGGCATTGAGCAACGGATCGATCCCTTTGAGCATGATGGTCCTCGTGGAGTGCGTTTGAGATCAGAGACGCTTGCCGGTCTCGGCGTCGAACAGATGGATATGGTCGAGCCTTGGCCGGAGCTTCAGCGTATCGCCGGGCTTGAAGTCATGGCGCTCGCGAAACAGCGCCACCATCTCGCCGTCGCCGAAGCGGAGGAACACCAGGGTTTCCGAGCCGGTCGGCTCGACCACGGAAATCTTCGCCGGCACGCCTTCGGGATGGATTTCGAGATGTTCGGGGCGCACACCATAGACGACGGAGCGCCCTTCCTCGACGGTGTTGTTCGGAGCGACCGGGAATAGCGTTCCGGCAATCTCGACGCCGCCCTTGCGCCCGGTACCCTTGAGCAGGTTCATCGACGGCGAGCCGATGAAGCCGGCAACGAAAAGGTTCGCCGGCCGGTCGAAAAGCTCCAGCGGCGCGCCGACCTGTTCGATGCGGCCATCGCGCATGACGACGATCTTGTCGGCCATCGTCATGGCTTCGATCTGATCGTGGGTGACATAGATGGTGGTGGTCTTCAGCCGCTGGTGCAGTTCCTTGATCTCGGTGCGCATCTGGACGCGCAGCTTGGCGTCGAGATTCGAAAGCGGCTCGTCGAACAGGAATACCTGCGGATTGCGCACGATGGCGCGCCCCATGGCGACGCGCTGACGCTGGCCGCCGGAAAGCTGGCGCGGGTAGCGCTTCAGATAGGGGCTGAGGTCAAGGATGTCGGCGGCGCGCTTGACCCGCTCGGCAACCACGGCCGGATCGGTCTTGCGCAGCTTGAGGGCGAAGGCCATGTTCTGCTCGACCGTCTTGTGCGGGTAGAGCGCATAGTTCTGGAACACCATGGCGATGTCGCGTTTTGCGGGCGGCAGGTGATTGACGACACGGTCACCGATGGCGATCGTGCCGCCGGAGACGGTCTCCAGCCCCGCCACCATCCTGAGCAGCGTGGACTTTCCGCAACCGGACGGGCCGACAAGCACGACGAACTGGCCATCGGCAATGTCGACGCTGACTTCGTGCAGAACCTTGACGGTTCCAAACGCCTTGGCCACATTGCTGATCGCGACTTGAGCCATCGTTCCCCCATCGGCTCCACTGGCCGTAGGCGCAGAAGCTAACCAACGCGACCGGTCAGGGCAAGTCGGTCTCTTATAGATAAAAACCCGTCCTCGTTGACACGGCGTTTGGTTGTGAGAATAGTGACGAGCGCCAATCCGAACGCCGGTACTCTACCCGAAAAAACGGAACGCGAAGCGACGCAGGTCGGGGTCCTGATTTCGCTTCTAAAAAGGCCAGCGCCCGGCACGATTGGCACTTTCGATTCACGACTAACGTTCTGGGAGGAAATAGTCCATGCGAGTAGGTCTTTACGACAAACTGGTACGTGCCGGCGCCACAAGGCGCGACATATTGAAGGGCGCGGCCTCGATGGCCGCGATCGCCGCCGCATCCGGCGCCGGACTTGGCGCGCTGACGCGCCCGGCTTCCGCCGCAAGCGAACTGCGCTCGAAAATCCTGCAGATCCCCGGGGTTGGCAAAGGCCAGCCGACAGACGCCGACTTCCAGAAGGTCGGCGAGCTTTGCCTGGAGGCGACCAAGGCCAATGTCAAGGAAGGCGAGTTCGCCGGCGTCGAGCTCACCTTCATGGGCCTCAACAACCAGAACCTGCACAATGTGCTGTTCCGTGGTTTCCTGAAGCCATGGGAGACCTATACGGGCGCCAAGATCAGCTGGATCGACCTGGCGCAGGCCGACTACAACGCCCGCCTGCAGCAGTCGATCGCCACCGGCACCGTCGACTTCGACATCATCGAGATGGGCGCGCCGTTCGAGGGCGACGTCTGCGGCAAAGGCCTGACTTCGGAGATGCCCGACTGGGTCAAGAAGCAGATCGACTTCGACGATCTCGTCAACTACCTCAAGCCGCCCGTCGGCACGTGGGATGGCAAGCAGTACCGGGTCACCATCGACGGCGACGCGCACAATTTCAACTACCGCACCGACGTGTTTGCCGATGCCGACCTCGCCAAGCAGTGGAAGGATGGCGGGGCGACGAGCGAATGGGGCGTGCCTAAGACCTGGCAAGAGGTTCAGGCCGTGACCAAGTTCCTGAAAGGCAAGAAGTTCAAGGGCCAGGATGTCTACGGCTACCTCGACGCGCCCAAGCCCTGGGGTGGGTTCGGCTTCTATTTCCTGGGCAGCCGTGCCACCGCCTACGCCAAGCATCCCGACGACAAGGCCTGGCTGTTCGACGCCGACACGATGAAGCCACGCATCAACAATCCGGCCTGGGTACGCGCCATCCAGGACGTCATCGACGCCCTGCCGTCGGAGCCGGCCGACCAGATCAATGCCGACCCGAACACCACCGCCTTCCAGCAGTTCCTGGCCGGCACCGGCTCGATGATCCCCTGGTGGGGCGACGTCGGCTCGAACGTCAAGACCAATGACAGCTCGGTCATCGGCGATGTCACCGGCTTCTCGATCCTGCCGGGCTCCGACGATGTCTACAACTCCAAGACCGGCAAGTGGGAGAAGCTCGCCAGCGGCCCGAACTATTCGCCCAACTGCGCCTATCTCGGCTGGGGCGTCTATGTCATGGCCCGCGTCGATAGCGACGAAAAGAAGAAGAAGGCGGCATGGTCGGCCGCCGCCCATCTCGGCGGCAAGGACCTGTCGATCTGGACGGCGATGTATCCGTCGGGCTTCCAGCCCTACCGCAATTCGCACTTCGACATTCCGGAGTGGGTGGCGGCCGGCTACGACGAGGCGTTCATCACCTCATACCTGAAGTCGGAAGGCGACAGCTACAACCATCCCAACGCGGCGATCGAGCCGCGCATCCCCGGCATCTTCCAGTATTACAGCGCCGCCGAGGATATCCTGGCCAACACCTTCGCCGGCAAGATGAAGGCGCAGGAAGGCGCCGATGCCATCGCAGCCGCCTGGGAGAAGCTGACCGACCAGATTGGCCGCGACAAGCAGATCAAGCTCTACAAGGCCTCGCTCGGCATGTAGGCTGCCCTGTGAACCGTGGTCCGGCGGCAACGCCGGGCCACAGCCTTCCCTTCCAAACGGGCGAGATTTGTGACTGACCAGACTTCGACCGCGACCCAGTGGCCGGCAGACGCCGCCCCCTATGATCTGATCCCGCCGGGCCGCAGGCGTCTGGGCTGGGCGCTGATGGCGATTGCCACGCTCGGCCTGTTGGCAACGATCGTGGTGCAGATCCTCTACAAGACCGAGGTCGATACGATCGGCTTCGAGACATGGCGGCCCGTGGTCTACGCCTATGTGCTGTGGGGTGTGGCGATCGGCATCGGCCAGGTTCTGACACGCGGCGAGGACGGCCAGCGCGCGCTGTTCCTGCTGCCGGCCCTTTTGTTCACCATTGCGATGGTGATCTTCCCGACCCTGTTCGGCTTCTACATCGCGCTGACCGATTGGAACCTCTCCTCCTTCAGCGGCCGCAGGTTCAACGGGCTCGACAATTTCTGGCAGATGCTCGCCGACCCCTACTACCGCAACGCCCTGTTCAACATGGTACTCTATGTGCTGGCGGTGCTGGTCGAATATGTCATCGCCTTTGGCCTGGCACTGCTCCTCAACGCGCAGATCCGGGCTCGAAAGTTCTTCCGGGTGGTGTTCCTGATGCCGCTCATGCTGTCGCCGGTCGCGGTGTCGTGGATGATCGGCAAGTCGCTGATGGAATACCGCTTTGGACCCGCTGCCACGCTGGCGCGCCATCTCGGCTGGGAAGACCCGGCCTTCTTCTCGAACCCGATCACCGCCCGCATCTCGATCATGCTGCTGGACGCCTGGACCTTCATTCCGTTCATGATGATCATGCTGCTGGCGGGGCTGCAGGCGATGTCGCGTGAGGTGCTGGAGGCGGCACGGGTCGACGGCGCCACGGCCTGGCAAACCTTCTGGCAGGTCACTTTCCCGCTGATGCTGCCGGTGTCGGTGACGGCGGTGATCCTGCGCATCATCTTCAAGCTGAAGCTTGCCGACATCATCATCACGGTCACCTCGGGCGGTCCAGGCGGCGCCACCGATTCGGTCTCGAGCTTCATCTACCGCGAGTACCGCGACCGCTCGAATGTTGGCTATGGCACCATGCTGGCGATGGCCTATCTCGTCATCATCGTGGTGTTCGTGACCTGGCTGTTGAAGTTCGCCAGCCGTTTCGTGCGCAATGTGAATTAGGTAGAGATGAGCGTTCAGACCACCGACTACGTCGCATCCGAAATCCGCTCGCCGGCGAGCTTCCTCGCCAGCCGCGTCTTCATCTATGGTGCGCTCGCCTGCTGGGGCTTCATCTGCCTGTTTCCGATCTATTGGACCATCACCACATCCTTCAAGACGGCGGTGGATGTCACCCAGGGCCACCTGATCCCGTTCGTCGACTTCCAGCCGGATTGGAAAGGCTGGCGATCGCTCGGCCTGTCGCCGGACTCGATCTTGCAGACATCGACGGTGCGCGACGAATTCCTCAAGCGCTTCATGAATTCCGTCATCACCTCGGTTGGCGCGTCGAGCCTGGCGATCATCATCGGCAGCCTCGCCGCCTATGGCCTGACCCGCTACCGCTACCATTTCGCCTGGTTCAAGAACGAGGACATCTCCTTCTTCTTCCTGTCGCAGCTCATCCTGCCGCCGGTGGTGCTGGCCCTGCCCTTCCTGGTGCTCTACCGTGAAGTCGGATTGCTCGATACCCGCGTCGGACTGATCCTGCTCTACACGCTGATGGTGCTGCCGATCGTCATCTGGATCATGCGCGACCAGTTCAATTCCATCCCCGTCGAACTCGAGGAAGCAGCCCTCGTCGACGGCCTGTCGATCTGGGGCGCCTTTTTCCGTATCGTCATGCCGATCGCGCTGCCGGGCATGGTGGCCGCCTTCATCCTGGCGATGGTGCTGTGCTGGAACGAGTACTTCTTCGCCGCCCTTTTGACCTCGACGGACGCCAAGACTATTCCCGTCATGGTCGCCAGCCAGACGGGCTCGCAAGGCATCAACTGGTGGTCGATGGCGGCGCTTGCCACGGCCGCGATCGCGCCGCTTGCCGTCATCGGCATCGCCCTGGAGCGCTACCTGATCATGGGCATGACCGCTGGCGCGGTGAAGTGACCGGGCGTCTTCACCTCCCCTCGGTCGGAGAAAGGTCGCGCTAATCTAAGCCTTCAGGATCGCGCGCAGATGATCCATGATCATGGCGACGCCCTTCTGTCCAAGTGCTGCCGAGGCTTCCGCCGCAGTTGCCGTATACCAGCTTTTGTTGTCCGCGAAATGCGCGGCGTCCACCGCTTCCGGGCATAGCGCCAGCATCAGCGATGTCTCGCCGATGCCGGCATGGTCGAACGGATATTTGCCGTTCATGGCGGTCGGCATCAGCGGGTGCACCTGCACCCAGTTGAAGAAGTTTTCGCCCTCGGCATGTCCGGCATAATAGTCGGCCATCGTCTCTGAACCCCACCAGCCCTCGCCACGCTGCTTCTCGAGGAAGCGGAAGATCGCCTGTCTGCCTGCGGTCTTGAAGGCGAGATCCGTCGGCATGCCGGCGGCGAAATTCTCGGTCTGGTGATGAATGATGGCGTGGATGTTGCGAAACCCAATGCGCAGCAGGCTGTAGAACAGCGCCTCGCCGAATGGCGCCAGTTGATTGCCGCCGACCTGGACGGAGCCGCTGCCTTCCGGCGGTGCCACCGCGTAACTCGCCGCGCCATAGTAGAAGGGCGGCAGGATGACGACATCGCTCTCTTTTTCGAACAGCTCCAGCGTCTTGATGACTGCCAGCGTATCCATGCCGACGGCCATGTGCTCGCCATGGTATTCCAGCACGCCGAGCGGCAGCGCGACCGGCCAATTCTGGGCGATTGCCTTTCGGATCTGGTGCGGCAGCATCAGTTCATAGCGCATGATCTATTCCATGTTGGTGTGGCGGGCGCGCATGGCTTCCGGCGACGCCGCGGTCATCTCCCTGAGTTTCAGCACCATGATCTCGAACAGCACGAACAACGCGCCCTCGAACACCGAGCCCATCGGCAGCACCGACGTCTTTTGCGGCCCCTGGTCGTCGGCCATGGTCTGCGCCGGGATCAGCAGCGTCAAATCGGCCAGCCCTGCGGCGCTGCCGCCTGCCTGGGCGGTCAGGAGCAGTACGGTGGCGCCTGCCTCGCGCGCGATGCGCATCAGGGTGAGTACGGTCGAGGTTTCGCCGGGTCCGGAACTGACAAGCAGGACATTGCCCTGCCCTACAGGCGGGGTGGTCATGTCGCCGACGACCGAAACCGGCAGGCCCAGATGATAGAGCCGCATGGCGAAGCCCTTCACCTGCAAGGCCTCGCGGCCGCAGCCAAAGACGACGATCTGTCTGGCACCGACCAGCATCCCACAGGCGGCGTCGATCCGATCGACATCGACGCGCGCCAGCACCGCGCCAAGCTCGTCGAGCGCGGTCTTGAACATCTCCGAGCTGGAGTTGCTCACGGCCGCGCCTGCGCGCCGGCAATCGAATTGGATTGGCAATTCCTGATCACGCTTTTCCCCGGAACAGCTTGATTTCGTTCATGCTAGCAACCGGGAAAATGCGTGTCCAACGCTCAGCGGCGCTTTTGCCAAGCCACGAGCGTGATAGTGTCATGTCAGACAAATCAATCCGGGAAAATTTCAAGATATGAAGACACGGCATTTCGACCGCATCGGCAATGGCGGCATCACCTTCACGGAGCTGGGTTTCGGTACAGCGCCGCTCGGCAATCTTTACCGCGCCGTCTCCGACGAGGATGCCAATGCGACGCTGGAGGCCGCCTGGGCGACCGGCTGCCGCTATTATGACACCGCGCCCCTCTATGGGCTCGGCCTGTCGGAGACACGTCTCAACCCGTTCCTGCGCTCCAGGAAGCGCGACGACTATGTACTGTCGAGCAAAGTCGGCCGCATCATGCGCGCCTGCCCGCCAGAAGAGCGCACCGGCATCGGCAAGTTCTTCGAAACGCCGTCGCGCAAGGAGGTCTACGATTACAGCTATGACGGCGTCATGCGCTCGTTCGAGGCCTCGCTGGAGCGGCTTGGCGTCGACCGCATCGACATCCTGTTCGTACACGATGTCGATATCTTCACCCACGGCAGCAAAGAGGCGTCCGACCGGCGCATCGAGGAGTTCATGCGCTCGGGCTATTATGGCCTGCTCGCCTTGCGCGACCAGCGCGTCATCAAGGCGTTCGGCGGCGGCATCAACGAATGGCAGGTGGCCCAGACCCTGGCCGAGCGCGGCGATTTCGACCTGTTCCTGCTTGCCGGGCGCTATACGCTGCTGGAACAGGAGGCGCTGACATCGTTCCTGCCGCTATGCCAGAAACGCGGCATCGGCATCGTTCTCGGAGGCCCGTACAATTCCGGCATCCTGGCCACCGGACCGAAGCCCGGCGCTTACTACAATTATTCCGAGGCGCCGCAGGATGTGCTCGATCGCGTGGCGCGCATCGAGGCCGTCTGCAAGCGCCATGGGGTCAGGTTGATCGAAGCCGCCCTGCAGTTCCCGCTGTTGCACCCGTCGGTGGTTTCGGTCATCCCCGGCGGTCAGCGGCCTGAAGAGGTCGAGAGCAACCGCTCGCTCCTGGACGCCAAACTCCCTGCAGCGCTCTGGGCCGACCTCAAGAACGAAGGCCTCATGCGCGCCGACGCCCCGACAGCTTGAGGAGCTACCGTCCGGCCCAATACGCCGAAAAAGAAAAGCCGGGCAAGCCCGGCTTTTCTGGTTTTTTCAAAAATAAAAACACGCTTAGTTGACGGCGTCCTTGAGACCTTTGCCGGCCGAGAACTTCGGCACGGTGCGCGCCGGGATCTTCACTTCGGCGCCGGTCTGCGGGTTGCGGCCGGTGGATGCGGCGCGCTTTGACACGGTGAAATTGCCAAAGCCGACAAGCCGGACATCGCCGCCCTTCTTCAGTTCGCCGGAGATGACAGAAAACACTGCATCGACCGCAGACTGCGCGTCACCCTTCGAAATGCTCGCGGCGTCGGCGACAGCGGACACCAGTTCGTTCTTGTTCATAAAAATTCCCTTCCATGAGAACACCGGAACTCACGACTCATCCGGCAGGAAACGGACTTTAGAAAGAAGCGTTCCCGCAACCAAGTCGAAAAGGCAGGAAAAAAGCGGAAAAAGCCCGGAATTCCGGGGTTTTTCACATGAAAAAGCCGGGCGCGAGGCCCGGCTTTCTGTTTGTGCGCTGCAACCTTAGAAAAAACTAATGCGCAAGCGACTTTCCAGCGTCATCGCTCGTGTCCGTGGAAGCCGGCGGATTGACCGGTTCGACCCATTCGATCGGCTCCGGCATCCGGACCAGTGCGTGGCGCAACACCTCACCGACGCGTGAGACCGGAATGATTTCCATGCCGTTCTTCACGTTGTCCGGGATCTCCGCCAGATCCTTGGCGTTGTCTTCCGGGATCAGCACCTTCTTGATGCCGCCGCGCAGTGCGGCGAGCAGCTTCTCCTTGAGGCCGCCGATCGGCAAGATGCGGCCGCGAAGCGTTATCTCGCCAGTCATCGCCACATCCGCCCGCACCGGAATACCCGTCAGCACCGACACGATGGCCGTGGCCATGGCGGCACCGGCGGACGGACCGTCCTTCGGCGTGGCGCCTTCCGGCAAGTGCACGTGGATGTCGCGCTTGTCGAACAGCGGCGGCTCGATGCCGAAATCGATGGCGCGCGAGCGGACATAGGAGGCCGCCGCCGAGATCGATTCCTTCATGACGTCGCGCAGATTGCCGGTCACCGTCATGCGGCCCTTGCCGGGCATCATGACGCCTTCGACCGTCAGCAGCTCGCCGCCGACTTCCGTCCAGGCAAGACCGGTGACGACACCGACCTGATCGTCAGCCTCGACCTGGCCGAAGCGGTAGCGCTGAACACCGAGATAGTCGGCGAGGTTCGCCGCTGTGATGCTCACCGTCTTCTTCTTCGTCTTCAGGATCTCGGTCACCGCCTTGCGCCCGAGCTTCATCAGCTCGCGCTCCAGGCTTCTGACGCCCGCTTCACGGGTGTAGGTCTGGATGATGGTGCGGATCGCGTCCTCGCCGACGGAGAACTCCTTTGGCTGCAGCGCGTGATCGCGGATCACCTTCGGCATCAGGTGCCGCTTGGCGATTTCGATCTTCTCGTCCTCGGTGTAGCCGGCGATACGGATGATCTCCATGCGGTCCATCAGGG
Source organism: Mesorhizobium sp. BR115XR7A (assembly GCF_020165315.1). Taxonomy (NCBI): domain Bacteria; kingdom Pseudomonadati; phylum Pseudomonadota; class Alphaproteobacteria; order Hyphomicrobiales; family Phyllobacteriaceae; genus Mesorhizobium; species Mesorhizobium sp. BR115XR7A. The sequence continues at coordinate 386,672 of NZ_JAIUHW010000001.1, forward strand.
GCGCAGGGATGTTCAGCGTGTTCGCCGTCGTCACGAACATCACGCTCGACAGGTCGTATTCGACCTCGAGGTAGTGGTCCATGAACGTCGAGTTCTGTTCGGGGTCGAGCACCTCGAGCAGCGCGGACGACGGATCGCCACGGAAGTCCTGGCCCATCTTGTCGATCTCGTCGAGCAGGAAAAGCGGGTTGGACTTCTTGGCCTTCTTCATCGACTGGATGACCTTGCCGGGCATCGAGCCGATATAGGTGCGCCGGTGGCCACGGATCTCGGCCTCGTCACGCACGCCGCCAAGCGCCATGCGGATGAATTCGCGACCGGTCGCCTTGGCGATCGACTTGCCGAGCGAGGTCTTGCCGACGCCGGGAGGGCCGACGAGGCACAGGATCGGCCCCTTCAGCTTCTTCTGGCGGCTCTGCACGGCAAGATACTCGACGATGCGGTCCTTGACCTTGTCGAGGCCGAAGTGATCGGTGTCGAGCACGTTCTGCGCATAGGCCAGGTCCTGCTTGACCTTGGAGTTCTTGCCCCACGGGATCGACAGCAGCCAATCGAGATAGTTGCGCACGACAGTCGATTCGGCCGACATCGGCGACATCGTCCTGAGCTTCTTCAATTCGGCATCCGCCTTTTCGCGAGCCTCCTTGGAGAGCTTGGTCTTCTTGATGCGAGCCTCGATCTCGGCGGCCTCGTCGCGGCCGTCCTCGCCCTCGCCGAGCTCCTTCTGGATCGCCTTCATCTGCTCGTTGAGGTAGTATTCGCGCTGCGTCTTCTCCATCTGGCGCTTGACGCGCGAGCGGATGCGCTTCTCCACCTGCAGGACGGAGATTTCGGCTTCCATGAAGCCCATCGCCTTTTCCAGCCGCTCCTTGACGGAAAGCGTGGCCAGCATTTCCTGCTTTTCAGGGATCTTGATGGCAAGATGCGAGGCAACCGTGTCGGCGAGCTTGGAATAGTCGTCTATCTGGCTAGCGGCACCCACCACTTCGGGCGAGATCTTCTTGTTCAGCTTGACGTAGTTCTCGAAGTCAGTGACGACCGAGCGGGCCAGAGCCTCGACCTCGACCTCCTCCTCTTCCGGTTCGACCAGCGCCGTGGCCTTGGCCTCGTGGAAGTCGGGACGGTCGGTGAAGGAGACGATTTTCGCACGCGAGGCGCCTTCGACCAGAACCTTGACGGTGCCGTCGGGCAGCTTCAGCAATTGCAGCACATTGGCGAGCGTGCCGATGTCGAAGATCGCATCGGGCTCGGGATCGTCATCGGCGGCATTCATCTGGGTGGCAAGCAGGATCTGCTTTTCCTGACCCATCACCTCTTCCAGCGCCTTGATCGACTTTTCGCGCCCGACGAAGAGCGGAACGATCATATGCGGGAACACCACGATGTCGCGCAGTGGGAGGACCGCGAAGACGCCGTCGCTGGGAGCCTTGGATATTTTGGCCATTGTCCAACCTTTCATGTCGCGGCCACCATCAGGCCAACCGCGAATCTCATATTAACGACCGGGGATCGTTCCGCCTACCACCGTTTATGACGGGAGTTTTACAGCACAGAAATCGGGCACCTCGGCCTTCTCGTGTTAGGTGGAGGCAGGCAGGGCAAAGATCAAGAGTTAACATCGTCCCCAATCCACTCCATCGCGACGCTGTGCCGGTTCCTCACAGCAAAACGGCGCCGCAGGGGCGCCGTTCCATAAAAATATAGGGCCAAGTGCCATATCAGGCGCTGACATTGCCCTTCTTTTCCTTCTGTTCGGAATAGATGTAGAGCGGCCGGGCACTGCCGGTCACCACCTCTTCCGAAATCACAACCTCGCGCACGCCTTCGAGCGCGGGCAGTTCGAACATCGTGTCGAGCAGGATCGCTTCCATGATCGAACGCAGGCCGCGCGCGCCGGTCTTGCGCTCAATGGCGCGCTTGGCGATCGCCGAAAGCGCGTTCTCGTGGAAGGTCAGATCGACATTTTCCATCTCGAACAGGCGCTGGTACTGCTTGACCAGCGCATTCTTCGGCTCGGTCAGGATCTGGATCAGTGCCGGCTCGTCGAGATCCTCCAGCGTCGCCAGGACCGGCAGACGGCCGACAAACTCCGGAATGAGGCCGAACTTCAACAGATCCTCGGGCTCGACCAGGCGGAAAACATCACCCGTGCGGCGATCCTCCGGCGAGGCGACGACAGCTCCGAAGCCGATCGAGGTTTTCCTGCCGCGATCCGAAATGATCTTGTCCAGCCCGGCGAAGGCGCCGCCGCAGATGAACAGGATGTTGGCGGTGTCGACCTGCAGGAACTCCTGCTGCGGGTGCTTGCGGCCGCCCTGCGGCGGCACGGAGGCGACCGTGCCTTCCATGATCTTGAGCAGCGCCTGCTGAACGCCCTCGCCCGACACGTCGCGGGTGATCGAGGGATTGTCGGACTTGCGTGAAATCTTGTCGATCTCGTCGATGTAGACGATGCCGCGCTGGGCGCGCTCGACATTGTAGTCGGCCGACTGCAACAGCTTCAGGATGATGTTCTCGACGTCCTCGCCGACGTAACCGGCCTCGGTCAGCGTCGTGGCGTCGGCCATGGTGAAGGGTACGTCGATGATGCGGGCCAGCGTCTGTGCCAGCAGCGTCTTGCCGCAGCCGGTCGGGCCGATCAGCAGGATATTGGACTTGGCCAGCTCGACATCGTTGTTCTTGCCGGCATGCGCGAGGCGCTTGTAGTGGTTGTGGACGGCCACCGACAGCACGCGCTTGGCGTAGGGCTGGCCGATGACATAGTCGTCGAGAACCTTGAGGATCTCCTGCGGGGTCGGCACGCCCTCGCGCGACTTCACCATCGAGGTCTTGTTCTCCTCGCGGATGATATCCATGCACAGCTCGACGCACTCGTCGCAGATGAACACCGTCGGACCGGCGATCAGCTTGCGCACCTCGTGCTGGCTCTTGCCGCAAAACGAGCAATAAAGCGTGTTCTTGGAATCACCGCTGTTGTTGCCGACCTTGCTCATTTTCATGTCCTTTCATGGCCGCCCGCCGATGGTCTGGCTGAAAGGGCGCATACTCTATTTATCGCGGGAATCCGCCGCCGCCAGTCTTCCGGCTCCCGCAACGTATTCCGTACGAAACACAAATCAGAAAACGTGGCAATGATTCGCAGCTTCCCCACGCAAAGCTAAGCCGTCGAAAATCAACATAGCCTTAACGTAGGCAATCCCGACCTCCGAGGGAACAGCCAATTGTGGCCGAAATGACGCAAGACACGCCAAAAGCGCGTGATGGTGCCATCCAACTGCCAACTAGCCTTTATGCCAACGCCCCCTCGGCCGCCTCGCGCGACGAAATGACCTTGTCGATCAGGCCGAAATCCTTGGCCTCGTCGGCGGTCATGAAATGGTCGCGGTCGAGCGTCTTCTCGATGTCCTCATAGCTCTTGCCGGTGTGCTTGACATAGACCTCGTTGAGGCGACGCTTCAGCTTGATGATGTCCTGGGCGTGACGCTCGATATCGGACGCCTGCCCCTGGAAGCCGCCGGACGGCTGGTGAACCATGATGCGGGCGTTGGGCGTGGCGAAACGCATGTCCTTGTGGCCGGCGGTCAGCAGCAGCGAGCCCATCGAGGCCGCCTGGCCGATGCACAGCGTCGACACGGCCGGCTTGATGAACTGCATGGTGTCGTAGATCGCCATGCCCGAGGTGACGACGCCGCCCGGCGAATTGATGTAGAGGTTGATTTCCTTCTTCGGGTTCTCCGCTTCGAGGAACAGGAGCTGCGCGCAGACCAGCGTCGCCATGCCGTCCTCGACCGGACCGGTGATGAAAATGATGCGCTCCTTGAGGAGGCGCGAGAAAATGTCGTAGGCCCGCTCGCCGCGATTGGTCTGTTCGACCACCATCGGAACGAGGTTCATGTAGGTTTCGACGGGATTCTTCATCAGTTATCTCTTGTCTCGCGGTGGGATTCCGGCGCCGGACAGGCTGGCAGCTCGGGCAGAATCGGTTCTGGATCGTTAAGATGTAAATAGGATGCCGGCTCATCCTTGTGCAAGGCCGACCCGTCCTAGCCATCTGGGTAAGTCGAATCAAGCTTTCGGGCAAGAATTAGCAGCAGCTGATGCCACGCCGACCCCAAATACCGACCGGCTCCGCCAGGGTAGCAGTTTCTTAACCTCGTCACTTAACGAAATGCGCCAAAACCGCTTTTCTCCGCAACGGCTTCCCCTACAATCCAACGTTGAACTTGTGCCTACAGTTCAGACGGGGAGTGCCATGTCCGGGAAAACCGCATGCTTCACCATTGCAGGGCTAACGATGCTCGGCTCGATTTCGCAAACGGCGGCTGGTGGTCGCGCCGTCGAATGCTACGAGCCCGTCCACACACCGGCCGTTTACGACACGGTCTACGAAGACGTCATGGTCAGCCCTCCCGGCCAGCAGATCGTCGACTATGATCCGCCGATCTATGGCACGCGCGAGCGAGTGGTGGTGACTGTGCCGGCCCAGATTCGGTATGAAGTGGTGCCTGCGGCCACCAGGACCGTCTACCACACCGTCAGAGTCGATGGCGGCGGCTATTCCTGGGAATGGCGCGTCATCCACGGCCGCCGCGTGCTGTGCAAGGTTTGGCGCAGGGCACGCTTTGAACGCGTCGCCGAGACGGTGGTGATCCAGCCCGAGCGCACGCGGCGCGTCGTCATTCCGGCGCAATATGACAGTATCGCCGAGGAGGTGCTGGTGCGGCCCGAGCAAAGGCGCGTCATCGATATTCCCGCCGCGTACCAGACCGTCCCGCGCCGCTTGCTGGTGCGCGAAGGCTCATCCGGCTGGCGGCGGGTGCATATTCCAAGGCACTGCCAGGACTAGGCTTAGGCCACCTCGGCCCGCAGCCAGGCCTTAAGACCGACGACATCGCCATCGCCAATGGCTTTGGCCACACGACGCCCGACCGCCGCGCCGAACTTGTAGCCGTGACCCGAGCACGCCGAGACGACCAGGCACTTGCCGGTCTCATGCGCCAGGAATTTCTCGTCATCGGTGAACGTGTAGGCGCAGGTGACCACTTCGGTCACCTTGTACTCCTCGATGCGGGCGATCGGCGGCGAAAACAGGTTGCGGATCGCCTCGCCCTCGCCGGGCACCGGCTCGCGGTTCCAGTCGGCGTCGCTGGTCGGCACCTTGTGCAGGCCCGAGCCGAATTTCATGCCGGCGCCCCGCGTAAGCGGGATCATATAGCCGTCGGTCGTGCCGCCGACATCGAGAATGACGGGCGCCGCCTCCCAAGCGGCCTTGAGATCGGCCGGCGGCTCGACATAGGCGAGCGCGGTGCGAAAGGTCTTCAATTCGCCGCCGAGTTCGGGGAATAGTTTCAGCACCCAGGCGCCAGCGGCAACGACGATGCGGTCGGCCTGCATCGTCTCGCCGGATTCGAGCACGATATGGCCGGCCTCACCATCGATCTCCGTCACCTTGCTGTGCTCGTAGACGTTGGCTCCATTGGCACGCAGCCATTTGGCCAGCCCGGCCGCTATTTTGCGGCAATGCAGCGCGCCGCCCTCGGGCGAAAAATAGGCGTAGCGGAACGAGCCGGCCTCAAGGAACGGCCAGCGCTCGACGGCTGCCTCCGGTCCCAGCAATTCGAAAGGGAATTTTCCCTCTTCCAGGCCCTCGCGGTATTCCTCGGCCTCGTCGCCGGGCTCGCGCGAAACGCAGACGAAGCCCCGCGCGTCGAGGTGGTTCTCGCCGAGATCGGCCCACAGCTCGTCCCAGGCCTCGTAGGCTTCAGTGATCAGCAGCCCATAGCCGGTTCCAGCGCGGTAGGCGCGGCGGATGATGCGGTGATGGTCGCCCGATGCCGCCAGCGGATTGGGGATCGGCCCCTGCTCGACAACCGACACGGCGTGGCCCGCCTTGACCAGCGACCACGCCGTGGACAGACCGGCGATACCCGCGCCGACAACGATCACATTCATCCGTTCAGACCTTCCGCAACCCTGCTGGCTGGCTCAATGCATCGGGCTGCCGGACGCAACATACGGTCTGGAACCGGGCTGGCAAGCCGCGCTATGGGTCTGGCATGACCAAATCGACGCTCTCCTATCTGGCCTTTGATCCAGCCACTCGCCGGCTCAGACTCGACCCGCGCGAACCGGCTTTCTTCCTGAATCCTTACGAGGCGTACGGCCTCCTGCACGAAGCCTCGAATGCGTTTTTCTGGGAAGAGTTCGGCTTCTGGTGCTTTGGCGGCTTCGGCGATGTCAACCGGCTGTTGCGCGACCGCCGTTTCGGCCGCCAGAACCCGGCCGGCATCCCCGACAGCCGCGGTGTCGGACAAGACAGGACCCATCTCAAGGCATTCGACGGCATCGAAGCCAATTCGATGCTCGAGCTGGAGCCACCGGTCCATACGCGGCTGAGAACACTGGTCAACCGGGCTTTCGTCTCCCGTCAGGTCGAACGGTTACGGCCGCGCGTCGAGGCGCTCGCCAACGAATTGATCGATCGTTTCGAACCTGGCAAGGCCGTCGACCTCCTGCCGGCCTTCGCCTCCCCGCTGCCAATCACCATCATCGCCGAAATGCTTGGCGTGCCGGTGGAGATGGGGCCGCGACTGCTCGACTGGTCGCATCAAATGGTCGCCATGTATATCCACGGCCGCACCCGTGAGACCGAGGAGACGGCCAACCGTGCCGCGGGCGAATTTTCCGATTTCCTGCGCGGCTACGTCGCCGAGCGGCGCAAGAAGCCGGGCGATGACCTGCTGTCACTGCTGATCTCAGCCCAGGAGGACGGCCAGAAACTGTCAGAGGACGAGCTGGTCTCCTCGGCCATCCTGCTGCTCAACGCCGGCCACGAAGCAACCGTGCACCAGACCGGCAATGCCATCCACTCCATCCTGGCACAAGGCGGCGACCCGCGCCGCTTCTTTACCTCGCCAGAGGCGACGGCGGCGACGGTCGAGGAATGCCTGCGTTTCGACGCGCCGCTGCACATGTTCATGCGCTATGCCTATGAGGAAATCCAAATCGCGCCCGGCATCGTCGTGGGGCCGGGCCAGACGATCGGACTTCTGCTTGGCATGGCCAATCATGATCCGCACGCCTTCGCCGAACCGCGGACCTTCCGGCCGGAGCGCACCGACCAGAAGAATGTATCATTCGGCGCCGGCATCCATTTCTGCATCGGTGCGCCGCTGGCCCGCCTCGAACTGCAGGTTTCGCTGAGGACCTTGTTCGAGCGGCACCCGCAACTGCATCTCGCCGAACAGCCACGCTTCCGCGACACTTACCATTTCCATGGGCTGGAACGACTTGCCGTCGATTTTTAGCTAGCGAGTTGCCCGGAAATCCGATCGGATTCTCGATATGTGATCAAGCTTCAAACCTTGATCACATACTCCTTGCGAGTCGTTTCAAGCACTTCCCAGCTTCCCTTGAAGCCCGGCCGCAGCACGAAGCTGTCACCGGCTTTGACGGTGCGCGCTTGGCCGCCCTCTTCGGCGATTACCGAAACACCTGAGAGAATGTGGCAGAACTCCCATTCTTCATAGACGATGCGCCACTTGCCCGGGGTCGATTCCCAGATGCCGGCATAGAGGCCGCTGTCGCGATCCTCGACATTCCAGGTGCGGAATTTCGGATCGCCCGAGATCAGGCGATCCGGCGCCGGCGCGCCGGATTCGGGTTCGACGCCTTTGGTGTCGACGGAAAGAAACGCGGTCATATCAGGTCACACCTTGGCGAGTGCCTGTTCGAGGTCGGCGACGATGTCGGTGACATCCTCGATGCCGATGGACAGCCGCACCGTGTCGGGCCCGGCACCAGCCTTGACTTTCTGTTCGTCGGAAAGCTGGCGGTGCGTGGTCGATGCCGGGTGGATGACCAGCGACTTGGTGTCGCCGACATTGGCCAGGTGCGAGAACAGTTCGAGTGCCTCGACGAATTTGATGCCCGCCTCGTAGCCGCCCTTGAGGCCGAAGGTGAACACGGCGCCGGAGCCCAGCGGCGAATATTTCTTCTGCAGCGCGCTGTTCTTGTCGCTGGGCAGGCCGGGATAATTCACCCAGGCGACCTTGGGGTGGTTGGACAGCCAGCCGGCGACGGTGATCGCATTGTCGCAATGACGCTGCATGCGCAGCGGCAAGGTCTCGAGGCCGGTCAGGATAAGGAAGGCATTGAACGGCGAGATCGCCGGGCCGAGATCGCGCAGGCCGAGCACGCGCGCGGCGATGGCAAAAGCGAAATTGCCGAAGGTCTCGTGCAGCACGAGGCCGCCATATTCGGGGCGCGGTTCCGACAGCATCGGGTATTTGCCCGACTTCGACCAGTCGAAGGTGCCGCCGTCGACAATGACGCCGCCAATCGAATTGCCGTGGCCGCCCATGAACTTGGTCAGCGAGTGGACGACGATGTCGGCGCCATGCTCGATCGGCCGGATCAGATAGGGCGAGGCCAGCGTGTTGTCGACGATCAGCGGCAGGCCGTGCTTGCGGGCGATGTCGCCGATCTTCTCGATATCGACGAAGGTGCCGCCCGGATTGGCCAGGCTCTCGATGAAGATCGCCTTGGTCCTGTCGTCGATCTGGCTCTCGAAGGTCGAGATGTCGTTGGTTTCGGCCCAGCGCACCTCCCAGCCATAATTCTTGAAGGCATGGCCGAACTGGTTGATCGAACCACCGTAAAGCTTGTTGGCGGCGACGAAATTGTCACCGGGCTGCATCAGATTGTGGAACACGATGACCTGCGCGGCATGGCCGGAAGCGACCGCAAGGGCGGCCGTGCCGCCCTCGAGGGCCGCGACGCGTTCTTCGAGCACTGCCTGGGTCGGGTTCATGATGCGGGTGTAGATGTTGCCGAAAGCTTTTAGCCCGAACAGCGAAGCGGCGTGGTCGGCGTCATCGAAAACAAAGGAGGTCGTCTGGTAGATCGGCGTGGCGCGCGCGCCGGTGGCAGGATCGGGCTTGGCGCCGGCATGGACGGCGAGCGTGTTGAAACCGGGCGAACGGGTCACTGAAACCTCCCTTTGAACTTCCTAAATTGGCCGCGCATTCTTGGCGAAGGCGGCGTGCGAATGCAAAGAAGAAAATACCTTTCGGCGCCGATCCTTCGATCACACCGCAGGATAATGCGGCAATACGCGGAATAATTTTGCGCCTCTACGCCGCGTCTATTTCTGGCGCACGCCGAAACTCTGAAAACCCTGGCGCATCAGCGGCTTCTTGGACGACAGCACGCCGGAATTGACGCCGGTCCAGCCGATCTCGCCGGAGAGCTTGCCATATTCGATCTTGGGGCAGCGGTTCATCACCACCTTGATGCCGGCGGCTTCGGCGCGAGCGGCTGCCTCGTCATGGCGCACGCCAAGCTGCATCCAGATGACTTTCGGCAAGGGATCGAGTTGCAACACCTCGTCGACGATCCCTGGGACCGCCGCGGCATTACGGAAAATATCGACCATGTCGATCGGCCCCGGTATGTCGGCCAGCCTGGCATAGGTCATTCGGCCGAGGATTTCCTTGCCGGCCTGGCCAGGATTGATCGGGAACACCGAAAACCCCTTGGCCAGCAGGTATTTCAGGACGAAATAGCTCGGCCTGACATCATTGGCCGACGCCCCGACCATGGCGATCGACTTCACCGAATTGAGGATGCCACCGATATAGGTGTTGTCGTAGCTATCGTGATTCATGTCTCGTCCTCATACAACGCCTCGGCGAGAAAACCATCCGGGTCATTGCTGAAATCGCGCAGCATGCGGAAGTGGTCCGTATCGCGAAAGTCGGCAAGCTCGAGCCCAAAGCGGCTGATGCGGAACAGCTGCGCGCCGGGACAGGCCATCAACAGCGGCGAATGGGTCGCCATGATCACCTGCGCGGTGCCCGATTGGTCCATGCGCCGCAGCATCTTCAGCAATTCGATCTGGCGCGTCGGCGAAAGCGCGCTCTCGGGCTCGTCGAGGATATAGATGCCTTGCCTGCGGCAGCGCTCCTCGAAGAAGCGGATGAAGCCTTCGCCATGCGACCAGGACAGGAAATCCGGCGGCGGTGGCTTGAACGGATCTTCCAGCGCTGCCTGGTCGAGGTAGCGGGCCACCGAGTAGAAGGATTCGGCGCGAAAGAACCAGCCGGCGGTGACTTTTGGCAACCAGTGGCCACGGAATGTGTTGGCCAGTGCGGCGCCACTCTCGTCGATGGCGCCGGAATGGTCGACCGGCCGGTAGCCCTTGCCGCCGCCCGCTTCGTCATAGCCGGCCAGCGCGCCGATCGCCTCGAGCAGCGTGGATTTACCGGTGCCGTTCTCGCCGACGATGATGGTGATGGGCGTGGTGAATTCGAGCTCGAACGCGTGGCCGCGAAACAGCGGCAGGTTCCACGGATACTTCTCCCAGTCCGTAACCCGCTCCCGGTCGAGCAAAATCCGTTTGAGGTACGGTGCCTTGAGCCGTGTCAGTTGCTTGCGGTAGGCCATCAATCAGGCAGCGAAATCGTGCCGTCGTCCGCGATCGGAAAGGCCGGGTTATGAGCCACCTCCCAAACATGCCCATCGGCATCGGCGAAGTACCCATACCAGCCGCCCCAGAAGGCGCGGCCGGCCGGCTTGATGATGCGCCCGCCAGCCTTTTCCGCCTGCGCCAGCACTTCGTCGACCTCGGCATCGGAGCGGGTGTTGTAGGCGAGATAGACGGCCGAGGGCGCCTGGGCGAAGGTGATGCCGGAGTCCTCCTCGGCGCTGGGGCGCGGGAACAGGCCGAGGATGGCGCCGCCCATCTGGAAGAAGGCGACACCGTCGGTGATCCCCGCGTGGCGCTTCAGACCCATCGCCTCGTAGAAGCGCACGGCGCGATCCAGATCTTCGGTGGCGATGGTGATGATGGAAATGCGCGGTTCCATGATCCTATTCGTCCGTCCATTCCGGCTTGCGCTTGCCAATGAAAGCGCCGATGCCCTCTTCCGCGTCCCGCGCCAGCATGTTCTCGACCATGACGCGGCCGGTATAGGCATAGGCATCGGCCAAGCCCATCTCGGCCTGCGCGTAAAAAGCTTCCTTGCCGGCCTTGATCACCAAAGAGGATTTGGAAGCAATGGTTTGCGCGTATTTGGTGACAATCTGATTCAGGTACTCGCGCGGCACGACGCGGTTCACGAGGCCGAATTCCTTGGCGGTCGCGGCGTCGATCGTCTCGCCGGTCAAGAGCATCTCCATCGCCTGCTTGCGCGAGACGTTGCGCGACAGCGCAACCATCGGCGTCGAGCAGAACAGGCCGATGTTGACGCCCGGCGTGCAGAAGGTCGCCTCATGCGAGGCGATCGCCAGATCGCAGCTGGCGACCAATTGCAGGCCGGCGGCTGTCGCCAGGCCGTCCACCTCGGCGATGACAGGCAAGGGATGGCGCACGATCGTCTGCATCAGCATGGCGCAAGCGGCAAAGGTCTCTTCGAAGAAGGCCTTGCCGCGATCGGCATCGGCACGCCGCGAGGTCATTTCCTTGAGGTCGTGGCCGGCGCAGAACACCTTGCCGGCCGCCGACAGCACAATAACGCGAACGGCCTTGTCCGCCTTGGCGTGTTCCAACTCCGCCACGAGCGCCGCCATCACCGAAAGCGACAGGGCATTGGCGGGCGGATTGGCGAGCGTCAGGCGCAGCACGCCCTTCTCCCGTCTTGTCGTGACCGGGCCCTCGTCGGCGGCAGCAGGCTTGATGGCAAGGATTTCGGCCATGGCTAAGATCTCCGCGATTCCGGTCGTGCAGGCAGAGTATCTAATATCGGATCGGGTTTCGTCCAACACCCATCGCTTGCGCCAGCATGATGTATATGTTGCCAGAAACACCCGGCTGCGCCCATACAGGCTTGGCGCAGAACGAGAGACCGAGATGCCCGCCCAGACCAACCTCAAGCCGGTGCTGACCGCAGCGCAGATCAATTTGTTGATGGAAACGGTCTTTCCCCAACTCAACGAGAGTGCCGCCGCCTACGAGGCGATCGATGTGTTTCCAGGCGGCTGCATCGTACGGCTCAATGCCGGTGAACGGCATTTGCGTCCCGGCGGCACGGTGTCCGGCCCTGCCCTGTTCACGCTGGCCGACATTGGCGGCTATGTCTGCGTGCTCAGCCATGCCGGGCCGGATGCGCTCTCGGTCACCACCAACCTCAACATCAATTTCGTGCGCAAGGCCGAGGCCGGGCCGATCGATGGCCATTGCCGCATCCTGAAGCTCGGCAAGAGCCTGATGGTGTTCGACATTGACATCGTCGCCGGCCCGGAAGGACACACGATCGCGCATGCCACGGGCACCTACTCGATCCCGCCGCAGAGCGCCGCCAATGTGGTAAAATAATACCTTTAATCCAACATGCTGTTTCTACAGCCTTTTCTGCGCTACAGGACTTTTCCGCTACCTTGACGCTGTTACTCCGCTCGCCTATAAGCCTTCACGAAGCAGCGGCCCGCAAAGGCCGCCGTTTTGTTATTGGCTGATGACAAGCGTCTTTCGCCAATCCAAGCAACAAGAAACGCCTTCACTCCCGAAGGTCAGAACCGAGAGCAGAAAACATGACAACCTTTTCGCAGAAGCCTGCGGATGTGGTGAAGAAGTGGATCCTGATCGACGCCGAGGGTCTCGTCGTCGGCCGTCTCGCCACTGTCATCGCCAATCATCTTCGCGGCAAGCACAAGCCGACCTTCACCCCGCATGTCGACGACGGCGACAATGTCATCGTCATCAATGCCGACAAGGTGGTATTCACCGGCAAGAAGTTCACCGACAAGGTCTATTACTGGCACACCGGCCACCCCGGCGGCATCAAGGAGCGCACCGCGCGTCAGCTGCTCGAGGGCCGTTTCCCCGAGCGTGTCGTCGAGAAGGCCGTTGAGCGCATGGTTCCGCGTGGCCCGCTCGGCCGCCGCCAGATGAAGAACCTGCGCGTCTATGCAGGTGCCGAGCATCCGCATGTCGCCCAGCAGCCAGAAGTCCTCGACGTGGCCAAGCTGAATTCCAAGAACAAGAAGGTCGCATAAGATGGCTGAGCTTTCCTCGCTCGCAGAACTGGGCGCCGCCACCGGCAACACCAACACGCAGGCCGCCGCCCCCGTCCACGTCCAGAAGCTCGACAAGTCGGGCCGCGCCTACGCCACCGGCAAGCGCAAGAACGCCATCGCGCGCGTCTGGGTGAAGCCGGGTTCCGGCAAGATCGTTGTCAACGACAAGGAATTCGCGACCTATTTCGCGCGTCCGGTCCTGCAGATGATCCTCAACCAGCCGATCATCGCGTCCAACCGCTCGGGCCAATACGACATCATCGCCACCGTCGTCGGCGGCGGACTTTCCGGCCAGGCCGGCGCGGTGCGTCACGGCATCTCGAAGGCGCTGACCTATTACGAGCCGGCGCTGCGCGCCGTGCTCAAGAAGGGCGGCTTCCTGACCCGCGACAGCCGCGTCGTCGAGCGCAAGAAGTACGGCAAGGCGAAGGCCCGCCGTTCCTTCCAGTTCTCGAAGCGCTAACCGTTTCGAATTTTCGGACAGTCGAAAAGGCCGCCTCCGTGCGGCCTTTTTGCTTGAACGCGGCGGATCAATTGATGCTGGCGGTCGCGGCTGGCTCGATGCGTTCGCCCGTGCCGGCATAGGGCACCCGATAACCATTCGCCGCCAGCCAGCCGATCGCCGCTTTCGGCTCGTCGGTCTGGATGATGGTGGCGCCACGATCGGCCCAGAAGCCCCAGACTTCGCGCGGCAGGCTGGCCTGGACCGCCAGTTCGTCGCCACGGCCGCCGGCGAGGAAGCCGCCTGGTTTGTTGACGATGGCATAGGTGTCGGCCCAGATATGCCAGTCGCCCCTTACCGCCTCGGCGCGCATGCGCGTGCTGAACAGCGGCCCGCCGGTTTCGGTCAGCGTCTCGGCGCCCGCCCGCCAGTTGATCAGTTCGATCGCGCGCGGCGCGAAAGCGTGGTCGACCGTCGAGGCGAAGCCCGCATCATGGACCGCGTCATCGGCGATGATCGGCATGAACTGGAAGCCCCCGCCTGCGGCAGTCATGGCCGCCTTCACCGTGCTGATCCTGTTCTGGTTCCAAAGGTTTTCCTTGACGATGACTTGCTCGGCCATGCCGAGGTCGCGCGCCACCGCGATCATGCCCGGGAGGTCGCCGACCTCGAGCTTGTTGTCGAGATTGATGAGGATTCTGTCCCGTGTCGCCATCAGCATCTCGCGCAATGTCGAGACGGTCTCGTTGGTGACGGCATGGGTGCCCTCGATCACCAGCCGGCATCTCTTCAACTCGGCCAGCGTGTAGTTGATGACCTCGCCCTTGCAGGTCGTCGTGCGGTCGAGCCAGCTGTCATGCATGACGATGAACGCGCCGTCCTTCGAGCGCCGGATGTCGACCTCGACGATTTCGGCGCCGATCGCGATCGAGCCCTCCACGGCGGCAAGCGAATTTTCCGCATAGAGCGTCTTGCCGGCCTGCATGCTGCCGGCGCGATGGGCGGCCACCATGACATGGTCGCGCCACTGGTTGGCATGTTCGAAGCGGTCGAGGATCTGCCTGGCGCGGGTTTCGCCGGCCAAGGCTTGACCGGAAGCGGCGGAAAGCGCCGTGGAAAACAGAAGGCTCAGCCAGATCGTCCGCATCGAGAATCGCTCCTTGCCGGATCGAGCCGGGGATAGGCGACATCGGTGACATCCCGGTGAACGAAGCCGGCTAAGGCGCGTCGCATCGAAACGGATTCAGGCGCCGCGCTTTACAGCACGTCGCGTCGAATCGGATTCGCCCGACCGCTGTAAGCTCCTGATTTTATGCATGTCGTCTTGCCCAAACCGAGCTCACTTTGGGCGACATGCATTAGCGGTTGGATGCGGGTCAGATGCGCTTCGACAGCCGGCGGAACCAGGCCATCGCAGGCATTTCGACCAGGCGCCAGGTCACCCACGACACGGCGATGGTGGCGGCGAGCATGACGACGATCGCCATGGACCCCGTCCAGCCAGCGCCAAAGCCGGTCGCGGGCTCGCCACGCAGTACGATGTCGCCAACCAGGCCGAGGCCGAGTTTGCGCTCGACCAGCCCGGCGACATTGATCAGGCGCGCCTGAACGAAGATGTGGACCATGTAGATCGAATAGGACAGCGCGCCGAGCGTCAGCATGAACGGCGTCCTCAGCAACGCGCTGATCCAGCCGCCTTCATGAGCGAAGAGAAACAGTGCCAAGGCGAACACCAGGGGCGCGGCGATGCCGGCGTCATTGTCGCCCGCCAGCGAGACAAAGAGAGCGATGACGACCACCATGACGATTTCGGCAACAGTCCAGCTCATCCTCGGGCCGTTTGCGGCCAGAACCTGTCGCGCTCCTGCAATGGAATCATGCTGAAACCAGGCCAGCAGGGCGCCCAGCGAGAAGCCGTAGAGGCAGCGGATGAAGCCGAAATCATAGGACACATCCATATGATGCGTGGAGAAGCCGAGCAGGAACAGCGGCGCGGTGACAGCGGCGGCGACCAACCATATCCAGGCCCGCGCGCCGGCGACGAAGACCGCCCCGGCAAACAGGAGATAGGCAAAGAACTCGGCCGAGATGCTCCAGCTCGGGGCGTTCCAGGTCAACCGATCCTCGAAGCCGACACCTTGCAGCAAAAGGAGATTGGCAGCCAAGCTCTTGAGGTCGAAGCCACCGGTGAAAGGAGCAGCGCCCGTGCCATGCAGCTGCGGTAGCACGAGCCGCAACAGCTCGAAGGCGGCAAAGGCGGCAATCATGACCAGATGCAGCGGATAGATGCGGCCGAAACGGACCAGCGCGAAGCGGCAGACCTCCTGAGTGCGGCCGAGCCGATCGGCATAGCTGGAGGCGATGACGAAGCCGGAAAGGACGAAGAAGAAGTCGACGAAGAGATAGGACGAACCGATAAAGCTGCTCTGCGAGATCGTCGAGGCGGTCGGGAAATGAAACAGCGCCACCAGCAGCGCGCAAATGCCGCGCCACGAATCGAGAACCCGGAACCGATCGCCGGCGATCGTACCGGTGTGGGTCGACACCACGGCATCCGACGGATTAAGAAACGCGGTCTGCGTCATGATGATACAAGTCCTGTCTTGCCGTGGCACCCGGGCGGCGCGCTTTCGTCTCCCCAAGCCGTGACTGGCATCTTCCATGCCGGTTCTGTAGTTGTTGCACCCCGATGAAAACGAGGACCCGTAATGGCGACCAACACCATCGACCATGCCTTCACCGCCCGCTCCAAAACGGGTGGTGCCCTCGAGCCGACCTACTCCGGCGCGCTGTCTTTCATGCGGCGCAAATACACCAAGGACGTGAAGGGCGCGGATGCGGTGGTGTGGGGCATTCCCTTCGACGCCGCCGTCACTAACCGACCGGGCGCCCGGTTTGGGCCGCAGGCGATCCGCCGCGCCTCCGCGATCCTCGACAACGACCCGCAATACCCGTTCTCGCGCGATCTGTTCGAACACCTTGCCGTGGTCGATTATGGCGATTGCCTGCTCGATTCGGGCAACCATCAGAAGACGCCCGGCACGATCGAGCGCGAGGCGGCCAAGATCCTGAAATCGGGCGCCTTCCTGCTGACGCTTGGTGGCGACCATTTCGTCACCTGGCCGCTGCTCAAGGCGCACGCCGCCATCCACGGACCGCTGGCCTTGGTGCAGTTCGACGCCCATCAGGACACATGGCCCGATGACGGCAAGCGCATCGACCATGGTTCCTTCGTCGGCCGCGCGGTCAAGGAAGGCATCATCGATCCCGATCGCTCGATCCAGATCGGCATTCGCACCCATGCGCCCGACACATTCGGCATCAAGATTCTCCATGGTCATGAAATCGAGGAAATGCGCGCCTCCGACATCGCCTACGCGATCGTCGATCGCACCGGTGGCAAGAAGACCTATCTGACCTTCGACATCGACTGCCTGGATCCGGCCTATGCGCCGGGAACCGGCACGCCGGTTTCGGGTGGCCCGTCGTCGGCGAAGATCCTGTCGACGCTGCGCCAGCTGAACCAGGTCGATATTGTCGGGGCCGATGTCGTGGAGGTTGCGCCGGCCTACGATCACGCCGATATAACGGCGATCGCCGGTTCGATGGTGGCCATGCAATATCTCGGTCTGCTGGCCGAGCGAAAGGCCCGGCTCGAGGAGCTGAACAACGGCAACCACAATGGCGCCACGGTCAATCATGGCAACGGCATATAGTTTCGAGATATCAGGGAATTTGATCAGGCAATGAAACCGAAAATCTTCATCGATGGCGAGCACGGCACCACCGGCCTCCAGATCCGGGCGCTGCTTGCCGAGCGCGGCGATCTGGAGATCATTTCCATCCCGGTCGAGCGCCGCAAGGAAACGGCCGCCCGCGCCGAATTCCTCAACGCCGCCGATATCGCGATCCTATGCCTGCCCGACGATGCGGCCAAGGAAAGCGTCTCGCTGATCGCCAACGAAACCACCAAGGTCATCGATGCGTCGACCGCGCATCGCGTGGCCGAAGGCTGGGAATATGGCTTCGCCGAACTGGACAAGGAGCAGGCGAAAAAGATCGCCACGGCCAAGCGCGTCGCCAATCCCGGCTGCTGGCCGCAGGGGCCGATCGCAACGCTCAGGCCACTGGTCACCGCAGGCCTGCTGCCGGCCAGTTTCCCGATCGCGGTCAACGGCATTACGGGCTATTCGGGCGGTGGGCGCCCGATGATCGAGGATTATGTCGCCAAGGGCGAGGACGCTTCGGAATTCCTGCCCTATGGCCTGACCCTGCAGCACAAGCACGTGCCGGAATTGAGGGCCTATGCGAAGCTGTCGCATGATCCGATCATGCAGCCGGCGGTGGGCAATTTCGCGCAAGGCATGATTACGGTGGTGCCGTTGCAGCTCGGTGGCCTCGACCGCGTGCCGACGGGTGCCGAACTTCACGCCGCCATTGCGGACCATTTCGCCGCGATCCAGGGCGGCGTGGTCGAGGTGGCGCCCTATACGCATCTGGAACGCGTGCCTGACATCGATCCGGAGATCTACAACGGCACCAACCGTATGAAGGTCTATGTCTTTGCCAACGACAGCAGAGCCCAGGCGCTGCTGCTGGCGGTCTACGACAATCTCGGCAAGGGCGCTTCGGGTGCGGCCGTCCAGAACATGGACCTGATGCTCGGTCTCTGATGGATGCACCAGCCTTTCCAGCGCGCTGGAAGGTCAGCGAACCGGAACTCATGGCCGAGACCTTTTCGAGCGGCATCTGGAAGGTGCGGCTCGAGGACGGCTCCCCAGACCGCCAGGTGCATATCGCCGTCGCCTAGGCCAGGCTCGATGCGCTCAAGGCCGCTGACAGGGTTGCCAAGGCAAATCAGGACCAGGCGGCCAGGCCGACCAGGACAAATCGGCACCATCCGCCGCCGCACTGCGTCAGGCTGAATTCGACGGCGAGAAGACGACCCAGTCGAACGAATTCTGGATGTGATCGGCTGCACTCAACGTCCGACGGCAATCTCGTTGGGTAAGGGATAGGCGCCCTTGGTGCCGCGCCAATGCGCGGCGGCAAAGCCCAGCACAACGAGCGCGAAAGCCTGATGGGTCAGCGCCATGTGCAGGGGCACCTGCATCAGCAGCGTACCAATACCGATCGAAGCCTGCACCAGCACCAGACCGAACAACAGTGTCGCGCGTCGCGCATGCGTTGAGCCGGGCAGACGCAGACGCGTGGCGATCATGTGCCAGAGCGCGACGGCGAAGACCGTATAGGCGCCAAGCCGATGGATGAACTGCACCGTTTTCGGACTTTCGAAGAAATTGCGCCACGCCGGCTCGAGGACGAGCAGATCGCCGGGAATGATCCGGCCGTCCATCAGCGGCCAGGTGTTGTAGCTCATGCCGGCGTCGAGACCGGCAACCAGGCCGCCGAGATAGATCTGGATCAGCGCCAGAAGCACGATGAAACCAGCCAGCCGCTGCGTCGAGCGATCGGCCGCGGGCTCGGAATGCGGCGCAAGGCCACGCGCGACGACCATGGTCGCGGTGAAGATCAGTGCCGCCAGCGTGAGATGCGTCGCCAGCCTGTACTGGCTCACCGACACGCGGTCGACCAGGCCGGACGCCACCATCCACCAGCCGATGGCCCCCTGCAGGCCGCCGAGAAGCAGGATGCCGACCAATTTCGGCCCAAGGCCGCGCTCGATGCGACGCGTCGCCCAGAAGACCAGCAGCGGCAAGGCAAAGACCAGGCCGACGCTGCGCGCCAGCAGGCGATGCGCCCATTCCCACCAGAAGATCGACTTGAACGCCTCGACGCTCATACCCTTGTTGAGTTCGGTGTATTGCGGGATCTGTTGATAGCGCTGGAATTCCTCCTGCCACTCGGTGTCGTTGAGCGGCGGGACGACGCCATGGATCGGCTGCCATTCGGTGATCGAAAGGCCGGATTCGGTCAACCGCGTGGCGCCGCCAACCAGCACCAGCGCGAACAGCACCAGGAGCACGACGTAGAGCCAGCCGCGCACGAGTGCCCGGTTGTGCAGGTCGCGGTCGCGGGCCTGATAGGGCGCGGCGGCGGTGATGGCGGCCATGGATATGTCCCGGCAGGTTGAATGTCGCGGATTGGTGAACCATCGCACTCCTGCTGGCAAGGCCGCGCAGCGCGGCACGCCGTCGCGCCCGGTGTCGTGGGTTGCGCGTGCCTTGCGTTCGGCCTAAGCGGTAGCCATCAACGAGGCTAAGACATGCCCATTCGCCTGAAAAAACTGATCGGAATGTTCCTGCTGCTGGCGCTGGTCATCATCTACGCGCTGGTCGCCTCGATCTTCGCCGTCGCCCGCCTGTCGGAATCGGGCGCACTGGTGCAATTCCTGTTTTTCCTCGTCAGCGGCCTGCTCTGGGTGCTGCCGGCAATGGGCATCATCAAATGGCTGATGCTGGAGCCGCGGACTAAGCGCTGAGCCCTGCCCGGCCAGGCCGTATGTCAGATAGTAACGAGCATCTTGCCGGCATTGGCGAGCGGGGTCGTCACGCCCGACAGCATGGTGCGGATGTGGGCGAGGCTCTGGTAGCGGCCATTGACCGAAATGCGCGGCAAGGCATGCAGGAAGCCGGCATGTTCGGCGCGCAGCACGCCGTGGCGGGTGGTCACGGCTGAGGCATAGCCGGCGTCGCGCGCAAAGCCCACTTCGCGGCAGCCGACGGCGCTGGCATAGCCATAGGGATAGGCGAAATGGCGCGGCTCCTCGCCAAGTCCGGTCCGCAGCATGTCCTTGACGGCGCCGATCTCGCGCCGCGCATCGGCCTCGGAAAGCCGCTTCAGATTGCTGTGGTTGATCGTGTGGGCGCCTATCGTCACCAGAGGGTGCGCGGCGACGGCGCGGATCTCATCCCAGTTCATCAGCGTGCGCAGGCGCGGGGCGTCGGCGTCGACACCATGCGACGCGGCGAGACCGCGCAGCACGGTCCGCAGGTCTTCCTCGCGGACCTCGGTGGTGAAATAGGCATGCAAGCGGGCAATGGCCTGATGTTTCCTGGCGGGGGTCCCGCAATCGATCACCGCAGGGCCGTTCGATGTGGCCAAAGTCAGGCGGTCGCATGCATTGACGATATCCTCCACCACATCCCACCAAAGGTGGGCGGAGCCATCGATCAGCCCGGGCGCCACATAGATGGTGAGCGGCGTGCCATGCTTTTCCAGCACCGGCAGGGCCTCGGTCATGTTGTCGCGATAGGCATCGTCGGCGGTGATGGTGGCGAACCGGCCGCCCTTGCCGCCTGCCTCGATACGCTCCACCGCTTCATCCATCGAAACGAAGGCATAGCCGCCCGCTTTCATGTCGGCGATCACGGCATCGAGGAAACTGGGCGCGATGTTGAGGTGCCGGTTGACGCTGTCGGGCTTTTCGGGCGTCGCCGTCACGCGATGCAGCATCAGGATGGCGCCAATGCCGCCGACAAACGGCCTGGCCAGCGGTGCGAGGCCGGTATAACGGGCGACGTTGAGCGCCAGTTTCCGGATTGCCTCCCCACCGTCGATCATTCATTCACCTTTTGCGCCTAGGCTAACCAAGCACGGAATACGCCCGAGCGCCCCCCAAATCGGGATCAATACGCCTTAAGGATTGAGGTATGGTTGACGCAACCGCGTCATTTGACGGCAAGCGGCTCGCGGCGAGCCAGGCCACGCCACGCACACTACCCAGAAATGCCGCGGGGCCGTCGGTTTCCATCGCCGCCGCCGAGGGGCTCGCGGCATATGCGACGTTCTGTCGTTCGGCGCTCTGTGCTCCAGCGCAAAGTGCGGCATGGGTGTTGAACTGGGCCGCCGAGGTCAGGCCCGATCTGCTCATTGCCACGCTGGAACTGGAGGGCAAGCCGGCCTTCGCACTGGCGTTGGAGGTGGTCAAGCGCGGCCCGTTGCGGGTCGCCCAGTTCATGGGCGGCCGCCACGCCAATGGCAATTTCTGCGCCGCCGAACCGCAATGGCTGGCCAGCGGCGACCTCACAGCCATCCAGTCGATGCTCGCGGCGATCGCCAGATTCCGGCCCGATATCGATCTCATCGCGCTGGAAAGATTGCTGCCCGATCTCGACGGCACCGCCAATCCGCTGGCATCGCTCGATCACTTCGCCAGCCCCAATCTTTCACTGGCCGTCGATCTCAGCGGCGGATTCGATGCGCTGCTGCTGCGCGCCAGCGGCAAGCGCAAACGCAAGAAGCATCGTTCGCAGACGCGCAAGTTCGAGGCTGTCGGTAGCTACCGGCGCGTCGAGGCGAGCAGCGACGGCGATGTGGAGAGGCTGCTCGACGCGTTCTTCGAGATGAAGGAACAGCGCTTCCGCAAGATGGGCATCGCCAACGTCTTCGGTGACGGCCGGACACGCGCCTTCTTCCGCGGGCTGTTCAAGCAAGCACTTGCCGAGGACAAGCCTTGCTTCGTGCTGCACGGGCTGGAAGTCGCCGGCAAGCTGCGCGCCGTCACTGGAGCGAGCCGCTCGGGCAGGCGGCTGATCTGCGAGTTCGGAGCGATCGCCGAGGATGATCTTGCCCACACCAGCCCGGGCGACTTCCTGTTCTTCGACAACATCCAGGATGCCTGCCGGAGCGGGTTCGCGGTTTATGATTTCTCCGTCGGAGACGAACCTTACAAGCGGCTATGGTGCGATATCGAAACCCGGCATTTCGAGGTCCTCGTCCCGCTGACGCTCAAGGGCCGTGCGCTGGGACAAGTGCTTCGCCAGGGCGCGCGGCTGAAGGCCTTTGTCAAGAGCAGCCCGACAATCTGGAAGCTCACCAAGCTACTGCGCCGCAAGGCCGTTGGACAGACAGCGCCCGTGCCCACGGAAGACGAAAACTAGCCTCAATACGCCAACAGGATATTCGATGTGACGACGCAGGAACTCGAATAGATCTGATGGGCCTCTGAACAGCTGTTATCTCAGGCAGCCGAACGCCGCCCCGGCACCGGATTGCCTGGCGGCTCGTGGCCGAGCGGCGTCACCAGCGTCAGGTCGGGATAGCCGCTCTCGATCAGCTTGACCGCGGCCTGCGTCACCTCGTCGTCGGCCTCAAGCATGGACAAGAACACCTCGGTGGCCTCACCGCCCAGACGGCTGATGCCTTGTGCATCGGCCGGCCCGCACTCGACCACCACCAGATCGTAGGCTGTTGTCAGCGACTGCATGATGATCGGCAGCCGATCGGCGGCACGCATGGCGCGGATCGGATCGGCGGTGCCGACGGGGATGACATGGCAGTCGGAATAGAGGTCGCCATGGATCACGTCGCTGAACTGCGCCTGCGACGCCAGCAGATTGGTGATGCCGGGGAAAAGCCCGCTGTCCAGCATCGGGCGCGAGGCAGCCCCTGAGGCAGTGAGGTCGAGCAGCAGGACGCGCAGTCCGGCGTCGGAAACCTCGCGCGCCACCAGGATCGCCGACGCCGCCGCTTCATCGCCCTCGGGGGAAACGAATATGGCGCGCGCGGCCCCGCTGGCGATCAGCTTCTCGGCTGCCTTCTCGACGTCGATCTCGCCGAGCACGGAGCGCGGCCGCCGAACCTCCACGGGTTCCGGCTCAGCCATGGGCTCAGGCTCTGCCACGGGTCCAGATTTGGTCAAGGATTCGGATTTGGCCAACGGTTCAGGCTCGGCGATAGGCTCCGCTTTGGCGACGGGCTCGAACTCGGCGGCAGACCGCGGCTGCGCCGGAGTTTCCGTGACCGTTTCGGGCCATGATACGTCGGCGGTGCGAGTGGCGCGCTCAGTGGCGACAGCCGGTTCGAGGCGGGTGGACGGCTCCTGATAGGCGGCCGGCGGCATCGTCACCTCGTCGATCGGCTCAAATCGCGCGCCCCTGGCTGGGCGCATGGCACGGCCCGAGAAAAGCTCCCGCAGCAGCGTGAACACGGCCGCCAGCAGAAGGGAAGCCGCGGCGGCAGCACCGACGATCGGCCCGACCTTGGGGAAGTATGGCTCTGCGGGGACCGAAGCCGGTGAGGCGATGCGGGCGTCGACCGGGATATAGTTGCGATCCTGACGCGACGCCGCCTCGCGATAATTGGTCAGGTAGAGTTCGAGCTGCTGGCGCTTGGCGGCGGCATCGCGCTGCAGCGCGTCGAGACCGACCTGCTGCTCACCGGCCTGCGCCGAAGCAGCCTTGAGCGTGTTGACGTCGGCGACGAGCTGGCTTTCGCGCGCCTTGGCGGCATCGGCCTGCATCGCCAAGCCCTTCATGATCTTCTGGGCTTCGCTGCGGATCTGCGCGTCGAGATCGGCCAGTTGCGATTTGGCCGCGCGAACACGCGGATGATTGTCGAGCAGCGTCGTCGACAGATCGGCGATGTTGGCGCGCAGCTCGACCTGGCGCTCCCGCAAGCGCTGGATCAGATCGGAAGACAGCACTTCCGGCAGCGAATCCAGCGATCCGCCGTTCTGCAGCGCCTTGCGCACGCTCTCGGCCGTGCCTTCGGCCGCGGCCCGGTTGGCCCGCACCCGCGACAACTCGGTCGACAGTTCGGCCAATTGCTGGGTGGCCAGGGTGGAATTGTTGCCGCCCATCAGGAGGTCGGACTGCGAGCGATAAGCCGCGACCTTGGCTTCGGCATCCCTGACCTGCTTGGACAGGTCGGCGATCTCGGGCGCCAGGAAGTCGGCGGCGGCGGTGTTCGATTCGCTCTTAGCCGCGCCCTGCCCCGCAATGTACGCGGCGGCAATGGCATCGGGGATGGCGGCCGCGAGCTTCGGATCTTCCGAGGAGAACTCGATGGCAATGATGCGAGTCTTTTCAACGCCGTAGACGTTGAGCTTCTCGCGCATCTTCTTCAGGACACGTTCGTCGGCCGGAACATCCATCGGGTCGTTCTTCAGGCCAAGCAGGATCAGCACGCGGCTCAGCGACGACATGTTGATCGTCTCGTCGAACTCGGCCAGTCGCGACAGGCCGAGCTTCTGCGCGACCTGCTTGAGGATCTCGTTGGACGAAATTATCTGGACCTGGGTGGCAACGCCCTGCTCGTCGAGGATCGGCTTGTCGCTGTCCGGATTGCTGCTGGCGGGCCGCGTGTAGACCGATTCTCGCGGGGCGATCTCCACCTGCGTCTGGGCCTTGTAATGGCGGGTCGCGAACGACGCAGCCACGAAGGCAAGCCCCGTCACCACCAGAACGAAGACCAGAATCCGCAGCCAGTTGCGTCCCAGGCTGGCGAAGAGCTGCCTAAGATCAACGTCGACGTCTGCGGCCGCGGATTGAACGGACATGCATCCCACTCCGAAACTGGATCAGCATGCACCGTAAACAACTATGGTAACCCAGCCGTTAAGATCACGGTAAGCTTCCGTTAGGATTTTGCCGGGGCCGACAAAAAAATCGATAAAATAGCAAAACCTTGCCTGCTAAAACGCTATTGGCGCGCTCCTTTACCGGCCATTAACCCTAACAGGATGATAACGGACCCGATCCCAGATGTTTGCTGCGACATCGCAGCGGCCAGTCGAAGGTACCTGTCCGGTCATGAAAAGCACTGCTTCCCTGTTTCGCGCACTGCTTGCCGTTTCGATGCTCGCCGGCTGTTCCAGTTACCGGCCGACGCCGGCCGCCTTCCACGAGGTCCTCGAACAGCCCTATCGCCTCGGCGCAGGCGACCGGGTCCGCGTCACTGTGTTCGAACAGGAGGGCCTGACCAACAGCTACAGCGTCGACCAGTCCGGTTATATTTCCTTCCCGCTCGTCGGCGCCATACCGGCACGGGGCCATACCGCGCAGCAGATGGAAAAGGAGATCGCCGACAAATTACGGCAGGGCTATCTGCGCGACCCCGACGTCTCGGTCGAGATCGATCGTTACCGGCCGATCTTCGTCATGGGCGAAGTGGGCGCCGCCGGCCAGTATTCCTACGTGCCCGGCCTGACGGTGCAGAAGGCCATCGCCATTGCCGGGGGCTTCACGCCACGCGCCAACCAGGAGAGCGTCGACATCACCCGCGATATCAACGGCAAGGTGATAACTGGCCGTGTGGTCACCTCCGATCCCCTGCTGCCGGGAGATACCGTCTACGTCCGCGAACGTCTGTTCTGACAGACACCTCGTGGCGGACAAGCTCAGGATCGTCCACTGCTTTCGCTCACCCGTGGGAGGAATTTTCCGGCACGTGCGCGACCTGGCGGAAGCGCAGGTCGCCGCCGGCCACATGGTCGGCATCGTCTGCGACTCGACCACCGGCGGTGAATTCGAGGAGCATCTTTTCGGGCAGATGAAGGACATGCTGGCGCTCGGCGTTCATCGTACGCCAATGCAGCGTCACGTCGGCCCGGGCGACCTCGCCTCGGCCCGGCGCACCTACAGGATCATCAAGGAATTGCGGCCGGACGTGCTGCACGGACATGGCGCCAAGGGTGGCGCCTATGCCCGTCTGTTCGGCTCATTGTTGCGGGTATCAAGGTCTCGCGTAGCCCGCCTCTATTCGCCGCATGGCGGCTCTCTCCACTATGACGAGAACACAGCCACCGGAAAGCTGTTCTTCGCGCTCGAGTATCTCATGGCGCGCTTCACCGATTGCCTGCTGTTCGTCTCCGACTACGAGCGGCGGACCTACCGCAGGAAGGTGGGTGAACCGCCGATCCCGAACACGCTGGTCTACAATGGACTTCGCACCACCGAATTCGAGCCGGTAGCCGCCAGGGCCGATGCGGCTGATTTGCTCTATATTGGCATGATGCGGGACCTCAAGGGCCCAGATATCTTCATCGATGCCCTGGCCGCCGCCGCTCCCCGGCTCGGCCGCGCACCGAGTGCGGTGATGGTCGGCGACGGCGACGACCTGCCCCGCTACCGCGCGCAGGTGAAACGCCTCGGGCTTGAAGACAATGTCCGTTTCCTGCCGCCAATGCCGGCCCGGGAGGCCTTTGTGCTGGGGGCGCTCGTCGTCGTTCCTTCGCGCGCGGAAGCCATGCCCTATACCGTGCTGGAGGCACTTGCCGCGGCAAGACCTGTTATCGCGACCTCGGTCGGCGGCATACCGGAGATTTTCGGTTCAAGCTCCCCCGCCCTGATTCGCCCGGATCCGGCCGAGCTCGCCGACAAAATGAGCCAGGCGCTGGGCGACCTTGCCACCTATCGCCGATTGATGCCTGACGAATCCACGCTCAGGGCGCGCTTCGGCGCCGACGTCATGGCCGCCGAAATCGAGAAGGCCTACTTCGCCGCGCTCGAAAGTTAGCTCAGGCCCGTCCAAAGCCACAGGTTGTTTCAAGGGTTTCTTAGCTCTCTTTTGCTAATCACCCTGGGAAGCTTGCGGACTGTTCCATGAACGAGATCGACCCCGCGCACCGCTTTTCATCAGAAGCGGTGCGTCACTTCGACGGGCCTGCCGATGGCGACAAGCCCGGCGGCATGAACGACGTTGCCCGGCAGGTCGCGTCGCAATACCGGCGCGATACGATGTCGCCGATCATGGTCAGCGGCGTGCTGCGCATGGTCGAATTCGCGGTGCTGTTCGTCTCGGGGCTCGGCGTCTATTTCTACTATGTCGGATTCTTCAATTATCTCGCCTGGCAATATCCGCTGACGATCGCCGCCGCATCGTTCCTCGCCGTGGTGCTGCTCGATGTCACCGACTGCTACCAGGTGGTGTCCCTGATGCGGCCGCTCGCCAATTTTGGGCGCATCCTGCTGGTCTGGGCCGGCACCTTCGCGCTGATGGCGCTGACGGCATTCGCCATGAAGATGTCGCAAGACTATTCGCGCCTGCTGTTCGGCACCTGGTTCGTCGTCGCCTTCATCTGCCTCTACGGTCTCAGGCTGGTGATGTCGAGGCTGATCCGGCGCTGGGCGCGCGATGGCAGCATGGAACGGCGCGCCGTCATCGTCGGCGGCGGCAAGGCGGCGGAAGTGCTCATCCGCTCGGTGGAAAAGCAGCCTTACAACGACATCCGCATCTGCGGCATCTTCGACGATCGCAACGACAAGCGTTCGCCATCCCTCGTCGCCGGTTATCCCAAGCTCGGCACGATTTCGGAACTGATCGAATTCGCCCGCATTGCCCGCATCGACATGCTGATCGTGTCGTTGCCGCTGACCGCCGAATCGCGCGTGCTGCAATTGCTGAAGAAACTGTGGGTGCTGCCGGTCGACATCCGGCTGTCGGCGCATTCCAACGCGCTGCAATTCCGTCCGCGCGCCTACTCCTACATCGGTTCAGTACCGATGCTCGACATCTTCGACAAGCCGATCAACGATTGGGATTCGGTCGCCAAGCGCGCCTTCGACATCATCTTCAGCCTCATCGGCATCGTCGTGTTCTCGCCTGTGATGCTGGCCGCCGCGATCGCCATCAAGCTCGACAGCAAGGGACCGGTGCTGTTCAAGCAGAAGCGGCATGGCTTCAACAACGAGATCATCGAGGTCTACAAGTTCCGCTCCATGTACACCGACCGGTCGGATCCGACCGCCAAGCAGACGGTGACCAAGAACGATCCGCGCGTCACCCGTGTCGGCCGCTTCATCCGCAAGACCTCTATCGACGAACTGCCGCAGTTCTTCAACTCGCTGCTGGGCTCACTGTCGCTCATCGGTCCGCGTCCGCACGCCATTGCCGCGCAGTCGCACAACCTGCTCTACAACGAGGTGGTCGACGGCTATTTCGCGCGCCACAAGGTCAAGCCCGGGGTCACCGGCTGGGCGCAGATCAATGGCTGGCGCGGCGAGATGGACACCAATGAAAAGATCCGCATGCGGACGGAATACGACCTCTACTACATCGAGAACTGGTCGCTGCTTTTCGACCTGCGGATCCTGTTCCTGACGCCGGTCCGGCTCTTGAACACGGAAAACGCCTATTGAGCGCGATCAGCCATGATCTGCCGCGTGCGGCGGTCAACGCCAAGCTGATCACGCTGATCTCCTCGAGCGCGGTCGTGCTCGGCATTCTTCTGTCCGGCTTCGTCATCAGCGAGCCGGCGCCTTACGAAATCTACATGGCCGCGCTGATCGCCATCTGGGCGCTGTTCGGCCTGAGGATATCGCGCGCGGCCATGCCGCTTCTGGTGCTGCTGGTGACGATGAACATCGGCGGTATGATTTCCATGACGCAGATGGCGGATCTCGCCAACACCCCGCTTTATCTTGCCGTGTCGCTGTTTCTCGCTTTCAGCGCGGTGTTTTTCGCATCGGTTACGGCCACGCAGCCGAACCTCTACCGGCTGATCTTCAATGCCTATGTCGTTTCAGCGGTGGCGACGTCGCTGCTTGGCATAGCGGGCTATTTCCACGCCTTCCCCGGTGCCGAAATTTTCACCAAATACGACCGCGCCGCCGGCGCCTTCCAGGACCCGAATGTGTTCGGGCCGTTCCTGGTGCTGCCCGGCATCTATCTGCTTTATTTGCTGCTGACGGGCCCAGTCACGCGCATGCCGCTGCTGGCTGTGCCGCTGCTGATCATCAGCGCCGGCATTTTCTTCTCCTTCTCGCGTGGTGCCTGGGGCATGTTCGCGGTCTCGGCCATCCTGCTCACCGGCTGCCTGTTCCTGCAGAGCGCCAGCGGCATGTTCCGGCTCCGGGTGGTGATCATGACGATCGCCGCGCTGTCGCTGCTGGCCATCGCCATCATCGTCATCTTGCAACTGCCCGGTGTGTCGGAGATGTTCTCCAGCCGCGCGCATCTGGAACAGAGCTACGACACCGCACGCCTGGGCCGCTTCGCCCGCTACACGCTCGGTTTCCAGATGGCGATGGAGCACCCATTCGGCATCGGGCCGCTGGTCTTCGGCACGATCTTCGGCGAGGACACACACGACATCTGGCTGAAGATGCTGATGGACTATGGCTGGCTCGGCTTCGTCTCGTTCCTGACGCTGGTCGTCTGGACGATCTCAGCCGGATTTCGCATCCTGCTGCGTGACCGGCCGTGGCAGCCTTACCTCCTGTGCGCCTACGTCGCCTTCATCGGCAATGTCGGGCTCGGCACCTTCATCGACATCGACCACTGGCGCCATATGTATCTGCTGCTCGGCTTAATCTGGGGCGCCATAGCGCTCGAATACCGCCATCAGCGGCTATTGCGGCCGGTATTGCCGGGTCCACCGGCCATCACATCGGCACCGGTACGATTAACGCCGAATTTCGGTTGACCCGAGCCGGGTTATCACGATACATCGCGACCGGTCCGGAGTGTAGCGCAGCCCGGTAGCGCACTTGACTGGGGGTCAAGGGGTCGTCGGTTCGAATCCGGCCACTCCGACCATTTCGAAGCAGGACTTGTCCCCAAAAGTCCGCCCTGCCGCATCACTCGATTGTCGAATCGCCCGCTTTGTCCGGCTCAAGCTCCGGCTACTACGCTTGGCACACATCGACCCACTCGGCACCGGTAAGATCGGCCATGCGCTGTGGTACAATCCGGACAGCGGCATTGGTGGCGCCGGCGGCGGGGACGACTTCGTCGAATTGGCGCAGCGAGACGTCGCAATAAACCGGCAGCGGCGACGGCAGGCCGAACGGGCAGACGCCGCCGACCGGATGGCTCGTGGCAGCGACAACCTCTTGCGCGTCCAGCATGCGTGGCTTGCCGCCAAACTGGTCCTTGAACTTGCGGTTGTCGAGCCTGGCGATGCCGCTGGTCACGACCAGCATGGTGCGCTCGCCGACGCGAAGGCAGATCGTCTTGGCGATCTGCGCCGGCAACACACCATGCGCCTCTGCCGCCAGCGCCACTGTCGCCGAACTTGATTGCGTGACGACGACCTCGATATCAGGCGCGCGAGCCGCGAAGAAGGCACCGACGGAATCCAGGCTCATGTCGAAAAACTCACGGTTCAGACCCGCTGCACGGCGGATGCGATTGGCGCGGATGGGTGCCGCGCATATGGACACGTGCAATCTGCAAATCGGCAAGTTCTGCAAATCGGCAAGCCCGGCCTGCAGGCGAACGCCATGGCATCCACAAGAAGCCCGCCAAGCGGACCTTGGCGGGTTTCTCGCGCATGCCTGGCGCCGATTCTATGCCTGAGGCCGGCCTTGTGCGGCCAGCGTCGGTACGGCGGAAGCAATAGGAGCTTCCTGCGGCAGACGAAGCGCGGACGCAATACGACGCAGCTTCGCCGGGTCGGCCGCCCGGCCGCTCTCGATATCCTCGATTTCTTCGACCGAGAGGCCGCAGGTCAGCGAAAGCGCTTCGAGGCTGTACCCGCGCGTTTCCCGCATTGCCCTGAGGGCGTTGTAGTCCGGTCCGATCTCGTTGGCTAATGGTTCGGAGGGGGCGTGGCTTTTTGCATTGTTGGGCATTGGCAACTCCGTTGGCTGAAAGCGTTTGATCAAAATGGGATGTTGCCTGAGACGAGCAGGAAGATGCCCTCTCGCCAGCGATTTGCCAAGCGCCAATCTGGCCGTCACGGCATCGTGACCCGGATGCCCATGGGGCTGCCACGCCCTGTCCCGATCAAGTTGTTTTGAACGCGCGAGCGGGTTTTGCCCGGCAGTTTCGCCCCACCCGTTCGTTATCTCGACGTCGCTGGCGTGAAACCATTCCTTCCGGCCAGCCTTTCCCAAAAGGATACTCCAATGAACCTCAAGACACCTCTCCTCGTGCTCGGCACCATTTCCATGCTTTCCGGCATCGGTGTAGCCAGCGCGCACGCGGCGGACACATTGCGCGCGCGCGGCACGGTGGTCAGTTTCGAGCCGTCGCTGCTGACCGTGAAAACCCGTCAAGGCGACACGGCCGCGATCAAGCTGAAAGACGGCTGGAAGCTTTCAGGCGTCGCCAACGCATCGGTAAAAGACATCAAGCAGGGCGATTTCGTCGGCATCGCCTCCGTCTCCAAGGCTGACGGCGGCAGCGGCGCGCTGGAAGTGGTGGTCTTTCCAGCGGCCTTGAAAGGCACTGGAGAGGGTGATCGCCCCTGGGACCTGGAGCCGAACAGCCGCATGACCAACGGCACCGTCGCGGACGTCACCGACATAAACGGGCGTGCCGTGACGCTGACCTATGACAATGGGCAGACGAAGAATATCTCGATCCCCGACGGCACGCCTGTCGTGACTTTCGCGCCGGCCGCCCCGACCGATCTCAAACCAAGTGCGACGGTCTTCGTTACCGCTCAGCGCGAGGCGGACGGCACGCTGAGTTCCAGCCGCGTCGTGGTCGGAAACAATGGTGTGATCCCGCCCATGTAAGCCAAAGCAGCCGGCTTCGGCCCTGGCAATCATGGGGCAGGAAGCCGGTTCCTGGGAAACAGTTCAGAAACAAGATTCTACAATCGGGAAATACTGACGAAAAAATTCGGGAGCGTAATTCCGTTCGCGGCGGTCGGGATATCGGCCCGATCGATACCTGCTTGCGAAAAAGGAAACGATCCAATGAAGAAATCCCTCCTCTCGGCCCTCGGGCTTGCAGCTGCAATCGCTTTCGCGGTGCCGGTGGTCGGCGCGACAAGCGCGGACGCGGCCTCAATGGCAAAGCATCATCACCATCGTCACCACCATCATCACCGTCACCATCATCGCCACCACCATCATCACATGAAGAAGATGGGCAACAAGGCCTAAGCACCGCAACGAGAAGACCAGCCCTGGCTTCTTGTCCAAGGCTGGTTTTCTCCTGGTCACAATGCCAGGCCGGGACTACTGGACAAACCCGGCGATCGCTCGGAATCGAGCGGCTGTGGCGGATCGATCGATCCGCCTTTCTGCACCGGCAGCACAGCGGTGCCGTGCGCCTCTACGCCGACGCGCTTCGGCCAGATTCCGGAGCGGTATCGCAAACGACTGACGTCAATGGGAATAGCGGCCGCGCCCGAAGGGCGAGCCGCCATTTTCTCTCTGGAAATTCTTGGGTAGCAGTCAGCGCCGGCTGAACAGCAGGCTGGCGACCAGACCGAGTACGACAAGGCCGACCGCTGCGGCCGCCGCCGGATGTTCGCGTGCCGATTTCTCGATCACCCTGCCCTGTTTGCGGATTGCCGGCATGGCATCGCGCAGACGCTCCGCAAGATCCGAATACGTATCAAGAGCAGCATCACGGCCGTCTTCATAGTAAGCGCCACCCCGCTTCGACACTGCCTTGCGCAACGCGGCGAGTTCCCTCGAGAGAGCCGCGACCTGCTTTTCGAGGTCGATGTCCGAAAGGGTCGAAAATGATGCCATCATGCGTTTCCTTGTCTTGCAGAAGGAAACGTAACGCCTCACCCCAAAGCGAGTTCCAGTTTCGAGGCTTTAAAGCGCTTCGCGGCGGTCAGCGCACCTGGTCGAGCAGGCGCTTGCATTCCAGGAGGTCAAACAGCGCTTCCTGCAGCAGCGCGCGGTTGTCACGCGAGAGCTTCGACGCGTCCGGCGCAACCGGACCTTCCTCGTCGCCCTTGCCCAGGCCGAAAAAGCGGCGGCTGGGCTTGACCCTTGGCTGGCCAACCAGTTCGTCATCTCCGCCGCGCGGTTGGGCTGCCGGCGTCAGCGGCACCTGATCGGCCTGCTTGCGCTGCGAGATCGCCTCGACGGCGGCCATGTCGCCATTGCCGATGGCGACCAGGAAATGATTGCCGTTTTCCCGCAGCAGCTTTTGCACGCCCTTGATGGTGTAGCCCTGGTCATAGAGCATATGGCGGATGCCCTTGATCAGTTCGACATCCTGCGGCCGGTAGTAGCGGCGGCCGCCGCCACGCTTCATCGGCTTGATCTGGTTGAAGCGCGTCTCCCAGAAACGCAGCACATGCTGTGGCAGGTCGAGATCTTCAGCGACCTCGCTGATGGTGCGGAAGGCGTCAGGGCTCTTGTCCATGGGCGAAATCCTCACGCTGGCGTGTAGCCCGGAACGGTGCTCCGACGAGATCCCGCTCAACAATGAGAAGAGCTTGTTCCGCAGGTGCGGAATCGATCATAAGCCAGAACACCCATCCGGCCATGCTGCCGAATCGGGCCTTATTTCAGCGGTTTGTGAAGCAATATTCAAGTCCGCCGTTGTCGCGGAGCCGGTTTTCAACCGTGCAATGGAGGCTATTTGCCGCCCTTGGCCTTGCTGTTCTGGTGGGAACGCAGGATGCGGTTCTTCAGGACGTTGGACGATTTGAAGGTCATCACCCGGCGCGGCAGGATCGGTACTTCCTCCCCGGTCTTGGGATTGCGCCCGATCCGCTCATTCTTGGAGCGGACATGAAATGTCGCGAAAGACGACAGCTTCACCGTCTCGCCGCGCACGATCGCTTCGCAGATTTCGTCCAGCACCGCCTCGACGAGTTCGGCGGATTCAGTGCGCGACAGACCGACCTTTCGGTAGACGGCCTCGGCAAGGTCGGCGCGCGTAAGTGTCTTTCCCCCCATGCGACCGTCCCATCAGCTCAAACATAAAATCGGCACAACAACGGCAGAGCCTAAGTAATTGATCCGGCAAGGTCAAGGACCGAAACCGGACCGTTCTGCACTTACCAGCGAACCAGAACGGCGCCCCAGGTGAAGCCGCCGCCCATCGCCTCCAGGAGCACCAGATCTCCCTTCTTGATGCGGCCGTCGGCGACGGCCACCGACAGCGCCAGCGGTACGGAAGCAGCCGACGTGTTACCGTGCAAATCGACGGTCACCACCACCTTTTGCTCAGCTATCCCGAGCTTTTTGGCTGAAGCGTCAATAATCCGTTTATTGGCCTGGTGAGGCACGAACCAGTCGAGATCGTCGGCGGTAATACCGGCGGCCGAGAAGGTCGCCTCGATGACATCGGTGATCATGCCGACCGCGTGCTTGAAGACCTCGCGTCCCTCCATGCGCAGATGACCGACCGTGCCCGTCGTCGACGGTCCGCCGTCGACGAAAAGCTTTTCCTTGTGCGAGCCGTCGGAACGCAGGCTGGCCGCCAGGACGCCGCGATCGGCGATCGTGCCGGCCCCCTCACCGGCTTCCAGAACGACCGCACCGGCGCCATCGCCGAACAGCACGCAGGTCGAGCGATCGCTCCAGTCGAGGATGCGTGAGAAGGTCTCCGAGCCTATCACCAGCACGCGCTTTGCAAGGCCACCGCGGATGTAGAGATCGGCTGTCGTCACCGCATAGACGAAACCCGAGCATACCGCCTGCATGTCGAAGGCAAAACCGTGCTGCATGCCGAGCCGGTTCTGGATCTCGACCGCGGTAGCCGGGAACGTGTTGTTGGGGGTCGAGGTCGCCAGTACGACCAGATCGATGTCGCCCGGGGTCAATCCCGCATCGGCAAGGGCGGCACGCGCCGCGGCCTCGCCCAGCGAAGCCGTCGTCTCGTCATCAGCCGCGATATGGCGCTGGCGGATGCCGGTGCGCTGAGCGATCCACTCGTCGGAGGTCTCGACCATACCTTCAAAATCGGCATTCTTCATGATGCGGCGGGGCAGCGCGGCGCCCGTGCCGCGCACAACTGATCTGATCAAAATTCTTTCCTATTCCCTTGCGTCGGTAACGACGTCGGATTTCCTTGATGTCAGGGCATGCGGGTTGCGCGCATGAAACAGGTCGAGGTCGGCCTCGATGCGATCAAGCAGATTGTTGCGCACCATGTCATAGCCGAGTTCGATCGCCGCGGCGAAACCGTCCGAGTCGGCACCGCCATGGCTTTTGACGACGATGCCGTTCAGCCCCAGGAAGACGCCGCCATTGGAGCGGCCGACATCCATCTTTTCGCGCAGGCGGTCGAAGGCGCCCTTGGCAAAGACATAGCCGATCTTGGCCATCAGGGTGCGGCTCATCGCGGCGCGTAGATAGCCAGCTATCTGGCGCGCGGTGCCTTCCGCCGTCTTGAGAGCAATATTGCCGGCAAAGCCTTCCGTCACGACGACGTCGACCGTACCCTTGCCGATATCGTCGCCTTCGACAAAGCCATGGTAATTCATCGAGGCCATATTGGCTTCGCGCAACATGCGTCCCGCCTCCTTGACCTCTTCCTGGCCCTTGATCTCCTCCACACCGACATTGAGCAGGCCAACCGTGGGTCGGGCGATGCCGAACACGGAACGCGCCATGCCGGTGCCGAGAATGGCAAAATCAATGAGCTGGTGCGCGTCGGCGCCGATGGTGGCGCCGACGTCCAGAACCACGCTTTCGCCGCGCAATGTCGGCCATAATGCCGCGATCGCCGGGCGGTCGATGGTCGCCATGGTGCGCAGGCAGAATTTAGACATCGCCATCAGCGCACCGGTATTGCCGGCGGAGATGCATGCATCCGCAGCGCCCGACTTCACCGCCTCGACCGCCTTCCACATCGACGATTTCCAGCGGCCATGGCGCAGCGCCTGGCTCGGCTTGTCATCCATCCTGACCGCGATCTCGCAGTGGAAGAACTCGCTGACCTCGGACAATTTGGGGAATTTGGCGAGTTCCGGGCGCACCAGTTCCTCACGTCCGTAGATGACGAAGCGGATGTCGGGACGGCGGGTCGCGACCGTCATGAGCGCCGGAATGACCACGGCTGGTCCGTGATCGCCGCCCATGGCATCGATGGAAATCCTGATCACGCGGTATTCATCTCACGGTTAGGCGGCAAGTCGTTTTAGTGATCGCAAAGGTTCGGCGAAAATAGCGGTTTTAGGCTGTCGCACAACCGACTTTTCCGTCGCGAGCGAGGTTTTCAGGATTTTCGCAGCAAGGATCGCAGTTTTTGCTGAAATTCATTCTCGGCCGGTCCGGTGTCGTCATCGGCGCCGATCGAGGCGCCGGGCTTGCGCGGATACGGATCGATGGCCAAGCCGAAGAACTGTTCGGCAAGTGCCCCGACATCGATGGTGTCGCCCGAAAATGTCTCGGGACTGTCGGGGCCGTCGGCATCGAGCAGGATTTCGCCGCCACCTTCGAATCCCTGCCGTCCGAGTTTGGAGTCCTCGGGCAAGAGCAGCGCCTCGAACGGCTCTTCAACATGCGCTTCGATGGGGTCGAGCGTGACGATGCAGGCCTGGGTAATGTCCGCCTCGACACGGCCGCTGACCTTAACGCCGTTGCGCTTCCATGACGTAACCAGCAGTTCGGCGCGATAGGCTTCGACCGACAGCAGCCCATGGGCCTCGGCAAGTGCCGCGCGCTGCGCGGCATCGGCCTCGATCACAACCGGCAGCCCTTTGTGCGGCAGACGCGCGACATTGGCGAAAAAGGATACCGGACTTTGCATATCCACGTTTTTCATCGATCAGCCTCCGTTGGCTACGGGAAACGCCACAGTGCCGGCAACGATCGATTCGGTCGGCTGCGCACTCAGTTGCCGGCTGGCGTCGGCGACATACCCGGCCAAACGTGACGCTTCCGGCCAGCCGCCGGCGTCGGGACGGACATTGCGGGCAAGTGCCGCGGTCAGACCGTCATGGTCGTTTCGTTCCAGCGCATCATCATAGGCGGCGGTGCGGCCATAGAACATCTTCGCCAGCTTCTTCATGCGTTTTGGCACACCCACGTCACCAATGCCCAGTTCCCGCAGCGAATGATCGACGTCGAGAAAGAATTCGTCGATCAGCACCTGCGCGATCTCTTGCGCCACGCCGTCCTCTCCGCGCAAGCGGTGCTGGACCAGGAACATGTGCAGCGAAAGCATCTCGAAACGGCCAAGCGGCGTGTCCGGCACATTCCAGTGGGAATAAAAAACGGTCTGCCGCGCCGCCGCCACGATTTGTGCGTAAAGCGCGTCGGTGATGGCGCGGTTGGCGTGGCGTTCGCGGCCAAAAAGGCGCTGGAACATGGGGATGGTCTCCGGGGACCGTTTGTTGAATTGGCCTTGTTGCATCGGCAAGCAAGCTGGTTTACCGGTTTTGCGGCCCAGCGCAAGTTGCGGTGATATAATGGAGAATTGTTGTTGCGCGCGCTGAATTTCAAGTCGAGTTTCAATTCCAGGGCTGCCGGCGCGATCTCGCTGCTGGCTATCGTAGCGGCGCTGTCGGCATGCCACACCAACAAGATGATCGGCGACCTCAATCCGAGCGAGACGTTCACGCAAGGCTATGTCCTCGATCAGCAGGCGATCGATTCCGTGCCGGTCGGTTCCAGCCGCGAGCAGGTGCTCCTTGCACTCGGCACGCCGTCGACCACGGCGACTTTCGACAATGAGGCGTTTTACTATATTTCGCAGACGCGCAAGCGCTACGTCGCGTTCGACAAGCCGAGGCTGGTCGACCAGAAAGTGCTGGCGGTCTATTTCGGCCCGGACAGCCGCGTCACCCAGATCGCCAATTACGGCTTGAAGGACGGCAAGATCTTCGACTTCATTTCGCGCACCACGCCAACCGGCGGCAAGGACCAGAACTTCCTCAGCCAGATCATCAACGGCGCCAGCAAGCTGGCGCCCGGCATTCCCGGCGGCGGCACCCCCTGATCCCTAGAATCCTGCTTCCCTGACTTTGGGGAACAGAAATGTCTCAGGCGACCAAAAACCCGTGGGAGCGATCCCACGGGTTTTTGTTAACGGGGCCCGGCTTGCCAGTGATGGGGCAAACCCATATCAAACCGTCAGGCTGGGGGATTTGGACATGAGCAGTGACGACCATGCGATGCCGGTTGGCTGGATGGCGACCGGG
Organism: Mesorhizobium sp. BR115XR7A; assembly: GCF_020165315.1. Lineage (NCBI taxonomy): Bacteria > Pseudomonadati > Pseudomonadota > Alphaproteobacteria > Hyphomicrobiales > Phyllobacteriaceae > Mesorhizobium > Mesorhizobium sp. BR115XR7A. The sequence goes on from NZ_JAIUHW010000001.1 coordinate 424,609, forward strand.
ACACCCGACCGGCAGACGGTGACATCAGACTGGCTTGCCATCGATCCGCCGTCGATCGATGGCGTCACAATCAAGGAAATCAGGCCGGTCGCTACATCCAACGGCTATCTGACCGAGGTCTTTCGGGATGAGTGGGGACTTGATCCATCGCCTGTCGGCCAGGTGTTTCAACGCACGATGTATCCAGGCGCGGTAACCGGCTGGCATGCGCACAGGGTGACGCTGGATCGGCTCTTCTGCTGTGCCGGCAGCGTCCGCATATCGCTCTATGACGGCCGGAAGGCTTCGCCCAGTTTCGGCACGGTGTGGCACAAGATACTCGGCGCGTTGCGGCCGGCGATCGTCATAATCCCGCCAGGCGTGTGGCACGGCGTGACGGCGCTCGGGCCGGAGATCGCCCTGCTGCTCAATCTCGTCGACAAGGCCTATGCCTACGACGCGCCCGACCATTGGCGCCTGCCACCGGACACCGAACAAATCCCCTACAAGCTGGTGTAGCGTGGAAGGATCGCGCTTGTTCGATGCAACAGGGCAGCGCGTGCCGCTCGTCTCGGTGGTGATCGCCACCCACAATCGTCCCGCAGCCTTGCGACAGACGCTGTTCAGCGTCTTGCGCCAAACACTGCAGGATTTTGAAATTCTGGTGATCGGCGACGACTGTCGCCCTGAGACACCAGCGATCATCGCCGAATTCGCCGATCCGCGCATCTTCTATATCGACCTGCCCGTCAATTTCGGCGAGCAATCCGGCCCCAACAATATCGGTTTTGCCAGGGCGCGCGGCCGGCTTGTCGCCGTGCTCAATCACGACGACCTCTGGTTTCCGGATCATCTGGCGGCAACCACGGGATGGATCGATGCGACCGGCGCGGATGTCGTCATCGCTCGTGGCGCCATCATCGAACCGGTGCGGACGAGAGACGATGCTCTCAAGACCTCGATTTACGGAATGGGCAAAGACGGTTTTTACGATCCCGTCGTCACGGCCGGATACGGATCGGCACAGGTGGTCAGGCGGGCGTCGCTGGACTGGCTCGGCCCCTGGCGGCCTGCCAGCGAATGCTCATGCGAAAGTTCGCAGGACTGGCTCTTCCGGGCCTGGCGAAAGGGAGCCGTGATCGCGACCATGCCGCACCTGACGGTGCTGAGTATCTTCTCCGGCCAGCGCAGCGGCAGTTATCTCGATGACACGGCAATGGAGCAGGAGGAACTCATCGACCGCATGCGCATACCGGACGACCTGCGTGTCAAGGTTCTTGCCGCGGCGGCGGTGCCGTCTCGCCTGAAGAAATCCAGTTATCTGAAACGAAGGGTTTGGGCTGCATGCGGCATTCATCCGAGATCCGTCGAGTTTCGCCGCAAATACCAACGCGGTGCTTTTGTCTCCATGCTTCGAAAGGTACGCGGCCTGCCGCCCATGCCTGAACGGGAGCCGACCGTGGATGATCTGTTGGCTATGTACCGCAGAGGCAGCAAGCGGGAAGAAACCGGAGAATAGCGGCTGTCGCGCACGCGGCGCCCAGATGCCGGACCAAGCGACCAGTCAGCTGACATGAAAAAACCCGCGGGGATCGCTCCCCGCGGGTTTTTTCAACCGCTCCCGCTCAGCCGTGCGCGAGCACGGCCAGCAACAGGAGCGCCACGATGTTGGTGATCTTGATCGCCGGGTTGACCGCCGGGCCGGCGGTGTCCTTGTAGGGATCACCGACGGTGTCGCCGGTCACCGAAGCCTTGTGTGCCTCGGAGCCCTTGAGGTGCTTGACGCCGTCCTTGTCGGTGAACCCGTCCTCGAACGACTTCTTGGCGTTGTCCCAGGCGCCGCCGCCCGAGGTCATCGAGATGGCGACGAACAGGCCATTGACGATGACGCCGAGCAGCGAGGCGCCGAGCGCGGCGAAGGCGGACGCCTTCGAGCCCGAGATCAGCAGCACGCCGAAATAGACGACGAGCGGCGCCAGCACAGGCAGCAGCGACGGGATGATCATCTCCCGGATCGCCGCCTTGGTCAGGAGGTCGACCGCACGCGCATAGTTCGGCTTGGACGTGCCGGCCATGATGCCCGGATCCTCGCGGAACTGCTTGCGCACCTCCTCGACGATGGCGCCCGCCGCGCGGCCGACCGCCGTCATGGCGATGCCGCCGAACAGATAGGGGATCAAGCCACCGAAGATCAGGCCGGCGACGACGTAAGGGTTGGAGAGATCGAAGGAGATTTCGCCCATGCCCTGGAAGTAGGGATATTTGTCGCCATTGGCGGCGAAGAACTTCAGGTCGTTCGAGTAGGCCGCGAACAGCACCAGCGCGCCGAGGCCAGCCGAACCGATGGCGTAGCCCTTGGTCACCGCCTTGGTGGTGTTGCCGACGGCGTCGAGCGCATCGGTGGAGTGGCGCACTTCCTTGGGAAGGCCCGCCATTTCGGCAATGCCGCCGGCATTGTCGGTGACCGGGCCGAAGGCGTCGAGCGCCACGATCATGCCGGCGAGGCCGAGCATGGTGGTGACGGCGATCGCCGTGCCGAATAAGCCGCCGAGCTGGTAGGTGGCGATGATGCCGCCGACGATGACGATTGCCGGCAGCGCCGTCGATTCCAGCGAGACCGCGAGGCCCTGGATGACGTTGGTGCCGTGGCCGGTCACCGACGCCTGGGCGATGGAGTTGACCGGGCGCTTGTTGGTGCCGGTGTAGTACTCGGTGATCACCACGATCAACCCGGTCACCACGAGGCCGATCAGGCCACAGATGAACAGGTTCTTGCCGGTGATCGTCATGCCGGCGACGGTGCCGACCTCACCCCAGCCGAGCGTGGCCGAGGTGGCGACGCCGAGGCCGACGATCGACAGCAGGCCGGTCACGATCAGGCCCTTGTAGAGCGCGCCCATGATCGAGCCGTTGGAGCCGAGCTTGACGAAGAAGGTGCCGACGATCGAGGTCAGGATGCAGGCGCCGCAGATGGCGAGCGGATACAGCATCGCCGCACCGAGGACAGCGGTGCCACCGAAGAAAATGGCGGCGAGAACCATGGTGGCGACAACCGTCACCGCATAGGTTTCGAACAGGTCGGCGGCCATGCCGGCGCAATCGCCGACATTGTCGCCGACATTGTCGGCGATGGTGGCCGGGTTGCGCGGATCATCCTCCGGAATACCGGCTTCGACCTTGCCGACCAGATCGCCGCCGACATCGGCACCCTTGGTGAAGATGCCGCCGCCGAGACGGGCGAAGATCGAGATCAGCGAGGCGCCGAAGCCGAGCGAGACCAACGAATCGATGACGATACGATCGTTTGGCTGAAGACCCATGAAATGGGTCAGGACGAGATAATAGATGGAAACGCCCAGCAGAGCGAGGCCGGCCACCAGCATGCCGGTGATGGCGCCCGACTTGAAAGCGATGTCGAGGCCGGCGGCGAGGCTGTTGGAAGCCGCTTGCGCGGTGCGTACATTGGCCCGCACCGAAACATGCATGCCGATAAAGCCGGCGGCACCCGACAGAACGGCACCGATCAGGAAGCCGATGGCGGCGGTGATTGACAGCAGCCACCAGGCGAGCACGAGCACGACCACGCCGACGATGGCGATGGTGGTGTATTGGCGCGCCAGATAGGCCTGGGCGCCTTCGCGGATGGCGGCGGAGATTTCCTGCATGCGTGCATTGCCCTGATCGGCCGCGAGGACCGAACGTGTCGCCCAGATGGCGTATAGGATTGAAAGCAGGCCGCAGGCGATGACGGCGGAAATAATGGTCATTGCCGAATTTTCCTCGATTGTTGGCCCAAAAGAACCCCTCCCTGGGCCGTTGAGACAAAGACCGGATTCCGCGCGCGGAATCCGCCTCTTCGCATCGGTGTATGCGAAACAGGGCCGCGAACGTCAAGATATTGTTCGGTTTTTGCCCGGCTTTCGCCCAAAAGACAAAAACCGCGACGGCGGAGCCGAAAGAGCCTTCGATTTAGATCGATTGAATCGCGCTAGGGAACCATCCAGGGCAAGACCTCCGGTCTCCCCAAGGATTATTCCGCTTCGCGGCCCATCCGGCGCGCCGTATAGCGCTCTACAGCCGACAGTCCGTCATAGATCAGCACGGCAAGGGCCGCCACGATCAGGCCGCCCTGCAGGATGAAGGCGAGATTGTTTGATAGCAGGCCGGCGATGATCACCTCGCCGAGTGTCTTGGCGGCCACCGTCGAGCCGATGGTGGCCGTGGCCAGGCTGATCACCACGGAGAGCCTTATGCCGCCAAGGATGATCGGTGCACTGAGCGGCAACTCGACCTTGGTGAGCCTTTGCCAGCCGGTCATGCCGGCGCCACGCGCCGCCTCGACGACGTTAGCCGGCAGCGTCGTCAACCCGGTCAGTGCGTTCTCGAAGATCGGCAGCAGTCCATAGAGAAACAGCGCGATCAGCGTCGGCTTCTCGCCGAAGCCGACTGCCGGCACGGCGAGCGCCAGCACCGCCACGGGCGGAAAGGTCTGGCCGATGTTGACCAGGCTGCGCGACAACGGCAGAAATTCGGCGCCAGCCGGCCGGGTGACGAGGATGGCGAGCGCCACCGCGACGATGGTGGCGGCGACGGTCGCGATCAACACGGTGCGCAGATGCAGCAGCGTCAGCGTCAGCAGGCTGCCCTGATTGTAGATTACGGGAGCGTTGTTTTCGGTCAGCGGCTTCAGCAACGGCTCGAACCACCCCGGACTGGTGATGAAGGCAACAAGCAACACCACCAGCGCAAGCCTGAGCAGCAGCGGCAGCCAGGCCTTCATGCCGGCCTCGCCGCGCGCTTGACCAGTCCGTCGACGGTGACGCGGCCGATCGGCTGGCCGTCGGCACCCTTCACCGGCAGCGCCGGCCTGCCGGACCAGAGAAGTTCCGCGAGCGCGTCACGCTGGCTGGCGTCACCGGGGATCGCCTCGCCTTCGGCACCGCCCTGCTCCACCGCATCGCGTACCCGCCCCAGCGACAGCAGCCTGAATGGTTTTTCGCTGGCTCCGACCAGGGTTTCGACAAAGCTGCTGGCCGGGTTCGCCAGGATCTCCGCCGGCCTTGCATATTGCACGAGCTTGCCGGCATCCATCACCGCGATCTTGTCCCCCATGTGCACGGCCTCCTCCATGTCATGAGTGACGAGGATGATGGTGGTGCCGAAGCGCTTCTGGATTGCCAGCAGATCTTCTTGCGCCTTGGTACGGATGATCGGGTCGAGTGCGCCGAACGGCTCGTCCATCAACAGCACGTTGGGTTCGGCGGCGAGCGCGCGGGCAACGCCGACGCGCTGCTGCTGGCCGCCGGACAGTTCATGCGGGTAGCGCGGCCCAAATTCCTGGGGGTCGAGTTGGTAGAGCGTCATCAGCTCGTCGACGCGGGACTTGATGCGTGCGTTGTCCCAGCCAAGCAGCACCGGCACGGTAGCGATGTTCTGCGCCACCGTGCGATGCGGAAACAGGCCGTGGCCCTGGATGGCGTAGCCGATGCTGCGGCGCAGTTCGTACCCCGGCACCGATCGATTGTCGGTACCATCGAGCTTGATGACGCCGGCGGTTGGTTCGACCAGCCGGTTGATCATGCGCAGCAGAGTCGTCTTGCCGGAGCCCGAGGTGCCGACAATGACACAGACCGTGCGCGGCTCGACGACCATCGAGACGTCGTCGACGACAGTGGTCGCGTCATAGCGCTTGGTGATGCCTTCGATTTCGATCATGCCGTTTCAACCCTGCGCTTGGTGGCGGTCATTTCGATCACGGCGTCGAGGATGATGGCGGCGGCAAAGGCGAGTGCCACGGTCGGCACTGCGCCAAGCAGCACCAGGTCCATCGCCGTCTGGCCGACACCCTGGAAGACGAACACGCCGAAACCGCCGCCGCCGATCAGCGCGGCGATGGTGGCAAGGCCTATATTCTGCACCAGCACAATGCGGATGCCGGTGAGGATCACCGGAAAGGCCAGCGGAAACTCCACACCGAACAGGCGCTGGCGGTCCGTCATGCCCATGCCCCGCGCCGCGTCATTGGCGGCACGCGGCACGCCGGCAAGGCCGACCACGGTGTTGGCCACCACCGGCAGCAGCGAATAGAGGAACAGGGCGACGAAGGCGGGCGCCGTGCCGATGCCCCTGATACCGAGCGCGGCGGCCCCCGGAACGTGGGCCGCGACCCAGCCAAGCGGCGCGATCAGCAGCCCGAACAGCGCGATCGAGGGAATGGTCTGGATGATGTTCAAGACGTTGAGGACGCCGGCCCGCAGGCTCTCGACACGGTGGCACAGGATGCCGAGAGGCAGGCCGACGATTACGGCGGCAAGCAACGAGCCGAGAGCAAGGGTCACATGCTTGGAGCCTTCGGCCCAAAAGCTGTCGGCGCGGTTGGAGTATTCCTTGAGGATCGAGAGGCTGTCCCAGCGTCCCGAAATCAGCAGCAAGCCGATGGCCAGCGCCGCAACGACAAGCACGCCGACGCGCGCAGAGGGCGACAGGTTGAGCCGGGTCAGCACGTCGGCGAGCAAAAGCGTGAAGGCGAAGATGAGAATCCAGAAGCCGGATGCCGGCGAGACCCGAGCAAAGGTATTGCCGGCTGGAGTGAGGAATGTGCCGGCGACGCCGATGAGCAGCGCCAGCGCGACAAGCGTCACGACGCTCGCTGCAAGGCGCAAGACGAGCGGCGTTTTGAGGAGTGCGATGATTGCCGCCGCGACAACGATTGCGAGCAGCAACGGCCCTATCGCCTGCGGCAGCGTCTCGACGATAGAGCGTGCCTGGCCGGGAACGATGCGGTTGGCGCGGAAGGTGGCGAATGGCGCGAGAAACGCGGCGTAAGCAGCGAGTGCAGCGATGACCACGCCGAGCTTATCGAAACGCGGGGTCATAAGGCGCCTCGCCCTGACGTCGCTATCGACGCGTCGCTATTTCAAAAACCCGTTCTTCTTCAAAAAGTCCTCGGCGACGCCCTTGACCGGCTCGCCGCCGACCTGCACGCGGCCGTTCAGCTCCTGCAGCGTGACGAGATCGAGCTTGGCGAAGACCGGCTTCAGCAGCGTTTCGATCTCGGGATGCTCCTTCAGCACCGCCTCGCGGATGATCGGCGCCGGCTGATAGACCGGCTGCACGCCTTTGTCGTCAGTCAGCACCACGAGGCCCGATGGCGCGATGCCCCCGTCGGTGCCGTAGACCATGGCAGCATTGGCGCCGCTGGTCTGGTTGGCGGCGGCCGCGATGGTTGCCGCCGTATCGCCACCAGAGAGGGTGATCAGCTGGTCCGGCTTCAACGTGAAGCCGTAGGTAGTCTGGAAGGCCGGAAGGGCTGCCGCCGAATTGACGAACTCGGCGGAGGCCGCCAGGACCACCTTGCCGCCGCCAGCGACATATTTGCCGAAGTCCGACAGCGTGACGAGCTTGTTCTCGTCCGTCACTTCCTTGCGCAGGGCGATCGCCCAGGTGTTGTTGGCCGGCGCCGGTGACAGCCAGACGATCTTGTTGGCGTCGTAGTCAAGCTTCTTGGCCGTCTCATAGGCCTTGGCGGCATCCTTCCACACGGGATCATCGGCCTTCTCGAAGAAGAAGGCGGCGTTGCCGGTGTATTCGGGATAGATGTCGATCTCACCGGCGGTGATCGCCTTGCGCACCACGGGCGTGCCGCCGAGCTGGATGCGGTCCGTGGTCTTGATGTTGTTGGCGTTGAGGACGAGCTGGATAATGTTGCCGAGCACGCCACCCTCGGTGTCAATCTTCGAGGAGACGACGACCTGAGCGCTCGCGGAAGCCGCCGTGATGGCGAGCGCCATCGCCGCGCTGGCCAGAACCTTGACTGAAAACATTGTGAAACCCCTTGCTGTAAACCGGAATGCGGTGGCCGCATATGAGCATGGCTTCAACGGCCAGTCGGGGCACACGGTTTCATAAGAAGGGGGACCAGCGCAATATTTTTGTTCCGGACGCGCCGATTTGGGCTTGGCGGCAACAGCGGGCTGGCGATTGGCCGCTATCGGGTGAATAATGCCACGAGGGTGGCGGCAAACACGGAGAGCGTGTCATGGCCATACACAAGGTCGGTTATCTCATCGGCAGCCTTGCCCAGGCATCCATCAACCGCAAGCTCGCGAAGGCGCTTGTTCAACTTGCCCCTCCCGAGCTCGAAATGACGGAAATCGGCTTCAAGGATCTGCCTCTCTACAGTTACGACTACGACGCCAATTTCCCGCCGGCCGCCCAGGCTTTCAAAAAGGCGATCGCCTCCGTCCAGGCCGTGCTGTTCGTCACCCCGGAGTATAATCGCTCGATCCCCGGCGGACTGAAGAACGCGATCGACTGGGCCAGCCGCCCCTACGGCAAGAATTCATTCGCGCGCAAACCGTCGGCCGTCATCGGAACATCGCCGGGCGCGATCGCGACCGCTGTCGCCCAACAAAGCCTCCGCAGCGTGCTGAGTTTCTGCAACTCACCGCAGATGAATGCGCCCGAAGCCTATATCCAGTTCACGCCGGGACTGATCACGGATGACGGCGAGGTGACGGTTGAATCCACTGAGGATTTCCTGCGCAATTACATGGCTGAGTTCCATATGTTCATAGCGCGGGTGCTTCAGGTTCTGCCGCCGGACGCATAGCTTTCAAATTCGCGTCAAGCCGGCCGCAAGCTTGTGATCTTCAGCGCGCCGAGTGCCACGAAGCAAAGTGCGGCGACGGGAAAGATCATCCAGTTGAGCATGGTCCAGCCCCAGGCGTTGTAGACCATGCCCGACATCAGCGACGCACAGGCGACGGAGCCGAACAGGACGAAGTCGTGGAAGCCCTGCACCTTGCCCTTTTCGGAAGGGTGGTAGCTGGCCGCCACCATGGCGGTGGCGCCGATGAAGCTGAAATTCCAGCCGAGGCCGAGCAGGATCAGCGCCGTCCAGAACTGCCACAGCGCCAGGCCCGACAAGGCAACGACGGCACAGCCGATCAGCAACAGCAGGCCGATGGCGACAATGCGCTCGGCGCCAAAGCGATGGATCAGCGAGCCGGTGAAGAAGCTCGGCCCGAACATCGCCATGACATGCCAGGAGATGCCCAGCGTCGCATCGTCCTCCGACAGGCCGCAGCCCACCATGGCGAGCGGCGCGCCGGTCATGACGAAACTCATCAGCGCATAGCTGCCGACGGCGCAGAAGAGCGCCGCGACGAAACGCGGCTTGGTGACGATTTCGGAAAGGGGTCGGGCATCGCCGTCGGCAACGTCCACCTTGCTCGCGGTCCTCGACGGCAAACGAAGGAACGACAGGATCACGGCGCCGACAACCGCCAGCGGCAGGATCGAGGCGAAGGAACCGGCAAACATGACTGGTGCGAATAATTCGCGCGTGAAGATGACGATCTGCGGCCCGAGGATGGCGGTGATGATGCCACCGGCGAGCACGAAGGAGATGGCGCGGGCCTTGAACGCCGGCGGCGCGTTGTCGGCCGCGGCAAAACGGAACTGCTGGACGAAGGCGCCGCCGACACCGATGACGAGCAGCGCGAACGCGAACAGCCAAAAGCTGCCGTGGAATAAAGCCAGGGTGGCGACCAGCCCACCGAGCGCGGTGACCACGGTTCCGGTCATGAAACCGCCACGCTGCCCCAGCCAGCGGATAATGGCGGCCGCGGGCAAGGCCCCTAGCGCCACACCGAGATTGAAGCCGGTGATCGGCGCGGTCGCCAGGGATTTGTCGGCGCCGAGCAGATATTGCCCGGCCAGCGCGCCCATGGAAATGGCGATGGGAGCCGCCGAGCCGATGATCGCCTGCGAGGCGGCGAGGATCAGCGCGGTGCGCCGCGCCTCCTTGCCCGCCTCGACGGCGATGGCGGTCACGAAGCGTCCTTGCCGCGTCCCTCGCCACGCACCCGGCGTGACACGCGGTCGAGCACGGCATTGACCAGCTTCGGCTCGTCTTCCTCGTAGAAGGCCTTGGCGATGTCGACATATTCGGTGACGATGACCGCGACAGGAACGTCCTCGCGCTTCATCAGTTCGTAGACGCCCGCGCGCAGAATGGCACGCAGCGTCGAATCGAGGCGCGACAGCGGCCAGTCGTCGGTCAGGGCCTGGCGGATGATCGGATCGATGGTCTTCTGGTTCTCGACGACCCCGGTCAGGATGGCGCGAAACCACTGCGCGTCCGCCTCGCGATAGAGCGCGCCGTCGACTTCCTTGCCGAGACGGAACGCCTCGTACTCGGCGGTGATCTCGAACACGCCGCTGCCGGCGACATCCATCTGATAGAGCGCCTGCACGGCGGCCAGACGGGCAGCGCCGCGCTTGTTGGCGTGGCGCGCCGCGGGCTGTCCGGGCGAAGCGGGTTCGCTCACGATTGCGCTCCCAGTTGTTCCTTCAACGCGATCATGGTCAGCGCCGCGCGCGCGGCAAAGCCGCCCTTGTCGCCTTCGGAGCGCTTGGCCCGCGTCCACGCCTGCACATCGTTCTCGGTGGTCAGGATACCGTTGCCGATGCAGACCGAGTCCTGCACGGACAGGTCCATGAGCGCACGGCTGGATTCATTGGCGACGATGTCGAAATGATAGGTATCGCCACGGATAATGGTGCCGAGGGCGACAAAGCCGTCATAGCCCGTCCCGCCTTCGGCCATGCCGTCGAGCGCGAAGGTGATCACCGCGGGAATTTCAAGCGAACCGGGAACGGTGACGACGTCGTAAGTCGCGCCCGCTTCGTCGAGCGCGCTTGTCGCGCCATCGAGCAGTGCGTCGGCAAGATCGTCGTGAAAGCGCGCCTCGATGACGAGGAGGTGAGCCTTCTTCTTGGGACGAATGAACGCCTTGCCGTGTTGGGATGTGCCAGCCATAGATGTCTCCGGAGTCGCCGGTGACTTAGGCCGAAGCCGGTTTGATCGCAAGCGGAAGATTGCCCGACGCGTATCAGATTGCCGTGGGTCGGACTGTCCCGCAGGCGATCAAAGCCCCTCTTTCGCGGCCTCCGCCAGCCGGGCAGCGTAGCGGGCCATGGTGTCTATCTCGAGATTGACGCGGTCGCCTGCCTTGCGCTCGCCCCAGGTGGTGACGGTCAGCGAATGATGGATCAGAAGCACGTCGAAGCGGGTGCCCTCGACCCTGTTGACCGTGAGCGAGGTGCCATCGAGCGCGACGGAGCCTTTCGGCGCGATGAATTTCGCCAGATCGCGCGGCGCTTGCAGTGTGAAGCGCACCGCATCGCCCTCATCCCGGCGTTCAATGATCTCGGCGGTACCGTCGACATGGCCCGAAACGATGTGGCCGCCAAGCTCGTCGCCGATCTTCAGCGCCCGTTCCAGATTGATCCTGGTGCCGGACTTCCAACCGGACGCCGTGGTCAGCCTGAGCGCCTCCTCCCAGGCCTCGACCTCGAACCAGCGCGCGTTCGAGCCGCTGTCGGGCAAAGCCGTGACCGTCAGGCAGACGCCACCGCAGGAAATCGACGCGCCGATGGCGATGGTCTCGGGATCATAGGCGGTGTCGATGCGCAGTCCCACCCCTTCCCGCAGCGGCTTGATGGCGGCCACGGTGCCGATATCGGTGACAATCCCGGTAAACATCGATCGCTATCCCTGAAAATCCCTGATCCATTCGGCGTAACCGTCTTCGCCGAACCGCATCTCGCGCAGCTTGCGAAAACCCACGGGGACATGGTCAGCGTCGACAGGCGATGCAATGCCATCTTGGCCGATCGCTTCCGGACCCTGGAACAGCACGATGCGGTCCACCAGCCCGTCGGCCAGGAAGGCGCTCGCCACCTTGGCGCCGCCCTCGACCAGCACGCTTGCCATGCCAAGCGCCGCCAGATCCTCGAGCAGCTCCGGTAATGCGACGCCGCCCTCGTGCGTCTCCGTACCGATGAAGCGCACGCCGGCGCGCTCGAGCGCGGCCCGGCGCTGCGGATCGGCCTCCAGGCGAGCCGCCACATAAAGAGGTACCCGATCGACGCCCGACACCAGCTTCGAGCCCTCCGGCAGCCTGATCTGGCGGTCGAGCACGATGCGTGCCGGCGACCGGTTCTCCAGTCCGGGCAAACGCACCGTCAGTGCCGGATCATCTTCCAGCGCCGTGCCGATGCCGACCAGGATGGCGTCCGCCTCGGCGCGCATCAGGTAGACTTCGCGGCGCGCCATGTCGCCTGTTATCGCGACCTGGCCGGCGCCTTCCCTGCCGATCTTGCCGTCGCTGGAAAGCGCAAGCTTCAGAATTACTTCCGGGCGCTTTCTCAGAGAGCGAATCAAATAGCCCGCCATCTGTTCGGCAGCTTCCGTGGCGAGGACCTTTTCGACCACTTCGACACCGGCCTCGCGCAGGATGGCGTAACCCTTGCCGGAGACCCGCGGATCGGGATCACTGGCCGCACCCACGACACGCGCGATGCCGGCACTGACCAGCGCGTTGGCGCAAGGCGGCGTGCGGCCGTGATGGGCGCAAGGCTCGAGCGTGACATAGGCGGTGGCGCCACGCGCGAGTTCGCCGGCCTCGGCAAGCGCCTCGGTCTCGGCGTGCGGCCGGCCGCCGACGGCGGTGACGCCGGTTCCGACGATCATCGGCCCGGTCCCATCATCGCGCACGATCAGCGTGCCGACGGAAGGGTTGGTCGAGGTGCGTCCGGCGTTCTTGCGCGATAGCCGCAAGGCCGCGGCCATGAAACGGCGGTCAAGGGCCGCTTGTTCGGCCTCGCTGCGTTGCGGTGCTGCCATGCTCAGCCGGCGTCCTCTTCGCTCTTTTCCTCGTCCCCCTTCAGCTCGCCGAGTAGCTCGTGGAAATCCTTGGCCTCACGGAAATTGCGATAGACCGAGGCGAAGCGCACGTAGGCGACATCGTCGAGCGATTTCAACGCATCCATGACCAGCCGGCCGACCTCGCCCGAGGCCACTTCCGTTTCGCCGGAGCTTTCCAGTTGGCGCACGATCCCGGTCACCGCGCGATCGATGCGCTCGGGGTCGACATTGCGCTTGCGCACCGCGATCTCGACCGAGCGCAACAGCTTGTCGCGGTCGAACGGCACTTTTCGTCCCGACTTCTTGACCACGACGAGGTCGCGCAACTGCACGCGCTCGAATGTCGTGAAACGGCCGCCGCAATCGGGGCAGACACGCCGCCGGCGGATCGCCGCGCCATCCTCGGCGGGGCGCGAATCCTTCACCTGCGTATCTTCGGACTGGCAATAGGGACAGCGCATGGAGAGCCTTGGGTTCGCGAATCTGGTGGGGTGAAAGGCTTAGAACCTTTCCGGTGCGGATTGAAGCAGTTCCGCTTTTCCACGGCCTGCCGTACCTCAGAGATAGCGAGGCGCGAGGAAGATTGCCAGCACGGCAAGCAGTTGCGCCGGCCAGCCCGCTATGGCGCCACGTCCTTGGTTGGAAAGCCACAAGACGCGCCGAGATTGCGATAGGCCTTTGTAAAACCGTCCATCGGAATGCTGGCGACAGCCTGCTTGCCGAAAGCCACATCGAGCGAGGTAACCTGGCGCATGGCCCGCAGCAGCGCAAGACTGGTCTTGGCCTGGTTGTCGATCGTCCAGCTCGGACGGCCGTTGACGGCGTCATTGGAATAGACAGTCGTCGAAACCTTGACGCCGGGATCGCCGAAAGTCGCCGCGATCTTCTTGCCGGTTAGCAGGCTCTTGTTGTCGATGGTAATCAAGATTGCCGGATAAGCATCGGGCGGCAGCGCGTCGCCGGTCGAGATCGACAATGTCAGCGTGCCCGAATTGCCACTCGCATCGAAGAAGGCTGTGGAAGCCGCGCAGGTCTTGTGCGCGTCCTGGCCGGTGTCGAGCGTATCGACCATGGTCGTCCACCGGCCGAAAGTGCTGGTGGCAGGCATGTCCGCAGAGGGCTGCGTCTGCGCCAAAACGGGGCCGCACGCGGCCAGCCAACCGAAGGCGCCGAGAGAAGCAAGACAGAAATTGCGCATCATCAATTCTCCGGTTCGATGCGCCACCCGATCAGGGGTGACGCGATGCCGGTGGATAAAAGATGACGCTTCGCGCCCGGTCAACCGAGATAAGCGATCAACCGAGATAGGGATAGAGGGGGAATCGATCGGTCAATGCGACGACCTTGGCCTTGACCGCCGCCTCGACCGCGGCATTGCCTTCGTCGGAATTGGCGACCTTGAGCCCATCCAGCACCTCGGCGATCAGCTTGCCAATCTCTCGGAACTCGGCCTGGCCGAAGCCGCGCGTGGTGCCGGCGGGCGTGCCGAGCCGCACGCCAGAGGTAACGAAGGGCTTCTCCGGATCGAAGGGGATGCCGTTCTTGTTGCAGGTGATGTTGGCGCGGCCAAGGGCCGCCTCGGCGCGCTTGCCGGTGGCGTTCTTGGGCCTGAGATCAACCAGCATCAGGTGGTTGTCGGTGCCGCCGGAGACGATGTCGAGGCCCGTTTCCTTGAGGCTGGAGGCAAGCGCCTTGGCATTGGCGGCGACGCTTTCGGCATAGACCTTGAAGCTCGGCTTCAACGCTTCGCCGAAGGCTACCGCCTTGGCGGCGATGACATGCATCAGCGGTCCGCCCTGCAGGCCGGGGAACACCGCCGAGTTCATCTTCTTGGCGATATCCTCATCATTGCACAGGATCATGCCGCCGCGCGGGCCGCGCAGCGATTTGTGCGTGGTGGTCGTCACCACATGGGCGTGCGGCAGGGGCGAGGGATGCACACCGCCGGCAACGAGGCCCGCAATGTGCGCCATGTCGACCATCAGATAGGCGCCGACGGCGTCGGCGATCTCGCGAAAACGCTTCCAGTCCCAGATGCGCGAATAGGCTGTGCCGCCGGCCAGGATCAGCTTCGGCTTGGTCTCGTGCGCGGTCTTTTCGATGGCGTCCATGTCAAGCAGATGGTCGTCCTTGCGCACGCCATAGGAGACGACCTTGAACCACTTGCCGCTCATGTTGACCGGCGAGCCATGGGTGAGATGTCCGCCGGAATTGAGGTCGAGGCCCATGAAAGTGTCGCCGGGCTGCAGCAGCGCCAGGAACACCGCCTGGTTCATCTGGCTGCCGGAATTCGGCTGGACGTTGGCGAAGTTACAACCGAACAGTTTTTTCGCACGCTCGATGGCCAGTTCCTCGGCCACGTCGACGAACTGGCAGCCGCCATAGTAGCGCTTGCCCGGATAGCCCTCGGCATATTTGTTGGTCATGATCGACCCCTGCGCCTCGAGCACGGCGCGCGAGACGATGTTTTCGGAGGCGATCAGTTCGATCTCGTGGCGCTGGCGACCGAGCTCGTTGCGGATGGCGCCGAAGATCTCCGGATCGGCATCTTCCAAAGTGGTTTCGAAGAAGGATTCGAATTTGTTGGACGCCGCCGCTGCTGTTGCCATGGCCTGAGTTCCCCTAGGGTTGGAAGGGCAAATTCGTGCACGCCGTCGTCCCGAACCACTCAACGGCCTTGGGCGACATGCATTGCGTTCGCCGGGCCATTAACACAGTTGTTTTGGGCTCGCCACGTTTGCAGCGCGAAATTTGCTGGCCGGTTTGCGCCAACGGATCGCGGCGGATCGCTATTTCCTGTCCCGCCGCTGCTTCAACAAGGCCTCGGTCAAGGTGATTTCAGAAAACAGCGCGCGCATCGTGTGATCGTTGATCTCCTGGCTGCGGAACATGGCGCGCAGCGCGGAGCGCTCGGCTTCGATGCCGGCCACCCTGAGTTCCAGTTCCAGCCTGCCGGCCTCGCGAGCCTCGGCGCGGGCCTCGTCGGCTTCGTCCGAAGCCGCGATGCGTCTACGGTAACCTGCCACGATGCTGTCGGCGACGGCCAGCCGAGCCTGGACCGCTTCGCCCTCGCCCGCCTCATTGGCGATGCTCTCGATCCTGGCGATCGCCGCATTGGCGGCGCCGACGCGCGCACGGCGCTCTTCAGCCGCCGCCGGATCCTGGCCCGGCTCGACCAGCCCCCGCGCGACCCTGGGCAAGGCAAGGCTGGCGATCAGAAGCGAGCAGATGATGACGCCGGCGGCAAGGAAGATCACCACATCGCGTGCCGGAAAGGGAGAGCCGTCCTGCAAAGCGAGCGGCAATGACAGGATGCCCGCCAATGTGATGGCGCCGCGCACGCCGGCCACGGAGCCGGCAAGCCGGACGCGAAATCCGAACGGCTCGGCCTCGCGTTTGCCGATGCGCGCCGCGATCGCCTGGGCGATGTCGCCGACCCAGATCCACAGGAAGCGCAGTCCGATCAGGCAGAGCGTCAGGATCAGCACCGTCGCCACCGGCTCGATCAGCCAATGACGGCTGGACAGTTCCGGTGGGACCTTGCGGATGATGTCGGGAAGCTGCAGGCCGAGCAGGATGAACAGAGCGCCATTGAAGACGAAAGTGAGCGTCGCCCAAAGCGACAGGGTCTGCATGCGCGCCGACACACCGAGGAAGCGGTACATGCCGGAAGCCCCGGTCAACAGGCCGGCAGTGACCGCCGCCAGGATGCCCGAAGCACCGACATGCTCGGCGCCGAGATAGGCGACGAAAGGCAGCAGGATCATGACGAGAACCTGCGCCTCCGCTGGCACGCCGCCGATGCGGTTGAGCAGCTGCAGCGCCTTGGCGGCGATAAACAGCGCCGCGACACCGGCCAGGATGCCGGCGGCGACGGCGTAGAGGAAGCTGAGCGAGGCTCCCGCGAAGGGGAAGCTGCCGGTCAATGCCGCCGCCACCGCAAAGCGGAACATGACCAGGCCCGACGCGTCGTTGAGCAGCGACTCGCCCTCCAATATGTGCATCAGCCGGGACGGAACCACATTCCTGTCGACGATCGCGGACACCGCCACGGCGTCGGTCGGCGACAGCACGGCAGCCAGCGCGAATGCGACGACGAGCGGAATGCTCGGCACCAGCCAATGCAAGGCATAGCCGAAGCCGACAATGGTGAAGAAGACGAGCCCGACGGCGAGATCGAGTATGGGTCCGCGCAAGGCGACGAGTTCGCGCTTGGGCGCCGCGAAGGCGTCGCCGAACAGGAGCGGCGGGATGAACACCAGCAGAAAAAGCTCCGGATCTATCTCGACATGCAGGCCCTTGGCCGGCCAGGCAAGGGCCGCGCCGATGGCGATCTGCAGCACCGGCAGCGGCACCCGAACCAGCCGGACGAGCGCGCCCGACAGCGCAACGAAGACGAGCACGACGAGAATGAAGATGGCGACGTCCATGGCACGATCCCGGCTGTTTGCCGACCATCGCCAATCGCCTGAGCTTCGTCCAGCCAGCCGAATGAGTGGATCTGACGGCGTCCGCAACAAAAAAGCCGCCCCTGAGAGCGGCTTTTTGGAAAAAATATCAGCTCGTTACAGCGAAGACGTGATCTGCAGTTCGCTGTTGCCGTCGAGCGCATAGACGTCGTCGCGGAACTGGACGACGCCGGGTCCTGTCGACCAGGCAGAGAGATAGAGGAAATGCACCGGCACCGGGTTGGTGACCTGGATCGGCGTGTTCTGGCCGGTCTTGATGGCCGCCTCGAAATGCTGGCGATCCCAGCCGGGCGTGTCGCGAAGGATCCAGGTGACGAGATCGCGCACGTTCTGGACACGCACGCAGCCCGAGGAATCGAAGCGCATCATCTTGCCGAACAGGCTCTGCTGCGGCGTGTCGTGCATGTAGACGCCGTCCGGGCTCGGGAAATTGATCTTGACCGACGCCATGGCGTTTTCGGAACCGGGATCCTGGCGGAAACGGTATTTGGCGGCATCGTCCGTCGACCAGTCCACATTCATCGGATCGACTTCGCTGCCATCGGGCGCGAACAGGCGGATATGGCTGTTCTTGAGATAATCGGGATCCTTCCGCATCAGCGGAATGATGTCCTTGCGCACAATCGAGACCGGGGCGTTCCAGTACGGATTGACGATGATCTCGTTGATCTTGGAATTGACGATCGGCGTCTGCCGATCGATCTTGCCGACGATCGCGGTGTGGCGAAGCACGACGCGGTCGTTCTCGACCGCTTCGATCTGCGCCGCCGGAATGTCGACCAACACGTAACGGCTGCCCAGCGTGCCGGCCTTTTCCTTCAGCCGCTGCAGATTGGTCTGCAACTGGCCGAGCCGGATCTGCGCCGAAACGTTCATCGCGGCGTAGGTGTATTTGCCCATCGAACCGTCAGCCGGCAGGCCGTGGCGCAACTGGAAACGCTTGACCGCCGAGTCAACATAGGAATCGAACGCTGTCGAAATGCCGGCGCTCTGCGACAGGTCGCCCGCAACCATCAGGCGCTTGCGCAGCGGCACCACGTCCGGATCGTCGACGCCGAGTTGCAGCTTCTTGGTCGCGGGAACGTCCGTCCAACCGCCCTGCCCGACAATGTTCTGATACTGCGCGACCGCCTGCTCGGTGAAGGCGACGGTCTGGGGACTGAAGATGGGCAGCGTCGAGGCCACCTTGCCGCCTTCGCTGGCGCGGGCATCGAACTGATCGTCCCAGTTGCCGCGGGCCGAGGATTTCAGGATATCCCCGATCACATCCTGCGCATTCGCACGCCCAGCCATCACGGCGGCGGCGAGCGCGGAGGCTCCGGAAAGGAAAAAGCGGCGGCTGGTTCTCATGGACGTTCCAGACATTCTTGTAGCGGTTCGATCACTTGCTGCGTCGACCATCGCGCGATCTCGCCCGCACTCTAAAATCGGCAATCTTAACAATTAGCCAACCATGGTCCGTATCACATTGGCGACCAAGGCAAGGGGCGCGACACGGTTGCGGGTGGACGCATGGTCTTCACCACAGCATCACTGCCGCTCTCGGTTCCATTGGAATATGGCGGCAACGTGGCCTTGGCCCGTAATTTGCTTTGGCCGAACGCGCGAAAAGAAAAGACCGGTGCTTTTCGGCACCGGCCCAGACTGGAGGTCGCTGTTTCGGCCACGCTTCTGCGGCGGGGCTCCGTTTCCAGGATGCTCTTACATCCGGTAGGCAATCGTGTCGTTCCAGAAGCGGTCGAGGCGCTGCAAAGCGCGGTTCATCTGCTTGAACTCGTCGGTGTTGATGCCGCCGACCTGTTCGATCGAGCCGACATGGCGCTCATAGAGACCGGCAACCACGTCTGCCACTTCATTGCCTTTCGGCGTCAGCGAGACACGGACCGAACGGCGGTCGATGCGCGAGCGCTGGTGATTGATGAAGCCGAGATCGACCAGCTTCTTCAGATTGTAGGAAACGTTGGAGCCGAGATAATAGCCACGCGAGCGCAGTTCGCCGGCGGTCAGCTCGGAATTGCCGATGTTGAAGAGCAGCAGCGCCTGGATGGCGTTGATGTCGGAGCGGCCGTTGCGGTCGAATTCGTCCTTGATGACATCAAGCAGACGGCGGTGCAGGCGCTCGACCAGCTGCAGCGATTCCATGTACAGGGAACGGATAGCCTCGCGGCGATCGTCGGAAACGTTGGCGGTCTTCGCCGCCGGACGCGAATTGATCATTGTCTTTGCCTCTCGTTTGTCGCCTTGGTGATTTTTTGTTTTTCACCTTGATCGCGACACTATCGAATACTCATAAAATTCGACTTAAACGCTAGGGCTAACAAGAGCTTACCGGTAAGAGGTTTCGCAAGACGCTTAACGAACGGTCACCCGAGCAAGGATGATTAACCTAAAGATTTAGGCAATGATCGCCGCGCCGGATTCAGGCGGTCGCCAGGTCGTCAACGCGTACAAGGGCTTGCAGCATGTCGCGGCGAACAGGATTCGCCCGACCTGCCGCAGGCTTCTGATTTTATGCATGTCGTTGTCCCGCAACCGAGGACACTTCGGGGCGACATGCATTAGTGCCGTGCCGGTCGTTTCTGCAGGTATATGACGACGCGAAAGACGATATAGAGCAGCGCCACGCAGGCATGCGAGACGATAATCAGCAGACGATGGCCGAAAAGCTCGGGAAAGCCGGCATACATGACCGTCTCCGTGACCGCGCAGATGAACCAGATCACCGGACCCCAGGACGCCAGCATCCACAACCCCGCCGCGGCGAAGGGAAAGAACACGGCGAGCATCACCGCCGCGACCTGCCAATGCACCGGCATAAGGTCGAACCGCCACAGCGAGCCCGGATAGAAGCCGATCAGCTTGATCCAGTAGAGGATGCCGAACAGCAGGCAGTAGCCCGCGATGACGCGCTGGAACCAGGCGAAGATCACCTCGACCGTCGAGGGCTGCAGGATGACGCGTCTCGATGTCACTTCGCTCACAACTCGAGCTCCCGATCGCCGAGCGGGGCAAAATAGGCCTCGACATCCGCCTCGCTAACCGCATCGATCGCTGCCGGCCGCCATTGCGGCTTCGAGCCCTTGTCGATGATGGCGGCGCGGATGCCTTCGTAGAAATCGTGGCCGGCCAGCATCCGGTTCAGGATGCGGAACTCCATCCTCATGCAGTCGTCCATCGACAATGTCTGCCCGGCGCTGATCTGTCGCCAGGCGACGCGAAGGCTGGTCGGCGAGCGCGTGCGGATCGTTGCCAGCGTCCCGGTGGCGAATTCGTCATTGCCCGCGCGGTCCAGGCTGTCGATCAGATCCGGCAGCGACGGTTGGGCGAAATGGCGGGAGATCGCCTCCAGGATCGGCCTGTCGGTCTCCCGCTTGGCCGGAACAAAGAAACCGCGCAGCACCGATTCCGGATCGCCCGTCAGCGCCAGCCGATCGAGGAAGCTTGTCTGGTCTTCAGCCTTGATGGTGTGGGTGGCCAGCCCAGACCACAGCGCATCGCCATAACGAATGCGGTTCCCGGTCAGCGCCAGGTACATGCCGAAGGAACCGCCAAGGTCGGGCAGCAGATGACTGGCGCCGACGTCCGGGAAAAAACCGATGCCGACCTCCGGCATGGCGAACTGGGCATTCTCGGTCATCACCCGGTGCGAACCGTGGAAGGAAATGCCGACCCCGCCGCCCATCACGATACCGTCGATGAGCGCCACATAGGGCTTCTTGAAACGCGCGATGTAGGCGTTGAGGCGATACTCGTCGGCGAAAAATTCGACCGGTGGGTTTCCAGCCCGGCCGGCTTCGTAGATGTGCAGGATGTCGCCCCCGGCCGAAAACGCCCTGCCCTCGGCCTTGACCACGAGGACATCCACCCCCTCGTCGCGTTCCCAGGACCGCAGGGCCTTGCCCAGTGCCTTGATCATGCGATGGGTGACGGCGTTGAGCGCCTGCGGCCGCGTCAGCGTGACGACCCCGGCCCTGCCCAACCTTTCGAAGCGAATTTCGTCGCCTCCACCAAAATCCATCGCCAGAGAATCCTTGTTCCCGCGCCTGCGGGACTGAAGTGCTAAAGGCGGCACATGGGTGCGTCAATGGCTGCAGCCTGGCCGCCTCGATCTTGGCGGCTAGCGGTCGCCGATGCTAGACATTGGTGGCCGGTACGACAGGCCGAGAGCAGGATAGTTAGCCATGCCGCAATTTTTGCGCTTTGCCTTTGTTCTGAGTTGCCTGCCGTTTTTGTGGGCAACCAATGTCCCCGCGGGGGCAGCCGACCTTGGCGACCTTTACCACTCGCAGACCATTGTCACCGGCCAGGGTGAAGAAAATCGTCAGCTCGGCTTCAGGACCTGCCTCGACAAGGTGCTCGTCCGTGTTTCGGGCGATCAGCGGCTGCTTGCCAGACGCGAAATGGACGCGCTGCGCGACAAGGCCGGCAGCTTTGTCGACTCGTTCCGCTACCATGACCGGATGGAGGGCATTCCGATCCATGACGAGCAAGGGACGCATGACCGGCCGCATGATCTCACTTGCTTCTACAAACCTGACGTGATCGACAGGCTGCTGGCGTCGCTCGGCAGCAGGCCCTGGCTTGGCGAGCGACCGACACTCACCGTCTTCCTCACGACCGAACAAGGCGCGCGGCATTTCATGCTGAGCGCCGAGGAAGGACGTGGCGAGACGATGCGCGAATCCTTCGTCAATGCCACCGGTCCGATGCTGATGCATGTCGCGTTTCCGAAAGCCGCGCAACTTGCCGACTTTGGTGAAGGAGCGCTACGCGCGACGGACATGGCAAGGCTGGATCGGGTGGCCAAACAAGCCGGAGGCGACCGAGCGCTCGCCGGCAGCATCGTGTGGAGCGACAAGGAACTGGGCTGGGTCGCCGATTGGCGACTGGCCGATCACGGCAAGACCTATCGTTGGCAGGTGCGCGGTGTCAGCTTCGACGACGCGTTCCGTGTGGCAATCGGAGGCGCGGCACAGATCCTTTCGGGCAACGGGCAGCCCTGAACCAACAGGCGTGGTGGACATCGCTACAGGCAGCTTTCGGCACTGGCACAAACGTGTCGCATTGGTCAGCACCAAAAGCTCGTGGTAAAAGCCGCCGATCCGGAGTTTTGGCCATGAACAAATTCACCCCAGCAAAAGCTGCCGGCGCGCGCAGCGTCGACGATGTCACCGGCAGCCGCCGCCTGCGCCGCATGCGCAAGGCCGACTGGTCGCGTCGGCTCGTGCAGGAGAACAGGCTTTCGGTGGACGACCTGATCTGGCCGATCTTCGTCGTCGAGGGCAGGAATGTCCGGGAGCCGATTGCCGCCATGCCCGGCGTCTTCCGGCTGTCGGTCGACCTTGCCGTCAAGGAGGCCGAACGCGCGGCCAAGCTCGGCATCCCCGCTCTTGCCACCTTTCCCAACGTCGATCTCGGCCTGCGCGACCAGACGGGGTCCCACATCCTCGACCCGGAAAATATCATCAACCGCGCCACGCGCGCCATCAAGGACGCGGTGCCCGAGATCGGCATCATCACAGACGCCGCACTCGACCCGTTCACCAGCCATGGCCATGACGGCATCCTGCGCGACGGCATCATCGTCAATGACGAGACAGTCGAACAGGTCGCCGCGGCGGCCGTCATCCAGGCGGCGGCCGGCGCCGACATCATCGCGCCGTCCGACATGATGGACGGCCGCATCGGCGCCATCCGCGATGCGCTCGACGCCAACGGTTTCCAGGACGTGGCGATCATGTCCTACGCCACCAAATTCGCCTCGGCCTTCTACGGTCCCTATCGCGAGGCGGTCGGCACCGCCGGTCTGCTCAAGGGCGACAAGAAGACCTATTATATCGACCACGCCAATTCGGACGAGGCGGTGCGCGAGGCCGACCAGGACATCGCCGAGGGCGCAGACATGCTGATGGTCAAGCCCGGCCTGCCCTATCTCGACATCATCCGCCGGCTGAAGGACGAATTCCAGATGCCGACCTTCGCCTATCAGGTCTCGGGCGAATATTCGATGATCAAGGCGGCTGATTCCAATGGCTGGATCGATGGAGAAAAGGCGATGCTGGAATCGTTGCTCGCCTTCAAGCGCGCCGGCTGCGACGGCATCCTGACCTATTTCGCACCCGAAGTGGCCGTGATGCTGAAAGGGTAGCCCGACTTCCCGGGCAAGGCACTTCAGTAGATGTCACCACTCTTTCAACTGGTCGGCGGTTCTATCGAAAACCCGCTGACAAAAACTGGCGGCTGCAGCTATGATGGAAGCATGGCCGGAAGCGGCCGGCAGCCCGCACCTCGGCCAAGAGGTATGGCGAACGCCTCCTGAGGATGCTTCCTGACCCGTTTCACCGTCGGGCGAAGGTGTCGGCAATGCGGGCACTGACGAAGGCTTTGCCGTGACTCGAGGAAACGGACATGCTTGCCTATCGCGATGCCAAGACGATGGCGAAAGCCATGCGGGAGGCGCTTGCCGCCCGCGACCTGACGATCAGCCACAGCGAGGCCCTTGAGATCGTCGCGCGCCAGTTTGGACTGGCGAGCTGGAATATCCTGTCGGCAAAAATCGAAGCGCCGCCAGCCGGCCAGGGCAAGATCGTGTTTGAACGGACGGCGCCGATCGTGCGCATCTTCGACGTTGCCAAGGCGCACGAATTCTACCTCGGCTTCCTCGGCTTCACCGTGGACTGGGAGCACCGCTATGGGGAAAATTTCCCTCTCTACACCCAAGTCTCGCGCGACAACCTTGTCCTGCACCTGTCCGAACATGCGGGCGACGCGACGCCGGGCGGCAACATGGTCGTCTATATCAAGGGCATCCGCGACTTCCAGAAAGAGCTTGCCGGCAAGGACTACCGCTACATGAAGCCCGGCCTGGAGCATGAAGACGGCCGGCTGACGGTCGAGGTCATAGACCCGTTCAGCAATCACATCCGCTTCATGGAACTGACGGGCCAATGAGGCGGTGGCCGTAGCCTGCCGCAAGATTCGGACACACCTTTTCCGACTCGGAAATACCACTTGCAATTCAAAATCAGTTTGCTAGAAGAAACCACTTGCAAAAGACAACTGGTTCTCAAGGAGGAGGTTCTCATGTCCAAACTTCGCGTCAACGCTTTCAGCCTGTCGCTTGACGGCTATGGCGCCGGTCCCGATCAGAGCCTTGAAAATCCGCTCGGTGTCGGCGGACCGGCCCTGCACAAATGGGCTTTCAGCACCCGCACCTTCCGCAAGATGTTTGGCCAGGAAGGCGGCGAGACAGGCGTTGACGAAGACTTTGCGGCGCGCAGCTTCGAGAATGTCGGCGCCTGGATCCTCGGCCGCAACATGTTCGGGCCGATCCGGGGCGAGTGGCCTGACGACAGCTGGAAGGGCTGGTGGGGCGACAATCCGCCCTATCACGTCCCGACCTTCGTGCTGACGCATTACAAGCGCGATCCCATCGTGATGGAAGGCGGCACGACTTTTTGTTTCGTAACCGACGGCATCCATTCGGCTCTCGAACAGGCCAAAGCCGCCGCGTCAGGCAAGGATGTGCGGGTCGGCGGCGGCATCTCCACCATCCGGCAGTATCTGCAGGAAAAGCTGATCGACGACATGCACGTGGCGATCTCGCCGGTGCTGCTTGGCAGAGGCGAGAACCTTTTTGCGGGCCTCGACATGCTGAATCTTGGCTACCAGTGCAGCGAACAGGTTGCGACGGCACTGGCCACGCACGTGGTGATCAAGCGGGCGTAAGGTGGCGAAACCCTCGACGAAAGCCCCTTTCTCCCCGTCACTATACGGGGAGAAATGTCCGGCAGGACAATGAGGGGCGGCGCTAGCGCTAGAAGATTGCGCTGTCGAGCATGTCCGATGGCAATGTGTCAGCAGAAGAAGATAGCGCGCGCGGGGGTTTATCCGGGCTCAATTGTCAAAGCCAGCGCCGCCCCTCATCCGCCTGCCCGGCACCTTCTCCCCGTATAGTGACGGGGAGAAAGACAAAACTCTCGCTCAATACTTCTCCGGCACGTAAAGCTCGCGCGGCAGCACCTGGCGCTCGTATTCCGGGTTGAAGACGCGCTCCGGCAGCGTGATCTCCTCGTGCGGCACCTCTTCATACGGCAGCTGCTTGAGCAGATGGTCGATGCAGTTCAGCCGCGCGCGCTTCTTGTCGTTACCCTCGACGATGAACCAGGGCGCCTCGGGAATGTTGGTGCGGGCGAAGGTCTCCTCCTTGGCCTTGGTGTAGTGTTCCCAGCGCACCCGCGACTGCAGGTCCATCGGCGACAGCTTCCACTGTTTCATCGGGTCGTGGATCCGCATCAGGAAGCGCATTTGCTGTTCCTCGTCGGTGATCGAGAACCAATATTTGACCACGGTGATGCCCGAGCGCACCAGCATGCGCTCGAACTCCGGCACGTCATGGAAGAACTCCTCGACCTGCTCGGGGCTGGCAAAACCCATTACCCGTTCGACGCCGGAGCGGTTGTACCAGGAGCGGTCGAGCAAAACGATCTCGCCGCCTGCCGGCAAATGCGGGACATAGCGCTGGAAATACCATTGCGACTTCTCGCGTTCGGTCGGAGCCGGAAGCGCCACGACGCGGCAGATACGCGGATTGAGCCGCTGTGTGATGCGCTTGATGACGCCGCCCTTGCCAGCGGAGTCGCGGCCCTCGAATATCACCACCAGTTTCTTCTTGTGGTAGGCGACCCAGGATTGCAGCTTGATCAATTCGGACTGGAGGCTGATCAGGTCGCGAAAATACTGCATGCGATCGATCGAAGGCGGATGCGAGTTCTTGTAGATCTTGGCGATCTCCATCGAGAGGGCCGGCTCCGACATTTCGAGCTCATAGTCCTCGTCGAGCGTGTCGGCGAGCTCGGCTTCAAGCCAGTCCTTGGCAGGGGAATTCTGTTTCAGCTCGGTCATATCAACTGCTCCGCTTGCAAGCCCTGTCGGTTACCACTGGGCGCTCCAAATTGCTGGCCGGCGGCCGGGAATGGAAACACCTGAGCCGACTTCAATATAGGCCGGCAGTGACGGTTTTATTGCAGCACAGGCGCAATTGCCGGCGTTGCAAATTCCGCAATGTACGATCGATCGACCGTCGTCGCATGGCGACAAGCCGGCCGAATTGTCCTACAAATGCGCGGTCGCCTTCCAGGCCTGCCTTGCCGGCACGCCTCTTCAACAAAATCGTGAGGATCTGACATGGAATACCGCACCCTTGGCCGTTCCGGCCTGAAGGTTTCGACACTGACGCTTGGCACCATGACATTCGGCGGCGCCGGGCCCTTCGCCGCGGTCGGCAACAGCGATCTCGCCGAAGCCAAGCGGATGATCGATATGTGCATCGATGCCGGCATCAACCTCATCGACACCGCCAATGTCTATTCCAACGGCCTCTCCGAAGAGATCATAGGCGAAGCTCTCGGCGGCAAGCGCAAGAACGATGTGCTGATCGCGTCCAAGGCGCGGATGCGGATCGGCAAGGGCCCGAACGACGAGGGCCTGTCGCGCCATCATCTGATCCGTGAATGCGAGAGCAGCCTGAAGCGCTTGAAGACCGATGTCATCGACATCTATTTCGTCCACCAATGGGACGGCCTCGCTCCGCTCGAGGAGACCGTTGCCGCGCTCGACAGTTTGGTCAGCCAGGGCAAGGTGCGCTACATCGGCTGCTCCAACTATTCCGGCTGGCAGGTGATGAAGGCGCTTTCCATCAGCGACAGCCGTCACCAGCAACGCTTCGTCACCCAGCAGATCCACTATACGCTGGAAGCGCGCGAGGCCGAGTACGAGCTCTTGCCGATCTCGGTCGACCAGGGGCTGGGCGTTTTGGTCTGGAGCCCGCTCGCCGGCGGCCTGCTGTCGGGCAAATACCGCCGCGACAGCCCGACCGCTCGCCAGCTTGCCGGCTGGTCCGAGCCGCCCATCCGCGACGAGGACCGGCTGTGGCGGATTGTCGATGTGCTGGTCGACATCGGCAAGGATCGTGGCGTCTCGGCGGCGCAGGTGGCGCTCGCCTGGGTGCTCGGCCGCCCTGCCGTCTCCTCGCTGGTGATCGGCGCCCGCAACGACGTCCAACTCAAGGACAATCTTGCGGCGGCGGCCCTGAAGCTTGGTACCGAAGAACGCCAGCGCCTCGACGCGGTCAGCCGGCCGCCCCTGCTCTACCCCTACTGGCACCAGCAACTGACAGCGAAGGATCGCTTCGGCCCCGCCGACCTGATTCTCGACCGCAGCGATATCTGATCGGCGTCAGGCCGAGAGCAAGAGCTAGCTGCCGATAAACCGCCAGAGTTCGGGATCGGGCTCGATCTGGCCGCCGAGCACGAAATATTTGTAGAGGACGAGCAAGGAGAGCGCATGCTCGTCCCGTTCATTGGAGAATTTGCGGCAATAGGCATTGGCTGCGGCGATGATGCGCTCCGCCGCGGCCGGGTGCGCTTCGAAATAGCGCACTTTTTCGCCGAGATCGGCAAAATCCGGGTCGAGCGGCGCATAGTGGACACCGGCCTCGAGCTGGCTCTCGCCGAACCATGTTTCGTAGGTCGGCGGCGGCATCAGACAGAGCGAGTTGGAATTCATGATCCATTTGAGGTTGGTCGCCACGTCATTGCCCTCCAGCGAGACGATGTAGCGATAGCGCAGGTGCTGGCTGATGCTGAGGAAAGGCTTGCTGTACTTAGCCGGTGCGCTGCGCTTGTGCGAACCGACATCGCAGAACGGCAAGCCGCCCGCGACATCCAGGAACCGTGTCCTGATCGGGTTGTTGAGGTCGCCGCGCCAGACCACGGCAGGGCGCTTGTCGGCGAAGGCGACGGTATCGACGGGCATGTGGAAGTGGCGGAATTTGTTGAACTTCATGACGACGGCATTGCCGTTGTCGGCGCGGATCGGCCGGTCCTTGACGAGGGTCGGCAGCTTGGGCACGCCGATGACATCGCCGAACTTCAGGTCGATGAGCAATGATCGATCGAAATAGCGGGCAAATTCCTTCAGGTCGTAATAGTACATGCTCGGTTCAAACGGTATCTTGTCGATGCGCACCGCGTCCGGGCCTGGTGTAAAAGCATCCTGCAGCTTGTTGTAGTGATTCAGTCGCCGGCGCACGGCCTCGTCCGAGAGCCTGGCCTGTTGCAGGCGGCTGGCCAATCGCCTCCGGAAGATCGCCTGGGGCGCGATGTCGCGCATGACGTTCCGCGCATAGTAGAAGACCTTTGCCGTCGTTCGTTGGAGGGTGGCCATGGATTCTTTTGATCAAAGATAAACGCGGTTGAACAAATGACGGTCGGGATGGTTCCCGCAGCATGATTGCCCTACCATCCAGCCACGCATTCCGATAGCGCCCGAATGCGGCTGGCGGCCTCGACCGAGCGCCGCAATTAGCCCGTTATGTAGCGCCACACCTCGGCATCCGGTTTGATCTGGCCCGAGAGCACGAAGTATTTGTAGAGCACCAGCAGGGAGATCGTCTGCTCGGTCTGTTCGTCGTCGAATGTCCGGCAATAGGCGTTCGCAGCCGCGATGATGCGCTCCGCCTCCGCCGGATTCCGCTCGAAATAGGCGACGTGGTCCTCAAGGTTCGAGAAATCCGCCGCGAGCGGCACATAGTGGACGTTGGCTTCGAGCTGCCGCTCCGCAAACCATGTCTCATAGGTCGGCGGCGGCATCATGCAGAGCGACTTCGAATTCATGATCCATTTGAGATTGGTCGCCACGTCGTTGCCCTCGAGCGAGACGATGTAGCGATAGCGCTGGTGCTGGCTGATGCTGAGAAAAGGCCTGGCGTATTCGGGCGGTGCGTTCGGCTTGTGCGAACCGGCATCGCAGAACGGCAGGTCGCGCACGGCTTTCAGAAATCTTGTCCTGATCGGATTGTTGAGATCACCGCGCCAGACAACGGACGGCAGCTTGTCGGCGAACGACATGGCATCAGCCGGCATCTGGAAATGACGAAACTTGTCGAGTTTCATGATGATCGCGTTCTTGTCGTCAGCACGGATTGGCCGGTCCTTGACGATGGAAGGCACCTTGGGGACATTCCTGACGTCGCCGAATTCCAGGTCGATGAGCAGGCCGGGATCGAAGTAGCGGGCGAATTCCTTCAGGTCGTAATAGTACATGGTCGGCGTGAAGGGCAGTTTGCCGATGCGCACGGCATGGGCGCTTGGCGCGAAACCATCCTGCAACTTGTTGTAATAATTCAGCCTGCGGCGCGCCGCCTCACCCGAAAGCCTGGCCCTTTCGAGACGGCCAGCCAGCCGGGCACGAAACAACGCTTGCGGAGCGACATCGCGCGCGACGTTTCTCGCATAATAGAAAACTCTTGCTGCGGTCCGTGAAATTGTGGCCATCGGTCACTTGATCAAAACAAACGGGCGGTTCTCAATTCATTGGCGCCCGCATGTCCTACATCATTGTGGCGCCGATCTGGCAAGCGCCCGCATCTCTTCGATGCCAGCAGCCACGCATTGTCGCTTCGGCTGTTGTGTTTGACGGCTAATGCTCCTAGGCAGGCTCAGGGCCGCAAGGCAGTCACAAAAAGGAGCCGACATGGCGCGAGCACCAAACTACGATCAGGAACGCAAGGAGCGCGACCGCCAGAAAGCGGCCAAGAAGGCTGAAAAGCTGGCGGCCAAGGTTGCCGCGCGCGAACGTACGAAGCCTGAAACCGAGACTGAGACCGAAACGAAGGATTAACGGCATCCGGCCCGCTAATGCGGGCCGAGCCTCAATCCAATTGTCAGTCCAAACCGCGAGCTAATATCAGGCTGGCGCCTTGTCGCTGATGAAAACATCCACTTCCCGCGCCGCGGCGATGAAAGCGCGCCTGGCATTCATTGCCGGCTTGTCGCCGGCGAGCGCGTCGTGACAGGCCTGCAGCGCCGCACGATGCTTGGGGCTGCGCTTGCCGGGCCAGTTGTTGAGGAGGTAATCGGAAGCCTCCCTTGCCGAACGCAAGAGCTGAGTGCTTCCCGCCGTGACGGATTTGACGGTCACGGGTGTTTCAAACCGGTTGTTTTCCATTGCCGCTCTTACGCCATCGGCTTCCTTGAAGCGAGGCCGAAAGTGCGCTTCACGTCAGACCCGTCTGTTTTTCCGGCCAGCGCGCCGCAGCGCATGGACCGCGCTAAGCGGCGACGACGGCAAATCCCCTGGCGCGAAGGCCACGTCGGTCGTTGGCAAGCGACGTCACCAACCGATCACGGCTGCCGACGATGTGGGCCGACAGCAGCCGCGCGGCTTCATCGGCCTGACCGAGGCGTGTCGCGGCAAGGATGGCGCGATGTTCGACCCAGGCACGGCCAAGGGCCGTCTCGTCACGCACTTCCAGCCAGCGGGCGCGCGACAGGCGCGTCATCGCGTCACGAACCGCCCGGAACAGGAATTCGTTGCCGGAGAGCCGCGCCAGCTCGATGTGAAAATCCATGCCGACACGATGCCACTCCTCGCGCGGCGTATCTTCGTCGCAGGAATCGAGCATCGCCTCGATGACATCGATGGCGCTCTTGTCGGCTTGCCCGCACGTCAGCCGCAATGACGCGATCTCGACCGCCTCGCGATAGACCGCGACCTGCTCGAGTTCGGCCAGGTTGATGGGCGAAACGGTCCAGCCGCGCCCGTCCCTGCCGACCAGCCCCTCGGTCTCCAGCCGCAGCAGCGCCGCCCTGACGGGCGTGCGCGAGGCCCCGAACTGGCTTTCGATCCAGCGTTCGGTCAGCCGCTCTCCCGGCCCGATCTCGAGCGCCAGGATCATCTCGCGAAGCTGCCGTTCGACATTCTGCATCTGCGACATCGCGCGCCCTTTCCGAAGCCGCATTGACAGCGGCCGGCGTGAAGTTCATGACGGAGACCAGTTTGGTATCCCAAAATGGTATCCGCAACAAGCGCTGATACCGGGCAGGCAGGGCATGACGCAGGAAGACACGCAGCAAAGCGGCTACAACATTCATTGGCGGCGCAATCTCGCGGTCTGTTTCGCGGGCTCGTTCAGCACGCTCATCGCCATGACCTTGCTGCTGCCATTCCTGCCGCTCTATGTCGAACAGCTCGGCGCACAGGGCCACGCGGCAATCGTGCAGTGGTCCGGCATCGCTTATGGCGCCACCTTTTTCGCCGCGGCCACGGTCGCGCCGCTATGGGGGCGCCTGGGCGACCGCTACGGGCGCAAGGTGATGCTGGTGCGGGCCTCCTTCGGCATGGCGATCTGCATGTCGCTGACGGGCATGGTCGAGACGGTCTGGCAACTGGTTCTGCTGCGCCTGCTGATCGGCTTCGCGGGCGGCTATTCCTCCGGTTCAACCATACTGGTGGCCATGCAGACGCCGAAGGAGCGTTCCGGCTGGGCGCTTGGCGTGCTGTCGGCGGGCATTACGGCGGGCTCGCTGGTCGGTCCCCTGTTGGGCGGCGTGCTGCCGCCGGTGATCGGCATTCGCGCCACCTTCCTCTTGTCAGGCGGTGTGATCTTCCTCGCCTTCCTGGCAACGACCTTCCTCATCAAGGAGAGCCCGCGCCCGAAGCCAGCCAAATCCGCGTCGGCGGCAAAGCCGAGAAGCGGCTGGTCGCGGATCCCGGACAAGCGCCCGGTCGTGGCCATGCTGACCACCGGCATGCTGCTCGCCTTCGCCACAATGTCGATCGAGCCGATCATCACCGTCTATGTGCAACAGCTCGTCGAGGACCAGAGCAGGGTGACGCTCGTCGCCGGCGTTGTGATGTCGGCCGCCGCGCTGGGCACCATCCTCTCGGCGTCCTGGCTCGGCAAGCTCGCGGACCGGATCGGGCACTGGAACGTTGTCGTGGGAGCACTGGCCGTTTCGGCGCTGCTGCTTATCCCGCAGGCTTTTGTCACCAGCAGCTGGCTGCTTATCGGCCTGCGTTTCCTGATGGGCCTGGCGCTGGGCGGCCTCCTGCCCTGCATCACCAGTGTCATCAGGCACAACATCCCCGACGGCGTTGGCGGCAACGTGCTTGGCCTGGCGATCTCGGCGCAGTATGTCGGACAGGTCGCGGGGCCACTGGCCGGCGGTTTTGTGGGCGGCCATTTCGGCATGCCGGCGGTGTTTCTCGGCACGTCGGTGCTGATGGCGCTCGGGGCGGCCTACAACTGGACCGTCCAGTCGCGGCGGACGCGGCATATGGCGCTGGAAGCGCGCAAGCCCTGACGCTTGCTGAAGAAAGAAGGAGCACGCCGGCCATGAACCCCGATCCAAACGGCAGCCGCGTCCTCGTGCTTGCCGGCGGCCTCGTCGGCGCGGCGGGTGTGGCGCTTTCGGCGGCCGCCGCCCACCGCGGCGGCGCCTTTACCGGCACCGCCGCGTCGTTCCTGCTGATGCATGCGCCGGTCTTCCTCGCCATCGGCCTTATCGGCGCGAACCGCTGGCTGCGCATCGCCAGCCTCGTTCTGCTCGCCGGGCTGCTCCTCTTCGCGGGCGATCTTCTCGCCCGCGATTTCTGGGGCTCAAGGCTGTTTCCGATGTCGGCGCCGATCGGCGGCACCCTGCTCATTGCAGGCTGGCTGGCGATAGCGATCTCGGCCGTGGCACGTCCACGACCCTGAAATGATTGCTTGAGGTCAATCCCGGCGGCGTTCCGGGCGGACCCAAAGGGCACGGCCGCCAACAGCAGGTTTCACCCGCCGTCGCGCTTCCGGTCGCTCGGTGGCCGGTGCGATGCCCCAGTAGTTGCGGTAGATATCTTCGAACAGATGCTTGATGGGATGCATGACTCATCCTCCTTGTCTTTGAATCGATCCAATCGTCGGGCGCGAAAAAAGCCGGTTTGATCACTCCGCTTGCGCGCCACCAAGAAGCGAAGCTCGCGAACCCATGGGCCCGTCTCACCACGATGCCTGGCCTTGTTGGTGGCTGACCCGATATTCCAGTCGTTGCGGTAGATGTCGGCGAACAGGTAGTTGACGGGATGCATGGCGCTCCTCCCTTTTTGGCTATTCAGCAGAACAAGCTGCCACTTGGATCGATTCAAATCTAGGATAGAAACCGGCGCAGGTCAAGCAGAATTTGAATCGATCCAACGAAAATACTAGATGCGGCGGAAGAACGTGCTACATGGATGTCAGGAGGCACGCACAAATGGCGTCACTCACCGCAGGCAATCGACGACCCGTACGGCTGGCCGACATCGCCAAGGCCGCCGGTGTTTCGCACGGCACCGCGTCCAACGTATTCAGCCGCCCCGAGATCGTGCGCGAGGAGGTCCGCGAACGGGTTCGCGCCGCGGCCGAGGCAATGGGTTATGGCGGCCCCGATCCAAAGGGCAGGCTGCTGCGGGCCGGCAAGGTCAACGCCATCGGCGTGGCCACCGCCGAGCCCCTCTCCTATTTCTTCGACGATCCGTTTGCGCGCGTCATGATGGCGGGCATCTCGCAAGCTTGCGATGCGACCGGAGCCGGCATTTCCCTGGTCTCGGCCGCCAACAACGAGCAGCTTGCCTGGAACATCCAGAGCGCTCTGGTCGACGGCTTCATCGTCTTTTGCATCGAAGGTGGCTCGCGCCTGGTGGAGTTGGCACGTGAGCGCAAGCTGCCCTTCGTCGCGCTCGACCTCGACTCCGAGGACGGCTCGGTCGCCGCGATCGGAGTCGACAACATCGCCGGCGCCGGCATGGCGGCCCGCCATCTCACGGATCTCGGCCATCGCCGCTTCGCCGTCATGGCCCTGCCCTTCGCCGACAACAGGACGGGCCTTGTTTCGGCCGAACAGGTTCGGGCGGCGACCTATGCCGGAACGCGCGACCGCCTCACCGGCTATCTCCGGGAGCTTTCGCGGGTTGGCGTCGACATAACCAAAGTGCCTGTCTACGAGACCGCCAACGACGTGGCGAGCACGAAGGCGGGGCTCGAGACCATCTTCGCCTCCGACACGCCGCCCACCGCCATTCTGGCCATGTCGGACAGAATAGCCCTGGTGGCGCTCGAATGGCTGAGCGCACGCGGGCTGAGCGTGCCTGACGACGTTTCCATCGTCGGCTTCGACGGTGTTCCGGAAGCAGCGGTGTCCGAGCCGCCATTGACCACGATCGCCCAGCCGATTGCCGAGATGGGCCGCCTTGCCGTCAGGGCGATCCTGGAGAGCGACGGGCCGGTCAGCCGGCATCAACTGCCGGTCGAACTGATCGTGCGAGCCTCAACGGCTTCGCCACGCGGCTGAACCGCACGGCCGAACCGCCTACCGATTGGCTCTTGCCATGGCAGTCCCCAAAGGCGCACGAACCGGCGCGGGAACCGTTTGGGCCGTGCGGGCCTTGCCCGAACCGCCGATGGTCGACAGCCATTCGAGATAGAAGGCGAGCGCGAACTGCATGGCGATGCCGGCCGATATCAGCAGGCTGTCATAGACGAGCCCGCCCGGATTGATCAGCTTCATCACCTGCGCGACCATGGCGATCACCGTGCCGGCGATGAAGACCGGCAGCGCTCTTTTGCCCAGTATGGCCAGCGGATGGTCGGGGCTGGTGCGGAACAGGTTTGACACCGTCGGCAGGGCGACGACGAGGTAGCTGACCGCCAGGATGTGCAACAGCCGCGGCAACGACAGGAAGGTCTTGTCGAAGCCGCCGATCACCACCGGCAGGTTGAACCACGTTATCTGTCCCCAGAGCGGGCTATGCACCCACACCAGAGCCGCCAGCACATAGGTCGCGGCCGCGCCGACAAGCCAGCGGTTGACCGGAATGACACCGCCGCGCCTGACATGCAGCATGGCGGCAAGGCCGATGTTGAACAGGAACTGCCAGGACAACGGGTTGAGGAACCAGAAACCGGGCTCGGGGTAATTGGGCGGAGCGATCTCCCAAATTCCGGCAACCAGCCATAGCGTGCCGGACACGACAAGCGCCGCGACGGGCCTGGAGCTGACGAACAGGACGAACGCCGGCGCCATCAAAAGCAGCGCTGCATAGACCGGCAGGATGTTGTTATAGCCGAGCTGATGGCCGAGCGTGACGATGCCGACCAGCACTTGCGGCGTGTTTTTCATCAAGGGCTCGATGTTGATGAGCGTCAGCAGTTCCGGCCGCTTGGCAAACACCGCCACGGCGCAGAACAGGGCCATCACCACCATCGTCGTGACGATGTGGGCGACGTAGAGCACGCCGGCCCGCCGCCACATTTTCAAGGTCGCCAGAAGCCGGCCACCCGGCCGGAACTTTGTGCCGTAGGCGAGTGCGACCGAAATGCCTGATATCAGCACGAACGCCTCGGCCGCGTCCGAAAACCCGAAATTCTTGTAGGTCAGGGTCTCGAAAGCCGTGCCCGGCACATGGTCGACGAAGATGGTGAGCAGTGCCAGCGCGCGCAATACATCGATACGCGTGTCGCGTTCCAAGATACGCAAATCGCGATCTGGCGAAACAGGGGTAGTCATCGACAAAAGGCCTCAAAGCTGGTTGTTCATGTCCAGCAATGCGACCCCCGACGCACCGCTTCGATTCCTCCCACAGGGAGTGTATCGGCGCAGAAACGGGCCGGAATGAGCCTGGTTCAATCAACTTTCGCGGAGCATGAAAATATTGCGTTTTGAAGCCGGCAAATTGAGCGAAACCTCATATAATCAACGGGATGCGGTATGACTGGCGCCAGTGTCGAAAATGGCCCTCCGATGCTGGATCTAGCCTTTCCCTATCGCCTCCTCGGCGCCGGCAAAAGCGGCCGCGCGTGCCTGTTCCTGCTGCATGGATCGGGTGTCGACGAGACAAGCATGGTGCCGCTGGCGAGGCGCATCGCGCCCGACGCCCCCCTGATCGCGGTACGGGGCCGCATCCCGCAGGAGGACGGTTTTCGCTGGTTCGAGCGAATCACGCCGACGCGCTTCGGCCAGCAAAGCATCCGTGTCGAAACCGCCGCCTTCGCGGCATTCGCAAGCGAAGTCGCCGCGCGCCATGGGCTCGATCTCGCCCACGCGACATTCATTGGCTATTCGAACGGCGCCAATCTGGTTTCGAGCCTGATGCTGCTCCATCCCGGCATTGTCCGGAGCGCGGCGCTGCTGAGGCCAATGCCGGTGCTCGACAAGGTGCCTTCAACGGACCTCATGGGCACACGGACGCTGATCATTGCCGGGGCGGCGGACGAGACCTACGGGCCTTTCACGCCGCACCTGGTGACATTGCTCAGCCGGCACGGGAGCGAGATCGACGCCCGGATCGTTCCCTCGGGCCACGAAATCGGCGACCCGGACGCCGCGATCGTCGAGCGATGGCTGGCGGAATCGGCGGCGGCACAGGGAGGCTGACCGCCTTCGCGGACGCTCGCTGCCCAATCAGCGTTCGGCCACCATTCGAACTTCTGCCCCGGCGATCAGCAGGGCGAGCCCGCTTTCAAACAGCGCCTCGTGTCCGCCGGCACGGTAGTGCACCAATGCTTCATGCAAAAGCGGATGATCATGCGCCGCCGCATCCAGCGCTTCGCCACGCCCCGGACCTGACGGATTTTCGGCTTGCTCCTCCATGACACAGCCGACCGTGTAGCGGCCGACCGTCATCAGCAATTCCATGGCTGGAATCGCCGCCATGCCCTCGCCCGCCAGGAATTCCAGCAGCCGCTCGAAGTGGCAACAGAATGAAGGGGAGTGTACGGCTCCCCCCCCCGAACTTGCATCAAATGGGGCTACCCTCTTCCCATCCTGTTCCAGGCGTCGAGGCCGGCGATCTTGTAGGCCTCGGCCAGGGTTGGATAGTTGAAGGTGTTGTTGACGAAGAAGTCGACCGTGCCGCCGAGATTGATCACCGCCTGGCCGATATGAATGAGTTCGGTGGCGCCCTCGCCGACAATGTGCGCGCCGAGCAGGCGCCGCGTCTTGATCGAGAACAACAGCTTCAGGAAGCCGGTGTCGACGCCCATGATGTGGCCGCGCGACGTCTCACGGAAGCGCGCGACGCCAACTTCATAGGCGCCGCCGCTCTGACGCACCTGCTCCTCGGACTGGCCGACCGTCGAGATCTCCGGCACCGCGTAGATGCCGTAGGGGAAAGTCTCCGGCGGCGCGGGCAGGGTCACGCCAAAAGCATGGCAGGCGGCCACCCTGCCCTGCTCCATGGAGGTCGAGGCGAGGCTTGGAAAGCCGATGACGTCGCCGGCCGCGTAGATGTTCGGCACGCTGGTCTGGAAAGTCTGGGGATCGACCTTGATGCGGCCCCTGGAGTCGGCTTCGATGCCGACCACGTCGAGGCCGAGGCTGCCGACATTGCCGGTGCGGCCGGCGGCGTAGAGCACGACCTCGGAGCGGATGGTGCGGCCATCGGCCAGTTCCACCTCGGCGGCATCCGGCTTGGAGCGGATTTCCTTGACCGCGCTGCCCAGTCTTATCGTCATGCCGCGGTCGCGCATCTGGTGGATGAAATCGTCGACGATCTCCCGGTCGACGAAATCGAGGATGGAGTTGCGCGGCTCGACCAGGGTCACCGGTACGTCGAGCGCGGAAAAGATCGTGGCGTATTCGACGCCGATGACGCCGGCGCCGATCACCGTCAGCGTGCGTGGCAGGCGGTCGAGTTCAAGCATTTCGTCGCTGTCGAAGACACGGGTCTTGTCGAAGGGCACGTCGGCCGGCCGATGCGGCCTGGTGCCCACAGCGATCAGTGCGTTGGCGAAACCGACTTCGCTGTAGTCGCCATTGTCCGATGTCAGGCTGACCTTGTTGGAGCCCAGAAATTTCACCGCCGCGCGCGCGCTTTTGACCGTGTTGCGCATGAACTGGTGCTGCAGCACCTCGACCTCATGGTCGAGCGTCTTGTGCAGGCGCTCGATCAGGTCGCCGACCGAGATATCCTGCTTGACCCGATAGCCGCGTCCATAGAAGCCGCGCTCGCGCCAGCCCGAGAGATTGAGCACCGTTTCGCGCAGCGTTTTGGAAGGAATGGTGCCGGTGTGCACCGAGACGCCGCCAAGGCGCCGACCCCGGTCGACCACCAGCACCGATTTGCCGAGTTTGGCCGATTGCACGGCGGCGCGGCGGCCGGAAGGGCCGCTGCCGATGACCAGCATGTCGTAGTCCATATTGCGCCGTCCCCTCGGCGTCTTGTTGCGCCGCAGCAAGTTAACGCCATCCGTGCTGCAAATTCAACCGCTTCGGCCCCTCGGCCCATTCTGTCCCGCCTGGCGCCACGGCGAAACGGTCCGATCTTGATTCCGCCACGAGCCTTCACCATTTCTGGTGCGGTGGGGCGCAGGCTAAGCAGGCCCCTGTTACGAGGAAATGACATGAACGCTCGCGTTCTCGACGGCGAAATCATCAACACCCGGCTCGACGATGTCAGGGCTTTTGAAGGCGTGCGCACAAGGCGCATTCTGGCTTTCGTGCTCGACTATCTCATCGTTGGCCTGCTGAGCATTCCGGTCGCCATCCTGGTGTTCTTCCTCGGGCTCTTGACCCTCGGCCTGGGCTGGATGCTGTTCGGCGTCCTGGTGCCGGCAGTCGCCATCCTCTACATCTGGAACACGTTGGGCAGCGCCGACCAGGCCACCACGGGCATGAAGATGATGGGCATCCGCCTCGACCGTCTCGACGGCACCCGCATCGACGGGCTGACCGCGGTCGTCCATTCCGTATTGTTCTGGGCCGGCAACGTCATCCTGTCGCCGCTGGTCCTGCTGGTGACCCTGTTCTCGGACCGCAAGCGCACGCTGCACGATCTTTTGCTCGGCACTGTCGTCAGCCGCACCGGCCGCTGAAACCGCCCTGAAGCAAAGCCGCAGCCCCCTTGAGCGCAAATGTGAAGGTGTTGAGTTGCCCACACCTTCACAATCCTGTTGAATTTTTCGCCGCCGGAGCCAAAGGTAGAGCGATTCGAAGGAGTGTTTCCAAGGCTCGATGACGCAGCACCCGACCCAGTCGCCGCAGTTCTTCCTGACCGCGCCGTCGCCGTGCCCCTATCTCGACGGCCAGTTCGAGCGCAAGGTGTTCACGCATCTGGTCGGCGACAAGGCCTCGGAGATGAACGACCTGCTCACGCAAGGCGGCTTCCGGCGCTCGCAGAACATCGCCTACAGACCAGCCTGCGAGACCTGCCGCGCCTGTGTGTCGGTGCGTATCCTGGCACAGGAGTTCACCGCCAGCCGCAACATGAAGCGCGTGCTGCAGCACAATTCCGACCTCGTCGGCGTCATGCACAACGCCGAGCCCTCGACCGAACAATATTCACTGTTTCGCGGCTATCTCGATGCCCGCCACCGCCGCGGCGGCATGTCCGACATGACGGTGCTCGACTACGCCATGATGGTCGAGGATACCCATGTCGACACCAAGGTGATCGAATACCGGCGGCGCGGACCCGACACCTTCATCACCGGCAAAGGCCAGGGTGAACTCATAGCGGTGGCGCTCACCGACAAGATGGCCGACGGCTTGTCGATGGTTTATTCCTATTTCAATCCCGATTTCGAAAGCCGCTCGCTCGGCACGTTCATGATCCTCGACCATATCGCCCGTGCCAAGGTGATGGGGCTGCCCCATGTCTACCTTGGCTACTGGGTCAATGGTTCGCGCAAGATGAATTATAAGATGCGCTTCATGCCGCAGGAGCATCTCGGCCCAAAAGGCTGGGAGCGCTATACCAACGAAGCGGTCTGACGCTGAGTTTTCCCCCGATCCACGCTTAAACTGTTTCAAGGCAGGGGATGCTGGTCTTTCAGCCGCTCGGCTGGAGAGAGTGCGCGCTTGCGCCGACCGGCCGCCTGCAATTCAATTGCGAAAGTTCCTGCATGTCCTCTCACCATGATCACCAGAAGGGCCTTCTGATAACCGCCATCGGCGGACTGATACTGACCGTCGACATACCGTTGATCCGCCTTGCGGATGGCGGCGCGTGGACCATCCTTTTGCTGCGAACCGGAACCACCTTCATCGCCGCGATGATCATCTGGTCGGTCTGGCGCGCGCTGAGCCGGAATGTCCCGCCGCTTATCCCCGGCTGGTCCGGGCTGATCGTGGCGATATGCTATGGGCTGACCTCGATCACCTTCGTTACCGCGGTCTTCCACACCTCGACCGCCGACCTGGTGTTCATCCTGGCCTTCAACACCGTCTTCGCCGCACTCTTGTCCTGGATATTCCTACGGGAAAGGCCGGGAGCGGTGACGATCGCGGCCATGCTGGTCATGATCCTCGGCGTGCTGGTCATCGTCGGCGGTTCGGTTGGCAGCGGCAAGCTGTTCGGTGATTTCATGGCGCTGTGCTCGGCTTTCTTCATCGCGGTGGCCATCACCCTCTCGCGAGCCAGCGGCAAAGATATGGGATTCACCTCGCTGATCGGCGTCCTTCTGCCGCTTGGGCTGGCGGCCTTCATGGTGAGCGGCGAAGGCTTTCACGTAAACGCGCCATGGTGGATCATCTTCAACGGCGCCGTCATCATGCCGATCTCGTTCTTCTGCCTCGCCGCCGGGCCGAAATACATTTCAGGACCGGAAGTGGCGATGTTCTACCTGCTCGAAACCGTGCTGGCGCCGATCTGGGTGTGGATGATCTTTGCCGAGACGCCGACCCGCAACAGCCTGATCGGCGGCGGCATCCTGATCGTCACGCTCGTCGCCCATTCGCTCTGGCAGTTGCATGTTGGGCGCAAGCGCCGCGGCGACCTCGCGGTACACCATCCGGCGTAGAGGTCGAGATTCAGGCGCTGGCTTTCTTGACCACGCTGGGTTCGGGCAGGACCTCGATTTGTGGACCGGCTTCGATTTCATTCGGCGGCACGATCTCGTCGGCCAGTTCCACCTCGCGCAGCCACTCGCGCCAGATGGCGACCAGTAGCGCCATCAGCACCGGACCGATGAAAAGGCCGAGGAACCCCATCGTCTTGACGCCGCCGATCAGGCCGAAAAAGGTCGGCAGGAAGGGCAGTTTTATCGGGCCGCCGACGAGCTTGGGGCGCAACGTCTTGTCGACGATGAACAGCTCGACCGTGCCCCATATGAACAGCGCCAGGCCGGCCATCGGCGAGCCGCTGGCGGCGAGGTAGATCGAAACCAGGGTGAAGGACAATGGCGCACCGCCTGGGATGAGCGCCATGACGCCGGTCAGCGCGCCGAGCGTCACCGGCGACGGCACACCAGCCAGCCAGTAGGCGATGCCCAGCACCAGTCCCTCGCCGATGGCGATTACCGTCATGCCGGTCACGGTCGAGGAAATGGTCGCCGGCACGACGCGCGAGATCCGTTCCCAGCGGGTGGGCAGGATGCGCTCGCCGAGGCGGTCGATCTGGCCGGCGAAATTCTCGCCGTCGCGATAGGCGAAAAACAGGGCGATCATCATGAATAGCAGCGTCAGAAAGAGGCTGAAAGCGCTGCCGCCGGCGGCGAGCGCACCGCGGTAGATGCTGCCTATATTGGCGCCGCTGACCAGCTGGATCAGTTCGCCGATGCCGCCGGGATGGCCGAGATTGGTCGTCCACTGCTCGTTCAGCCACTCACCCACCACAGGCAGGGTGGCGATCCACTGCGGCGTCACCGCACCGTGGCGGTTTGTCTCTATCGCCCAGCCGACCCATTCGCGCACCTCGTTGATGGCGTAGGTGCCGGCAAGCGCGATCGGTATCACCAGGAAGGCCAGGATGAACAGGATGGCAAATGTGGCGGCGATGGTTCGGTTGCCGCCGACGCCGACCAGCAGCCGTCGGTAGAGCGGCCAGCTGGCGAAGGCGATAACGAGGGCGGCCAGCACCGGGAACAGGAAGCCGTGGAAAAAATAGACGCCGGCGGCAACGATCAGCACCAGCAGCCAGCGCGCCGCCGAGAGCGGCGGTATGACGGCCGAACGAAGCGGTGTGGACAGCCCGAAGAGGCGCTGCTGCCGTTCCGGCTTCTGGATCTTTGCTTCCTTCAAACGCCCTGTTCTCCCCGGCCCATCCGGTCAGTTATGCACCGATATAGTGCAGCAATCGTGACGATACTCCAAATGGTGATGGCGGAGCTGCCAATCTCCCCCTCGTGGGAATTTCCTGCAGGACAGAGGGGGCGTGAACCCCTGATCTGATCTTAAGGACCGAGAATTGCGAGGGGTGTAGCCAGCCATTTGATGCGCTGGCGGGACAGCGCCTCCTCTGGCCAGCCGGCCATTTCCCCCACGAGGGACGAGATCGGCAGCTTCTAGCCGAACTTCCCAGTCCTTGGGAATCCCTTAGGCACCATCCGTCCCGCCGACGCCCGGGTGCCGATCCATTCAGCCAATTCCTCGCGCGACCGGGTGAAGGTACGGTCGGCCGAATCCTGCCAGGAGAGACCGGTTTCCAGCGTGAACGGCTTGAGGTCGAGCAGGCCGCCGTCCTTGTATTTCTGCAGCCGCACACCCTTGCCGCGACCCATCTCCGGAATTTCGGAGAGTGCGAACACCAGCATCTTGCGGTTCTCGCCGACGATGGCCAGGTGATCGCCGGTGATCGGCACGCAGCGCTTGGCCTCGTCCGGCGCCTTGACGTTCATCACCTGCTTGCCCTTGCGCGTGTTGGCGACCACCTCTTCCTCGGGAACGATGAAGCCGTTGGCGTCGAAAGAGGCGAGCAGCAGCTTGCGCTTGGGATCGTGGACGAAGGCGGTGACGATGTCCTGGTCATTGTCCATGTCGACGATGATGCGGATCGGCTCGCCATGGCCGCGGCCGCCCGGCAGCCGGTCGGCGCCGATGGTGTAGAACTTGCCGCCGGTGGTGAAGACCAGCACCTTGTCCGTCGTCTGGGCATGGAAGGCGAGCTTGAGGCTGTCGCCCTCCTTGAAGGTCAGCGTCGAAAAATCGGCCAGATGGCCCTTCATCGCCCGCAGCCAGCCTTTTTCCGAAACCACCACGGTGACCGGCTCGCGCTCGATCATGGCGTGCGCGATATCGGTCAGGTCGTGCTCGGGCGCGTCGGCGAACTGCGTGCGGCGCTTGCCGATCTCGGTTTCCGGACCGAACTTGTCGCGAACCTGAGTGACTTCCCACTTGATGGTCGACCATTGCTTGGCATCGGACGCCAGCAGTGCCTCGATCTGCTTCTTCTCGGCGGTCAGGCCGTCGAATTCCTTGC
Organism: Mesorhizobium sp. BR115XR7A; assembly: GCF_020165315.1. Classification (NCBI taxonomy): domain Bacteria; kingdom Pseudomonadati; phylum Pseudomonadota; class Alphaproteobacteria; order Hyphomicrobiales; family Phyllobacteriaceae; genus Mesorhizobium; species Mesorhizobium sp. BR115XR7A. Next base: position 467,764 of record NZ_JAIUHW010000001.1, read on the forward strand.
GGATCTCGAATTCTTCCAGCTTGCGCAAGGCGCGCAGCCGCATGTTGAGGATCGCTTCGGCCTGGGTGTCGGTGAGCGACCAGCGGGCCATCATGACCTGCTTGGGCTCATCCTCCTCGCGGATGATCCTGATCACCTCGTCGATGTTGATATAGGCGATCAGGTAGCCGGCAAGGATTTCCAGCCGCCTCTCGATCTCGCCGAGGCGAAATTTCGAGCGACGGATGAGGACGTCGCGGCGGTGGTCCAGCCATTCCTGCAGCACGCCCTTCAGCGACAGCACGTTGGGCACCTTGCCGCGCGACAGCACATTCATGTTGAGCGGGAAACGGCTTTCGAGCTCGGTCAGCTTGAACAGCGATTCCATCAGGATGCCTGGGTCGACCGAACGGCTCTTCGGCACCAGCACGACGCGGATGTCCTCGGCGCTTTCGTCCCTGATATCCTCGAGCAGCGGCAGCTTGCGGGCCATCAACAGCTCGGCGATCTTCTCGATCAGCCGCGCCTTCTGCACCCCATAGGGGATTTCGGTGACGACAATGCTCCAGGTGCCCCTGCCCTGGTCTTCCTGGTTCCATTTCGACCGCACGCGAAACCCGCCGCGGCCGGTCTCATAGGCTTCGAGGATCGAGGCACGGCTGTCGACGATGATGCCGCCGGTCGGAAAATCCGGACCCTGGACGAAATCCATCAGCTTCGCCACCGGCGCATCGCGATGCTCGATCAGATGCAGCGCCGCGTCGCAGAGCTCTGCGGCATTGTGCGGCGGGATCGAGGTGGCCATGCCAACCGCGATGCCGGACGAGCCGTTGGCCAAGAGATTGGGGAAGGCACCGGGGAGCACGACCGGCTCCTCGTCTTCTTCATTGTAGGTCGGCCGATAGTCGACCGCGTCCTCGGTGATGCCGGCAAGCAGGTCGGTCGCCACGTCGGTCATGCGCGCTTCGGTGTAGCGCATGGCGGCGGCGTTATCGCCGTCGATGTTGCCGAAATTGCCCTGGCCGTCGACCAGGGGGTAGCGCATCGAAAAATCCTGCGCCAGCCGCACCAGCGCATCATAGATCGACTGGTCGCCATGCGGGTGGAACTTGCCCATCACCTCGCCCACGATACGAGCGCATTTGGCGAACCCCTGGTCGGGATTGAGGCGCAGCAGGCGCATGGCGTGCATGATGCGGCGATGGACCGGCTTCAGTCCGTCGCGCACATCCGGGAGCGCCCGGTGCATGATGGTCGACAGCGCATAGGCGAGATAGCGCTCTTCCAGCGCCTTCTTCAGGTCGACCGGTTCGATATGATCGCCGCCGCCATTGTCAGGCGGCAAAAGCCTTTTTCCCATGGGCTGGACCTAGCCGAGCGGGTGATTCGCGGCAAGAGGCGCGCATCGGAGCAGTCGATTTGCGCGCAATTCTGCAACAGAAGACCGCAAGGTTGAGCTTGCCGGCCAACATCAATCTGTTACATGCCGCATCTATTGCGAAGCACGCTGGCGGCCCGACCTTCATGCCAAATTCACTGCATTCTCCAATAGCGTTCGGATCGGGTTTGCCTTTCAGCGCGATTTTCGACCATTGTGCCGGGACACGCCTTTTTCCCGTCCAGTTCGTCACGGAATGGTGATGGCGCAAAGAATTGAAAAATAATTTCAGGACACTCTCAGGGACCTTGCGATGACAATCAACCGCTCAACTCTCCGGAAATTCGCACTTTCGACCTTCTTGCTCACGCTGCCGCTGAATGCGGCCCTTGCCCAGGACGCCGCGGTCGCTGACCGGCTGAAGGCAGCACTCTCCGCACAGGGCGTCAACATCTCCTGGACCGGCGTGACCGGCGACAACACCAGCATGGTGCTGCAGGGCGTGTCGGTGAAACCGGCCGCGGAAAAGGAAGCGCTGACGATCGGCGACGTCAAGCTCGAGAACATCACCGAAGCCAATGGCGGCTATGATATCGGCACCGTGTCGACCTCGGCCTTCGAACACAGCAAGGACGGCGTCACCCTCGATCTCAGCCCCTTCGTCATCCACGACATGACGGTGCCGGCCGACGGCTCCACCAGCCCGCTTGGCTCGCTGATGATGTACAAATCCGCTGAACTCTCGAACATGACGGTCAAGGTCGCCGACAAGACCGCCTTTTCGATGGACGGCCTTGCCATCCAGATCACGCCGCCCGCCGACGGCAAGGCGATGGAATTCACCGCCAACACGGAGAAGTTCACGGCCGATCTCTCGCTGGTCGAGGATCCCAAGTCCAAGGAGGTCATCAACGCGCTCGGCTACCAGAACATCTCGGGCAATCTTGAAATGGCCGGCACCTGGCAGCCGTCGGACGGCAAGATGGAGCTGTCGAAATACGACATCTCCGTCGAGAATGCCGGCACGCTCGGCATGACGTTCGACCTCGGCGGCTACACGATCGACTTCATCAAGTCGCTGCAGGAAATGCAGAAGAAGATGGCCGCACAGCCGGAAGGCGCCGACAATTCGGCGCAAGGCATGGCCATGCTCGGCCTGTTGCAGCAGCTTTCGTTCAACAGCGCATCGATCCGCTTCGACGACGATTCGCTGACCGGCAAGGTGCTGGACTATGTCGGCAAGCAGCAGGGCATGTCGGCCAAGGACATCGCCAACCAGGCCAAGGCAATCGTGCCGTTCGGCATGGCGCAGCTCAACAATCCCGAGCTGACGGCCCAGGTTACGGCGGCTGTCAGCAAATATCTCGACGATCCGAAGAGCCTCGAAATCTCGGCCGAGCCGCCGGCATCGGTGCCGTTCGCGCTGATCATGGCGGGCGCCATGTCCAACCCGCTCGACCTGCCGAAGACGCTCGGCGTCAGCGTCAAGGCGAACGAGGACTGATCGAATTAGCTGCCTTCTCCCCGTCACTATACGGGGAGAAGGTGCGGCAGGCGGATGAGGGGCAGCGCCGACGCTTGCGAATATGAATTCCAGTCTGAAACGATTGCCTGTCAGAAGGCCCCGGCTGCTACGATCGCTCGCAAATCGCCAGCATCCGCGCTGCCCCTCATTGTCCTGCCGGACATTTCTCCCCGTATAGTGACGGGGAGAAAGGGCAGTTGCACCCGTCAGTCCTTCTTGGTCGGCGCTACCCGCAGCGCCAGTTCGCGAAGCTGCTGCGGCGAGGCTTCCGACGGCGCGTTCATCAACAGGTCGTAAGCCTGCTGGTTCATCGGGAACATGGTGATTTCGCGCAGGTTCTTCGCCCCGACCAGCAGCATGACGACGCGGTCGACGCCGGCGGCCATGCCGCCATGCGGCGGCGCGCCATACTGGAAGGCACGGTAGAGACCGCCAAAGCGTTCCTCGACCGTGGCACGGTCGAGCCCGACTGTCTCGAACGCCTTGACCATGGTTTCGGGCAAATGGTTGCGGATACCGCCGCTGGCGATCTCGAAACCGTTGCACACCATGTCGTACTGGAAGGCCTTGATACCGAGCAGATCCTCGCCGTTCAGCGCGTCGATGCCACCCTGCGGCATCGAGAACGGGTTGTGGGCGAAGTCGATCTTCTTCTCCTCCTCGTTCCATTCGAAGAACGGGAAGTCGACGATCCAGCACAGTTCGAAGCGTTCGCGGTCGACGAGGTTCAGCTCCTCGCCGGCACGGGTGCGCGCCGCGCCGGCGAACGACACGAACTTCTTCGGATCACCGGCGACGAAGAAAGCGGCGTCGCCGTCGGCAAGGCCGAGCTGCAGGCGGATCGCCTCGGTACGTTCCTCGCCGATGTTCTTGGCGAGCGGGCCGGCGCCTTCGAGCTTGTCGCCTTCCTTGCGCCAGAAGATGTAGCCCAGCCCCGGCTGGCCCTCGCCTTGCGCCCAGCTATTCATGCGGTCGCAAAAGGCGCGGCTGCCGCCGGTCTTGGCGGGAATGCCCCACACCTCGGCCTTCGGATCGTTGACCAGGATGTTGGCGAACACCTTGAAGCCGGAATCGCGAAAATGGTCGGAGACGGCTTGCATCTCGATCGGATTGCGCAAGTCCGGCTTGTCGGACCCGTATTTGCGCATGGCGACATCATAGGGGATGCGCTGGAATTTCTGCGTCACCGGCTTGCCGTTGGCGAAGGCCTCGAAGACACCGCGCATCACCGGTTCCATGGTCGACAGCACGTCGTCCTGCTCGACGAAACTCATTTCGAGGTCGAGCTGGTAGAATTCGCCGGGCAGGCGGTCGGCGCGCGGGTCCTCGTCACGGAAGCAGGGCGCGATCTGGAAGTAGCGGTCGAAGCCCGACACCATGATCAGCTGCTTGTATTGCTGCGGCGCCTGCGGCAGCGCGTAGAAGGTGCCGGGATGGATGCGCGACGGCACCAGGAAGTCGCGCGCGCCTTCCGGCGACGAGGCGGTCAGGATCGGCGTCGAGAATTCGGTGAAGCCCACCTCGCCCATGCGCTTGCGCATCTCGGCGATGATCTTCGTGCGCGCCACGATGTTCTTGTGCAGTGTCTCGCGGCGCAGGTCGAGGAAGCGGTATTTCAGCCTGATGTCCTCGGGATAATCGGGCTCGCCGAACACCGGCAGCGGCAATTCCTTGGCCGCCGACAACACTTCGATCTCACGAGCGAAGATTTCGATTTCACCGGTCGGCAAATTGGCGTTGACCGTCTCGGGCAAGCGCGCCTTGACCTCGCCATCGACGCGGATCACCCACTCGCCGCGCAAGGTCTCGGCGACCTTGAAGGCGGGCGAATCGGGATCGGCGACGATCTGGGTCAGGCCGTAATGGTCGCGCAGGTCGATGAACAGCAGGCCGCCATGGTCGCGCACGCGATGCACCCAGCCCGACAGGCGAACGGAATTGCCGACGTCGCTCTTTCGCAACTGGGCACAGGTATGGCTGCGGTAACGGTGCATGGTCATGGATAAAAGTCCGGGATTGTGAGTTGCGGGCCAAAGCATCGCAGCCCAGCCCAAAATTTGCGCGAAAAGCGCATGAGAGGCATGGTTTGTCAAGGCAAAGGGACGGAGGGGCGATCTCTCAGCTTGGAACTTCGGCTTTCAATTTATGGTCGGTCATGTGGCGGAACGGTGAACCGCCTGTCGCGTTAGCGCATGATGGACTGAGAGGAGGCAAGCATGTTTTCCTGGCGGGCACTTGGCGCAATCAATACGGTTCGGTTGTAATTATCGAGGACGATAGTGAGGGTTTGATCCGCGGTGTCTTCAAGACAGCGTTGCCCGACAGCAGCTTTTCCGGGATGGAAGTGCCTCTTCACGGGGCCGCTCATGGGGATGTGATCGGCTTTACTTCCGCGGCGTCAGGAAAGACGGGGCCGGCGGCGGTCAGCTATACCGGCATTTTTCGAGACGGCAAGATCGAGATGTTGTGGCACACGGTGGCTGGCCTGGCTCTTTCAGCCGATGCCGAGGGTGAGCCCGCAAAGCTGACCACGGTTGGAACATGGCGCGCCTTCGGGACCAGCCTAGACACATTTGAGCGGGTCGATTGATACTCTGACCGATTAACCGGCGCTGCCGGTCGCCATCGACATCTGTTTCATCCGCCGAGCTGAATTCGGGCCGAGGCATTGCTGCCTTTCATTGGCAAATTGCCGCTGGCATCGACGGAGACGATGGTCCAAAAAGGATCAACGATGAGCGGCTGTATTCCTTCATGTCCTCCATCCGTCCCCTGATCCCGCTTCTTCTCGCCGCAGGCATCCTCCTCGGCGGCAATGGGCTGCAGAGCACGCTGATCGCGCTGCGTGGCGCGCAGGAAGGGTTTTCGGCTTCCGACATTGGCCTGATGGGCACCTTCTATTTCGCCGGCTTCCTGCTCGGCTGCCTGGCCATTACCCGCATCATGAAGGCGGTGGGCCATATCAGGGCGTTTTCGGCGCTGGCGGCGATCGCCTCCGTCGGCACCTTGCTGCTCGTGCTGGTTCTCGATCCGGTGATGTGGTGCGCGGTGCGCTTTGCCGGCGGCTTCTGTTTCGCCGGATTGTTCACCATCGTCGAAAGCTGGCTGAATTCCGGCGTCACCAACCGCGACCGCGCCCGCGTGCTGGCGATCTACCGGATGGTCGATACCGGATCGGTGACATCAGCCCAGTTCCTGATTCCCGTCTTCGGCGCCGGTGGCTTCACCATCTTCGCAATCATGTCGATCATGATCACGCTGTCGTTGGTGCCGGTCTCGCTCGGCGACCGCTCCAACCCGACGCCGCCGGAAGAGGTCAAGCTCGATCTGGCCCGCGTCTGGCGGATTTCGCCTCTGGGCTGCTTTGGCTGCATCGCCGTCGGCGTCACCAACAGTGCCTTTCGCACCTTGTCGCCGGTCTATGCGGAGCAGATCGGCATGTCGGTCGGCGATGTCGTCACCTTCGTCAGCGTCGGCATTTTCGGCGGCGCCATCATCCAGTATCCGCTCGGTTACCTCTCCGACCGCTGGGATCGGCGCCGGGTGCTGCTGATGACGACCTGCTGCGCCATGCTTTCGGCTCTGGCGCTGGTGTTCATCGCCGGCAGCAACCCGCTGCTCAACTTCATCATCATCTTTATCTTCGGCTGTTTCGCCATGCCGCTGTATTCGCTGTCGGCGGCACATTCCAACGACCGCGCGGATGCCGGCGAGTTCGTGCTGATCAACGCCGCCCTGATGCTGTTCTACTCCTTCGGCGCTATTGGCGGCCCTTTCGCGGCCTCGACCGCGATGCAGTATTTCGGGCCAAGCGCGCTGTTCGTCTTCAGCGCCGTGGTCTACGCGATCTTCATTGCCGTCATCCTCTACCGCATGCAGGCACGCTCTGGAGTACCGGCGGGCAAGCGCAGCCGCTTCACGGCGCTGTTGCGCACGTCGACCATTTTCGCACGGCTGGCGAGGAGAAATAGCGATCCAGACAGTCCGGAAGGACCGTGACGGTGGCGCCACAGCTTGACGAAAGCCTTCCCGGCTGAAATCTAGGAAGACCCTACTCCTGCCAAAAGCGATTTGATGCACGTCATCACCACCCAGAAAGAACTCGAGACCGTTCTCGCCGCTTTCGAAAAGTCGGATTTCGTCACCGTCGACACCGAATTCATCCGCGAAACGACCTTCTGGCCAATCCTGTGCCTGATCCAGATGGCCGCGCCCGGCGTGACCGCGCTGATCGATCCGCTGTCACCTGACATCGACCTGGCTCCCTTCTTCAGGCTGATGGCCAACGAGGCGGTGGTCAAAGTCTTCCATGCGGCGCGCCAGGACATCGAAATCATCGTCCATCTCGGCGACCTCGTTCCGCACCCCGTGTTCGATACCCAGGTGGCGGCGATGGTCTGCGGCTTCGGCGACAGCGTTTCCTACGATCAGCTGGTACAGCGCATCACCGGGGCGCGCCTCGACAAGTCGTCGCGCTTCACCGACTGGCGCCATCGGCCGCTGTCCGACAAGCAGCTCGATTACGCGCTGGCCGACGTCACCCATCTGATCGAGGTCTATCAGCACCTCAACGCCGAGCTGGCGCGGGAAAACCGCGCCCACTGGCTGAATGAGGAGATGGATGTCCTGACCTCGCGCGAGACCTACGATCCGCACCCCGAGGATGCCTGGAAGCGGCTGAAGATGCGGCTTCGCAAGCCCCAGGAACTGGCGATCGTGCAGGCCGTGGCGGCATGGCGTGAACGCGAGGCGCGCGAGCGCGACGTGCCGCGCGGCCGTGTGCTCAAGGACGACGCGATCTACGAGATCGCGCAGCAAGGACCGCGCGATGCGCCAGCCCTTGCCAAGCTGCGCACCACGCCAAAAGGCTGGGAACGCTCCTCGACGGCGACGGCATTGCTCGGCGCGGTCAACACCGCGCTCGCCCTGCCCAAGGAGCAAATGCCGAAACTGCCGAAAAACTTCCAGCCGCCCGAGGGCTCGAATGCGGCCGCGGAACTGTTGAAGGTGCTGCTCAGGATCGTCGCCGAAAAACAGGGCGTCGCCTCGAAGGTGCTGGCCTCCAGCGATGACATCGATCGCATCGCCGCCGAGGGCGAGGATGCCGATGTGCCTGCGTTGCAAGGATGGCGGCGCGCCGTGTTCGGCGAACACGCGCTGAAGCTGGTACGCGGCGAGATCGGCATCAAGTTCGACAATCGCAAGATCGCGGTGTTCGATCTATAAGCGCCGGCCTTTCCCCCTTCCCTTTTGGTGAAGGTGATTGGCGCAGCTCATACGATCGCGAGCAAGTGCAGGGCCAACCAGATCCAGCCCAGCGCCAGCACCACCGCGCCCAGCACGAAGGAGCGGTTGCGCACCAGCAGCTTGTTGCTGGTCACGTGAAACCAGGCGTGAAAATAGCGCGACGCGACAAAAATCCACATCAGTGCGAGGGTGATGTAATTGACGCCGTTGGTCATGTGCAGTGTCAGGCACAGCACGTAGAAAAGCACCGGCAGTTCGAATTGGTTGATCAAATTGTTCGCGACGGTGACAGTAGAGGCCGGCTCGGTCGAACGAACCTTGTACTGGCCGACCTTGGCTTCACCCGACTTGACAGCAACATAGCGGCGCCGGCCCATGACGATATAGACGATGTAGATCAGCAGCACGTGAGCCAGCACAGGCCAGAAGATCGTGGTCTGGTTCATGAAGCCGCCCCTGCCCTGCTCCGCTTCAACTCCGACGTCTTTGGCCCGCCAGCCAGAAAGCGGCAATGACGATGACCGGGACGGCGAGAAGCGCGAATTTGGTGACGATCAGCGCCGAGGCAAAGGACAGCGAGTCCGGGTTGGCGTAGAGGAAATCGGACAGAAGGCGCGCCACGGCGATGTTCTGGGCGTAGTCGGCGAGCGTATAGGGCAGCACCAGGATCAGCGCGAAGACCGCCTGCATCTGCCCCGGCAGCACGCGGAAATTCTTCAGGCGCCGGCCAGTTGCCAGGATCAGGCTGACCAGCGTCAGCGACAACAGCGCCGGAAACAGAAGATCGAAGGTCAGGTAGTGCCAGACCAGGATGATCTCGCTGCCGCGCCGGCCAAGCGCCGTCAGCCAGGCCATGCCTTCGTCGGGCGTGAATCCGAAATAGCGCATGTCGAGCGAGGCCAGGCCCCCGCTCAGTCGACGAAAATAGAAGAACTCCATCCCCGTCATGGCGACAAAAACCGCCACCGAGAGGAAGCAGAGCGCCCCGACATGGCGCGACAAGCGCAGCACAGTGGCGGTCAAGTTCCCCCAAAGCCCGGAAGAATCAGGCTCCGCCGGGATAGTTGGGGCTTTCGCGGGTAATCGTGACGTCATGGGCGTGGCTTTCACGAAGTCCGGCGTTGGATATGCGCACAAAGGTGGCGCGGTCGCGGAAATCGGCAAGGTCGCGGCCACCAACATAACCCATAGCGGCTTTCAGTCCGCCCGCAAGCTGGTGCAGCACGCCAGACACAGGTCCTTTATAGGGAACCTGCCCTTCAATGCCTTCCGGCACCAGTTTCAGCGTGTCGCGCACCTCGGCCTGGAAGTAGCGATCGGCGGAGCCCCGCGCCATGGCGCCGACCGAGCCCATGCCGCGATAGGCCTTGAAGGAGCGGCCCTGGTGCAGATAGACCTCGCCCGGGCTTTCGTCGGTTCCGGCAAGCAGCGAGCCGATCATGGCGGCGCTGGCGCCGGCGGCGAGTGCCTTGGCGAGATCGCCGGAATATTTGATGCCGCCGTCGGCGATCACCGAGGCGCCTGATTTGTGCGCTGTCTCGACCGCCGACATGATGGCCGAAAGCTGCGGAACGCCGACCCCGGCCACAATGCGAGTGGTGCAGATGGAGCCCGGACCAATGCCGACCTTGACGGCGTCGGCGCCGGCGTCGATCAGCGCCCGCGTGCCTTCCGCGGTGGCGACGTTGCCGGCCAAGATGCGCACGGAATTGGAAAGCTTCTTCGCCCGCGTCACCGCGTCCAGCACACGCTGCGAGTGGCCATGCGCTGTGTCGATCACCAAAAGATCGACGCCGGCCTCGATAAGACGCTCGGCGCGCTCGAAGCCGTCATCACCGACGCTGGTGGCGGCCGCGGCGCGCAGGCGCCCCTGCGCATCCTTGGTGGCGTGCGGGTTGAGTTGCGACTTCTCGATGTCCTTGACGGTGATCAGCCCGACGCAATTGCCCGTTTTGTCGACCACCACCAGCTTCTCGATGCGGTGCTGGTGCAGAAGCCGCTTGGCCTCGTCCTGGTCGACGTTCTCCTTGACCGTGATCAGGTTCTCACGGGTCATCAATTCGTAGACCTTTTGCGCCGGATCGGAAGCGAAGCGCACATCGCGGTTGGTCAGGATGCCGACCAGCCGGCCGGTCTTGTGGCCACCGGCGCCGCCATTCTCGACCACCGGAATGCCCGAGATCGAATAGGTGCGCATCAGCGACAATGCGTCGGCGAGCGTGGCGTCGGGTCCGATCGTGACCGGGTTGACCACCATGCCGGATTCGAATTTCTTGACCTGCCGCACCTGCTCGGCCTGTTCGGCGGGCGAGAAATTGCGATGGATGACGCCGATGCCGCCGGCCTGCGCCATGGCGATGGCAAGCCTTGCCTCGGTGACCGTGTCCATCGCCGCCGACAGGATCGGCACGTTGAGGTCGATGTCGCCGGCGATGCGGGTGCGGATGTCGGTCTGGCCGGGCATGACCTCGGAATGACCGGGCTGCAAAAGCACGTCGTCAAAGGTCAGCGCCAGTGCGCCGGTGGACGTTTCGATGATTTTTGCCATGGCCAGCCCTTTGAATGCGAAAAAGCGCTGGACCGGAATGGACAGCGCCGACTCGTTATTCCCTTTCAGGATTGGCGGTGGCTGGTAACACGTCGCGGGACGGATGAAAAGCCGATCGTTGCGTCGTTCCGCGTTCTAGTCGCCAGGCTTCCCCGCTAGAGCATCAAGCAATGGGTGACGCGGCGCTGCGAAAGGACTGACGACAGTGACCGCGCCCCATGTGAAGCCGTCTTGCAGATCTTCCGAGACCAGCAGCCGACAGCCAGCTTGCGAGGCCGTGGAGAAAATGACCGAGTCCCAAATGCTGAGTCGATGATCGGTAGCCAGATCAGCGGCCATCATCATCACGTCTTGCGTCGTCGCGGCAACGGAAAATGCGTCGCTCTAGCTCAGAAGGGCATCCCGTGCCTCCAGGGGCGGTCTTCCTGCTTTGCGGATCAAAACGTTGAAGAGTTCACCAAGAACCTGAACAGGAATAACCGCGTCATCTTGCCGGAGATCGCGCAGCAATTCGAGAACGATGTCGCGCTTCTCCGCACCGTTCACCCCTTCCGCGCAAGCAAGGATATTCGTATCGAGCGCGATCTTCAACGCTCGTCCTCATAAAGCTCATCGCGCGTCCACTGCCCGGCATTCATGACAGGCTGGCGCTCAAGGCGCGACAACAACGCCGCGCGCGATCGGGCAGCCACACCCTCCTGATGATCCGCGGGCACGATCCGAGCGACCGGACGCCCGTGACTGGTCACCACGTAGCTTTGTCCTTCGCGAACGCCGCGCAGTAGGAGAGAAAACCTGCGATTGGCATCGGCCGCCGAAACACCTTTTTCCATGGCAATGTCCCCATAGTAGTTATATTCACTACAATAATGATGTGTGTCGTTCCATGCAAGGTGTCCCTTGCCTGGCAGGGATCTCTGCCGGCATGGGGCATGCCAAAGCGAAAGGCCGCATCCTTGCAGTCGCACAAAAGTGACAGCAATTTAACACGACATCACCCTCTGGCCGTGATAACCGCCCTGCGTGCCGGCTTGCCCCAGCCGACGACACAGAGAATCAGTCCGGACGCGTCTTGTGAACCGCACCATTCCGCTCATATTGGCGGTCGCTCTCTTCATGGAAAACATGGATTCGACCGTCATCGCGACATCGCTGCCGGCGATCGCCATCGACATCCACACCAGCCCGATCGCGCTCAAACTGGCGCTGACGGCCTATCTGGTGTCGCTGGCGATCTTCATTCCAATCAGCGGCTGGATGGCCGACCGCTTCGGCGCCAAGACCATCTTTCGTGCCGCGATTGCAGTGTTCATTGCCGGTTCGGTGGCGTGCGCCCTCTCCGGTTCGCTGCCCGCCTTCGTAGTCGCGCGTTTCCTGCAAGGCATTGGCGGCGCCATGATGACCCCGGTCGGGCGCCTGGTTCTGGTGCGCGCCACGCCCAAGAGCGAGCTGGTCGCCGCCATGTCGTGGCTGACCGTTCCCGCACTGGTCGGCCCGCTGGTGGGTCCGCCGATCGGCGGCTTCATCACCACCTACTTCACCTGGCACTGGATCTTCCTGATCAACGTCCCGATCGGCCTGATCGGCATTTGGCTTGCCACTCGCTTCCTGCCGGAAACCGAGGCAACCGAGACGCCGCCGCTCGATTTCGTCGGTTTCGTCCTGAGCGGGCTGGCCGCTTCAGGCGTCGTCTTTGGCCTGTCTGTGGTCAGCCTGCCTTATCTGCCGCCGGCGACCGGCTTCATCACGATCGCCGTGGGACTGCTGTCGGGCGGGCTCTACCTCATGCATGCGCGCCGCGCCAAAAATCCGCTGCTGGCGCTCGAACTCTTCCGTAACCAGGTGTTCCGGTCGTCGGTGCTTGGCGGCTCGCTGTTTCGCGTCGGCATCGGCGCCGTGCCGTTCCTTTTGCCGCTGATGTTCCAGATCGGTTTCGGGCTGACACCATTCCAGTCCGGCATGATCACCTTTGTCTCGGCGATCGGCGCCATCGGCATGAAATTCGTCACCGCGCTGATCTTCCGCGTTGTCGGCTTTCGCCGCGTGCTGATCGTCGGCTCGCTGGTCGCTGCCGCATCGATCGCCATCTACGGCCTCTTCACCCCTGAAACACCTTATGCGCTGATGCTGGCCATATTGCTGGTCGGCGGCTTCATCCGCTCGATGTTCTTCACCGGCGTCAACGCGCTCTCCTATGCCGAGGTGTCGGCCGAGGATACCAGCAAGGCAACGCCGATCACGGCGGTGTTCCAGCAGCTCTCGATCGCGCTCGGCGTGGCGCTCGCCGGCGGCATTCTGGAAGTCTCGACCTCGATCCATGGCGGCCCGCTGACGCTGCGCGACTTCCATACCGCCTTCTTCATCGTGGCGGCGGTGTCTGCGGCGGCGTCGCTGTCGTTCATGCGGATGGCGCCCGACGCCGGTAACGCCGTCTCCGGCCATGGCCGGCTGACGACGCCGAAGACGCTGGAACCGGTCAGATCGCCGGGAGAGTGAGGCAAAGTCGCCGCAGAGCGATCAGCCGTCGGCGTGTCCCGGCCCTTCGCTATGGCTCCGGGCGCTCGAGTTCTTCGGAACGTCCACTGGACGTTCCGATCCGCCTGGCGGCGGACCGGCGGGGAGCTGGCCTTTCAGCCGTCGGCGTCCCCCGGCCCTTCGCTATGGCTCCGGGCGCTCGAGTCCTTCGGAACGTCCACTGGACGTTCCGATCCGCCTGGCGGCGGACCGGACTCTCGCCCCTTAAAATCCTTGGCTAGCAGATAAAGCTCGACCGATTCATCGCGTGAGGCCGGCGGCTTGACGTGATGGACGGAGCGGAAATTCTTCTTGAGCATCGAGAGCAACTCATTTTCGGCGCCGCCCTGGAAGGTCTTGGCGAGGAAATGGCCGCCCGGCTTGAGGACCGAGAGCGCGAAATCGGCCGCCACCTCGCACAGATGCATGGTGCGGATATGGTCGGTCCGCTTGTGGCCGGTGGTCGGCGCCGCCATGTCGGACAGCACGACATCCGGGTCCCCGCCCAACGCTTCGGCCAGCCTTTGCGGCGCGTCGGCGTCCAGGAAATCCATCAGCAGCACCGGCGCACCGGGCACGGCGTCCATTTCGAGATAATCGATGCCGATGACATGCGGGTTTTCAGCCGTCGATTTCGTGCGCGCGGCCGCGACCTGGCACCAGCCGCCGGGGGCGGCACCCAGATCGATTACTTTCATGCCGGGCTTCAAGAGGTGGTGCTTGTCGTCGATCTCGATCAGCTTGTAGGCCGCGCGCGAGCGATAGCCGTCGGCCTTGGAGCGCTGGACATAGGGATCGTTGATGTGGCGCTGCAGCCAGCGGCGCGACGATTCCTTCAGCCCGCTTTTCTTCTTGATCCGCGTCTTCAGCACGCGAATGCTGGCGGATCCTGGCTTTTCCGGTTTCTTCGTCATTGCCTGATTTCTTGTTTGAGCATGATCATGATGCCCTGGCACGCCCGTCATTGCGCCAGACGCCGTCATCGGCCATCAGCTCACTCAATATTCCTTCGCGCAAGCCCCGGTCGGCGACGCGCAGCCTCTCCGAGGGCCAGACGGCGCGGATTGCTTCGAGGATGGCACAACCGGCCAGCACGAGATCGGCGCGGTCGGCGCCGATGCAGGGGTTGGCGCAGCGCTGCTGGAAATCCCAGCCGACCAGTTTCTCCACCATGCGGTCGACGCTGTCGCGGTCCATCCACAGGCCGTCGACCCGTCGGCGATCGTAGCGCTCGAGGTCGAGATGGACGCCGGCCAGCGTCGTCACCGTGCCCGAAGTGCCCAGCAGATGAAAATTCGGGCCGGCCTTGAGATGGCTCAACCGATCGCGGCCGTCGAAAGCGGCCAGCCTGCCGGCGACGTCGTCGACCATGGCGGTGAATATCTCGCGCGTCACGGTGCGGCCGCCAAAGCGTTCCGCCAACGAGACGACGCCGACCGGCAGCGAGGTCCACGAGACGATGTGATTGGCCAGCCGCGGCGAACGGCGGCCGGTGAGATCGATCAGCGCGATCTCGGAAGACCCGCCACCGATGTCGAACAGGACAACGCCCTGCGTGTCGCGCTCGACCAGCGAACCGCAGCCGGAAACCGCGAGGCGGGCTTCGGTCTGGCGGTCGATGATCTCGAGCTTCAGGCCAGCCTCGCGTTCGACGCGATCGAGGAACTCCACGCCGTTTTCGGCGGTGCGGCAGGCTTCGGTGGCGATCAGCCTTGCTTTCCTGATCTTGCGGCCGCGCAATTTATCGCCGCAGACCTTCAGCGCCTCGACCGCGCGGTCCATCGCCGGCTGACCGAGCCGGCCATTGGCGGTGAGCCCCTCGCCCAGCCTGACGATGCGCGAGAAGGCATCGATGACGCGAAACTGGCCATGACGCGTGGGAACGGCGACCAGCAGCCGGCAATTGTTGGTGCCGAGGTCCAGCGCGGCGAAGACGGGAAGCTCGTGCACCGGCGGCCGGCGGTGGCCTTGTTCGGGGCGAGGCAATGAAGCGGCGGGCGAGATTGTCGCCGCGGCAACAGGCTTCAAATCCACCGCCGCGACATGAGCCTTGCCTTGCACCGGCGATTGATTGTCCCCTGGGCGCGCCTCGTCACGCGCAAAAACCTTGCGTCCACGCCTTCGCTTGCGCCGTTTCTTGGGCTTGCCCTTCTGGGTCGCGTCGCCAGCCTGCCCATTCACGGAGCGAGGCTCCGTTGGGCGGCGTTGCTGCCAACCGGCTGTCCCCGGGCCTGATGGCCCCAGGGAAGCGCTGGACGCGCCCACCTCCGGCGCGCCTGCGCCGGTGTCGCGGTCTTCCACTGTCGTTCCTTCCGGCGCCGCGCGAACCGGTGAAGGACGCAGCAGGCGCTTTGGCATGTTTCAAGTTGCCGCCAGACTAACAGCGCCGTGCCCGATCACCAAGAGCCGCATGCTGAATTTTGCCGGCTGGGTGCGCGGGCCTGTTTTTGCACTGGCGTAATGTACCGGCAAGGCTGGGCTGGTAGCGAAACACCGTCGCGGCGCGCGGCAAACAGGGACGGCGTCAGGCGCGACAAGTGTTCGCGGTTGAATAGCCGGCTTCAATGAGGCATCTCTGAAATGAATGGGAAATCCGGGGCGGACGGCCTCTCGACGGAAAGGAAGCGGATACGCAACGCATGGCAGTCGGGCAATGAACTGGAAACGCTATTTCTGGCCGGTCGTCGGCATCGGCGCGGTGATCTTCTCCCTGCTGCTGCTCTGGCATGAATTGCGCGGCATCTCGCTCGACGACGTCTGGGATGGGCTGGCGGCCATTCCAACTCGTGGCTGGATGCTGGCGGGCTTGAGCTCGGTCGTCGCCTATGCGGCGCTAGCCGGCTACGATCACATCGCGCTGCTGCATATTGGCAAAAAGGTGTCGTGGCTGTTCGTGACACTCTGCTCCTTCACCACCTACGCGCTGTCGCACAATATCGGCGGCTCGGTGTTCTCCGGCGCCGTCATTCGCTACCGTGCCTACGGCACAAGGGGGCTGACCGGCCAGGAAGTCGGGGTGCTGGTGGCGATCTGCTGGATAACCTTCGTACTGTCGACGTTACTGGCCTCCGGCCTTGTGCTGGTGTTCGAGCCGCAGATCATCGACCGCTTTTCCGGCATCGCCCATCACGGCCTGTCGAAGGCGGCAGGCATTGCGATGCTGGTCCTCATCGCAGCCTATGTATTCGGCAGTTGGCTGCACCTGCGCCCGTTGAGGATCGCCGGGTTTCAGTTGCACTATCCGGCGCTGCCGATCGTCGCCAGGCAGTTGCTGATCGGCCCGATCGAGCTGCTCGCGGCCGCGGCGATCATCTTCTTCGCCCTGCCCGAGGTGCACAATCCCGGCTATTTCGTCGTGCTGGGCGTCTTCCTGGTCTCCTTCTCGGTCGCCCAGATTTCGCACGCGCCAGGCGGCCTCGGCGTTTTCGAGGTGGTGTTCCTGGCCGGGCTTTCCGACATGGACGCGGTCGGCGTGGTGGCGGCGCTGCTGGTGTTCCGGCTGTTTTATCTCATCGTCCCGCTGTTTCTGGGCCTGGGCATCGTGCTGTTCTTCGAACGCTCGCAGTTCAGCCGCAAGGAGAGCTGAGGCTTGGAGGTTCGCACGCCACCGGAAAAGCTGGTGTTCGGAACCGGTGATGAAACCTGGCAATTGAACCGCAAAGCAGACTTGACTATTTTCCACTGGCGGCTACAAGGCAGCGCTCAAGCGGCTCAGCCGTTCGGCCCGCGCGGTTTTCACTTTTACGGTGATTGTCACGCCTGCTGGGGAATAGGTTAACGGTAGACCCACGGACTCTGACTCCGTTAGTCCTGGTTCGAATCCAGGTTCCCCAGCCACACCTCTTTAATCGTTGTTTTTCAGTTTCGCCCCGGTCGGTTCGCATGAGGCCGTTGCAGCTGCCGATTCTGCAAGTCCACGAGGTGAGATTGTCGTTCGCAAGAAGCTGACGCGTGGGCGCGTGCTGCCATTCTTCGAGAGCCTGCCACGCTGCCTGGTCGGGATCGAAGCCTGCAGCTCATTGCATCGTTGGGCGAGAATTGACTGCACGTGGCCATGACGTGCGGCTGCTGTCGGCACAGTATGTTGAAGCCCATCCTCCATGGTCGTGTAACTTCATCGTGACCCGATCTCCAGGGAGGAACAATCGGAATGAACTCCAAGTTGGGGGCCAGCCAATCAGCTTGAGGCAGACCACGACCAACCAATGGAGCATGTCATGAGATTTCCACGCTGCACGACCACCGCGGCCGCCGCTCTGATGTTCGCGGCCTTCCCAGCGCTCGCCCAGACGAACGGAACACCTGCACCAACCCCGGCGACCCAACAGCCCGGAGCTGGGCAACTGCCGGATGTGAACGGACAGGCGGGTGGGCCGACGCATGAAATGATTCGCCAGATGATTGAGGAAGCCGTCCAGGAGAGAATGCAACAGGATCGGAGCTCTAACGAAGGTAACAATCGGCAAGAGGAGGGTGACAACCGTCAAGAGGAAGCTTCCCGTCATCGAGACGGTTGGCAGCGGCACCGCAATGGCGGTCCAGCCGGTGAGCATGGAATGGTCGGAAATCATGGTCCTCGCATGATGCGCGGCACCGGGATGCGACTTGTACTGGCGCTTCTGGACACGGATGGTGACGGATCGCTGTCCGAGAACGAGGTCCAGGAGGCTGTCGGCAGAATCTTCTCTGCAATCGACCAGAACGGTGACGGGAAGATCGACATGGATGAAATCCAGTCCTTCTCGCATGGCTCTGGCGGTCGTGAAGAAATGCCGTGATTGGCTAGTGTCTTAGCTTGAAATCCGGCTAGTCAAAAAGCGGCTCGGAGTTTGGCGAACGCCACAGGCGCCATGAGGCGCTTTGGGGAGAGGCAATACGGCCGTCGGCGCGTTCTCCCCCCGAGCACGCTGCCGGTTCCCAATCGCCCATCCAGTGACCTGAGGTCAAGTTGATCGGGGCATCCGGCCAGATGTCCTCACATGGATCCGTTCAAGGCGGTCATCCGTAAAGCAGTCTGATCGAGCGAGGCCGAGCCAGCCGTGGGACTCGCAGACACAGTCGGGCCAGCCCGTCACCGACAAGCCGCCCCTCAAGAACTGCAGTCCGACTTTACCAGCAGCGCGCCGTGTTTCGCCCAAAGTTGCTCACATTGTTTCGCCCTCAAGTTTGGCGCTCCCGCAACTCCATGAAAGATTATCGCAGAACGAACGTCGTAGCCCAATACCGACGCGTTGGCCAAAAAGTGAACTGCCTCTCCAAGACGGCGAAGTTCAAGGGCGGCTTCTTTCTTGTTCGCTGCGTCGAATACACCGAGGACCTGCACTTCATCATCACGTGAGGCCAATATGGCGGCCATGGCCTCGTCACTCATCACCCCCACGACTGTTCACGCGGTTGCTGCTGAAGAAACCTACCGCTATCCAGTACGCTGATGCTCGATGCATGCCGGCAACGGTTTCTTCTTTCATCGTCGCTGGCTCTTGCCGCGAGCCAAATAGCGGCGGCCTTTGTCAGACCAATGAGGCACTCACCTGCAAACTCGGCCGGTTCGTCGGTCGTGGTGTCGAATACCGCCCAGGTGTCGCAGGGTTCCAGAACGGGTAAGAATTTCATATTAGTTTCCGCTAATTTTTCTCCCAACATTAGCGGAACCACTTTGTTCCTGGAGCTTCGATGCCGTGCTCACGTGTACCCGTCTCGACGATGCCGGCAGCGAAGGGCCTCGCCGGCGAGCGGTCGCGTCCAGGGCCGCGACTCTCAAGCGTGGGCAGCCAGGAGGCGCACAACCGTTGACGTCGGGCTTTGATCGGACCGGCCTCTGGAGATCGATACGATGCCCTACCAGCAGGACATGCAAGCAGCGCCATCCAGCCGTGTTGTATACGGCTTGGTTAACAACCATCGGCCCTTAGCGATCTTACCATGCGAACGACAATCGGATCGTAGGGGAGCTTTTCGTCACGACTATAGGTGGCCGTAAACAATGCCGCGCGGCCGTCGCAGACTTTGACGGCCCGGACATACAGTATCTGACCGTCCTTCAGCCCAGAATAGCTGGCCCATTGCGGCGTCACTCGCTTATAGGTCAACCTCCAGCCGTCGTGCTCATTCACTGCCATGCGATGCTCTATCTCGGTGCGAAAACTCGCCTTGCCGAGTTGCGCCCCCCATACTGCGAGAAACGCTTTGTTTTTGCCCTCGAAGGCTGCCCCTTGGTCGGAACGCTGGGTTAGTACAAACCCCGGGGGAACATCGAACACGAAGCCGAGATGTTTGATCCCGAAGCCCTGCCATCCCTGAGCACCGAGCAGCGACGTGGGCACCATGGTGACAAGTAAACTCAGCAGAATATGGGGACCATATCTCATAGCCTGTTCCTATTGCTTCGGCGTCCCGCTCCCGGTCCGTGGCACGTCGTCTAGTAGGGTCGGCTCGACCGAGTCGTTCGTTCGGTGATTTGCTGGCGGCTTGCCGTTTGGGGTCATCTGGTTAACGGCGTCCGGCAGATCCCTGGTGATCCTCGCAATGAGCTCCTCGCGCGAGAGGCCAGTCTGCGTTGAAAGTGCCTCCAGCGTCTGCGCGTCAATAGCCTTTTCCACCTCATGAGGCTCGATCGGCTCGTTCGGCTCGGTGCCAACCCAGGAGTCCACCTTCGGGCCAGCACCTGCATTTTTAAAACGGTCGAGAATATCGCCAAGCGCGGTGCCGGCAACGCCCCTGGACACCTGGTCCAGTATCCCCCCTTGCGGATTGTTTGCATCGCGCTCTCCCGCTCCACGGATCATCTCTGCGATCGTGTCGCGGTTTTGATAAGCTAAGACCCCCAGCATAGCGATCGCAAGTCTTCCAGGATTGGCCACTCGTTCCTCCTGTGGTCTCGAGCTTGGAGAAGCTCTCGGCCTGCCAAAAGTTCCGCATTGGCCACCAAACCTTAGGTGGATACCTCCGGACGTGCACATGAGGTGGGCAAACGCGCCAGGAAGTCGATGCCTCACAAACCCGAAGCTAGTATCCTACTTTGTCCGTAAGCACCCGCAATTCAGGCTGAGGCGCGACCCAGAAAGTTCGAAAAGCTTCCAGGAACCCCAGCCAAGCGTTTTTCAATGAAAATGGTCACTTAGCGAAAATCGGAACCGGAACACTTTTCTGATGCATAAATCCGGCACATCGCTGTCGCCACGCTTCGCGAACAAATCCTGCAAGGCCGCCTGATGGTCACTGACACCGAGTTCATCGTCGAAAGCATCAGCCAAGGCTGCGTGATGCTTGCCGATGGCGAGTTCTTTATCGACAGGCTGGTGAAGTATGTCGGCAATGGGAGGATCCGCTGGCATGTCGAATTCCGTGGACATCGCATCGAGCTGACGACCGGCCAGCTCAAGAAGCAGCCTACCTTCCGACGGAAGATGCTCGAACAGGCCGGCGTGCTGCCGCCCCAGTGTCCCGGGGCCAACTACAGGCGATGGGTTCTCGATCTGAGGAGGAACGCCATCGAGCTTCCCTGGCGGGAGAGACCGGTCGATGCCGGTTTCGCCGTAGAAAGGCTTGTCGGTTATGGGGGCGACCGCTGGACGGTTGAATACCAAGGCAAGGCTATCAAGTTCACGACGACCAAACTGCGCAGGCAAACCAGCTTCCGCAAGAGGATGCTGCTCAAGGCCAAGGTGCTGCCGCCCCGGATGGACCCGGTTGCCTATCGGAAGTGGGTGGACTGGCTGATTCAAAACGCCACCGAGGCCGCCCCGCGGGCCGGCGATGCCGTAATGACCGAGAAAAGTTGGCTTGACGACCTGCCGGAGTTAGGCGGCTGGCAAGACGAAGCGGCGCCCGAGGCAACCGACTAGAACGGCGCGCTGCCGCTCTTCACATTCACCCCAAAGCCATGGTGTTTGCCACGGCTCCGAATTTCGGAACACATTGATCGCGAAGAATCTGGCCAGGGCTTGGCTCGTGGCGAACCAGACTTGAATGAGACCCCATGGATCGCTTCAATCTCGGCGCCTACCGCCGCCCGATCTCCACCCGCTCCACCGAGACCCAGCGCTGGTTCGATATCGGTCTTAACTGGTGCTACGGCTTCAACCATGAGGAAGGCATCAAGTGCTTTGAGAAGGCACTGGAGACCGATCCGGACTGCCCGATGGTTCATTGGGGAATCGCCTATGCAGCCGGACCCTTCTACAATCTGACCTGGAAGGAGCATGGCGAGGCCGAGGCAAACAGCGCGACGAAGCGTTGCTTCGAGCATGTCCAGCTCGCGCGCGCCAGTGCGGTTGCAGCCAGCGAGGTCGAAAGACAATTGATCGGGGCATTGGCCTGCCGTTTCCAGAAACCGCACCGGGTGATGCCACAGGAATTCGAGCAATGGGACGACGCCTATGCCGCCGCAATGCGGCGGGTCCATGAAAACTTTCCCGACGATCACGATGTGATGGCGCTTCTCGTCGAGGCGCTGATGATGCGCACGGTGCGGCGCCTGTGGAATCTCAAGACCGGTGAACCGGCGCCGAATTCCGACGTCGTCGAAGCGCTGGAGGTTTGCGAGCGGTCAATCCTGCTCGCAGACGAGGCCGGCACCGCCCAGCATCCGGCGATCGTCCACCTGCACATCCATCTGCTGGAAATGTCGACCCAGCCGGAGCGCGGCATGCGCTCGGCCGATCTGCTCGGCGAGATGTGCCCCGATGCCGGGCACATGAACCACATGCCGGGGCATATCTATGTGCTGTGCGGCGAGTATGAGAAGGCGAAGCTCGCCAGCGAAAAGGCGGTTCGGGCCAACGACCTTTATATCGCCTACGCCAATGAGCCGACCTATTATCTGCTCGGCTGCTGCCACGATCTGCACCTGATGATGTTCACCTGCATGTTGTCGGGCCAGTACCAGCCGGCGCTGTGGGCCGCCGACAAGGTGCGCAGCCTGGTGACGCGTGACGTGGTCGCCATCCAGGATCGGCCCAAACTCACCCGGACCGTGGAAGGTTATCATGCGATGAAATCGCACGTGCTGGTGCGCTTCGGTCGCTGGCGGGAAATCATCGACGAGCCGGCAACCGAAGAGCCCGGCCTCTATGTGCTGACGGCGGCCATGCAGCATTACGCCAAGGGCGTGGCGCATGCGACGCTGAGGCAATTCACCGACGCCGAGCGCGAGCGTGAACGCTTCCACCAGCATCTCGAAGGCATTCCAGCCGAGCGGCGTTTTCTCAGCAACCCGGCCCGCGCCTCGCTCGCCGTCGGTGCCGCCTTGCTCGACGGCGAGCTTGCCTACCATCAGGGCCGGCACGAGCAGGCCTATGGCCATCTCAGGCAAGCGGTCGAGCTGGACGACAATCTGTCCTACACCGAGCCCTGGGCATGGATGCACCCGCCGCGCCATGCGCTGGCGGCGCTGCTTCTCGACCAGGGCCACGCGCAAGAGGCCGAGCAGGTCTATCGCGACGATCTCGGCCTGAGCGGCAATGTGCAGCGCTGCGCCCAGCACCCGGACAATGTCTGGGCGCTGCACGGGCTGGTGGAATGTTTGGGGCGGCGCGGCGAGAGCCAAGAGCTGCCTGTACTGCAGGCTAAACTCGCCACGGCGCTGGCCAAGGCCGATGTGCCGATCAGCTCATCGTGCCTGTGCCGGACGGGCGTGCAATCGGCACTCAGCTGTTGTCATTGATGCCCATCGCGCCCTTCCCGGGCAGTTCAATCATGGAATGCTGAAGGGCACTGATTCAGCAACCGTTCCATCAATGGCCAAATCAACCCGATAGGTGCCCTCCGGCCATCCCGCCGTTGGTTTGGTGAGTTGTGAATCAGCCTGATTGTTGGCTCCTACGTCGAGGTCGACCTTGTCGATCGTATAGTTTTCCGGCGCGGCGCCGTGGGAATCAACCGAAACCCAGGAGAATGTGATTTTCGAGGTTGGCGCGATATCCACAAGGTCAGCCGAGACGTAGATCACCGGTGTCTCGACAGGGAAGTTGCTCTGAGGCGTTCCCCCGTCCTTCGTCGCGGAAAGGACGATATTGGTGAAGCCCGCCGCTTGGACCGGCATACCGAAACTGAGCGCCGCCAAGGCGGCAATGGCTAGAACCAGAGCTGATTTCAAGACTTATTTCTCCTCGGGCTTGGGTGCTGGCCCCGCAAATCGGGGTCAAAGCGGGTTGAGGACGGATGCCGTCAGCCCAGCCATTTGTCATAGTCGGCCACCAATAGATGCAACGGCGGTGTGTCTTCCTCGATATCGGCGAAACGGCCGATCGGCTCGCGGAAGACGTTGTCCGTGCGATCGTCATTGACGGTCGACACCTCGCCGATCAGGACATCCTTGCCCTCGGCCCAGAAGGCGTGCCAGACGCCGGGCAAGAGCGTGACGCTTTGGCCCGGATCGAGCTTCAGCAGTCCGCCGGCCGGCAGCCTGTGGATGGTTCCGTCGACCGGCACCGAAACCTCGGCCTTGGGGTCGATGCCGCCGTCGCGGTCATGCATGAACAGTTCAAGCACCAGCTTGCCGCCGCCGCGGTTGATGATGTCTTCGGCCTTGATGTTGTGGCGGTGCATCGGCGACATCTGCTCCTTGCGCGAAATCATGATCTTCTCGGCATAGAGCATGCCCATGCCCTTCTTCATGTCCTCGTAGCGGCCGTTGCGAACGGTGAACAGGAACAGGCCGAGATCGTCGAACTTGCCCTGGCCATAGTCGGTGATGTCCCAGCCGAGCCGCGAGGTGAAGATGGCCGAAGAATCGACCTGGCGCGCCTTCATCTCTTCCGGCGACCAGTAGGCGAAGGGCGGCATGATATAGCCGAACGAGCGGATGAAAGCGTCGGCTTCGCGGATGATGTCGTTGATGGCGGAGCGTTTCATGATGATGACCCTCGTGTCGATTTTTCCGACAATCGCATAGCCGAACGCCGGTGCGGTGTCGATCCACCTTGCCTGATCGAGCCCTGCCTGTTGGAGCCTTGCGCGTGCCACCCATGGCCAACAGATCGCGGCCCGCTGGCCGCGTGACATCGCGTGCTTTGAGGCTCATAACCCTTGCGAATTGCACAGGGATAGCCGATGCCGACCATCCATGACCTCGATACGCCTTCGATCCTGATCGACGTCGCGCGCGCCGAAGCCAACATTGCTCGTGCACAGGCTCATGCCGACAAGAACGGACTGAAGCTCAGGCCGCACATCAAGACGCACAAGCTGCCTTATTGGGCGAAGAAGCAAATGGCGGCAGGTGCAGTCGGCATCACGTGCCAGAAGATCGGCGAGGCCGAGGTAATGGCCGACGCCGGGCTGACCGATATCTTTCTTCCCTACAACATCCTGGGACGCGCCAAGCTCGAGCGGCTGAAGGCGCTGCATGGCCGCGTGACCCTGTCGGTGACGGCCGACAGCATGGACACGCTGGAAGGGCTCGCGGCAGCTTTCACCGATGCCGGCCATCCTCTGCCCGTGCTGGTCGAATGCGATACCGGCATGGGTCGCTGCGGCGTGCAGACAGCCAATGAAGCGGTAGCGCTGGCGAAGATGATCGACAAGGCGGGCGGCCTTGCCCTTGGCGGGCTGATGACCTATCCGGCCGCCGGCCGGGCAGTGGAGGCCGAAGCCTGGCTTGCCGACGCCAAACAGGCGTTGGCGGCTTCAGGGCTCGCCTGTGAGCGCATTTCCAGCGGCGGCACGCCCGACATGTGGCGTTCCGCCGATACCTCCGTCGTCACCGAATACCGGCCCGGCACCTACATCTATCTCGACCGCTACCAAGTCGCCAAAGGTGTCGGCAGCCTCGACGATTGCGCGCTGACGGTGCTTGCGACCGTGGTCAGCCATCCGACAGCGACGCGCGCCATTCTCGATAGCGGCAGCAAGGCCCTGTCCAGCGATACGCTAGGGCTAAAGGATTTTGGAGAGTTGATGGGCGTCCCCGGAGCACTGGTGACGGGCCTGAGCGAGGAGCACGGCACGGTCACGCTTTCCGCCGACGGCAGGCTGCGCATTGGCGAACGCGTGCGCGTCGTGCCAGACCACTGCTGCGTCGTCACCAACCTGTTCAACGAGGTCAATCTGATAGACGGTGAGAAGGTTCTCGAAACGCTGCCGGTGGCGGCACGCGGGCTGATGACATGAGATTCTAGCTAGACCGGACGCTCCGCCTGCCGCGCTGCCACCCGCCGCATGGCTATCACCCGGCGGCGGCGGATTTCGGTGCGCATTGCCATCAGGTGCAGCGCGAAGAACAGCACGGTAAAGCCGAAAGCCATCACCAGCAGAGGCCAGAGCAGGCTCGGGTCGATGGTAGGGCCGCCGAGCCGGAACACCGAGGCAGGCTGGTGCAGCGTGTTCCACCAGTCGACCGAGAATTTGATGATCGGGATATTGATGAAGCCAACCAGCGTGATGATAGCGGCGGCCCAGGCGGCGCGGCTGGCATCATCCAGCGCACGGGTCAGCGCAATGATGCCGAGATACATCAGGAACAGCACGAAGACGGAAGTCAGGCGGGCGTCCCAGACCCACCAGGTGCCCCACATCGGCTTGCCCCAGATCGAACCGGTGATCAGCGCCAGCGCGGTGAACACCGCTCCAATGGGTGCGGCCGATTTCAGCGCGACATCGGCCAGCGGATGGCGCCAGACCAGCGTGCCAAGCGCGGAGACCGCCATCAGCGTGTAGCACATCATGGCGAGCCAGGCGAAAGGCACGTGGATGTACATGATGCGAACGGTGATACCCTGCTGGAAATCCTCGGGCGCGGTGAAGCTCATATAGAGGCCAATCGCGAGGGTGAGCGCGGCGAGCGCCGCCAGCCACGGCACAAGCTTGTCCGCAAGCCCGACGAACCGCGTTGGATTGGCGAGATCGGTCAAGCCGCTCAGGCGTGAGGTGATGTCACTCATGCCACTTTACATAGACCGCCGATGCGTTTGAGGCAATCGAGCGGCGGTGTCGCAGCTCTGCGGAACCGTTAATGGCTCAGGCGGCCTCGCCCTGCACCGACCGGCTGAGGCGGCGGACTTCCTCGTCGTTGAGCAGGCCGCCGGCGCGCAGCAGGCTGGCGAAGCGGCCGTTGCGCAGCGACAGTTCGGCAAAGCCACCCATCTCGACCACCCTGCCCTTGTCCATGAACACGACCAGATCGGCGTCGCGGACGGTGGTCAGGCGGTGGGCGATGATGAAAGTGGTGCGGTCGCGGCGCAATTCGTCAATCGCTTCCTTGACGCGGTCCTCGGTCTCGACGTCGAGTGCGCTGGTCGCCTCGTCGAGCACCAGGATCGGGGCATCCTTCAGCACGGCACGGGCAATGGCGATGCGCTGGCGCTCGCCGCCCGAGAGCTGGCCGCCACGTTCGCCGACCACCGTGTCGTAGCCATTGCTCTTGGCTAGGATGAAATCCTGCGCCGCGGCCGCGGTGGCGGCGGCATGGATCTCGTCGTTGGTCGCATCGGCGCGGCCGACGCGGATGTTGTCCTCGATCGAGCGGTTCAAAAGCCCGGCGTCCTGGAACACGGTGGCGATCGAATGGCGCAGCGACTTGCGGGTCACCGTGCGGGTATCGATGCCGTCGATCAGGATACGGCCACTGGACGGCGAGAAGACGCGCTGCAGCAAGTTGATGAGCGTGGTCTTGCCCGCACCGGTCGGTCCGACGATGGCGACGGTCTGGCCGGCCTGCACCTCGAAGGACACGTCGCTGACGCCCTGCCCCGAATTGGCGAACTCGAAGCTGACATCCTCGAAACGGACATGGCCGGTGACGTTGGCAAGGTCGCGCAGACCATCCGGCTCGGCGGTATCGGCGGCCGAGTCCTCGAGCTTGTAGAAATCCTCGAGCTTGGCGCGAGCTTCCGAAATCTGGTTCGCGAAAGCCGACATCTGATCGAGCCGTGAGATCAGCAGCGTGGCGAAGCCGGTGAAGGCGATGACGTCACCGATGCGCAGCTGGCCATGAGTGACCAGGTAAGCGCCGATCAGAAGCACCACCATCATCGAGATCGTCGACGACAGCCGATTGAGCGCATTGGCGATAGCCCACCAGTCGAGCACCGGGTTCTGCGCGTCGAGCAGGTTCTTGACGTAGCCACGCAGCGCCTCGGCCTCGTAGCCGAGACGGTTGTAGCTCTGCAGCACGGCGACGTTGCTCACCGAGTCCGTCACATGCGCGAATACCTTGTGATAGTGGCGCTCGACCGCAGCTTGGCCTTCCTTGGTGCGCTTCATCACCAGGCGGCCGATGCCGACATAGAGCACGCCGAGCACGAGCAGAACCATCGACATGCGCACATCCATGCTGAGCGCCGTCGGAACCAGCAGAACGAGCGCGACAGCGGTCGACAAGTGCTGGCGCATGAATTCAAGCCAGAGGCTGAACAGAGTCTCGACGGCGCGCAGCAGCGTGTGGAGGGCATTCGAGGTGCCACGCTGATGATGCCAGGCGAGCGGCATGGTGATGACGCGCTCGAACGACTGACAGAGCACTTCGCTGCGCCGGGCGTGCGCGAACCGGTCGGCGCCGCGCGCCACCAGGACGAAAGCCATGACATTGAAGGCGCCGAGGCCGGCCCACACGGCGAGCGTGGAGAAAACCGAACCGTGCGCGGAAATCGCGTCGATGACCCGGCCGAACATGATCGGCTCAAGTATCGCGATGGCTGCAAGAGCGACGTTGGCCGAACAGATCAGCGCGACGCGCTTCTTGTCGGCAGCCAGATACCCCAGCGCTCTCCAATAGATCTGCAGAAGTGACACTTCAGCTACTCCGCCAACGTTCTATTGTGCCCAATACCAATATTGTGCACCGCACCATTTCCTGACACGTAACGGTTGATGCGTCGCAAAACAATGCCCGTCTATCTCTTCCGTTCCCATTTAGCGAACAAAAGATGACGACGATACGAAATCTGGCGTGATCACCTAACAGTTTGAGATAAAAGGTGAAATGTCAGCCTTGCGGCAAAATCATGGCAGTGGTCGAGCTGTGCCACATTTTTAATCACGGCAGGCCGGCATGACTTGGTCCGCGCGGCTGGCCAACGTCGTCGGCACCCCGCGCGCAAGTAAACAATGCACGGCATCGCGCGTCCCGGAGGACGCGCGATCTAATCACTAAATGGTTGATTTCATGCCGGTATCTTGACCACGACCTCGGTCTGGTCACCAGCTTTGGGTGCGAAGGACGTCGATTTTGTCTTCGAACCATTGACTTCGAGCGAGATCGTCTTGGCCTTTTTGTCGCGAATGACCTGGACCTTGATCTCGGCGCCCAGCATCTTGAGTGAAGCCTGGTAGCCATCCCAGTGGCTGGGCAGCTTCGGCCGGAATGTGATCTGCTTGCCGCGCCGTTCGATGCCCAGGATGCCTTCGACCGCCGCCCGATAAAGCCAGCCCGCCGAGCCGGTGTACCAGGTCCAGCCGCCGCGACCTCCCTTGTCATCGCCGGCGTAGATATCGGCCGCCACCACGTAGGGCTCGACGCGGTAGTGCTCGGCCGAGGCCTCGTCGAACGCGTGGTTGACCGGATTCAGCATCGAGAAGCAGCGATAAGCTTCATCGGTCTGCCCCATCTCGGCCAGCGCAATGACGAACCACGTCGCCGCGTGGGTATACTGGCCGCCATTCTCGCGCACGCCAGGTGGATAGCTCTTGATGTAGCCGGGGTCCTTCTGTGTCTTCGAGAAGGGTGGCGTGAACAGTTTGACGATCTTGAGACGGTCGTCGACGAGCAGCTTCGTCGCCTGCTCCATGGCCGTGGTCGACCGCGCCGGGTCGCCCTCGCCCGACAGCACGCTCCAGGACTGGGCGATGGAGTCGATCTTGCACTCCTGCGATGTACGCGAGCCCAAAGGCGTACCGTCATCGAAACTGCCGCGCCGGTACCATTCGCCGTCCCATGCCGTGCTTTCGAGTGCCCGCTTCAGCGCGTCGGCATGCTTTGCCCAGGCCTGTGCGCGCTTGGTGTCGCCCTCGGTCTTGGCGACCGCGGCGAAGTCGCCCAGCGTCTTCAACAGGAACCAACCCAGCCACACGCTCTCGCCCTTGCCGTGTTCGCCGACACGGTTCATGCCGTCGTTCCAGTCGCCGCCAAGGATCAGCGGCAGGCCGGCTGGACTGCTGCGCTTGATGGCAAGGTCGAGCGCACGCGCGCAGTGGTCGTAGAGCGACACTGTCTTCTTCGAGATTTCCGGGGTGAAGAAGGCGTCGTGCTCGCCTTCACCCAGCGCCTGTCCATCGAGGAAAGGCAGTTGCTCCTTCAGGATGGCGGCGTCGCCGGTCACCATGAGATAGCGGGACGTGGCGTGGGCGAGCCACACCACGTCGTCGGAGATCAGGGTACGCACGCCGGCGCCGGTCCGCGGCAGCCACCAATGCTGCACGTCGCCCTCCGGGAACTGCCGCCGCGCGGCGTTGAGGATCTGGTCGCGCGCCAGCGTCGGGTCGTGCGCCAGCAAGGCGAGCGTGTCCTGCAACTGGTCGCGGAAGCCGAAGGCGCCGCTTGCCTGGTAGAAGGCCGAGCGGGCGCGGATGCGGCAGGCAAGGCTCTGATAGGGCAGCCAGTGATTGACCATGGCATCGAGTGCCTTGTCCGGCGTCTCGACCTGGATGGTGTCGAGGAAGGCGCGCCATTCGCGCTCATTGTCGGCCAGGCGCTGGTCGAAGTCCTTGCCCCGGTGCGTCTGCACCAACGCGCTCGCCTGCGCCGCGGAATCGGCATCGCCGAGCAGCCAGATAAGTGTGACGTCGGCGCCGGCCGGAATCTCGACGTCGCGAGCGATCGCCGCGCAAGGATCATCTCCGGCCTCGACGCGACCCGACAGGGCCGAACCGCTCAGCACCGCCTGTGGCAGCTCGCTGGACCCGTGCCGGCCGAGGAATTCGGCCCGGTCTGACGTCACCGAGTGGACGCCGGTGTCGGCGGCGAGGAAGGCCACCCGCTCGCTGAAATCGAGCCCGTAGGGATTTTGCGCCAGCAACGCGCCGGTGGCTCCGTCGCGGGACGGCACTATGGTTGCCGCGGTGCGCGACCGATGCCCGCCAAGCACCCATTCGGCGTAAGCATAGACGCGCAGCCGAGCCGGTACCGGGCCGGAATTCTGGATGCGCAGCCGCGTGATCTTCACCGGATCGATGGGATCGACGACATGGGTCAGGTCCATCGACAACGGTCCGCGCTTCGAGCGGAAGGTCGAGAAGCCCTGGCCATGCCAGGCCTCGTAGGTCATCGAGGGATCGCGCACCACCGCTGCGAGCGGAGAGAACGCCTTGCCGCTGGCCTGGTCGTAAATATAGACGCCCTCGCCCGGCCGGTTGGACACCGGATCGTTCGACCATGGCGTCAGCTGGTAATCGCGGCTGTTGCGGCTCCAGGTGAAGGCCGCTCCCTCGGCCGAGGTGTGGAAGCCGAACGACGCGTTGGAGACGACGTTGATCCAGGGTTGCGGCGTCGTGCGCCGGCCAGCCAGGCGCACCACATAGTGCCGCCCGTCGCCGTCGAAGCCGCCGAAACCATTCCACAGGCTTAGGCCGGAGCCATCGGCGCTGACGTCGGCCACAGCCTGCGAGGCGAATGCATGCATCTGCGGTGCGAGCGCCGCGATTTCGCGCGAACCCGGCAATCCTGCCGGCTGCAGGCCATCGCGCGCCTGCAGCGCGGCCGCCTCGGCCCGTTCGATCTGGTCGAAGATGGTGCCGTTACGTGTATGCAGCACAACCCGGGCGACGGCGAGCAGCGTCTTGTAGGTGGTTTCCTCCATCAGGTCGCGGCGCACCGCGAAAATGTGCTGGCGGGGTCCGAGTTCCTTGCCGCGCAAGCGGCTGTTTTCGCACAGCGTCTCGACCGCGCGCTGCAGATCCTGGACATAGGACGAAGCCTGCTCGTTGACGACGACGAAGTCGATCATCATGCCGCGGGTGCGCATGTATTCCTGGAAGCGCAACGCCTGGGCTACGATCTCGAGATCGGCAACGTCACCGATCCTGACCAGGAAGATCGGGTAATCGCCCGAAATACTGGTCGGCCACAGGCTCGACTGCTTGCCCAACCCGGAAGCGATGGACTCGGCCGGCAACCGCAGGAACGGGTCGGGATAGATCAGATAGCGCGCCAGTTTCTGCACATTGGCCGCGTCGGTCAGACTGAGGCCCATATGGCGGGTCTGCACCTGGCTACGCGTCCAGGCAAGCATCGCCTGCCGGGCAAAGCTCTCCTGATGGTCGAGCCGGCTTATCGCCTCCTCCAGCTCGGCACGGTTTGCCCCGACGACGGTCCAGAAGGTCAGCGATACTTTCTTGTTGGCGGGCACGCGCACCTGACGACGCAGCGAGGCGATGGGATCGAGCGTGAAGCCGGAATGGCCGCCAAGCCTGGCGCCTGGATCGAAGGCGGCGGCATCGACGATGGTGCGGCCACGGCCGATGAAGGCGCGCCTGTCGGTCTCGGCCTCGGCATCGCGCGCCGGTCCCGACGGATCGGTGACGAAATGCACCAGCGTCACATCCGGTTCGCTGGTTTCACGCTTGCGGCGCGTGGCGAAGATCGCGCCGTTGTTGGCGGCGATTTCCGTTTCCACGAACATTTTCGAGAAGGCCGGATGCGCGTTGTCGGAAGCTTCCGAACCCAGGACCAGTTCTGCAAAGGACGTCACCTCGATGTGACGGTCGGATGTGCTCTCATTGTAGAGCGTGATGCGACGGCCTTCGCCATTGCCCTCGGAGATGACGATGCACTCCACTTCGGAGCGCAGCGTGCCGACCAGCTTCACGAAGCTCGCCTTGTCATCGGAAAACAGGGCCTGCGTCTTTTCCTCGGCCGCGCGCCTGGGTTCCGAAGTCGCGGACCACCAGTCGCCAGTGGCGGCATCGCGCAGGAAGATGTAGGAGCCAAGCCGATCCTCGACCGGATCGGGCTGCCAGCGGGTGACGGAAAGATCGCCCCAGCGGCTGTAGCCGGAGCC
Source organism: Mesorhizobium sp. BR115XR7A (assembly GCF_020165315.1). Lineage (NCBI taxonomy): Bacteria > Pseudomonadati > Pseudomonadota > Alphaproteobacteria > Hyphomicrobiales > Phyllobacteriaceae > Mesorhizobium > Mesorhizobium sp. BR115XR7A. The sequence continues at coordinate 499,887 of NZ_JAIUHW010000001.1, forward strand.
GGTCGCGGTCACCATCACCGAATAGCGGCCATTCGACATCACATTGGTCGAACGCAACGCCCGCGCGGGATCGAGCACGATGCGGGTGTCAGGGCTCTCGGTCTCGGTCTCGTCCTTGGAGCGCTCGTCGGCCTCGGTGCGGACGGTCGCGGTCGGAATGTCGCGTGGCGCCCTCTCCTGCAGCAGCAGTTCGGCCGATTCAATGACCGGATCGCTGTGGAAGCGATCGCGCAGGCGACCTTCGAAGATGGCGTCGGCGACGGCGGCGATCGACATGCCCGAATGGTGGGCATAGTAGTTCAGCACGACCGCGTGGTTGGTGCCTTCCGGTACGCGCTGCGGCGTGAAGTCGACCGCATCGTAATAGCCATGACGGCCAAGCGCGCCGATCTCGCGCAGCCGGGTCAGATTCTGCACCGCCTCGCGCGGGTTGAACTGCGCCGCCATGATGGTCGCGTAAGGCGCAATCACCGTGTTCTGGCCAAGGCCACGCTTCAGCCCAAGCCCCGGCACGCCGAAATTGGTGTACTGATAGGTCAGTTCCCGGTCGCGGGCGTTGTAGGCCGCTTCCGAAATGCCCCACGGCACATTCTTCTGGCGGCCATACTGCATCTGGCGCTTGATGATCAGCTTGCTCGTCTGGTTGAGGATCGAGCCTTGCGGCTCCTTCATCACCAGCGGCGGCATCAGATATTCGAACATCGAGCCGGACCACGACATCAGCGCACCCTGGAAGCCGATCTCGACGATCGGGCGGCCAAGCCTGAACCAATGTTCGGTCGGCAGATCGCCCTTGGCGATGGCGAACAGGCTGGTCAACCGCGCCTCGGAGGCGAGAAGGTCGTAGCAGCTTTCGTCGAGCTGATGTTCCTCGACCCGGTAGCCGATCGACAAAAGCTTGCGCTCCGGCCGCATCAGGAAGGCGAACTCCATCTCGAAGGCGAAACGACGGGTGCGCTCGCGCAAGGTGAGCAGCTTGGCACGCAGAGCCTCGACGGCGTTCTCGTCACTGTGGGCGTCGTGGACGTGCGCCTCGCAGGTGGTTTCGAGCCTTGCCGTCCAGTCTACGATGACGTCGCTCTGCGGCGATGCGGCTTCGGTGTGAATGGCGGTGGCGAGCTTGCGGATTTCGCCGGCCAGGACCGCCAGGTTGATGGTGCGGATGGAGGCCATTTCCGGCTGTGCCTTGATCGTCTCCACCGCGCGCCGCATGCCGTCGAGGCGATCGACAAGGCGTTGGCGCAACGGGCGCAACTGACGGCGGTCGTCGGGCAGTTCATCGAGGCTTTCGCTCAGGATGGTCACCGTATCGAGGATGCCCTCGAAATCGCCCTGCAGGTGGACGGACGGGGCCTCCGCCCATTCGGCGCAGGCAGCCGCCACCGCCACCAGGTGGCCGGCGAGATTACCGCTGTCGACAGCCGAAATGTAGAGCGGATAGAGCGGCTTCAGCGTCGTGGTATCGTACCAGTTGAAGAGATGGCCACGATGGCGCGGCATGCTCTCGATGGTGGTCATGGTGGCGTCGATGCGGGTGATGGCATCGGACAGGCTGATCCAGCCGAAATCGCGTGCCGAGACGACCGAGAGCAAGTAGACGCCGATATTGGTCGGCGAGGTGCGCGGCGCCACGACTGGCGCGGGGCTCTCCTGGAAATTGTCCGGCGGCAGATTGTGATGCTCTGCCGTCACGAAGCTCTCGAAATAATGCCAGGTACGGCGCGCCACGGTGCGCAGCGTGTGGATGTCGGCTTGCGATATGCGCAGCCGATCCTCGGTTTCAGCGGAGCGGCTGATCCAGCTGGCGATCGCCGGCGAGCCGATCCAGAACAAGGCAAAGAAAAAGGCGACGAAGGCACCGGTGGAATCGGCCAGCACCGGAATGGCGAGGCCGACAAAGCCGATGATCACGGCGCCGTACATCATTCCGTAGTAGGAGCCGACATCGTTGTCGCCGGCCTTGTGCGCCTGCGAGGCGGTGCGCCATTCCAGGAGGTTCTGCCGGCTGACGAACAGCCGGTAGAGCGTGCGCACGATGGCATCGCCCATCATCCAGGCGTTATGTGCCATCAGCACGATCTTCAGCGCCACCATGGCGGTGCCGAAGGCAACGTCGCGCGCCAGCGCCGAGAAATGGCCGCGCGGCGTCTGGTCGCCGCTCTTGGGCAGGATGGCGTTGACGACGTCGAAGGTCGGCGCCATGAACAGGCTCAGGATCAGCAAGGCCTGCCACTGCGCGGCCTGCGTGAAGGGCAGCAAGGTCCAGCCGGCGATCGCCGCCATCACCCAGAAGATCGGCGTCAGCGAGCGGCGCAGATTGTCGACCATCTTCCAGCGCGACAGGGCCGGAACGCCGGAGCGCGGGTTGAAGATGTACCCCAAAAGCTGCCAGTCGCCGCGCGCCCAGCGATGGTGGCGCGAGGCATCGACCGAGTAGCGGGTCGGGTAATCCTCGACCAGTTCGACGTCGGTGACCAGCGCGGCGCGCGCCAGCGCGCCTTCGAGCAGATCGTGGCTGAGAATGGTGTTTTCCTCGATGCGGCCCTGCAAAGCGGCCTCGAAGGCATCGACATGATAGAGACCCTTGCCGGTGAAGGACCCGTCGCTGAAGACGTCCTGATAGAGGTCTGAAACAGCGAAGACGTAGGGATCGAGGCCGCGATTGGCCGAGAACACGCGCTGGAAGAACGAGGCTTCGTCGCCGCTGGTGAGCGAAGCGGTGATGCGCGGCTGCAGGATGGTGTAGCCGGCGGTGACGACGCGCCTGGCGGCGTCGAAATGCGGGCGGTTGAGCGGATGGCAAAGCTTGCCGACAAGGCTCGATACCGCATCGCGGGTGGTGCGGGTATCGGCGTCGAGCGTCATCACATGGACGACTTTTTCCGGCAGCGGCACTTCGAGCGGCAGGAAGGTGGTATCGCTGTCGCCGCGCAGCAACAGATCGAGTTCGTGCAGTTTGCCGCGCTTGCGCTCCCAACCCATCCAGGACCCTTGTGCAGCATTGTAGAGCCGGCGGCGGTGCAGGATGTAGAAGCGCGGCGCGCCTTCGGAGGGATAGCGCGCATTGAGGCGGGCGATTTCGGCACGGGCGAAGTCTAAGATCTCGGTATCGGCCGCATCGATCTCGATCTTGCTGTCGGGCCAATCCGAAAGCAGCGCGAAATGGATCTCGTCCGCCAGATTGGCAAGGTAATGCACTTCGATGTTGCGGATGTTTTCCTCGACATCGTCACGCGAGCCGATCAGGGACGGCACGACCACCAGGGTGCGCGCCTCTGGCGGCACGCCGTGCCGGTAGTCATAGCCGATCAGGCGTGTCGGCTTGAGGAAGAGCGAGACCACGGTGTTGAAGAAAGCGAGCGCGCCTTCGCTGGCCGGCACGGCAAACAGGGCCAGCATCAGCACGATGGACGGAACCGACAGGCCGAGATTGGAAAGGGCGTTGCCCGACAGGACGAGCAGCAGGACGGTCAGGGCGAAGACGGGCAGGACGATGCCAAGCCATCCGGTTTTGGCGAAGGTCCGCTTGACGATCTGGCTGATCGTGGGCCGATAACCGATCGTCTTTTCGAGTTCCAGCCGACGCGGGCCAACGAGATAGAAACCGACATCGGTGTGAACGGATGCAGCCTGGGCATCAACCCCCTTACCGCTCTCCGGGACGGTTTCGCTGACAGCATGGCCGGCCAGTTCGATGGCTTTTTCGGCGACACGGTACTCCGACAGGTTCGAGCGGCGTGCCAGTTCCTCGATCGCGGTGCGGTATTGATCGCGCGAGAAGAAGTCGAGCGCGGCGAAATCCGTGCGCTCGCGCAGCACGGTATCGATGCGACTGACGCCCTCGAACCACACCGTCCAGTCGACGTCGTTGATGAGGCGCAGGCCGCGAACGATGTTGCCGGTGGTCACATTGCCGCTGGACAGCGTCTGGTGCTCGGAAATGATGATTTCCTCGGCATCCGAGCCGGTCTTTTCGAGTTCGCCTTCCAGCCACTCCAGCGCCTTGCCGGCATTCTGCGATCCGTCACGCAGGCGATAGAGCAGCTGAGTGGCGAAGGTGGTGTCCTGTGCATGCGCGCTGAAATTGGCAAGGATCGCCTGCCGGTCCGGATTGTCGTCGGTCGCCAGCACCTTGTCGGCCACGTCGTTGGCGATCTGGCGCATCTGGCGGGTGCGGTTGACCCTGACCGCCAGGCGGCGGAGGTTTTCGATGAGCACGAAGCGCAAAAGGGACGGCAGTGCCCAGAGTTCGCCGATTTTCAGCGGCTCGACCGACTGAAAACCCTGGACGATGGACTTGAACATGGTCGCCGAGACGGAACTGTCGGAATGCGCGACATAGGTCCAGGCCAGAGCCAATGCGCGCGGCACGGTGCCGCCGTCGGGCAGTTTCAGCGTTGGCAATTGCCGGTAGAAGCGGCGCGGTAGGTCGCGTTTGACCTGGAAAATGGTTTCCTCGATCAGATAGTTGTTGTCGAGCAGCCACTGCGCGGCCGGCGTGATGGTTTCGCCCCTCCCCTGCGCGGCATTGGTCGACCGGTAGACTTCGAGGATCTTCTTGGCGCTGTCACGGATGCGGGCCTGGAAGTCGAACGGGATCAAGCCGAACAGATCCGTCAGATCGCCCTTGGCCAGGCTCTCGCCGAGCAGCCGGAGCCGTTCCTCCGGCAGGAATACCGATCGTATCGGCTCTTCCGTGATGGCCGGGAAGCTCGCGCTTGTCTTCTCGATCTGGGCTGGGTTCGTCTGAATATTCATTGAAAATTCCGTAAGCGGGCACTCAGCGGCGTCACCGCCACGGCAATGGCCCTAAAACCGGTTCAAATGCAATCGGCTGCATCAACCCCTATGCCGAAAGTTTGTTTCCGCACCACGACGGAGCGTCATCTTTCGACCAACTCAAAGACGAGCGCCCCTCGCTCCCGTCGGGACCGATCGACGGAGAGGATTCGGGCTTTTTCGTGATGCCATCGTCAGTGTACGCTATATTTCGCCGGCATCACGATCATGTTTGGAAACAGGCGGTAACCGTTGGCGGCAAACCCGTCAGGCGGCCCTGATTATGCGGACCACGAAAAGGGTCGCATCCGGGGCGGGCTCAACCCGCAAGATAGGCACATCCGGCCCGAGCAGCAGGGTGTCGAGCGGCTCGAGGCGGACAGGCGTGGCGCCGGCGAAAATGGCATGACCTCTGTGGCAAAGGATGAGGGTGGAACAGGCCTCGGTCGAGATTTCCACAGGCGCCGAAACCGGCAGGCGTTCGACTTGATGCAACATGCGGCCGCGGCGGGTCATGACGTTGAGATCGGTAATCGGGCCGGCGATCAGCGCGGCACTCGTCGGCTGGTCGGCTGGAAAGGAAAAAGGCTGGGAAGCCGCAGTCATCCGCTCGGGCGGACGGCCGGCGACATTAAGCACGATCCCCTCGCCTTCCAGAACCGACAGGGTGCGGTCGATGCCGGCAAAGCTGGAGAACGGCCCGCTCGTCTCGACCCGGGCCATCGAGACGCGCCAGTCGAAATCGTCGAGCCCAGCGCCAGCGGGCGAGACGGCGATCTCGGTCGTCGTACCGCCGCCGTTCTTCCACGGCATGACGCGGTAGTCGGCGGCACGAAGAACGCGCATGGCTTAGCCCAAAATGCCAGGCAGGTTGAGCTGGTGCTCCTTGGCGCATTCGATCGCAATGTCATAGCCGGCATCGGCGTGGCGCATGACGCCGGTCGCCGGGTCGTTCCACAACACCCGTTCCAGGCGCCTTGCAGCATCCGGCGTGCCGTCGGCAACGATAACCATGCCGGCATGCTGCGAGAAACCCATCCCGACCCCGCCGCCATGGTGCAGCGACACCCAGGTGGCGCCCGAAGCTGTGTTGAGCAACGCGTTGAGCAGCGGCCAATCGGACACGGCGTCCGAACCGTCCTTCATCGCTTCCGTCTCGCGGTTCGGCGAGGCGACCGAACCGGAATCGAGGTGATCGCGGCCGATGACGACGGGCGCCTTCAGTTCGCCCTTGGCCACCATCTCGTTGAAGGCGAGACCCAGCCGGTGCCGGTCGCCGAGGCCAACCCAGCAGATGCGCGCCGGCAACCCCTGAAAAGAAATCCGCTCGCGGGCCATGTCCAGCCAATTGTGCAGATGGGTGTTGCCGGGAGTGAGCTCGCGGACCTTGGCATCGGTCTTGTAGATGTCCTCCGGATCGCCGGAGAGTGCCGCCCAGCGGAACGGGCCGATGCCGCGGCAAAAGAGCGGACGGATATAGGCCGGCACGAAACCGGGGAAGGCAAAGGCGTTTTCAAACCCTTCATCCTTGGCGACCTGGCGAATATTGTTGCCATAGTCGAGCGTCGGCACGCCGGCGTTCCAGAACGCCACCATCGCCTCGACATGTTCGCGCATGGAGGCGCGAGCCGCCTTCTCGACCGCCCTGGGGTCGCTGACACGCTTTTCGCGCCACTCGGCCATCGTCCAGCCCTTCGGCAGATAGCCGTTGATGGGGTCGTGGGCAGAGGTCTGATCGGTGACCATGTCGGGGCGGATGCCGCGACGGAACATTTCGGGTACGATCTCGGCGGCGTTGCCGAGCAGGCCGACGGACTTCGCCTCGCCGGCCTTGGTCCAGCGCTCGATCATTTCCATGGCTTCGTCGAGCGTCTCGGCTCTCTCGTCGACATAGCGGGTGCGCAGGCGGAAATCGATCGAGTCGGGATTGCATTCGATCGCCAGGCAGCAGGCGCCGGCCATGACGGCGGCCAACGGCTGCGCGCCGCCCATGCCGCCGAGGCCGCCGGTCAATATCCATTTTCCCCTGAGATTGCCGCCATAATGCTGGCGGCCGGCCTCGACGAAGGTCTCGTAGGTGCCCTGCACGATGCCTTGCGTGCCGATGTAGATCCAGGAGCCGGCCGTCATCTGGCCGTACATCATCAGGCCCTTTTTATCGAGCTCGTTGAATTTCTCCCAGGTCGCCCAGTGCGGCACCAGATTGGAGTTGGCGATGAGCACGCGTGGCGCGTCCGGGTGGGTGCGAAACACGCCGACCGGCTTGCCCGACTGCACCAGCAGCGTCTCGTCCTCGCCAAGCATCTTCAGCGAAGCAACGATCTGGTCGAAATCGTTCCAGGTCCGCGCCGCCCGGCCGATGCCGCCGTAGACGACCAGTTCGTTGGGGTTTTCGGCAACGTCCGGGTCCAGGTTGTTCATCAGCATGCGCAGCGGCGCTTCGGTGGTCCAATACCTGGCATTGAGCTTGTCGCCGCGCGGGGCGCGCACTTCGCGTATGTTGTGACGGGGATTGTTCATCATTGTCCCTTTCGGACGAGGCGGCGCGTCAGTGCCCGGCCCAGTCAATGGCGGTTTGAAGAATTCGCGTCAGCGTGGCGCGGATCGGAGCGGCGAACGCGGCGTCGTAGGGCACCGGCCAATTGTCCGGCGTGCCCTTCCCCTCGGGCTCGCGCATATAGCCTCGATTGGAGAGTTCCATCTGCAGCGCGTGCACGCCCTGTAGCGGCTGGCCAAAATGGCGCGTTATCCACCCACCCTTGAAGCGTCCGTTGACGACAAAAGTCTCGCCGGTTTCGGCCATGATCTGGTTGACCATCGCCTGCAACGTCGGATCGGCGCTCTTGCCGTCATTCGTGCCGAGATTGAACACCGGCAGCGTGCCTTCGAACAGGCGTGGCAGCACCGAGCGGATCGAATGGCAGTCATAGAGGACAATCTTGCCATGCAAGGTGCGCAACCTGTCGATCTCGGCCTGCAAGGCGGCGTGATAGGGTGCAAAGAACTTCAGCCGGCGCTCGTCGATCTCCGATGGCCCCGGCTCTTCGCCGTCGCGGTAGAGCGGGTCGCCGTCAAAGGTTTCGGTCGGGCACAGGCCGGTGGTTGCCTGGCCGGGATAGAGCGAGGCGCCGGATGGATCGCGGTTGACGTCGATGACGGTGCGCGAGATCGCGGTGTGCACGACAGTGGCGCCGAGACCGGCGGCGAAATCATAGAGATTGTCGATCCACCAGTCGCAATCACGACGGCCGAGCCAAGGCGAGACCAGCCGGTTTTCGAGGCCGGCGAGGTCGATACCGGTGTGCGGGATCGACACCAACAGCGGCGCCGTGCCGCGCGTGACCGTGAGCCAGGGGCTGGCCGTCATCACGCCGCTCCGGCAATCGAGGGCAGTGCCACAGCGCTCGCGGCTTTCACAGCCGCACCACTGCGCACCATGGCGATCGCCTTTTCCATGTCGGGATGGAAATGCCGGTCGTTATCGAGATGCGGCACCTCGGCGCGAACCAGCTTGCGCACGGCTTCCAGTGCTGCGCTCGACGCCAGCGGCTGATGGAAATCACAGCCTTGCGCGGCGGCCAGCAACTCGATGCCGATCACCGCGGTTGCATTCTCGACCATGCCGATCAGGCGGCGTGCGCCATGCGCGGCCATCGAGACGTGGTCTTCCTGGTTGGCCGAGGTCGGGATGGAATCGACGCTGGCCGGATAGGCCTTCTGCTTGTTTTCCGAAACAAGCGCGGCCGCCGTAACCTGCGGGATCATGAAGCCGGAGTTCAGACCGGGCTTGGGCGTCAGGAAAGCGGGCATGCCTGACAGCGCTGGATCGACCAGCATGGCGATGCGGCGTTCCGACAGCGAGCCGATCTCGCAGACGGCCAGCGCGATCATGTCGGCGGCGAAAGCCACCGGCTCGGCGTGGAAATTGCCGCCGGACAGAGCAGTATCGTCTTCTGCGAAGATCAGCGGGTTGTCGGTGACGCCATTGGCCTCGGTTTCGAGCGTATCGGCGGCCTTGCGCAGGACATCGAGTGCGGCGCCCATCACTTGCGGCTGGCAACGCAGGCAATAGGGATCCTGCACACGCTCGTCGCCGACCCGGTGCGACTCGCGGATGGCGCTGCCGGCCATCAAATCGCGCAGTGCGTCCGCGGTCTCGATCTGGCCACGGTGCTTTCTCAGCAGATGAATGCGCGGGTCGAACGGCGCGTCGGAACCCTTTGCCGCGTCGGTCGAAAGCGCGCCGGCGACAAGCGCCGACTGGTAGAGCACCTCGGCATCGAACAAAGCGGCCAGTGCATAGGCCGTCGAAAACTGCGTGCCGTTGAGCAGCGCCAGACCTTCCTTGGCGCCCAATGTCACGGGCTCCAGCCCATGCGAGACGAAGGCAACCTTGGCCGGGAAACGGCCATGCGGAGTAAAGCATTCGCCGACGCCGATCATCACCGCCGTCATATGCGACAGCGGGGCAAGGTCGCCGGAGGCGCCGACGGAACCTTGCGCCGGCACGACCGGGATGACGTCGTTGGCCAGCATCGCTTCAAGCAGCTCGATGGTCTGCGAGCGCACGCCGGAGGCGCCCTGCGCGAGGCTCGCAAGTTTCAGCGCCATCATCAGCCGGGCAACGGCAACGGGCATCGGCTCGCCCACGCCCGCGGCATGCGAAAGCACGATGTTGCGCTGCAGTGTCTCGAGATCGTCGGCGGGGATGCGCACGCTGGCCAGCTTGCCGAAACCAGTGTTGATGCCATAGACCGGCTCACCCTTGGCAACGATGCGCGCGACAGCTTCGGCACTCGCCTTGATTTTCGGACGGCAGGCATCGTCCAGTTTCGGCACGGCGCCACGGTATATGGCGCGCCAGTCGGCCAGCGTCGCATTGCCGGGCTTCAGGGTCAGTTCGGTCATTGTCCTCTCCAGATGCGGGCATGCAGCGGGTTGAAGCCCATGCGGTAGACGAGTTCGGCGGGACGCTCGATGTCCCAGATCGCCAGATCGGCGGATTTGCCTGATACCAGCGTGCCGGTCTCGCCGAGCAGCCCCAGCGCACGCGCGGCTTCGCGGGTGACGCCAGCAAGACATTCGTCGACCGTCATGCCGAACAGGGTGGCCGCCATGTTCATGGTCAGAAGCAGCGAGGTCAGCGGCGAGGTGCCGGGATTGTTGTCGGTGGCAACAGCCATTCTGACGCCATGCTGGCGAAACAGGCCGATCGGTGGCTTCTTGGTCTCGCGGATGAAGTAGTAGGCGCCGGGCAGGATCGTCGCCACGGTCCCCGCCTTGGCCATTGCCACCGCGCCTGCCTCGTCGGTATATTCGAGATGGTCGGCCGACAACGCGCCATAGCGGGCGGCAAGTTCAGCGCCATGCAGATTGGACAGCTGGTCGGCGTGAAGTTTGACGGGCAAGCCAGCCGCCTGGGCGACATCGAAAACGCGCGCCATCTGCTCCGGCGAAAAGGCGATGCCTTCACAGAACCCATCGACGGCATCGGCCAAGCCTTCCTCGACGACGCCGGGAAGGATCGTTTTGGCAACGAGATCGATGAAGGCATCCTTGTCGCCCTTGGCTTCCGGCGGCAGCGCGTGGGCGCCAAGGAAGGTCGTGCGAACCGTCACCCGGCGTTCATTGCCCAGCTGTCGCGCGGCGCGCAGCGATTTCTTCTCGTTTTCGAGATCGAGGCCATAGCCCGACTTTACTTCCACTGTGGTTACGCCCTCGGCAATCAGCGCATCGAGGCGCGGCAGCGTCTGGGCAACCAGGTCGCCCTCGCTGGCAGCACGCAAGGATTTGACCGACGAGACGATGCCGCCGCCGGCCCTGGCGACTTCCTCATAAGTGGCGCCGGCCAGCCGCATCTCGAATTCGTTGGCGCGGTTGCCAGCGTGGATCAGATGGGTGTGACAGTCGATCAGGCCGGGCGTAATCCAGCGGCCCTCGCAATCGATGATCTCGCCTTGGGCAAAGGCCGAGGGCATCTCGGATTGCGGACCGGCATAGATAATGCGGCCGTCGCGCGCGGCGAGCGCACCATGCTCGACGATACCCAATCCGGCAGAATTTTCAGCCATGGTCGCCAGACGCGCATTGCGCCACAGGCGAAGCCCCCCTGCGTGGTTTTTGCTGCTCTCTACGGCCATCATCTTTTCCGTTTCAATCGGTGGCGATTATGTATATACATATTGAAACGCACTGCAAGTGCCATCATCACATACGAGACCGGAAAGCGGAGAGAAAAGTGACCGATATCTTTGCGGAACAGGCGCTTCTTCCTAACGGCTGGCACAACAATGTGCGGATCACTTTTGCCAATGGGCGCATTACGGCCGTGGAGCCTGAAGCCGCCGCCTTGCCCGGTGATGAACGCCATTCCATTCTGCTGCCAGGCATGCCCAACCTGCACAGCCACGCCTTCCAGCGCGGCATGGCCGGCCTTGCCGAGTTGCGAGGCCCCTCCGCCGACAGTTTCTGGAGCTGGCGCGAGGTGATGTACCGCTTCGCGCTGTCGATGACTCCCGACCAAGTCGAGGCGGTGGCGGCGCAGCTCTATGTCGAAATGCTGGAGGCCGGTTTTTCCCGCGTCGGCGAATTTCATTATCTGCACCATGATCGGGATGGACAACCCTATGCCAACCCAGCCGAGATGGCCGAGCGCATCGCTGCCGCGGCTGGCGAAACGGGTATCGGCCTGACGCTGCTGCCGGTGTTTTACGCCCACTCCTCTTTCGGCGGCGCAGCTCCGAATGAGGGCCAGCGCCGATTCATCAACGATGTGAATCAGTTCGCCCGGCTTGTGGAGAAAAGCCGTGAATCGGTTCGCGCGCTGAATCAAGCTGTCGTCGGCGTCGCGCCGCACAGTCTGCGCGCCGCGACGCCTGAAGAGCTGATCGAAGTCACCGCCATGGCGCCAAACGGACCGATCCACATCCACATCGCCGAACAGGTCAGGGAAGTCGAGGACTGCCTTGCCTGGTCCGGCGCGCGTCCGATCGAATTTCTGCTTGGGGCTGCCGCTGTCGACCAGCGTTGGTGCCTGATTCACGCCACCCATATGACGGATGCCGAGACCATCGGCATGGCGAAGACCAGCGCCATTGCCGGCCTTTGCCCGATCACGGAGGCCAATCTCGGCGACGGCACCTTTGCCGCGCCATTGTTCAGGGAGCATGGCGGCCGCTTCGGCATCGGCTCCGATTCCAATGTGCTGATCGGCCTGCCCGACGAATTGCGCCAGCTCGAATATTCGCAGCGCCTCGCGCACCGCGCCCGCAATGTGCTTGCGGTAGCCGGCGGCTCAACAGGCCGCGCCCTGTTCGACGCAGCGCTTGACGGCGGTGGCGTCGCCCTTGGTGCCGGCGCCTCGCAAATCGCGACTGGGGCATCCGCCGATCTCGTCTCGCTCGACGTCGGTAATCCCTCGCTGGCTGGCAAGACCGGCGACGCGATCCTCGATGCCTGGATCTTTGCCAATGGCAGCAAGGTCGATTGCGTCTGGGTGCATGGCAAGAAACAGGTCAGCGCTGGCAGACACGCCAAGCGCGGGGCTATCGCCGCACGGTTTCGCAGCGTGATGACTGCGCTTTCCGAGGGTTAACGCAGATGAGCATGGCTGAACGGACGGACATAGACGACAGCGAGACCGTCTCGCTGCATCAGCGCATCCTGTCCGATATCCGCGAAAAGATCCTGTCCGGCACCTGGGCGCCCGGCCACCGTATCCCATTCGAACATGAGCTGACCGCCGAATACAAATGCTCACGCATGACGGTGAACAAGGCTCTGTCGCAGTTGGCCAAGGCAGGTCTGATTGAACGCCGCCGCCGGTCGGGCAGTTTTGTCCGCCAGCCGCAATCGCAGGCAGCGGTGCTGGAGCTTCACGACATCAGGATCGAGGTCGAGGCGCTCGGCCTGCCCTATCGCTACGAACGGCTGGAACGCCTGAGGCGGCGCAGCAACGTGGAGGACAGGGCGTTGCTCGGATTGTCCGCCGCGGGTTCGGTGCTGGCGGTCGAAGGCCTTCATTTTGCCGGCGAACGGCCATTCGCACTCGAGCAACGTCTGATCAATCTTTCGGCGGTCGCGGAAGCCGGGGACGAAGAGTTTCTGGAAATCGCGGCGGGTCCATGGCTGATCGGCCGCGTGCCGTGGAGCGAGGCCGAACATCGGATACGCGCCGTGGCCGCCGATGAGACTATCGCCGACGTGCTCGATATCGATCCTGGCGCGCCTTGCCTGGTCGTGGAGCGCCGCACCTGGAGCGCGGAGCACCCGGTTACACACGTGCGCTTCATCTATCCGGCGGAAAGCCACACGCTGGTGGCAAGGTTCACGCCGTCGCAGGGGTAAGCCGATCTCCCGCTTGGGGAAGATCGGCACCTACAGCCGCTTTACAGCGCAGCCGTAATAATAATCTCGACCAGATATTCGGGGCCGGCGAGCTTCGCCTCGCCGGTGGCGCGAGCGGGTGTGTGGCCCTGCGGCACCCATTTGTCCCATTCGGAATTCATCTCGGCGAAGGTGCCCATGTCGGCCAGCCAGATGATCGCCTGGACGATCTTGGTCTTGTCGGTGCCGGCCTTGGCCAGCAATTCGTCGATGGTCGCGAGGATGTCGCGGGTCTGCGCGGCGACGTTGCCGCCGGGCTCGCCGACCTGGCCGGCCAGATAGACGGTGTTGCCGTGTATGACGATCTGGCTCATGCGCGGGCCAACATCGATGCGACGAATGCTCATTGCGAGGTTCCTTCGTTTGAGGGTTGCGCTTGTTTAGAGTCGGCGTGGGCTTCGGGCAAGGCCGCCGGCGCCAAATCTCCTTGGACCAGCGCGGAAGAAACTCACGGCAAGTTGAGCCGCCGGGTCGCAAATCCACCGGATTGGCCCGTTGACTAATGTAATAACATCACATATCCAACGGCCACTATCGCGGCCAGGCTCGACTTCCCAACGGAACGATATGACCCAGACCTGCCTAACCTTCCGTGACCTGACGCTGGGCTACAACAGTCATCCCGCGATCCATCACCTCGATGGCACGATCCGCAAGGGTTCGCTGACGGCCGTGGTCGGGGCCAACGGCTCCGGAAAATCGACGCTGATGAAGGGTATTGTCGGCGTGCTGAAGCCAATGGCCGGCGAGGTCATCCGCGCGTCGGGCGTGCGGGCAGCTTATCTGCCGCAGCAGTCGGAACTCGATCGCTCCTTTCCCGCCCGCGTCGTCGATCTGGTCTCGCTTGGCCTGTGGCCGAAGCGCGGCATGCTCGGCCGCTATACCAGGGAAGATCGCGAAGCCGTCAGCCAAGCATTGATGGCCGTCGGCCTCGGCGGCTTCGAGAAGCGGCCGATCGACACGCTGTCGGGCGGCCAGCTGCAGCGCACGCTGTTTGCCCGCGTGCTGTTGCAGGATGCCGACCTGATCCTGCTCGACGAGCCCTTCAACGCGGTCGACGCCAAGACGGTCGGTGACCTCATTGCCCTGATCAAGCGCTGGCATGGCGAAGAGCGCACCATCATGGTGGTGGTCCATGATCTGGACCTGGTGCGCCAGAATTTTCCCGAAACACTGCTGCTTGCCCGCCAGCCGGTTGCCTGGGGCGATACCCGGGAGACGCTGAAGCCTGAGAACCTGCTGCGCGCGCGCCGCTTCCACGAAGCCTGGGAAGAGAACGCCCCCTGGTGCGAGCCTGACGAGCACGCTCATGGCCATGATCATGATCATCATGGCCATGATCACGACCATCACCATGGCGCCGGACCGAGGGCCGCCTGATGGACGCGCTCTACAGTCTCTTCATTGCTCCCTTCGCCGATTTCGGCTTCATGCAGCGGGCGCTGTTCGGCTCGCTAATGCTGTCGCTCGGCGCCTGCCCCATCGGCGTCTTCCTGATGCTGCGGCGCATGAGCCTGTCGGGTGACGCCATGGCGCATGCCATCCTGCCAGGGGCGGCCGCCGGCTTCCTGTTCTATGGCCTTGAAATCCTGCCTATGACCATTGGCGGCCTGATCGCCGGCGTCATCGTCGCGCTCGGCGCTGGCGCTGTCTCGCGCTTCACCATCCAACGCGAGGACGCCTCGATGGCCGCCCTCTATCTGATTTCGCTCGCCATCGGCGTGCTGATGGTGTCGATCCGCGGCTCCAGCGTCGATCTCATGCATGTGCTGTTCGGCACGGTGCTGGCGCTCAACAACGAGGCATTGATGCTGATTGCCGGCATCGTCGCGGTGACGTTGGCCAGCCTGGCCATCTTCTGGCGGGCGCTGGTCGCCGAATGCCTCGACCCGCTGTTCCTGCGTTCGGTCAGCCGCATGGGCAGCCCGGTGCATTTCATCTTCCTCGGCCTCGTCGTGCTTAATCTCGTCGGCGGCTTCCAGGCGCTCGGCACTTTGCTATCCGTCGGATTGATGATGCTGCCGGCGGCAGCCGCGCGATTCTGGACCGCACGCGTCGAGCCGATGTGCGTGCTGGCGGTGCTGATCGGCTTTGCCTCCTGCATTGCCGGATTGCTCTTGTCCTATCATGCGTCGTTGCCGTCCGGCCCGGCCATCATCCTGTCGGCCGGTGTCGTCTATTTCGCCTCGATCCTGTTTGGCACGCGCGGCATCCTGCGCGGTCGCATCATCCATCACCGTCACAGAACGGCCTGATCCGCCTCACCCTCTAGAAGGAACCCCGCTTATGCTGAAAACGATCCGTGCCGGCCTGACGTTGAGCGTTATAACATTAACTGCCTTTGGCGCATCGTCGGCCTTCGCGGCGCC
This sequence comes from Mesorhizobium sp. BR115XR7A, assembly GCF_020165315.1. Lineage (NCBI taxonomy): Bacteria > Pseudomonadati > Pseudomonadota > Alphaproteobacteria > Hyphomicrobiales > Phyllobacteriaceae > Mesorhizobium > Mesorhizobium sp. BR115XR7A. The sequence continues at coordinate 515,420 of NZ_JAIUHW010000001.1, forward strand.
GCTGAAGGTGGTCGCCAGCTTTACGGTCATTGCCGACTTTGCCAAGAACGTCGGCGGCGACCGCGTCGCGATCACCACGATTGTCGGGCCGGATGGCGACGCCCATGTCTATGAGCCAAGCCCTGCCGACGCGGTCGCCATGGCGAAGGCCGACATCGTGCTGGTCAACGGCCTGCATTTCGAAGGTTTCCTGCAGCGGCTGGTCGATGCCAGCGCCACCAAGGCCTCGATCGTCACGCTGACCAAGGGAGTGACGCCGATCGACTTCAAGCCTGAATTCGCCGAAGCCGACGCGGCCGAAGGCGCCGGCACCGGCGGCGGCAAGACGGTCACAGACCCGCACGCCTTCCAGTCGATCGCCAATGCCAGAATCTATGTGAAGAACATCGCCGAAGCTTTCTGTGCGGCCGACAGCGACGGCTGCGTCAGCTACCAGACCAATGCCGCCGCCTACACCAAGAAGCTCGACGCGCTGGAAGGCGAAGTGAAGGCGGCGATCCAGTCGATCCCCGAGGCAAAGCGCGTCGTCATCACCTCGCATGACGCCTTCGGCTATTTCGAGCACGAATACGGCCTGACTTTCCTCGCCCCGCAAGGTATCTCGACCGATTCCGAGCCGTCGGCCGCCGATGTCGCCAAGTTGGTCGAGCAGGTCAAGCAGGACAAGGCCGCGGCCATCTTCGTCGAGAACATCACCAACACTCGCCTGATCGAGCAGATTGCCAGCGAGACCGGCATCAAGGTCGGCGGCACGCTTTACTCGGACGCGCTGTCGCAGCCCGACGGCCCCGGCTCGACCTATATCGACATGATGCACAACAACATCCGCCAGATCAAAGGCGCCATTCTCGGCAGCTGAGTTCTGCGGCCAGCCGGGCCGTATCGGCCCGGTTGGATTTTCTGGCGCGCGATGTCTATTTGGCAGAGAATTCCTCGATGCGGATTGCCGCCCCCCTCCCGGAGTGGCAAGACTGCCGTCAAAGAGATCGCGAGGATACGAGCCATGGAATACCGCCAGATCAGTGAAGACTATTCGGTCTCGGGCCAGATCCAGCCCGAGGACGTTGCCGCCATCAAGGAAGCCGGCTTCAAGAGCGTGATCTGCAACCGGCCTGATGATGAGCAGCCGGGACAGCCTTCGGCGGACACGCTCAAGGCCGCGGTCGAGGCCGCTGGCCTCGCCTTTCGCTACATTCCGGTGATCAGCGGCCAGATCACGCGAGAGAATGTCGACGACCAGGCCGAGGCGCTCGATGAGCTCGACGGCCCGGTGTTCGCCTATTGCCGCTCCGGAGCCCGCTGTACCAATCTGTACGGGCTGATCCAGCAGTCGAAGGGTTAAATCGGCAGCGCGCCGGTCTCCTTCAGCGTCTCCAGCACGATCGCCGTCTTCACATGCTGCACGGATTCGTGCGGCAGGAGCACGCCGTTGACGAATTCCGACAGTGATTTGAGGTCTGGCGTTACGACCTTCAGGATGTAATCCATCTCGCCGGTCAGTGCGTGAGCCTCCTGCACCTCGGGCAGCCGTGCCACCAATTCGCCGAAGCGGCGCGCATTGTCGCGATTGTGGGTGGCCAGTGTCACCGAGATGACGTTGACCAGCGAGAAACCGAGCTTGTCGCGGTCGAGCACCGCTCGATAGCCCTTGATGTAGCCGTCCTCCTCCAACCGTTGGCGGCGGCGCGAGCATTGCGAAGCAGAGAGGTTCACCCGCTCGGAGAGATCGTTGTTGGTGAGCCGCGCGTCGCCTTGCAAAAGCGCCATTATCTTGCGGTCGAACTGATCAATGCGCGCGTCATCCACGATTTTTGCCTTCACCATGCACGGTTCGCGCATGACATCACCATTTCAAGCGTTTGAATGCAAGCACCGTGCGTGGGCTCCGCGCTATTATGGTTTCGAACGGCTTTTCAGGCCGAGCAGCTTCCGGAGGATATCATGGGTCCTTTCCCGCACGACGCCCCGCCCGCCACGATCAGCAAAGACAACCCCGCTGGCACCGACGGTTTCGAGTTCGTCGAATTCGCGCATCCGGAGCCGCAGAAGCTGGCCGAGCTGTTCACCCGCATGGGTTATGTCGCGGTAGCCAGGCATCGCACCAAGGACATCACCGTCTGGCGCCAGGGCGACATCAACTATGTCGTCAATGCCGAGCCCGGCTCGCATGCGATGAAATTCGCCGACAAGCACGGCCCCTGTGCTGCCTCGATGGCCTGGCGGATGGTCGATGCCAAGCACGCTTTCGAGCATGCCGTCTCGAAGGGCGCCATGCCTTACGAAGGCGACGACAAGGCGCTCGACGTGCCTGCTATCGTCGGCATCGGCGGCTCGCTGCTCTATTTCATCGACAGCTATGGCAAGAAGGGCTCGGCCTACGACGCTGAATTCGAGTGGCTCGGCGAACGCGACCCCAAGCCGCAAGGCGTCGGCTTCTATTTCCTCGACCACCTGACCCACAACGTCTATCGCGGCCAGATGGACAAATGGTGGGATTTCTACCGCAATTTGTTCGGTTTCAAGCAGATCCATTTCTTCGACATCGACGGCAAGATCACGGGCCTGGTCAGCCGGGCGATCACCTCGCCCTGCGGCAAGATCCGCATTCCGCTCAACGAGTCCAAGGATGAAACCAGCCAGATCGCCGAATATCTGAAGAAGTACAATGGCGAAGGCATCCAGCACATCGCGGTGGGAACCGACGAGATCTACGCCGCCACCGACAAGCTCGCGGAGAACGGGCTGAAATTCATGCCCGGCCCGCCCGAGACCTACTATGACATGTCGTATGACCGCGTGAACGGCCATGACGAGCCGATCGAGCGGATGAAGAAGCATGGCATCCTGATCGACGGCGAAGGTGTGGTCGACGGCGGCATGACCAAGATTCTTTTGCAGATCTTTTCGAAGACCGTGATCGGGCCGATCTTCTTCGAGTTCATCCAGCGCAAGGGCGACGAAGGCTTTGGCGAAGGCAATTTCCGCGCGCTGTTCGAATCGATCGAGCAGGACCAGATCAAGCGCGGTGTGATCAAGGTTCAGGCGGCAGAGTAATTTCTCCGGCTCCGCTTGCGGCTCGACTAATTATGACCTAAATTTTGGTCAGAGGAGGTCGAGCCCATGAATGTTTCCATTGCAGAAGCCAAGGCAAAACTGTCGGAACTGATCAGCCGTGCGGAAGCTGGCGAAGAGATCGTGCTTACACGTCACGGCAAGATCGCGGCTCGGCTGGTGCCACCGCTTGGCGAAAATCTCCTGCCCCGTATTGGCGCCTTAAAGGGCAAGATTTGGATAGCGGACGATTTTGACGAACTCGGTCCCGAATGGGACGAATACGTCAAATGACTGCCGGCTCCTTTCTTGCCGATACGCAAATTATCCTTTGGTCTATTAAGGACGACCCTCGACTCAGCGAGGAGCACCGGGCTGTCCTTGCATCGGACGCGACCGTTTACGCCAGCGCGGCAAGCGTTTGGGAAATCGCGATCAAGCGATCGATCGGCAAACTCGACGTTCCGGACGACCTGCCGGCGTTACTCCCGAGAATGCAATTCCAGCCGCTGACCATCACGTTTCAGCATGCGCATGTTGTCGGCCGCCTTCCCCGCCACCATGGCGATCCGTTCGACCGGCTGCTGATCGCCCAAGCGCAGGTCGAGAATCTCACCATCCTGACAGCGGACAAGCAATTTGCTCTCTATGACGTCGCGCTGGCATGACGTTTCATAATCCCAGCCGTTCGACCTCCGCTGTTCTCAACTTAACGTCATAATCCAGCAAAAACTCGTCCAACTGCGGCGGCGCTACGGAGGTACCCGCGAGCATGGCATGCACCTGGCCCCGATGGTGGATGTCGTGCAGGAAGACGTGCGCCAGGATATCGCCGGTCTTTTCCGGGATCATGCCGTCCTCGCGCCGGTCGGTGACGACGCTGCGATCGAGATCGGCCTTCGACAGGCCATCGCAGAAGGCGATCAGCCGCCGGTCGGCCGCAAGCTGAGCCAGGTAAAGCTCCGGCGCGGCATCGAAAGGCACGAAGTCATCGTAGGCAGCCGCACCGAGGCCGCCGTCTTCGAGAAAATCGAGATAGAGATGATCGACCGCGAGGACATGGTTGAGCGTTGCCTTGATCGACGGGAAAAAGTTGGTGCGCTCGGCCTCGAATTCACCGGGCTTCAGCGCAAGCACGGCGCGATAGAGCCGGTCGTTCGACCAGAGATTGTTCTTCGCCATGCGACGCAGATGATCCAGCAGGTCCATCACTCAAACCTCTCATTGTGCCTACCGCTGGTATTTCTCGACCTTCTGCTCGATGGCGCCGAAGATCGAATGCCCTGATCTGTCCTTCATCTCGATGCGCACGGTGTCGCCGAAGCGCAGGAAAGGTGTCTTGGGCTCGCCTGACACAATGGTCTCGATCATGCGCAGTTCGGCGATGCAGGAATAACCGGCTCCGCCCGCAGAGACCGGCTTGCCCGGGCCGCCGTCGAGTTTGTTGGACACCGTACCCGAGCCGATGATGGTGCCTGACACCAGCGGCCTTGTGCGGGCAGCGTGAGCAATCAGGGCCGGAAAATCGAAGGTCATGTCGACACCGGCATCGGCGCGGCCGAACGGCTTGCCGTTGATGTCGGCAAGCAGCGGCAGATTGACCTTGCCGCCGTCCCAGGCATCGCCCAGCTCATCCGGCGTCACCGCGACCGGAGAGAAGGCGGAGGACGGTTTCGACTGGAAGAAGCCGAATCCCTTGGCCAGTTCCGGCCCGGTCAGCGCGCGCAGCGTGACATCGTTGACCAGCATGACCAGCCGGATCGCGGCGCGCGCTTCCTCGAGGCTGGCGCCCATCGGCACATCGTCGACGATGACGGCGATCTCGGCTTCCATGTCGATGCCGAAGGCCTCGTCCGCTAGACGGATCGGATCGCGCGGGGCAACGAAGGAATCCGAGCCGCCCTGGTAGATCAGCGGGTCGGTCCAGAAGCTTGCCGGCATCTCGACGCCGCGCGCCTTCCGCACCAGTTCGACATGGTTCACATAGGCCGAGCCGTCGGCCCATTGATAGGCGCGCGGCAGCGGCGAATGCGCGTCATGCTCGTGAAAACGGGCCGCCGGCATCGCATTGTTCTCCAGCGATTCCGCTATGGTCGCGAGATGCGGCGAGATCCTGCGCCAGTCGTCGAGTGCGGCCTGCAGCGTCCGCGCCAGGAACGAGGCGTCCGTGTATTGCGTCAGGTCGCGCGAAACGACGACGAGTTTTCCGTCGCGTGTTCCGTCCTTCAGCGTGGCAAGCTTCATGCGGTTCCCTCTCCTGATGCGGCCTTGGCGCCGCTTAACTCCACAACAAGGCCGTCGCGAGCGATCGTCAAGTCGCCAGCCCATGTTTTCCTGACAGCGGCTATCCAGTCGACCTCGCCGATCTCGGTATCGTCGGCTGGAATGAGGTGATTGAGCACCAATCTTTTGACGCCGGCATCGCTGGCGATACGGCCTGCCTCCTCGGCAAAGCTGTGACTGGCGAGCAGATGTTCCCTGAGCCGCGCGCCATTGCCGGTTCTGGCAACCAGCCGCTCGATGCCTTCTTCCAGCATGGCTTCATGGACGAGGATAGCAGCGCCATCGGCAAAATCGGCCAGCGGCGGAAAGAAAGCAGTATCGGCCGAGAACACCACGCTGTTTCCCCCATGCTCGAAGCGCAGGGCGAAGCAATCGGTCACCGGCGGATGGTCGACGCGCAGTGCCGTCACCTTCAGTCCGCGCTCCTCGACCACATGCCCTTGGCCGAATTCGTCGACAGAAACCAACTCGCGAATATCGGGGCGGCCCTCGTCGGCGATGCGGATCTCGATGTCGAATTCCATCGCCTGACAAAAGCGCCGCCAGTAGTGGCCAAGCCCAGGCGGCCCGAACACGGTGACCGGCGTCGCCAAGCCAGCCGTCCATGCGGTGTGGATCAGCGGCCCGAGTTCCAGCACATGGTCGGAATGCAGATGCGTGATGAAGATCAGGTCGAGTGCCTTCAGGCTGACACCGGCATCGACCAGACCGCGCGTCACGCCGAGCCCGCAATCGACGACGATGGCTCGCCCGCCGATTTCGAGCAGCGTCGAGCTCGGCCACGGCCCGCCCGGCCGCAGTGCCGGACCGCCTTTCGACCCGAGCAGCACCAGCCGGTCCGGCATTGGCTTGCCGCTCAAGACCAGTCGCCCTCGGGCGTGCCATTGAACCGCTTCTTCAGGTCGGCCCAGCAATCGATGTAATTGTCCTGCCGGGTTTCGAGTTCGGCGCCGTAGCGGGTCAGCATCTGCGGAAAGCGGGTTTCGAACATGAAGGCCATGGTGTTGTCGAGCTTGACCGGTTTCAGGTCCGCGCGCGAGGCTTTTTCGAAGCCAGGCGCATCCGGGCCATGGGCCAGCATCAGATTGTGCAGGCTGATGCCGCCGGGGACAAAACCTTCCTCCTTGGCGTCGTACTGGCCATGGATCAGGCCCATGAACTCGCTCATGATGTTGCGATGGTACCAGGGCGGCCGGAACGTATCTTCCGCCACCAGCCAGCGCGGCGGGAAGATGACGAAATCGATGTTGGCGGTGCCTTCCTCGCCGCTCGGCGCCGTCAGCACGGTGAAGATCGACGGATCGGGGTGATCGAACAGCAGCGCACCGACCGGCGAAAAGGTCGCCAGATCATATTTATAGGGCGCGTAGTTGCCATGCCAGGCAACGACGTCGAGCGGCGAATGGCCGATCTCGGTGACGTGAAAATTGCCGCACCATTTCACGATCAGCCGGCACGGCGTCTCCTTCTCCTCGAACCAGGCGCAAGGCGTCTTGAAGTCGCGCGGGTTGGCCAGGCAATTGGCGCCGATCGGGCCGCGGTCAGGCAGCGTCAGCTTGGCGCCGTAATTCTCGCAGACATAGCCGCGCACTTCGGCGTCGACCAGTTCGACCTTGAAGACGAGGCCGCGCGGCAGCACGGCGATTTCACCGGGCCGAAGCTCGATGACGCCCATCTCGGTGATGAAGTGCAAGCTGCCCACCTGCGGCACGATCAGCAGCTCGCCGTCGGCGTTGAAGAAATGATCGTCGGTCATCGAGCGGTTGGCGACATAGACATGGGCAGCCATGCCGGTCTGGCCAAGCACGTCGCCGGCGGTGGTGATGGTGCGCATACCCTTGATGAAGTCGGTCGGCTCTTTCGGCATCGGCACCGGATTCCAGCGGTACTGGCCAAGCGCCAGCTCGTGGTCGCCGACATTGGGGGCGCTCTTCCACAGGGGACAACTCGCCGCCTTGAACCTGCCCGTGTGCTTGACGCTCGGCCGGATGCGATAGAGCCAGGAGCGCTCATTGGTGCCGCGCGGCGCGGTGAAGGGCGAGCCTGAAAGCTGCTCGGCATAGAGGCCGTAGGCCGGCCGCTGCGGCGAGTTGCGTCCCTGCGGCAGTGAGCCGGGCAAGGTTTCGGTTTCGAAGTCGTTGCCGAAACCCGGCATATAGGAAAAGGCCATTGCTTCCTCCCGGATTGACCAAATTGGTTTCATTTGTAACCATCGAAAATGTAACTATCAATCTTCCGTTTTTCCCGGATGCGGACAATGGACATTCTCGAACTCGAAAGCTTTCTGCCCTACCGGCTCTACCGCCTTGCAGATGCGGTCAGCCGCGAATTCTCGAAGGTCTATAAGGACCGCCATGGCCTGACCCGGCCCGAATGGCGCACGTTGTCGGGATTGGGACAGCGCGGCACGATGACCGCGACGGAACTTGGCGAGCAGTCGGCCATGCACAAGACCAAGGTCTCGCGCGCCGTGGCCGAGTTAGAACGGCGGCGCTGGCTGGTACGAACACCTGACGAGAACGACCGCCGCGTCGAGCACTTGACGCTTACCAAAGTCGGGCTTGCAGCCTATCGCGAGATGGTGCCGCTGGCGCAGAGTTTCGAGCGGGAACTGCTGGCGAAACTTGGCGTGGACGAACGTGCGGCGATTGTGCGTGGGGTGGCGGCACTTGAAAGGACGTTGGAAGAGAAGTAGCGCTGAAAGAATGGGGATAGGCTGGGGGGACAGCGCCCCCCTCTGTCCGGCAGGACAGAGGGGGGCGCCTCGCGCAGACGTTTCACCGGATAGCGCTATGCGCGCCGTTACCAGTCCATCACCACCTTGCCGGAACTGCCGCTGCGCATCGCATCGAAGCCGGCCTGGAAATCGTCGATGCCGATGCGGTGCGTGATGAGCGCCGAGACGTCGAGCGGGCCCTGCACCAGGGCGATCATCTTGTACCAGGTCTCGAACATCTCGCGGCCGTAGATGCCCTTCAAGTGCAGCATCTTGAAGATGACCTTGTTCCAGTCGATCTCGAAACCAGTCGGGGCGATGCCGAGGATGGCGATCTTGCCGCCATTGTTCATGGTGTCGATCATGTCGCGGAAGGCAGGTGCGGCGCCCGACATCTCCAACCCGACATCGAAACCTTCTGTCATGCCGAGTGCCGGCATGACGTCGCGCAGCTTCTCCTGCGAAGCGTCGACGACATGCTGGACACCGAGTTTTTTGGCCAGCGCCAGGCGCACCGGGTTGATGTCGGTGATGACAACCTTGCGTGCGCCGACGCACTGCGCCACCAGCGCGCCCATGATGCCGATCGGTCCGGCGCCGGTGACCAGCACATCCTCGCCGACCAGATCGAAGGACAACGCCGTGTGGACCGCATTGCCCAGGGGATCGAAGATCGCGGCAATCTCGTCCGGCACGTCGTCGGGGATCGGCACCACATTGTGCTGGGGAATGGCCAGGTACTCGCCGAAGGCGCCGGGACGGTTGACGCCGACGCCGAGCGTGTTACGGCACAGATGCCCCCTGCCCGCGCGGCAGTTGCGGCAATGGCCGCAGACGATGTGTCCCTCGCCCGACACCCGCTGGCCGACCTTGTATTCGGTGACCGCGGCACCAAAGTCGGCGACCGTGCCGACGAATTCGTGGCCGGTAACCATCGGCACAGGAACCGTCTTTTGCGCCCACTGGTCCCAGTTGTAGATGTGGACGTCGGTGCCGCAGATTGCGGTCTTCTTGATCTTGATCAGCACATCGTTGGGGCCGATCTCCGGCACCGGAACCTCTTCCATCCAGATGCCCGGTTCGGCCTTGGCCTTCACCAGTGCCTTCATCATGTTCGACATTCTCTTGTCCCTTGAATCTTTGATCCGGAATCGCTTTTCGCTACCGGCCCTTCAGGAAATCACGCCCAATTCCCTGCCGACCGCTCCGAACGCTTCCACGGCCCGGTCGATGTCGGCGCTGGAGTGCGCCGCCGACATCTGGGTGCGGATGCGGGCCTGGCCCTTCGGCACCACAGGGAATGAGAATCCAATGACGTAGATACCACGCTTCAGCATGCGCGCCGCCATCTCCTGCGCCAATGTGGCATCGCCCAGCATCACCGGGATAATCGGATGGTCGGCCCCGGCCAGCGTGAAGCCAAGCTTGCCCATCTGGGACCTGAACCGCGCCGCATTGGCATATAGGCGCTCGCGCAATCCGTCGCCATTGCGGATCAGCTCGAACACCTTGATCGAGGCGCCGGCGATCGCCGGCATCAGCGTGTTGGAGAAGAGATAAGGCCGCGAGCGCTGGCGCAGCCAGTCGACCACCTGCTTCTTGCCCGAGGTGTAGCCGCCGGAAGCGCCGCCGAGCGCCTTGCCGAGCGTGCCGGTGATGATGTCAACCCTGCCCTCGACACCGCAATGCTCGGGCGAACCGCGCCCATTGCCGCCGACGAAGCCGACCGCATGGCTGTCATCCACCATGACCATGGCGTCGTATTTCTCGGCCAGGTCGCAGACGCCTGAGAGATTGGCGATGATGCCGTCCATGGAAAACACACCGTCGGTGGCGATCAGCCGGAAGCGGCAATCCTTGGCTTCCTTCAATCGCGCCTCGAGATCGGCCATGTCGTTGTTGGCGTAGCGAAAGCGTTTGGCCTTCGACAGCCTGACGCCGTCGATGATCGAGGCGTGGTTCAGCGCATCCGAGATGATTGCGTCTTCCTCGCCAAGCAGCGTCTCGAACAGGCCGCCATTGGCGTCGAAACAGGAGCCGTAGAGGATGGTGTCCTCCAAGCCGAGGAAAGAGGAGATCGTCGTCTCGAGCTGCTTGTGTTCTTCCTGCGTCCCGCAGATGAAGCGTACCGAGGCCATGCCGTAGCCGTAGCGGTCGAGCGCCTGCGTGGCCGCCGCGCGCAGTTCCGCGCTGTCGGCAAGGCCGAGATAGTTGTTGGCGCAGAAGTTCAGCACTTTCTCGCCGCCGACCTCGATCTCAGCCGACTGCATCGAGGAAATCACCCGCTCGGACTTGTAGAGCCCGGCGGATTTCAACCCGGCAAGCTCGCTGTCGATATGGGAGAGAAATGCTGCGGTCATGATCGGGCCCCGTTTGACTTCGGCAGACTGTCGTCCCGCCCGCACAAAAAATCCATCGCAAAAGCGACCGGATCAGGTGGCCGGGCAGCATCAGCTGGGACGTTCCGACATTGCCCAGGTGACCACCCGGAAACGCATGGGCCGACGAATGCTCAAATGCGGGGCGGCCGCGAAAGAACCCGATAACCATTTCGTGATCTTTCCGCCTCTCGTCCGCGCCGGGCGGCCGTCGATTTCCAGTCCTGTTAACGTTTGCAGTTCAATGGTGCTCGCATAAATCCGTTGGCGAGAGGACCGCCCCCGAACATGTCTCAGCAGCCGGTGCAAACCGTTTCAGGCAAGCTCATACTGCTGATCAAGGCTGGCTACTGGCTGGCGCTGCTGATCATTGCCGCCATGGTCGCGGCCTCCTTCGTCCTGCTGCAGCAGACGATGGCCACGCAGCAGCACAACAACACCTTGCTCGACATCGTCGGTACGCAGAAGACGCTGTCGCAGCGCATCGTCTTCCTGGCCAACGCAACGGGCGCCGCCTCGCGCGACAAGCAGCCGGCGCTGGTCAGCGCGCTGAAGCAGGCCACGGCGGAGTTCGAGACGAACTACGATCTGCTGCTCAAGCAGACGGGCGCGGATCCGCAATCGCCGGCCAAGCTCGATGCGAAGTCGATCCAGAGCGTGCTTTTCGCCAAGCCCTTTCATCTGGACTATTTCTCGGTTGGCCTGATCGCCAATGGCGACCGGCTGGTCTCCGCACTGGAATCGCAGCTCAATCTTGGCGACAATGGCGGCTACAAGGGCGGCGCCGAACGCGTCAATCTCGATGCCTCGGTCGCCAATGCCACGCTGTCGGGCTATGCCGCGCTCGGCCAGCGCATCAGCGCCGATGCCGACGAGCGCTCCGAAAAGCTGCTCTCCCTCCACCGCACGCTGTTCTACGCCACACTCGGCGTCATCCTGCTGGTGGCGCTGTTCATCTTCAGGCCGATGTCCAACGCGATCCTGCGCAAGACGCGTGAGTTGGTAGACGCGCGCAATTCGATGGCCTTCATCGCTGTGCATGACGGCCTGACCGGCCTGCACAACCGCACCTTCCTCACCGACCATTTCGAGACGCTGATCAAGGGCGCGCATCGCCGGCGCGAGCGCCTGGCCGTAGTCCAGCTCGACCTCGATCGCTTCAAGCAGATCAACGATACGCTGGGCCACGCCGCCGGCGACTATGTCCTGGTCGTGACGGCACAGCGCATGCGCGATTCCTGCCGCGCCTCGGATCTGTGCGCGCGGCTCGGCGGCGACGAATTCGTGATGATCCTCAACGGGGCCGGCAGCACCGAGGACATCAACATGCTGGCACGGCGCATCCTGGTGCACATCAACGAGCCGATCGTGTTCCAGGGCACCACCATTCTCCCGGGCGCCAGCGGCGGCATCGCGGTCTATCCGATCGATGCCGACAACGCGCAGGACCTGCTCGTCCATGCCGATCTGGCGCTCTACTCCGCCAAGAAAATGGGTGGCGGCAACTTCTCGTTCTTTTCCGAGGAACTGCGCCGCGAACTCGACTACCGCAAGCAGCTCGAACATGACATCAAGGTCGCCATTTCCGAAAAGGCGTTCCAGGTCTATTTCCAGCCGCAGGTCTCGCTGACCGACGGCACCATCAGCGGCATCGAAGCGCTCGTGCGCTGGAATCATCCCGAGCGCGGCATGATCTCGCCGGGCGAATTCATCCCGGTGGCCGAGAAATGCGGCTTCATGCCGGAGATCGGCCGCATCGTGATCAGCAAGGCGATCAACGAGGCCGCCGAGTGGAACCGTGCCGGGATTGCCTTCGGCCGGCTTGCGGTCAATGTCTCGGGTACCGAGTTGCGCGAGCATGATTTCGATGCGTTTTTGTTCGATACGCTGGAGAAAGCCGGACTGCCGCCGCAGAAACTGTCGCTGGAAATCGTCGAATCCGTCATTCTGGACGACGAGAAGACTGGCATCGCGGCGAAGCTGCGTCATATCAGGGCGGCCGGCGTGCATCTGGAACTCGATGATTTCGGCACCGGCTATGCTTCGCTCAGCCACGTCAATCCCAACGAGATCGACAGGCTCAAGATCGACCGTCGCTTCGTGCAAAACATCCACGAGAATGGCGACAACTCCAAGATCGTGCGCGCCATCACTGAACTTGCCCGGGGGCTGGGCATCTCCATCGTCGCCGAGGGTGCCGAAACCGAGGCCGAGCTCGACTCGCTGATGGCGATCGGCTGCGACCAGGTGCAGGGCTATTCCATCGCCTTCCCGATGCCGCATGACAAGGCGCTCGAATGGCTGACCGCCCGCATGCCGAAGAAAGCCAGGCTGACGGTATTGCAGGGAAGCCTGGCGTAACCCGGCCAGCCTTGACAAGCAGCCGCGGAAATGGCGGCCTGTCCTGATCGCGAGGGGATGGCGGCCCCATGACATTCTTTCGGCTTCCCCTGGCAGCCATGTTGATGTCGGCGTTGCCTGCCCATGGCGCGGATCGCACCATCTATCTCACCTTCGACGACGGTCCGCTGAACGGTACAAGCAACATCCTCGACGTCTTGGAGGCCGCGCAGGTTCCGGCAACGCTGTTCATGGTCGGTATGCATGCCGAGGCCAGTGCGTCCAACAAGACGTTGGTGCGGCGCGCCAAGGCTATGCCGCTGGTGACGATCGGCAACCACAGCTACAGTCACGCCTACAATCACTACCGGCATTTTTATGGCGATACGGAAGGCGTGGTCGCAGACATGCTCAGGGCCAATGCCGTGCTGGGCCTGAAACCGGCTGTGCACGCCTGCTTGCCGGGGCGCGATGTGTTCCGGCTGCCTTCGATGTCGAAGAACGACAATTCGCTTGGGCAGGCGCAAGCCGGCCGTGAGGATCCCGACTATGAGTTCGTCGCCGCTTCCGGCTTTTATCTCTATGGCTGGGACCACGAGTGGGTGCACAAGGACAGCGGCGAGCCGGTCCAGAGCGTCGACCGTCTGGTCAGCGAGATCGATCACTTGTTCGGCTATGGCCATTTCGCCAAACCCGGCAAGTTGATCCTGCTCATGCACGACGAGATGTTTCAGGACGGTTTTGACGGCAAGACCAAATTGACCAGCCTGATCACTGCGCTGAAACTACGCCACTATGCGTTTGGAACAATCCAGAGCTATGACTGAGCCAACAGGCCGGCATTCCTAGCTCTCTACGTTTTTCCGCAACGCCGCAAGCACCTGCGCAAATTCCGCCAGACGCTCGTCGGACAGTCCTTTGCGAAGCCGCTTGTCGAAGATGAGTGCCGCTTGCCGCAACGTCTCGAACAGCGCTTCTCCCGTCTCCGTCAATTCGACCAGGTGAACCCGGCGGTTAACGGGATCGCGCCGCCGCGTCAGCAGGCCCTGCGCTTCCATCGCGTTGAGATGATGGGTCAGCGTCGCGCCCTGGATGCCGATCATGCCGGCGAGTTCGCGCTGATTGGCAAGCTCGCTCGACTTGACAGACAGCAGCGTGAGCCAGACCGGCAATGTGCCGCCTGCTTCAACCAAGGCAGCGTCGAAGGCCTGGGCGACAAGCTTGGCGGTTCGGCCGAGATTCATGCCGACCGGCGGGCGGTCAAATGGTGTCATGATCTGACAGTAGAGCAAGCAGTGGGAATGTGAAACTTGACTTCATGATTGACATCTAACCATTAGATATCTAATTTTGCCTTATTGATGGCATCGCGACAGGGTTGCGGCGCGTAGGCGGCGGGCGAATGAGAGGAATGCGATCATGCAGTATGTTTATATCGCCGTCATCGGCCTGCACGTCATGGCCGGCGTCTTCTGGGCCGGCACAACCATCGCGGTTGGCCGCGATCCGGACATCCGGGCCGAGCGGTTCTTCCGGCCGCAAATGGGCGCGGCCGGTTTGGCTTTCCTGACCGGTTTGCTGCTCTGGTATTTCTTTCATGAGGGTGCTTTTGGCTCGATGGAAAAGGTACTGGCGCTCGGCATTTTGACGGCGCTGATCGCCGCCGGCGTGCAAGGCGCGCTTGTGGGCTCCGCCAGCAGGCAGCTTGCCGGCGCCGATGCCGCGACCCAAACGGTGCTGCGCGCGAAAATGACCAGGGGCGAACGTATCGCCGGCGGGCTGCTGGTCATCACCGTGCTTTGCATGGCGACCGCCAAGATGTTTTAGAATCGCACGGCCGGTGAAAGCCGATCATGCGCGGCGCGCAACGGACCAGAGCGGCAGGTGGCTCTCCTTGCAAAGGCCGTTGCGCGCCACCTGATCGTGATCAAATCCTGATCCCGAACCTGATCCCATCATAGATGGCGGCGTGGATGTTGCGCGAGGCAACCGCGTCGCCGATGCGCAAGAGCACGAAGCCGCCATCCGCGTTGCGCTTGGGAAAAATGTCGCCGCCGTTGACCAGCCGCTCATAGTCGACCGCACCACCGTTCTTCGACAGCGGTTTCAGCGAAAGGTACAGATCGTCGAGCGGCGCCGTGCCGTGCTCGACCACCACCTGGTCGACCCTGCGCTCTCCGCGCCAGCCATCGGCGAAATCCGAAGCGAGTTCCGCGATCAGTTGATTGCCTTCGCGCCGCACCGAGCGCAGGCGGGTATTGATGGTGACGGTGACGCCCTTTTCCTGGAAGGCCCTGACATAGGGTACGTGGTTCATGCCGCCCATTTCGGGGGCGAAGAAGCGTTCCGGCGAAACCAGTTCCAGCTTCGAGCCGCTGTTGGCAATCAGTTCGGCCGCGCCCATGCCCTGATGGCCGCCATTGTCGTCGTAGAGCAGCACATTTTCGGCCGACTTGACGCTGCCGGCCATGATGTCCCAGCTCGAGGTGACGAGATTGTCGCCGGAGGCCAGCGGCGGGTTCTGCGGCAGGCCACCGGTGGCGATCACCACGACGTCGGGCGCCAGCGCCAGGACATCGTCCTGTTCCGCCCAGGTGTCATAGCGGATCTCGACGCCGAGCCGGTCGAGTTCGGCCAGCCGCCAGTCGATGATGCCGATCAATTCCTTGCGGCGCGGATTCTGGGTCGCCAGACGCACCTGGCCGCCAGCTTGTGATGATGCCTCGAGGATCGTGACTTGATGACCGCGCTCGGCTGCGACGCGCGCCGCCTCCAGCCCACCAGCGCCGGCGCCGACGACCACCACTTTCCGCTTGGGCCCTTCCGTCTTGACAATGACGTGCGGGATATCCGCCTCGCGGCCGGTCGCCGCATTGTGAACGCATAGCGCCTCGCCGCCTTCATAGATGCGGTCGAGACAATAGGTAGCGCCGACACAGGGACGTATCTCGTGCTCGCGGCCCTCCATCACCTTCTTGATGATGTGCGGATCCGCGATATGGGCGCGTGTCATGCCGACCATGTCGAGCTTGCCGGTGGCGATCGCATGGCGCGCGGTGGCGACATCGGAAATGCGCGCCGCGTGGAAGGTCGGGAATTTCGTCGCCGCCCTCACCTCGCCGGCAAAATCGAGATGCGGCGAAGACCGCATGCCGGTCACCGGAATGACCTTGGTGAGCGCCGCGTCGGTCTCGATCGAGCCCCGGATGATGTTGAGGAAATCGAGCTTGCCGGAGCCGGCCAGCCGCCTGGCGATCTCGACGCCCTCCTCCTTCGACAGGCCTTTGTCGAAATCCTCGTCGGCGACCATGCGGATGCCGACCACGAATTTCTCGCCGACCGCCGCCCGCACCGCATCGAGCACCATGTTGGTGAAGCGCAGGCGGTTGTCGAGCGAACCGCCATACTCGTCATCGCGATGATTGGTGGCAGGCGACCAGAAGCCGTCCATCAGATGGCCGTAGGATTCGAACTCGATGCCGTCGAGCCCCGCCGCCTGGCAGCGCTGGGCGGCCGACGCATAGTCGGCGACGATGCGCTCGATGTCCCAGTCCTCGATGGTCTTGGGGAAAGCGCGATGCGCCGGCTCGCGCACCGGCGAAGCCGAGAGCACCGGCAGCCAGTCGGCCTTGTTCCAACCCGTGCGGCGGCCAAGATGGGTGATCTGGATCATCACCTTGCAGTCATGCTCATGGCAGGCATCGGTGAGTTCGGCCAACCACGGCACGATGCGGTCGTCATAGACGTGCAGATTGCCGAAGGCAGCCGGGCTGTCGCGCGAAACGATCGCCGAGCCGGCGGTCATGGTCAGCGCCATGCCGCCCTTGGCCTTTTCGGCATGGTAGAGCCGGTAGCGCTCCTTCGGCATGCCGTCCTCCGAGTAAGCCGGCTCGTGGCTGGTCGACATCACCCGGTTCTTCAGCGTCAAATGCTTGAGCTGGTAGGGTTGGAGAAGCGGGTCGTTGCTGGTCATCGTCTTCCTGCCGTTTTAATTTGTGCTAATGAGCGGCAAATCCAAGGGAAACCGCATATGATCGATACCAAAAATCTCACCCAGCTCGGCACGCACGTCGAGACGCCACAGAGCCCCGAAGCCGCGGTCCTGGAAACCGTGCCGTTTTCGCGCGGCGACGGGCCGCCGGCGATCGTGCGCTTTACCTGCCCGGAATTCACCTCGCTCTGCCCAGTGACCGGACAGCCGGATTTCGCCCACATCGTCATCGACTACGCACCCGATGCCGCCCTGGTGGAATCGAAGTCGCTCAAGCTGTTCATGACCTCGTTTCGCAACCATGGCGCCTTCCATGAAGACTGCACGGTGATGATCGGACGCCGCATCGTGGCCGCGACCAAGCCGCTCTGGTTGCGCATAGGCGGCTATTGGTATCCGCGCGGCGGCATTCCGATCGATGTGTTCTGGCAGACCGGCGCTCCGCCCGAAGGCGCCTGGCTGCCGGATACCGGCGTCACCCCCTATCGCGGGCGCGGCTAGTTCGGCCATCATTCGCACTGGTACTGGCTGAGTGCCCATTCGCCGGTCACCGACAAAAGGTCCGCTATCTTCCATTCGCCATCGACCTTCTTGAACTTCCATTCGAGGCGGTGCGGGTTACCGGCGACGACGAAGGCGACGATCACCTTGGCCTGGTCGCCATTGATCGCTTCGAGCGTCTTCAGGCTCTTGTCGATCTCGGCCTTGTCGTAGTCCGCATTGTCGAGCGCCATGTTGGGGTCCAGGCACTCGCCCTGCCCGGATTTGCGCAAGGCATCGCTCTTGTCGAGCACGGCTTTCGCCGGATCGATGAAATGGCCGCGCTGAGCAGGATCGACCTCCAGGCCGACCTGATCGTAGAACGGCCGCACCACCGCGGTCGGCGACCCCGGCTGGATTGGAGCGGCAGGCTCGCTTGGCGGCGATGCGACGGGTGGGGTCGGCGGCTCCGCGGCGCCGCCAGGCGGGGTTGCCGGCGTCACGCTGTCATCGGGCGCGGTCCCGGCCGGAGCTTTTGCCGGCGGCGCGCCCAACAGCCCCTGAGCGGCCGCGCCGTTCAAGTCCGCCGCCAGCAGGCACACGGCCGAGAACAAAAGAAGCGTGCGACCGGCCATCGCATCACTCCGGATCTTGGCCCGCCATGCATTCGAGCTGGCTCAGCGTCCAGTCGCTGGTCTTCGATGCAATGTCCGATATCTTCCACTTGCCGTCGACCTTCTTCAGCGACCAGTGCATTTCGCGCTGCGAATCGTCTCCTTCCGGAAAAAGACTGAAACTCGCCACCACCTGCGCCGTATCGCCCTCCACCGTCTCGGACAGCTTCAGTGTCTTGGAAAGGGCCTTCTGGTCGAAATCCTGCGCGTCGAGGCCGGGGTCGAAGTCGATACAGGCGACCTGGTCCGGATTCTTCTTGGTGGCCTGGTCGTTGAGGTCGAACAGTTTCGTCACCGGCTCGGTGAAGCGATCGCGGTATTGCGCGTCGGCCTCGAACTTGACCTGCGGGACATAGAAGAACTTCACGGCGTCGGACGCCGGGCCGGCCAATGCCGCGGCTGGTGCGGCAATCGACAGGATGGCAGCGAGCAGCAGTTTCATGGATTTCCCCGAATGTTTGACTGCGGAAGGCAATCAATACCACGCATCGTGCATATCGGCTTTTTTGCGGCTCATGAAGCCTCCTCCGGGCGGCGCGTCTGCTTGCATAGATCAAATCCAACGATCCTTAGTTTCCGAAAGTGGCGATCGGCGCGTTGAGTTGGGAGCGCTCAGGCTTGACACCGAGCCCTGGGATCTGCGGGACGCGTATATGCCCGTTCTCGATCACGATCGGGTTTGCGGGATCAGTATGCCCTTCGATGTACTCCTGCGCGATCCAGGCTCCCTCAAAACGTCTCGGCTCGACGGTAGCGGCGAGGTGGACGCATGCCGCGGCGATGACGTCTCCGCCCCAGGCATCGTCGCAGCTGTGCGGAAGAGATCGTATCGCACACAGGTCGCGGACCGTGGCCATCTTGGTCAGACCACCAAGACGGGTGACCTTCAATCCGAATCCGTCGGCGATACCTGACGAAACTGCCCGAAGCACGGCATTCAAATCCTCGGTACTCTCATCGAGATAGATCGGATGCGTAACGCGCCCTTTGAGACCAGCGACTTCCTCCATGGTGTTGCAAGGCTGTTCGAACACGAACGGGATTGCCTGGCAAAGCCGATCGATGTGCAGCGCCGCGGCAGCGGTCAGGCCGCGATTGGCGTCGACGGCTATGCGGGCCCTGAAGCCAACCGCCTCCCATACTTTGTGCACAGTGGCGACGTCTTGTTCGAGATCCCGCCCGCCGATCTTGATCTGAAGCCGTGGATATCCGGCATTGACCTTGTCGGCGGCAATACGCGCGGTCTCGTCCGGAGCACCGACGGTCGTCGAGTAGTATGACGGCACGCGATCGGTGAGCGCACCACCGAGAAGTGTTGAAACAGGGACGCCCAGCCACTGGCCGGCGAGGTCGAGGAGAGCTATGTCCAAGGCCGCCTTGGCATAGTTGTGACCGTTCAGCCGTTCGTCCATTCGTTTGGCGAGGCGGCGCATGGACGCTGTGTTCTCGCCGATAAGTCCCGGCGCTATTTCAGCAATTGCCGCTCTCGCGCCCAGAGCATGCTGGGGTTGATAAACAGGGCCGATCGGGCAAGTCTCACCCCAGCCTGACAGTCCATCCTCGGTGGTGACTTCAACCAGCGTGCTGTCCAAATTCTGCACGGTGTCGCTGGCCATCCGGTAGGCACCGCCTTTAACAGGCAGAAGCACCTGATAGACTTTGATTGACCTGATACGCATTCAGACATTAGCCCCGTTCATGCCTTGCCTGGTCTGGCGCCTTTCGCGATGGTCAAAGACCAAGCGCCACCTTGCGCCCGTCATGAATGGCAAATGCCGCCTGTCTGGAGGCGGTACAATCGCCGATGGAGGTATGCGCAATTCCGCGCCTTTCGAGCTCGATGGACAGGCTGTCCTGCGCCATGCTGGTGGTGGCGAAGACCAAAGCGTCGGCCTCGACCTGCTGCTCGGTCCCGTCGAGCAGCGAAGCGATCCTGGCCACCCTGCCGTCCCAATGAACGACGGCGCTCTCGGTCACAAACCGCACCTTCAGCTCGGCGAGTACCCGTCGCAGCGGCGCATCGACGGCCATTCGCTGAAGCTCTTTGCCGACCAGGGCGTCCGGTGTCACAAGCGTTACATTGTGACCATCCTCGGCGAGTTTCCAGGCGGTGCCGCAGCCCTTCCAATTGCCGCCATCGTCCAGCAAGAGAACATTTTTTCCCGGCCTCGCCTCGCGCGCCATCACCGCTTCGGCCGAGAGCACCGGACCGCCGCCCGGAACGCTCTCCCAATGCGGCAAGGCCCGCTGGAAAGCGCCGTCCGGCGGCATCGAGCCGGTCGCCACGATGACGTGATCGGCGCCTTCGCGCTCGACATCGTCGGCTTCGACATACTGCCCGTAGCGGATGTCGACCTGGAGCTGGCCGAGCTGGCGCTCATACCAGTCGATCAGGTCCAGAATCTGGGCACGGCGCGGCTGCAGCCCGGCAAGACGGAACTGCCCCCCAAGGCGATCGGATGCCTCGGCCAGCGTGACGCGATGGCCGCGCTCGGCCGCGGCGCGCGCCGCTTCGAGACCGGCCGGGCCGCCACCGACGACCAGTACGCGCTTCGGCTGGCCGGCCGGAGCAAAGCGGTCGCCGCCCCACTCCCATTCCCGCCCCGCGGAAGGATTGATGACGCAGCTGATCCAGTAGTCACGGCTGCGCCGGCCCCAGCACATCTGGTTGCAGGACAGGCAGCCGCGAATGTCCTGCGGCCGGCCGGCGGCAGCCTTTGCAGCCAGATGCGGATCGGCGATCTGCCCACGCACGATGGAAACGAGATCGGCACGGCCTTCGCTCAGCACGCTCTCGGCGTTCTCGGGCGTGCGGATATGGCTCTCGGCGGTGATCAACGCGTGACGCACGGTGGATTTGAGCACGGACGCCAGGTCGGCACCGAGCTTCTCCGGGTAAACAAAGGTCGGCATGATCTTGTAGAAATCGAAGTAGGAACCCGTTCCGCAAGTGACATAGTCCATCAAGGCATCGCGGTCGTGGAGGTCGATGATCTCGGCCAGCGCTTCGCGCTTCAGCGCCACTTCGACTTCGGGCTCATCATTGATCGCGAGACCGATGATAAAATCATCGCCGCATTCCCGGCGAATCCTGGTCATCACCTCACGGCTCATGCGGGTGCGGTTTTCGAGGCTGCCGCCCCATCGGTCGTCCCGGCGGTTCGACCAGGGTGTCCAGAACTGGTCCAGCATCGAATGGTACGCCGCCCAGACCTCGACGCCGTCGAAGCCGGCCTGGTGGCAACGGCGCGCGGCCTGGACGAAGCCGTCGATCATTTCTTCGATCTCGGCTTCGGACATCCGATGCGAGCCGTCGGAATCGTGGTAGCTCGGCAGGCCGGAAGGCGACCAACCGGGGTGAAACGAGTTGTCCGCGTCCGCGTGCTGACCGACATGGTAGAGCTGCTGGATGGCGACGGCGCCGTTGCCGCGGATCGCCTCCGTCACCTTGCGGAAATGCGGGATGACGCGGTCATCGGACGGGCTGAAATTGCCACGGGTAAGCACGGCGGCCTGATGCACGGGCATCGGCTCGACCACGATCATGCCGGCCCCGCCGATGGCGCGTTCGGCGTAGTAGCCGACATGGCGTTCGGTCGGCAGCCCGTTCTCGGCCATGTTCGCCGTATGGGCTCCAAACACGATCCTGTTGCGCAATGTTTTGCCACGCAAGGTGGCCGGCTCGAACAAACGTTTGAAGACCCGGCCGGACATGCAAATTCTTCCCCATCGGCGGCATTGCGCCGGCGCAAGGGAGCGCCGGCGCTGTGTGGCAGAACTTCTGGCGTCAGGCGTCCAGCCAGACGTTCTGGAGGTCCATCTCGAAGGTCTGGTGGACGCCGTAGTTCTTCACCTTCTTGTTCGTGTGGCTGTAGAGCTTCTGCCAGAACGGCTGGATGATGACGCCGGAGTCCTGCAGGATCTGCTCGACATCCTTCATCACCTCCTTGCGCTTGGCGACATCGATCAGCGAGAGCGCCTGCTTGAGCTTGGCGTCGAAGTCGGGGTTGGAATAGGCCGATTCATTCCAGGCCTCGCCAGTGCGATAACCCAGCGCCAGCACCTGGACACCGAGCGGGCGCATGTACCAGATGGTCATCGAATAGGGATATTTCGTCCAGTCGTTCCAGAAGGTCGAGCCCGGCAGCACCGTGCGCTTGACCTTGATGCCGGCGTCACGCAGCTGGCCGGCGATCGCGTCGCCGGTGTTCTTCTGCCAGTCGTCCTCGATGGTGATCAGCTCGTGCTCGAAGTCGGCCTGACCGGCGTCCGCCATCAGCTTCTTGGCGCCGGCGGCGTCGCGCTCCTTCTTGGGCAGGGCATAGTATTCCGGATGGATCGGGCTGACATGGTGGTTCTCGCCGACCGTGCCGCGGCCGTTGTAGCCGAGCTGCAGCACCGCGTTGTTGTCGACCGCCATCTGCAGCGCATTGCGAACGCGCTGATCGTCGTAGGGCTTGTGCGTGATGTTGGTGCGGGCAACCAGCGTGGTGGCGGTCGCGACCTCAGACTTCTGCAGCCCCATCTTGTCGAGAATGTCGATGAAGTCGGCGGGCGACTCGAAATTGAGGTCGATTTCACCGGAATCGAACGCGTTCACCGTGGCGTTGAAATCGGTGCCGTAGTCGATGAATTCGATACCGTCGAGTGGCGCCTCGCCGCCCCACCATTTGCCGTTCTCGCGGCGCTTGACCACCGCCTTCTGGCCGACGTCGTAAGAGACCAACTCAAACGCTCCCGTGCCGATCGGCTTCTTGATCGGGTCGGCGCCATCGGCGTCGAAATTGCGGTGCACGATGAGCGCCGGATAATCGGTGAAATTGGGAATGAGCGAAATATCGGGCTCGCTGAGCTTCAGCTTGACCGTGTTGTCGTCGACCTTGGTGATGGCGCCGTCCCTGGCCTTGCCGGTCTTGGCATCGATCAGCGCACCGACGCGGGCCGCCATCGAGTTGCCGGCGACGCCCTTCTCGCACCAGCGCGTCACATTGTGCACCACGTCATCGGCGCTAAAGGCATCGCCATTGTTCCAGGCGACGCCCTTGCGCACATGCAGCGTGTATTCGGTGGCGTCGTCGTTGATGTCCCAGCTTTCGAGCAGCACCGGCTCGAAGGTGAATTGCCTGGTGTAGCGCACCAGCGGCTCCAGCCAGCAACGCGAGATATTGGCCAGTTCCACCCAATCGTAAGTGCGCGGATCCTTCTGCGCTTTCACCGCCATCGAGACGTGCAGCGTCCCGCCCTTCTTCGGTTCCTCGGCCACAGCTTGCGTCGGCGCGGCGAGGCCGATCATGCCATAGGCAAATGCCGTCGACGCACCAAGCGCGCTAGCCAGCGCCAGGAACTCGCGCCGGTCCATGCGACCCGCCTTCGCTTCCGCCGCCATCGCTTCGATAGCGGGCGGCACACGATCGCCGTTGCTTCTGAAAATCGTCATGTCATTCTCCCCTTGTTGTTCCCGTGAGGTCTTTGCCTGCTTTTTCAACTAACGCTGTCAGGCAGTTTTTCCTCGCGCCGCGCGATCAAATCCTTGAGACCGTCGGCAATGCCCTCGTCGAGTTTCGGCTCCTCATAGTCGGCAAGCATGTTGCGCGCCTTCTCGCGGCCGCGCGTGTCGTGGTCCTTCGCCCCTTCCGCCTTCCATTGTTCGTAGGAGTTGAAGTCCATGATGCTCGGCATGAAGAAAGCCTTCTCGAAATGCTCGAGCGTGTGCTGGGTGCCGAGGAAATGGCCCTGCGGCCCGACTTCGCGGATCGCTGCCATCGCTTCCTTGAAATCGTCGAAAGGCAGGCCGCCGGCATATTTGTACCAGCCGACAAGCTGTTCGCAGTCGGTGGCGAATTTCGAGTAACCGCAGGTGAGCCCCGCTTCCAGCCATCCGGCCGAATGCCAGATGTAGTTGGCGCCGGCGAGGATGGCTGCATGCATCAGCATGTTGGATTCGTAGCCGGCCTGGGCATCGTTGAGCTTGGAGCCGACATGAAAGCCCGACGTGCGCCAAGGCAGTTGGTATTTCCGCGCCAGCGCGCCCATCAGATACATCATCTGGGCGGCCTCCGGCGTCCCGCCCATCGGCGCGCCGGTCTTCATGTCGACCGTGACCATGAACTGGCCGTAGATCTGGGGCGAACCGGGACGGATGAGCTGGGTCAGGGCCACGCCGGCGAGCGCCTCGGCATTGACCTGCGCCACCGCGCCGACGGCCGACGCCGCGGTCGAGGCGCCGCAGAGCGCGAACGGCGCCAGGATCAGCGGCTGATTGTGGCTTGCATAGACCCGCATCGCATCGATCATGGTGGCGTCCCAGACCAGCGGCGAATTGCAGTTGGTGATCGCCACCAGCACCGGGTTTTCGCGGACGAACTCCTCGCCGAAGACGATTGCAGCCATCGCCATCGTGTCCTCGGCGCGCTCCTTGGACGTCACGATGCCCATGAACGGCTTGTCGGAATGTTTCAGCGCCGAATGGATGATGTGCAGATGCCGCTTCGGCACGGCGATTTCCATCGGCTCGCAGATGACCGAACTCGAGGAATGCAGCGCCGGCGCCATGTAGGCGAGCTTGTGGAAATTGTTGAGGTCGGCAAGCGTGCCGTAGCGCCTGTTGTTGTCGAGGTCGCGTATGTAGGGCGCGCCATACATCGGCACGAAGATCGAGTTCTTGCCGCCAACGCGGACCGTGCGCTCGGGATTGCGCGCATGGAGCGTGAATTCGGATGGGACTTTCGAGACGAGCTCCATCAGCAGCGCGCGGTCGATACGCACGCGCGTTTCCCTGACATCGGCCCCAGCCGCCTTCCAGAGCTCGATGGCTCCGTCGTCGCGGAATTCGCAGCCCACTTCTTCGAGTATCTTGAGCGACTCCTCGTGGATCAGTTCCACCGCCTCATCGGGAACGATCTCATAGACCGGAATCTGGCGCACCAGGGTCGGGAACGAGGCAATCGGCGCGCTCCTCATCGCCTTGCGCCCGAGACGGCCACCACCACGGCGATGGGTTTGCTCGGTCAATTCAGCGGCCGGTGCGTTCATGGAGCCTCCATCCCTTCGATCCCGGTCAACTTAGCGAGGTGAAATTCGACTGTGACGCTGGAAAATCCTGATCTCTTGTATAAGCTGAGCTTATGCGAAGCCTTCGCCACCTCCTGCCCTCCGCCGGCAGCCTGATCGTCTTCGAGGCGGCCGGCCGGTTGTCGAGTTTCACCGCCGCCGGGCGCGAGCTCGGCATGACTCAGGCCGCCGTCTCCTATGCCGTGCGCGGGTTGGAAGAACAGCTTGGCGCCACGCTGTTCCAGCGCCGCCATCGCCAGGTCAGCCTGACGGAGGCCGGCGAGCGTTTCCATGCCGACGTCTCGCTCGGCCTTTCCCACATCCGCAAGTCGGCGGAGGACCTGCGCCTGCAGGCGACTGGCGGCCATGTGACGCTCGCCGCCTCGACGGCCTTCGGCTCGTTCTGGATGATGCCGCGCCTGCAGCGGTTCCGCGACGAACTGCCGGGCATCGATCTGCGCATCCAGACCGGCGACCGAGATCTCGACATCATCGCCGAAGGCATTCCGCTTGCCGTGCGCGGAGGCGTGCCACGTGACTGGCCGGACTACCACTCGCTAGCGCTCTCCGACGAAGAGATCTTTCCGGTCGCGGGTCCCAGTTATCTGACGAAATTCGGCCGGCCCGAGACCGTCGAGCAACTGGCGACACACCGCCTCATTCATCTGGAAGAGCCCTATCGCGAGGCCCCGAACTGGGACGAATGGTTCCAATCGGCCGGAGCCAGTCTCCGCAATGCGGAGCGTGGCTTGCGCATCAATGACTATGCGATTGTGATCCAGGCGGTCATGGAAGGGCAAGGCATCGCGCTCGGCTGGCGCCACCTTGTCGAGCGGCTGCTGTCGACCGGACTGCTGGTGCCGGTGACGGACCACATCATGAAGACGGGCACCGCGTTCTACGTCATCTGGCCGAAGAATCGCGAGCTCAGCGACAATGCGCGCAAGGTCAGGGATTGGCTGCTGGCGCAGGCGTAAAGTGGCCTCGCGCGCGCCCACCGAATCCGTGTAAGATCAGAGCATGCCCATCCGCCAGCTTTCCGAAACGATGATCAACCAGATCGCCGCTGGCGAAGTCATCGAGCGTCCGGCGAGCGTGGTCAAGGAACTGGTCGAGAATGCGCTCGATGCTGGGGCCAGCAAGGTAGAAGTCGTCACATCGGGCGGCGGGCTGAACCTGATCCGCGTCACCGATGACGGCTTCGGCATTCCTGAACGGGAACTGGCGCTGGCCATTGCACGCCACTGCACCTCCAAGCTCACCGAGGATATCAACGACATTCGTTCGCTCGGCTTTCGCGGCGAAGCGCTGCCATCGATCGGCTCGGTGTCGCGGCTGTCGATCCGCTCGCGCACGGCCTCTAGCGACAGCGCCGCAGAGATCGGCATCGAGGGCGGCCGCGTCCTGCCAATCAAGCCGGCGGCGGCCAATCGCGGCACCACGGTCGAGGTGCGCGACCTGTTCTTCGCCACGCCGGCACGGCTGAAATTCATGAAGGGCGAACGCGCCGAAAGCTCGGCCATCAGCGACATCGTCAAGCGCATCGCCATCGCCTTTCCCACGGTGCGTTTCACGCTGGCCGGTTCCGACCGCACGACGCTGGAACTGCCGGCGACCGACGATAGCGCGGACGGCAGCTTGCGCCGGGTCGCGCAGGTGATGGGCGCCGACTTTCCCGACAATTCCATTGCCATCGACGCGATGCGCGAAGGCGTGCACCTGACCGGCCATGTGTCGATCCCCTCCTTCACCCGCGCCAACGCATTGCAGCAATATGCCTATGTCAACGGCCGCCCGGTGCGCGACAAGCTGATCGCCGGAGCGATCCGCGGCGCCTTCGCCGACGTCCTGCCGCGCGACCGCCATGCGGTGACGGTACTGTTTCTTTCGCTCGATCCGGCCATCGTCGACGTCAACGTCCACCCGGCCAAAGCCGATGTCCGCTTCCGCGATCCGGGCCTCGTGCGCGGGTTGATTGTCGGCGCGATCCGGCAGGCGTTGGCCGATGCCGGCATCCGCTCGGCCACCACCGGCGCCGCCGGCATGATGGCAGCGTTCCGGCCGGGCAGCCCGTCCTATGCACATCCCGGCCCGGCCAATGGCCATCGCAGCTACGACGCGGCCTATCGCGCTTCAGGCGCCGCCGGCTTCGATCCCGCGCGCTCGCCGCAGCGGCCGCTCGACATGCAATTCGACAGCCCGGGCTTTGAACACACCGGCGCAAGACAGGGCGGATTTGGCGAAAATGAGCAAGCCGCGTTCGATGCCGGCCCGCTTGCCAGCGCCGATGCGCGCGCCGGGCAAAGCGAGGCGGCGGAGACGCTGCTCGGCGCGGTGCTGGGGGCCGCGCGCGCGCAGGTGCATGAGAACTATATCGTCGCCCAGACCAGGGATTCGCTCATCATCGTGGACCAGCACGCGGCCCATGAGCGGCTGGTTTACGAGGCGCTGAAGAACGCGCTGCACGCGCGGCCGGTGCCGTCACAGATGCTGCTTCTGCCCGAGATTATCGACCTGCCGGAGGAGGACGCCGAGCGGCTGGCCGTGCATTCCGAAACGCTCGCCCGCTTCGGCCTCGGTATCGAGCGTTTCGGACCGGGTGCGGTCGCCGTGCGCGAGACGCCGTCGATGCTCGGCGAGACCAACGTCCAGCAATTGGTCCGCGACCTCGCCGACGAGATTGCCGACAACGACACGGTCGAGACGCTCAAGGAACGGCTGGACAAGATCGCCGCCACCATGGCCTGCCATGGCTCGGTGCGCTCCGGGCGGCTGCTCAAGGCCGAGGAGATGAACGCCCTGCTGCGCCAGATGGAAGCGACGCCGGGCTCCGGCACCTGCAACCATGGCCGCCCGACCTATATCGAGCTCAAGCTGGCCGACATCGAGCGGCTGTTCGGGCGGCGGTGAACCGGCTGCGCGGCCAGCCCTCATTTCCTCCGCTGATATTTCCTTGTCCGTGAATTGAAGACGTAATCGACCGCGGTTCCGGCGCCACCGCCTCGAAAATTCACGGAAATGACGTCCTTGCCTCGCTCCACCCATTTCTCGACGTTCATATAGATGGTCGTCATCAGCATGCCGGCACTGCACACGTCATCATCGGCGAAGGTAATTTCCTGGACAACCTTGCGGCTGCTCTTTTTGATGACACGCATTTTTTCCATGCAGAGGCCGGCGCTGGTATTCGTGTAAATTCCCGAAAACCTGTCGGTGGCTGTCTGCGCCCAGAAGGAAATCTCGACGGTGCCGTCGATCTTCGCCTCGCCGGTGTCATCCAGGCTCGCTATTTTCTTGAGGGTGACGGGATATCTATCCGTGCCCTTGCTCCAGCTTCCGGTCACAGCGTTTCCATTGAGGTCGAGGGAGAATGGGCAGCTTGTGGTATCCACAGCGGGTCTCGGCCCCTGCACAATTATCCGATAGAATTCCTTGTCGTCTGAAATCTCGCAAAGCACGAACTTGGTGCCGGTGACCGTGCCATACAGCGCAATCGGGCTCTGCTTCGCGTCGTAGAAGTAGCTTCCATCGACCTTTGGCGCGCTGCCTAAGCTATCATATGTCTGTATGGAGAAATGGATGGGAGACGGCCCGAGGAAACCCTCGTAGTTTTCCACGTGGTACCAACCCGCGACGGCTTTCGCGTTAAGCAGCAACAAGCAAACGACCGTTGAGATAAAACGTCTTCCCATCCCGACCTCGCAGCGCCCGCGACGACCATCCGCCAAGACCGAGTGACAGTTGCCTTGCCTTGCGGCAGCCGTCAACTGGCGATGAAATCGGTGGTTCCCGACACGAGTCAGGGAAAGATCGCAAGCTTTTGAATTAGCGTTTCAAATTCACCACGATGACACCGCCGAGCGCCAGCGCGCCGCCGAGGATGCCGAGCAGCGTCGGCACCTCGCCCAGCCAGAAGAAGCCGATCAGGGCCGACATCGGCGAGACCAGATAGAGGAAGTTCGAGGCACGCGCCGCCGGCAGGCGCGACAGCGCGGTTGCCCACGCCGCATAGGCAACCAGGCTCGGCACGATGCCGAGATAGATGACGGCGCCGACGCCGGCAGTGTTGGCGACAGCGGCCTGCTGCAGAGCGGTGGGCAGGAAGGGCGCCAGGCAGAGCGCGCCGAGCACCATGTTGGACGCCGCGATCGTTAGCGGATGATGACGGGCAAACAGCGGCTTCTGGACGATGGTGTTGACGGCCGAGCAGAGGGCCGAGCCAAGTACCAGCAGCGCGCCGGCATTGAAATGAAGGCCATGCCCGTCGGCGACGGCGATGATGCCGATGCCGGCGAAGGAGATGACCGTGCCGATCCAGGCCAGGCCGGAGAAGCGCTCGCCGAGCAGCGCCATTGCCATGATGGCGGTAAAGATGGGACTGACATTGATGATGAAGCCCGCCGCTCCGGCCGAGACCGTCAGTTCGCCAAAATTGAGCATCGCCGTGTAGAGCGCGACGAAAATGGCGCCGCCAAAGGCGAAGCGCCAGAGATCGCCAATCCTGGGCAGAGCCGGACGCTTGACGGCAAGGAAGATCGCCGCCGGCACGGCGGCGATGGCAAAGCGCAGGGCGCCAAGCTCCAGCGGCTGAAAGGCGGCGAGCCCGGCCCGGATCGCCGGGAAGGCGGAGGCCCAGCCGATCACCGTCAGCGCCACGGCAATGGCGGCCGTGGTGTCCATCCGCTGTGTCGAATTCAACGTGCCTGTCGTCATGCTCATCCCAGTACCTCGGATTCTTCAGGTCTCGGGAGCAGGAAACGCCTTTCCAGGTCAATTGACAAACGACCAAATCAAGGGTCACCTGTGAGCATGGATCACAGCTCGAACAGTATGCTGCCCTTGGAGACGTTGCGCGCTTTCGACGCGGCGGCGCGCACGGGGAGCTTCTCGGCCGCCGCCGAAAAACTCAACCTCACACATGGCGCGGTCAGCCGGCAGGTCGCCAAACTCGAGGACTGGCTTGGCCTGAAGGTTTTCGAGCGCGGCGCGCGCGGCGTGACGCTGACCAACGAAGGCAATCGACTGCATCTCAGGACCACCGAAGCCTTCGCGCTGATCTCGGTCAATTCCGACCGGTGGGTGGAGCCGCGCGGCACCGCGGTGGTGCGCCTGGCCTCCATTCCTTCGGTGAGCGGCCTGTGGCTGATGCCGCGCATGGCGGCGCTGGAGAACGATCCCACCCGCCTGCGCATCGTGCTCGATGTCGACAACCGCCAGGCCGATCTCGCCGACGAAGGCATCGATCTGTCGGTGCGCTGCGGTCGCGGCCGCATCCCGGGCCGTGTCTCGGTGCAACTGTTCGAAGAATATCTCTTCCCGATCGCCTCGCCGGGCCTCGCACGGGAGATCGGCAGCGGCGATCCAGCCCGGCTGCTCAAATTCCCGCTGATCAACGATTCCGACGCTTCGGGCTGGCGCGCCTGGTTGGCCGCGCAGGACATGGACTACCGGCCGCGCCCGCAAGACCGTCGTTTCGAGGATTACAATCTGGTGCTCGATGCAGCGGCTCATGGCCTCGGCATCGCGCTGGCGCGGCCGCCGCTCACCGAGCACCAGATACAGTCCGGCCGCCTCGTCGCCGTTGACGATCGCACCGTGCTCAATCCCGTTTCCTACTGGCTGGATCGTCCGGTGGGCCGGCCGCGCGCGGCCGCCGCGGATCTCGCCAGGCGCATTGCCGAACAGGCCGGGCTTGCTTCGGCAAGGCTGGAAGCTTTCCTGCAGGATGACGATTAGGCTCTGACGCATCTCGGAGAATACGTGACGGCCGCTGCTGGAAATCGCGTGATACTCGCTTAACGGAACAGCAAAAGCACGATCGTGGTGGTTGCGGCCGAGACGATGGCCGTCACGATCGATATCGTCCACAGCGACGACGGAACTGGCTCGGATCGGGGAGCATGGCCCGCTGGACGGATGGAGGCGCCGCGCGGTTGCGGCGCGTTGACATTGGCCGCGACCAGCACCGCGGCCGAAGCGACGGCCGGCGAGAATGTGGATAGGGCCGGCGGCGCCGCGAGTTTGGGGGTGCTGTCGTTGGCCGTTATCCGCGGCGGGGCTAAGCCGCGCGAAGCCTGATCGGTGTCCGTCCCTGCCCCACCCGTCGAGGCTCGTGCCAATGCATGGTGGGTGGCGGCGTCAGGTTCCATGACGGCCCGGTAGGCATCCTCGATCTCGGGGGAGGACAGGCGTTGCGAGGTTTGACCGGCCGGCCGCGGTAGCGAGCCTTGCAGCGCCTGGGCGGCGAACTGCGCCGATTGCACCATCGCGGGCGCCGCCGGCTGGACGAGCGCTTTGACCAGAGCCGCGGTCGCGGGATCGGCCATGGGCGAAGGCACCGGCCCGGGAATGAGCGCTTCTTTCAGCAAAGACGTCATACTGGCATTGGCGATGTCCATGGCGCTTCCTGACAACCATTGTGCCATACCGCAATATTATATGAGCATTGCGCCAAGCTTGACCTTGCCCACGATTTATGGCGATTGAATCCCGATGAACTCAAGTGCCGTTGCATGATGAACCGTTTCGAAGGCCCGGGCGGCAAGGAAGCCCGCATCCGCTATCTCGATGGCGATTTCCAGGTCACCAGCCCGGGCTCGTTCGTGCGCTGCGCGGTGACGGGCGAAAACATCCCGTTGGACGAGCTGAAATACTGGAGCGTCGCCAGGCAGGAACCCTACGTGAACGCCACCGCATCGCTGCGCCGCGAAATCGAGGTGCACCCGGAGTTGCGCAAACGGAGTTAAAAGCGGCTCAGTCTATGATAGAATCTGACCCGCTCTCCTTCTTTGTTTTACGCAATTCCTTACTGAAGACCGCTACGCACTTTTCCTGGAATAGCGTTAGTTTCTCAGCTTGCGCTGCCGCCAGGCATCGAGCGTTTCCTCGATAATGCGTTCGGGCACGTGATCAAGCTCGAACACCGTGTCGATTTCCAGCACGTCGAGACGGTCGAGAAAGTCCTGCGGGGCGCCGTGACGGAGCCGGGCGGCGTCCTTGGCGGTGGTGATCAGCCCAAGGCCTTCGGCGCGTGCCGTCGCGGCCAGTTCGGCAAGCTCGTCCTCGGCGTAGAAGTGATGGTCCGGAAAGGGCCTGGACAGGACCACTTCGCCGCCGGCGTCACGCACCGTGTCGAAGAACTTTTCGGGATGACCGATGCCGGCAAAGGCCAGGAACCGCTTTCCGGCAAGCCCGGCCGTGCTGCTCGGCTCCGTGTGGGCCTCGAAGATCGGCCGGCCGGCACGCGCGGCTCGGCGGACCACGGCGTCGGCGGCCGTGCCCTCGCCCATCTTCAGCAGCCCGCTGGTGAAAACCAGCTGGTCGACGATCTTGGCCCTGAGTGGACCGCCCGGGATGACGCGGCCATTGCCGATCCCGTAGCGGGCATCGACCACGACCAGCGCATAATCGATGTGGATGCGCGCGCTCTGGAAGCCGTCGTCCATAATCAGGAAATCGCAACCGTGTTTTTCCAGCAGCAGCCGGGCGCCAGCGGCACGGTTCGGCGTCACCGCCACCGGGGCATGTTCGGCCAGCAGCAGCGGTTCGTCGCCGACATGCCTGGCGCTGTCATGGCTGACATCGACGACATGCGGCTCGGCGAAGGAACCGCCGTGGCCGCGCGACAGGAACCCGGGCTTCAGATGCATGCGCTTGGCCTGTTGGGCGAGCGCGATCGCCACCGGCGTCTTGCCGGTGCCGCCGACGGTGAAATTGCCGATACACAGAACCGGCGCCTGGATCTTCTCGCGCCGGGCCCGCCGCATGCCGCGACCGGCAACCAGCGCGTAGACAGCAGACAGCGGCGACAGCGCCAGGACCTTCCAGTCCGGCTCTTCCCACCAGAATGGCGGTGCTTCGGAGGCCATTCTAGCGCCCGTTGGCGCCCTTCAGGCGCGCCTTGACCACCAGCGGCTGGATATAGGGTTCGAGCGATTTGAGCGTGCGTGCCAGTGCGCCGCGCATCTCTTCGACAGTCGCGATCCCCGCAGCCATCATCTCGTGGCGCGCCACTTCGTTGGTCAGGAGGAAATTGACGGCGCCGGCCAGCATGTCGCGGTCGCGCACCAGCTTGGCGCCGCCGCTGTCGAGCAGGCGCTGGTAGGCCTCGCGAAAATTCTGCACGTTGCGCCCGGCGAGAACGGCAGTGTCGAGCATGGCCGGCTCAAGCGGATTCTGGCCGCCTTCGGAGGTCAGCGAGCGGCCGACGAAAGCGATTTCGGTCAACCGGAGATACAAGCCCATTTCGCCGATCGTATCGCCAAGCAAGATATCGGTATCGGCCCCGATACGGTCGCCCTTGCTGCGCCGCGCGACTTTAAGGCCCATGCCGGAAATCTGCGCGGCAAGGGCTTCGGCCCGATCGGGATGGCGCGGAACGACGATCGTCAAAAGGCCCCGGTGACGCCTGTGCAGCGTCGCGTGAACTTCCGCGGCGACCACTTCCTCGCCATCATGGGTCGAGATCGCCGCCCAGGTCGGCCGATCGCCGATCTGCCGCTGCAATGTGCCAAGCGCTCGCAAGTCGACCGGCGGCGGGTTGGTGTCGACCTTGAGATTGCCCGACACCGTGACCGGCCGGGCGCCGAGCGCCCGAAAACGCTCGCCGTCGACGTCGGACTGGGCAACGACATGGGCCAGATTCTCGAACAGGGCCTCGGCGATGTTGGCCCGCTTCTTCCAAGACATGAAGGAGCGATCGGAGAGCCGGCCATTGACCAGCACCTGCGGCACGTGGCGGGCACCAAGTTCGAGGATGGTCATCGGCCATATCTCGGATTCGGCGATGATCGCCAGATCGGGTTTCCAGTGATCGAGGAAGCGGCTGACCGCCGGCTTCAGATCGAGTGGCACATATTGGTGAATGATGCGGTCGCCGAGCCGCTCGTCGACGACCTGGGCCGAGGTGACCGTACCGGTCGTCAGCACGATGTTGACGCCATAGTCGAGGATGCTTTCGACAAGCGGCACGACGGCCAAGGTCTCGCCGACGCTCGCGGCATGGATCCAGATCACCGGGCCCTCGGGGCGCGGCCGGCCGGCGACGCCGTAGCGCTCGCGGCGGCGATTGCGGTCTTCCTTGCCGCGCGAGGTGCGCCAGGCGACATAAGGCCCGACCAACGGATAGGCGGCCGCGCCGGCAAAACGGTATGCCGACAACATGGTGCGGGCCCAGCGGCCGCTCACCGCGGGCCATCCACGAGGCGGTAGGCCTCGGCGGTCGCGGCATTGAGGGCGGTGGTGATTTCCTGGCGCTTGCGTTCCATTTCGGCGTCATCGGCATCCGCCGCCACGAAGATCGGCGTGCCGATGGTCACGGCGGAGCGGCCGAAGGGCAGGTTGATGGTGGTCTTGTCCCAGCTCTTTTCCAGCACCTTGCGGCGGCTGGTGGCGATGGCGACGGGCAGCAGCGGCCGGCCGGAGAGGCGAGCCAGGAGAACGATACCGAGCCCTGCATCGCGCGGGGTACCGTGGGGAATGTCTGCGATCATGGCGACGTTCTTGCCTGATGTGAGCGACTTTTTGAGGGCGATGAGCGCCTTAGCCCCGCCCTTGTCGAGATGCCTGGCATTGTCGCGCCCACCCGAACCGCGCACCGCCTCGATGCCGAATTTCTCCAGCATCAGGGCGTTGAGCTCGGCATCGGCGCTACGCGACACCATGGCAACCAGCGGCTTGCGCTTGGGGTAATAGGCCGGCGTCAAAAGATGCTGGCCATGCCACAGAGCAATGATCCCCGGCTCGAACTCGGCATAGGCGCCGCCCGAAAAGCGCGCTGATCCGGCGACCAGGGGGCTGGTCGCGCGAACCAGCCGGACGAACTGCGCGAGCAGACTGGCAACGGCGTTCTTGACGAATCGCGACTGCGCGAGCGGTTCGCGAATCCTGCGCCAGAAGGCCTTGGTCGTGCGGCTGCGGCCCCTGCCCGTGGGCGCGGCCTCGCCGGCTGGCTCTTTCGCCAGATCATGCTCCATCGAAGTCAACCGGTGGCCTTGCTATCGGGATCCAGCAGACGGTGCAGATGAACGACGAAATAACGCATATGGGCATTGTCCACGCTGGCCTGCGCCTTGGCTTTCCACGCCGTGTGCGCGGATTGATAATCCGGATAGACGCCGACGATGTCGAGCGCATCGAGATCGCGGAACTCGGTGCCGCCAAGCTTCTTCAGTTCGCCGCCGAACACCAGATGCAAAAGCTGTTTCTTTCCGTCTTCCGCGGCCATGTCGGTCCTTCACATATCGTGAGTTTGTGACAGGTCTAGACCAAAGCCGCCGACTTTGGAACCTTCGAAAACGCTTTCAGCCATCCAGCCTGGCTATGACGTCGACCAGCACGGCCAGCAGTTCGCCGCTGCCGGCCGCGAGCGCACCGTGGCGGGTCACCTCGCCGGCATAGGACGGCGCGTGGCCATGCGGGTCGAGCAGCTGGCCACCTGCCTCGCGCAGGATGAGGTCGGCGGCGGCGATGTCCCAGTCATGCGCGTTCGGCTTGACGAAGGTGCCGTCGAGCGTGCCACTGGCGATCATCGCCAGGCGGTAGGCAAGCGAAGGGCTGTAGGGCGCCCGTTGCAGCCGCTCCTGCCAGCCGGCCGGCATCAGGTCGATCAACTGCTTCAGGCCGGAAATCTCGGGCTTGTCGCCTGGCTTGCGCACCGCAATGCGCTTGCCGTTGCGGAATGCGCCCTGGCCTGGCAGCGCGGAATAGGTCTCGTCCATCGCCGGGCATTCGAGCACGCCGGCGAGCGTGCGGCCATTCTCGACGACGGCGACGCTGACGCACCAGGCGCGCTGGCCTTCAAGGAAGCCGCGCGTACCGTCAATCGGGTCGACAACGAAGGTGCGGCGCGCCGAAAGCCGCGCCGGGTCGTCGGCCGTCTCTTCCGACAGCCAGCCATAATCCGGCCGTGCCGCAAGCAACGTCTGGCGCAGATACGCATCGGCGGCATGATCGGCTTCGCTGACCGGCGAGGTGCCGCCCTTCATCCAGACCTGCGGATTATTGCCGAAGTAGCGCATGGCGATGAGACCCGCCTCGCGGGCGGCGTCGCGCAGCAGCGGCAGGTCCAGATCGGCACCGGCGGTGGTCAGCTCATGCTCCGGCAAGGGTCATGCCTTCGATCAGGAGCGTCGGGGCGGCGGTGCCGAAATTGCGATCAAGGTCATTCGCGGGCATCATGTTGAGGAACATCGTCTTCAGGTTCGAGGCGATGGTGACTTCGGCGACCGGATAGGCAAGCGCCCCATTTTCGATCCAGAAGCCCGAAGCGCCGCGGCTGTATTCGCCGGTGAGCATGTCTACGCCCTGGCCAAACACTTCGGTGACGTAGAAGCCGCTCTTGAGCGAGCCGATCAGGTCTTCCGGCGACCTTTCGCCTGGCTCGATGGCAAGATTGGTGGAAGACGGTGAGACGGAGGAGCCGCCGCGCGTGCCGCGCCCGTTGGTGACGAGGCCGAGCTCCCGGGCCGCCGATGTCGATAGGAACCAGTGATTGAGGACGCCTTTTTCGATCATCAGGAGCTTCTCGCCCTCGACGCCTTCGCCATCGAATGGGCGCGAGGCCTGGCCACGGCGCCGCAGCGGCTCGTCGGTGACGGTGATGGCGGACGCGGCCACCTGCTTGCCCATCATGTCGCGCAGGAACGAGGTTTTTCGCGCGACGGAAGCGCCGTTGATGGCCCCGGCGATATGGCCGGCAATGCCGCGCGCGACGCGCGGGTCGAACACCACGTCGACCGATCCGGTCGCCGCCTTGCGCGCGCCAAGGCGACGCACGGCCCGTTCGCCGGCCCGGCGGCCGATATCCTCGGCCGCGTCGAGATCGGCAAAATGCTGGCGCGAGGAGAATTCGTAGTCGCGTTCCATGCCGGTGCCCTCGCCGGCGATCACGCTGGCCGAGCGCGAAAAGCGCGAGGCGACATACTGGCCGAGAAAACCGTGCGAGGTGGCCAGAACCAGCCCGCCCAGCCCGGCGCTGGCATTGCTGCCGGCCGAATTGGTTACGCCGTTGACGGCGAGAGCCGCCGCCTCGGCCGCAAGGGCCGCCTCCTTCAACTGGTCCGCCGACACTTCGGTTGCATCGAACAGGTCCAGATCGCGCGTCTGTCTGGCGAGCAGCGCGGGGTCGGCAAGACCCTGGTAGGGATCCTCGGGGGACACTTTGGCCATGGCGACGGCGCGCTCGGCAAGGGCCTTCGGATCGGACACTGCGGTGGCCGATACACTGGCCACACGCTGGCCGACGAACACCCGCAGCGAAACGTCGTCCCCCTCGGACGCCTCTGTGTTTTCGACCTTGCCAAGCCGCACCGAAACACCGGTCGAGCGGCCACGCACCGCGACGGCGTCCGCGGCATCGGCGCCAGCGCGTTTGGCGGCCTCGACCAGGGCCGCGACACGGTCCGTCAATTTCGCGGCGTCGAGCTTGTCGGTCATGCACTTGATCCTGTTTTCTTCAGCCTGTCCGGAAG
This sequence comes from Mesorhizobium sp. BR115XR7A, assembly GCF_020165315.1. NCBI lineage: Bacteria > Pseudomonadati > Pseudomonadota > Alphaproteobacteria > Hyphomicrobiales > Phyllobacteriaceae > Mesorhizobium > Mesorhizobium sp. BR115XR7A. The sequence continues at coordinate 552,853 of NZ_JAIUHW010000001.1, forward strand.
GCAGGTGCTGCCGCACCATCTATTGTTCCACTGCCGCTTGTGCAATGGCCGAAGGGCAATCAGGATGTTGCGACCAAATCGCGATCGAAGCGCCCGCAAAGAGCGGACGTCGCGGTTTTTGCCTAACTGGAGCCTTCGCCATGACGCCTTTCCATCTTGCCTTTCCAGTCCGTGATCTCGATGAAACCCGAACTTTCTATGGCGAGGTGCTGGGCTGTGCGATCGGCCGCTCGTCGGCGACCTGGGTCGATTTCGACCTCTACGGCCACCAGATGTCGGCGCATTTGCGGCCGCAGGCCGCGCGAGCTGCAAGCGACGGCAAGGTCGACGGCATTTTGGTGCCGATCCCGCATTTCGGCGCTGTGCTCTTGATGGACGACTGGCAGCGTCTGGCGACGCGGCTGGAAGCGCGCGACGACATAGACTGGCTGGAGCGGCCGATGGTCCGCTTCAAGGGCGAGCCCGGCGAACAAGCGACATTGTTTATCCGGGATCCCTCGGGCAATGCCTTGGAATTCAAGGGCTTTCGCTCGCTGGAGCAGGTATTCGCGCATTGAGATCAAAGGGGCGGCAGCCCGTCTTCAAGATGCCGCGACCGGAGTCCAGATCACGTCCTCGATCTTCTGCGCGCCGGTCGCCAGCATCACCAGCCGATCGAAGCCGAGCGCGATGCCGCTGGCCTGCGGCATGATGGCCAACGCGGCGAGGAAGTCCTCGTCCAGCGGGTAGCGCTCACCATAAACGCGCTCTTTCTCGTCCATCTCGATGACGAAGCGCCGGCGTTGCTCGGCCGCGTCGGTCAGTTCGCCAAAGCCGTTGGCGAGCTCGACGCCGCAGCAATAGAGCTCGAAGCGTTCGGCAACGCGCGAATCCCTCGGGCTCGGCCGCGCCAGTGCCGCCTCGGCGACCGGGTACTCGCAAAGTATGGTCGCGCGGCCGAGGCCGAGATTGGGTTCGATCTTTTCCACCATCACGCGGCTGAACAAATCGGCCCAGCTGTCGTCAGGCGCGGTGCGCAGACCGGCCTGGATCAGAGCGGCATGCAGCGCGTCCCGGTCCGTGCCGCCGTCGGGCGCGACCGTGGCCAGCAGATCGATCCCGGCGTGGCGGCTGAAGGCGTCCGCCACGGTCAGTCGCTGCGGCTCGGAAAACGGATCGCAGTCGCGGCCCCTGAAAGAGAAGTGCGTGGCCCCTGCCCGTGTCGCGGCCAGCGCCAGCAGATCGGCGCAGTCGCGCATCAGGCTTTCATAGGTCTCGCCCACCCGATACCATTCGAGCATGGTGAATTCGGGATGATGCAAGGGACCGCGCTCGCGGTTGCGGTAGACGGCCCCCAGGCTGAAAATGCGCTGCTCCCCCGCCGCAAGCAGTTTCTTGCAGGCGAATTCCGGCGAGGTGTGGAGATAAAGCGGCGAGCGGGCGCCATCCGGCCCGACCGCTTCGGTGGCGAAGGCCGCCAGATGCGCCTCGTTGCCGGGCGAGACCTGCAGCGCCGCCGTCTCCACCTCGATGAAGTCGTTGCGGGCGAACCAGTCGCGCAAGGCAGCCGTCATCCCGTTGCGCAGCATCAGGCGCGGACGGCGGTCGGCATGGACATGCGGCGTCCACCAGGGCGACGCGGCGGTCATCAGCGCGCTTCGGTTCGCCGAGGGGGCTGGCGGTTCGCGCCAAGATGCGCTAGGCCCCCATCCAGCGCCGCGCAAGCCGGCAAACGCCAGTCAACTCTCGTAGGATTTAAAACCGTGGTGAAAGTCATCGCCAGTTCGCTCCGCAAAGGCAATGTCGTCGACAAGGACGGCAAGCTTTATGTGATCCTCTTTGCCGAAAACATCCACCCAGGCAAGGGCACGCCCGTGACGCAGCTCGATATGCGCCGCATCGGCGACGGGGTGAAGGTGTCGGAGCGCTACCGCACCACCGAACAGGTGGAGCGCGCCTATGTCGAGGAGCGCGAGCACACTTTCCTTTACGCCGATGGCGAAGGCTATCACTTCATGAACCCGGAAACCTACGACCAGGTGGCGGTGTCGGAAGCCGTGGTCGGCGACGCGGCGCCCTATCTGAAGGAAGGCATGCCGGTGCAGGTGTCACAGTTCAACGGCATCGCTATCGCCTTGGTGCTGCCGCAGCGCGCCACCTTCGAAGTGGTCGAGACCGAGCCGACGACCAAGGGCCAGACGGCATCGTCTTCCTACAAGCCGGCCGTGCTTTCCAACGGTGTGCGCACCACCGTGCCGCCGCACATCGCGCCCGGCACCCGCGTCGTGGTGATGACGGCGGACGGATCCTATGTGGAGCGGGCGAAGGACTGAGCGAAGCGGAGGCATTGTTGCCGCCTCGGCATTGATGCCCCGCCGACACGGCACAAAGTAGCCTCGCAGTCTCGCTGACCGCGATCACGACCTGGCTGGTGTTCTTGTCCTTTTTGCTTCGACCTTGGCGGAACGCCGTTCAATTGCGACCTCCACCTCCCGCTTCAGCCGATCCTTGATTTCAACCGTCTCGCTCATCAGGGCCTCGATCTTCAGGAAATCGAGGACGCGGTATTTCGATACCGCTGGGCGGACCAGTATGTCGGGCTGGCACTGTTTCAGCTTGTTGGCGATGATCGACTGCATCATCAATTGCGTGGCGCCGAACATCAGGTCGACGGAGGTCGGCTGCTTGCGGTCGGCCTCTTCCGGCGCGCCAACCACGTCGACGCCGATGATGATATCGGCATCCTTCTCGATCAGGTCGAAGGGCACGGGGTTGTAGATGCCGCCGTCGATCAGCAGCCTGCCGTCGCGCGTCACCGGACGGAAGACGGCAGGAATGGCGGCAGAGGCAGCAAGGGCGGAATGCAGGTCGCCATCGTCGAACACGGCGAGCTTGTGGCCGAAATAGTCGGTTGCTGTCACCTTCAGCGGGATTTTCAATCCGGCGAAGGATTCGGGAATAGCCTCGGGCAGAAACGCCTTCAGGATGCGCTCGACATTGAACTGGCTGACGCGGATGCCATTTTGCATGGCTTCCGCGATCGTGCCCGGCCGCGCCCGCCACATGCGGCTCGCCACCTCGGCGCGGCGGCCGAGGATCGAGCGGGCATAGTCGTGGATATCCTTGCCGGTCATGCCCGAGGCCATGCCGGCGCCCATGATGGCGCCGATCGACGAGCCGGCTATCGCCACCGGCTTGATGCCGAGCTCGTCCAGCGCCTCGATGACATGGATATGCGCCAGACCGCGCGCGCCGCCACCGCCGAACGCTATGCCGAAAGTGGGGCTCATCCCTTGCCGGCTCCCGCCAGCGGCGGCCCGACCACCATGATGGTCGGCTCGGTCGTCAGCAGCTTCTTCGCCGCCGCCTTGACCTGATCGATCGTCACCGCGTTGATATAGCCGGCCCGGCGCTGCATGTAGTCGATGCCGAGATCGTCAATCTGCAGCTCGACAAGCGTGGCGGCGATGGAACTCGACGAATCCAGATTGCTGATCGCATAGGCGCCGATCAGATATTTCTTGGTCGCCGCCAGTTCGGCCTCAGTCGGGCCATCCTCGGCCAGGCGCTTGGCGACGTCGCGCACGATAGCGAGCGTCTCGGCCGCGCGATCGGAGCGCGTCCCAGTGGTGACGATCAGCGCATTGGCATGGTCCTGGTTTACCAGAGAGGAATTGACGCTGTAGGCGAGCCCGCGCTTTTCGCGGACCTCCTGGAACAGGCGCGAGGTGAAAGTTCCACCGCCGAGGATCTCATTCATCAGCACCGCCGGGAAGAAATCCGTCGCCTTGCGCTTCACGCCCGGCCAGGCGAGCTGCAGCGATGTCTGCGGCAGGTCGTAATTGACCTCGATATGCTGGGCCAGCTTGGGCTCGATATCGGCTACAGGAGCGAGCGCCTGGTCCCGCGGCAAGTCGCCGAACACCATGTCGAGCTTCTTCTTCAGGGTCTCGGGGTCGATGGCCCCGACCACGGCGACATGCAAGCCGCCGCGCGCGAACACCGCCTTGTGCAGGGCCTCGAGATCGGCCTGCGTGACGGCGGCGATGCTCTGCCTGGTGCCCTGGTCGGAACGCGAATAAGGGTGGTCGCCATAGACGGCGCGCGCCCACCGGTTCTGCGCCACCGTGTCGGGATCGTTCTCGTTGGCGATGATGCCGGACAGGACCTGCGCGCGGATGCGGTCGATCGGCGCCTGGTCGAAGCGCGGCTCATTGACCGCCAGACGCAACAGGTCGAAGGCTTCGTCGCGCTGTTCGGCCAGCATGCGCATGGAACCGTAGATGCCATCGCGGGTCTCGTCGAAGCTCATTTCGGCCCCGGCATCATCGAGCTTGATCTGGAAGGCTTCCGAGTCGAGCGGGCCGGCACCCTCGTCGAACAGGCCGGTCATCAGGTTGGCGAGACCTTCCTTCCCCACAGGATCCTGCGTCGAGCCGCCGCCGAAGACGAAGCGGACGGCGACCACCGGCACGGAATAGTCCTCGACCAGCCAAGCCGTGACGCCTTTCGAGGAGGTAACGGACTGGATCTCCATGGCGCGGGCGGCAAGCGCCGGCAGAACCAGGAAGAGGACGGAGAGGAAGAAGGTTGCGAGGGCGTGGAGGGCCTTCCCTTCTCGCGCGAGGGGAGAAGGGGGAGCCTGGCGGGGAGACGTCAACGCGCCGCTAAACTGGTTCGTCATCATCAATTCCCCGCCTGTTGCTGCGGCAAGAGATAGCCGGTCGTCGAGCGGGCCAATACCAGATAGCGCGCGGCAACGGCCTTGACCTCGTCGGTGGTGACCTTGCGGATGCGGTCCGGCCATTGCTGCACATCCTGGACGTTGCCGCCGGTGGCAAGCGTCGAGCCATAGATGTTGGCCATGGAATCCTGCTTGTCGCGAGCAAAGATCATCGACCTGACATAGCGGTCCTTGGCTTTTTCGAGCTCGTCCGGGGTGACGCCGTCGCTGGCGATGCGCGCCACTTCCGCATCGACCGCGGCTTCGACGTCGGCCAGCTTGGCGTCACCGCGCGGCGCGCCGTAGACAGTGAAATTGGTGTCGTCGAGCATGGTGCCCTGGAAGTACGCACCGGCGCCGGAAGCAATGCCCTGCTTGACGACAAGGGCCTGGTAAAGCCGGCTGCGGTTGCCGCCGCCGAGAATCTCGGCCAGCAGGTCGAGCGCCTCGGCCTCGCCCGGCTTGGCGGTATGGTAGGATGGCACCACCCATTGCGTCGAGAAACTCGGCACGCTGACGCGAGCATCGGAAAGCGTGACCGTGCGCCTGGTGTTCTGCTCCGGCTCGACCGGGCGGACGCGCGGCGGCAGGTCCGGCCCGCGCGCCACCTTGCCATAGGTCTTCTCGGCCAGCGCCTTCACCGTGTCCGGTTCGACATCGCCGGTCACGATCAGCACGACGTTGTTGGGCCGGTAGTATTTGTTGTAGAACGCCACCGCGTCGGTGCGGTTCAGCTGCTCCATCTCCTGCATCCAGCCGATGACTGGGATGCGATAGGGCTGGTTCTGCCATAGCGTGGCATCGACCTCTTCGTCGAGCACGGCCTGCGGATTGTTGTCGATGCGCGAGCGGCGCTCCTCCAGGATGACATCGCGCTCGGTCTTGATGACGTCATCGGTGAGGATGAGGTTGCGCATGCGGTCGGCTTCGAAGCTCATCATCAGCTCGAGCGCCGACGGTGCCACCGTCTCATGGAATGCGGTGTAGTCGTAGGAGGTGAAGGCGTTGTTGGAGCCGCCAATGTCGGAGACGGCGCGGTCGAACTCGCCGGCCGCGTGGTGGGCCGTGGCCTTGAACATCAGATGCTCGAAGAAATGGGCGATGCCGGATTTGCCCGGCGGCTCGTCGGCGCTGCCGATCTTGTACCAGACCATGTGGGTGACGATCGGCGCGCGGTGATCGGGAATGACGACCACTTCCATGCCGTTGTCGAGCAGGAAGTCCGTGACCTTGAACTCGGCCGGCACTGTGCTTGGCAATACGGGGCCGTCCGCCAGGACGGGGGCGGTCATGAACAATGCCAGCGACGTCGCCAGCAGCGTGGCCCGAAGCCATTCAGTCCTTGATGTCATCGATGGCTCCGGTTTCATGCAGCGACGATAGGCAAGGCGCTGGCGACAAGCAAAGTGAATTGTTGGTCATGTTGCCGGCAAAGGCGGCGGCAAAGAGGCCACGGCTGAAAGCAGGCCTCTCAGGCAGCTTCGATGAAGCGGATCACGGTCTCGCCATAGTTGCGCTCATCAAGCACGGAAAAGCCCGGGCCTGGCTCGAAGGGAACCACCGCCGTCTCCTCGACCACACAGAGTGCGCCTGGCCGCAGCCAGCCGCCGGCCTGGGCCGACCGCAGGGCTAGCTCGCCAAGGCCCTTGCCATAGGGCGGATCGGCAAAGACCAGGCCGAACGGCGCCAGCGTGCCCGCCTCGCCAAGGCCGGTTGCGTCGCGGCGGAAGATCTTGGTGCGTCCGGTCAGGCCGAAGGCTTCGACATTGTCGCGGATCAGACCACGGCCCTCGGCCGATTCCTCGATGAAGACGCCATAGGATGCCCCGCGCGACAGGGCTTCCAGGCCAAGCGCGCCGGTGCCAGCGAACAGGTCGAGCACGCGCGCGCCGTCCAGTTGCCCGGCAAAGCGATGCGCCAGAACGTTGAAGACGGCCTCGCGGGTGCGATCGGTCGTCGGGCGGATGGCGCTGCTGCGGGGCGTCGCCAGCGGACGCCCGCGAAACTCACCGCCGACGATTCTCATCTTGTCCGGGGGCCCTTGGGGCCGCCGCGCGGCCGCTCGCCGCCACCGGCGCCTCCTGGACGCTCGCCACGCGGCTTGCCGAACGGTTTCGCGCCACCTGGCTTGCCGGCGGGCTTGCCATAAGACGGCTTGAACGAGGCCTTGCGTGCCTTGTTCTCGGCCGTCTTGGCCGCATCGGCCTCCGCCCTGCCCTTGCCGATCGGCCGGGCTCCCGGCGCCATCCAGACATTGGCCTTGCGCTGGCCGGGCGGCTCGATCGGCCGTTGCTCGCGCTCGGGTTTCTTGCCGCCGCCGCGAGGCTTGTCACCGAATCCACCGCGCGGCTTGTCGCCAAAACTTCCACGCGGCTTATCGCCAAAGCCACCGCGCTCCGGTCGCGGACCGCGATCGCCGAAGCTCTTTTCTGGTCTCTCACCCCTGTCGGGGCTCGTCGACAGTTTGCCGAGCGCCTCGTCGCGGCTGCCTTCCCGGCGTTTGCGGTTCTTGATCAGCCCGCCCTCGCCGATCGGCCGGCGCTCGCCATCTCGCGTAAACTTCGGCCGTTCGGGCTCGACCTCACGCACTTCGGTGCGCCGCACCGGCTGGTTGGAAAACGGTTTTGTTATCTCGGCCTCGAAATTGGCGCCGGATTCCTCGACCAGGCGCTCGCCGAGCTGGTCGCGCAGCACCCGGCCCTTGATCTCCAGAACATGGCCCTCGGCGAGGTCCTCGAGCTGGAACGGACCGTAGGAGATGCGGATCAGCCGCGTGACGTCGAGGCCGAGCGCGCCGAGGATGTTCTTGACCTCACGGTTCTTGCCCTCGCGCAGACCGATCGTCAGCCAGGCGTTGGAGCCCTGCTCGCGATCCAAGCTGGCTTCGATGGCGCCGTAGAAGACGCCGTCGACGGCAATGCCCTGGCGCAGGCCGGCGAGCGCGCTTTCCTCGACCTTGCCATGAACGCGCACGCGGTAGCGGCGCAACCAGCCAGTGGCCGGCAGTTCGAGTACGCGCGACAGGCCGCCATCATTGGTCAGCAGCAGCAGGCCTTCGGTGTTGATATCGAGGCGGCCGATGGTCATCAGCCGCGGCAGTTCGGCCGGCAGCACGTCGAAGACGGTCTTGCGGCCTTCCGGATCGCGGTTGGTGGTGACGACGCCGGCCGGCTTGTGGAACAGGAACAGGCGCGTGCGTTCGATCGGCGGGATTTCCATGCCATCGAGATGGATGATGTCATTGGGCATGACGTTGAACGCCGGCGAAGCCAGCACCTTGCCATTGACCTTGACGCGGCCGGCGGCGATCAACTCCTCGGCGTCGCGGCGCGAGGCGAGCCCGGCGCGTGCCAGCCGCTTGGCGATGCGCTCGCCGGCTTCTTCCGTTGCTTCGGCAGGCCGCGAGCGCGGCTTGAAGCCGCCGCCAGACGCGCCTTGCGGCCGATCACCGAAATCACGCTTGGGTCTGTCGCCGCCAAAGTCACGCTTTGGACGGTCAGCGAAATCCCGCTTCGGACGATCTCCGAAATCACGCTTGGGACGGTCGAAGCGCTTTTCACCGCCCTCCGCCGAAGTAGAGACCGGACGGTCGCCACGCGGCGCGTAGGGCTTGCGTGGTCCCTCGCGCTTCTCATAGGGCTTGCGTTCGCCTTCGGCTGCCATCGGGCGGTCGCCGCGCGGCGCGTAGGGCTTGCGTGGTCCCTCCCGCTTTTCATAAGGCTTGCGCTCGCCTTCGGCCGCCATCGGGCGGTCGCCACGCGGCGCATAGGGCTTGCGCGGGCCTTCGCGCTTTTCATAAGGCTTGCCTTCGGGGCGCGGTCCCTTGCTGAATGGCCTGTCGCCGCCCTTGAAGTCCCGCTTCGGCCGGTCGCCGTCGGCGGCCATCGGCCGATCGCCACGTGGCGCATAAGGTTTTTTCGCAGCAAAGGACGGCTTCCCGCCCTTGCCGGCATCGCGGCCACGTGCACCTGCCGATTTCGGGCCACTCCTGCCCGGGCCGGCTTTGCGCGGAGATTTCTTGTCGTTGTCGTCCATGTGGCCTTTGTCCGTTTGCGCTGCTACAGCGTGGCGCATCCGTTCGGCGCGCAACGAACGCTGTAGCACTTTTGATTTGGCGCATGATCATTTCCGAAAATCGAGTCCGATTTTTCGGGTTGATGCGCTCCATAACAGGATCACCGCCGGGTGGCGAGGATATAATGGGAAGACAAACCCCTTGAAGAGGCCGGATTTCATGGCCCTGGCCCTAAAAGAGGCCGAAGCGGCAGCCTTGCGTGGCGAAGTGCCGGTCGGCGCGGTCATCGCCAATGGCGGCGCGGTTATTGCCAGTGCAGGCAACCGCACGCGCGAGCTTGCGGACCCGACGGCCCATGCCGAGATGCTGGTGATCCGTGAAGCCTGCGGCAAACTCTCGAGCGAGCGGCTCACCGGCCACGATCTCTATGTCACGCTGGAGCCCTGCGCCATGTGCGCCGGGGCAATTTCCTTCGCCAGGCTGCGCCGTCTCTATTTTGGCGCGGCCGACGAAAAGGGCGGCGCCGTCGTCAACGGCGTGCGCTTCTTCGCCTCTCCGACCTGCCACCACACGCCCGACATCTATCCGGGCATGGCCGAGACCGAAGCAGGCCTGCTGCTGAAGGATTTTTTCAGGGGACGTCGAGACTGAGCCAAGGCCGCCGCAAGACCTGGGCGACTTGTTCTTACTGCAACCAGTCGAACCAGCCGCCCTTCTTGCCCTCGGCCTTTGCCTTGAGAGCGCGTTCTTTCTTGTACTCGTCTTCGCCGAGTTCGTTCTGCGGCGCGGCATCGGAGGCGACACGGTAGGCCAATGGCGGCTCGCTGAGGTATTTACGCGTGTTCGGATCGCCCTGCTTGCTCTCGGCAAGGCGGCGTTGGATCTCGGCGGCGCGGCCCTTGTCGGAATCGGCGGGTTTCCACGCCGGCGGGTGGCTGGATCCTGATTCCTCCATCGCCCTTTTCACCGAAGCCGGATCCGTCTGCACGTCATCGACGATCTCCGACTGGTAGGCCGGATCATTCTGGTGTGCGGTGGCGTCGGCGCGCAGGCGCGCGCGGCGCTGCTCGGGCGATTCGGGCCAACCGGCGTTTGCCGTCTGGATGCTTTCCTGCGGGGCAGGCAGCGCTTCCTTCTGGCCAGGTGCCGGCTTCACCAGGGTGGGACGTGGCTTGTAGTCGATCGGGTCCTTGCGCTTCGGCGCGAAGGAAACGGCGCCTGTAAGATCGCCGGCCAGCTGCTCGGCGGCGGTCTTGTCGGTGCCGTAGGTCGGAGAGCCCATGCAGCCGGACAAAGCGAGGCCCGATGCGACAAGCGGCGCCAGCAGCGCAAGGCGCGCGTTATATCTTTCGGTCATGCCAAAAAGTCCCACTCTAGACAACCTCTCGATCGCACCGGCCTTGTGTCCGGTCCCCATCGTGCAAGCACTTGCGACGGAAATCCGGCGACAATTTGTCTTCCGGAGTTTCGCGTGTTTACCTCAACCACTCGTTAAGGGCAACGCACGGGCGGGTTTGCACCCGCGCGGCGTGGCATTTGTGCACTTCTTTGGGCGACAGGCACTAGAGCCTTCCCAGCGCTTTCAATTCGTGCAGCACCGCGGCATCCCGTGCCGAAACATCCGGGAACTCGGGATCCTGCCCGACATCGGCGGTGTAGCGCCAGGAACGCGCGCATTTGACCAGGCCGCGATCCTGCGCTTTCTCGACGACCACGGCAACGCCCTTGACATCATCGAGGGCGAAGGCGGTTCGCGGCGCCTCGCCATGGGCAATGACGAGATCGCTGGTGATGGCCATTTCAGCCATGTCGACGTCCGATATCGCCGCCTCGAGCGCCGCATCGTTGATCGTGACCACGGGGACAGCCTCCAGCGAGGAGCCGATCACCTTCTGGGCACGCGCAATCTCAAGCGCGCCGGTGACGACGCGGCGCACCTGCCTGACCTTGCGCCATTTCTCCGCCAGCGCCTCGTTCCTCCAACCCGCCGGGATTTGCGGGAACTGGTCGAGATGCACCGACATCGCATCGGGATGACGCTCGAGCCACGCCTCCTCCATGGTGAAGGGCAGCATCGGCGCCAGCCATTTCACCAGGCAATCGAAGAGATGGCGCACCACCTGGACCGAGGCCTTGCGCTTCACGCTCGACGGGCCGTCGCAGTAGAGCGCGTCCTTGCGGATATCGAAATAGAAGGCCGACAGCTCGACCACCATGAAATCGAGCAGTGCGCGCGTGATGCGCTTGAACTCGAAGGCGTCGTAGCCCTGGCGTACCACCTCGTCGAGTTCGGCCAGCCGGTGCAGCATCAGCCGCTCAAGCTCCGGCATCGTCTCCAGGGGAACGACCTCACCATCGTCATGGGCGAGCGTGCCCAGCATCCAGCGTATGGTGTTGCGCAGCTTGCGATAGGCGTCGATGTTGGTCTGCAGCACGTTCTTGCCGAGGCGCTGGTCTTCCCAATAGTCGGTCGTCACCACCCAGAGCCGCAGGATATCGGCGCCGGACTGCTTGATCACATCCTGCGGCACGACCGTGTTGCCGAGCGATTTCGACATCTTGCGCCCATCCTCGTCCATGGTGAAGCCATGGGTGACGACGGTGTCGTAAGGCGCCCTGCCCCTGGTGCCGCAACTTTCGAGCAGCGAGGAGTGGAACCAGCCGCGATGCTGGTCGGAGCCTTCGAGATAGACGTCGGCCGGCCACTTCAGGTCGGGCCGGTCTTCCAAGGTGAAGACATGTGTCGAGCCCGAATCGAACCAGACGTCGAGAATGTCCATCACCTGCTTCCATTTGGAGGCATCGTGATTGCCGAGGAAGCGCTCCTTGGCGCCGGGCGCGAACCAGGCGTCGGCGCCTTCCGCCTCGAAGGCGTCCATGATGCGGCGGTTGACGGCCTCATCCTTCAGCACATTGCCATCCTCGTCGGCGAAGACGGCGATCGGCACGCCCCAGGCGCGCTGGCGCGACAGCACCCAGTCCGGGCGCTCCTCGATCATGGCGCGAATGCGGTTCTGGCCGGCGGCCGGGACAAAGCGCGTCTCGTCGATGGCCTTCAGCGCGCGGCCCCGCAGCGTGGTGTCGTCGCCGAGGTCCTTGTCCATGTAGACGAACCATTGCGGCGTGTTGCGGAAGATGACCGGCTTCTTCGAACGCCATGAATGCGGGTAGCTGTGCTTCAGCCGGCCGCGCGCGAACAGCGCATTGCGCTTGATCAGCTCATCGATGACCGCCTGGTTGGCGTTGCCCTTCTTGCCATTGTCGTCGATCACGCGCGCTGCTCCGCCTTCGCGGTCAGGGCCGAGGCCCGGCGCGTCCTTGGTGAAGAAGCCGGCATCGTCGACGGTGAACGGGATTTCGGTGTCGATGCCACGTTGGCGCAGCGCGGGCGCGGCGTCCATCCAGGCATCAAAGTCCTCCCGGCCATGGCCGGGAGCGGTGTGCACGAAGCCGGTGCCGGCATCGTCGGTGACATGGTCGCCGGCAATCATCGCAACCGGGAATTCATAGCCGCCACCGAGGCCCTTGAAGGGATGCGAAAGCACAAGATTTCCAAGCTGTTCGGCGCTGATGCCGTGAAGACGCTTCAAGATGACCTTGGCCTTGGCCTGGCTTTCCTCTGCCAGCGCATCGGCAAAGATCAGCTTCTCGCCTGGCTGCGGGCCAAACGCATTCTCGGCCGCCGTCACTTCGTAGAGGCCATAGGCGACACGCGGCGAATAGCTGACGGCACGATTGCCCGGGAGGGTCCACGGCGTCGTCGTCCAGATGACGACATGAGCATCCAGCAGGTCAAGCGACCGGCCGCTCAGGTCCGGATCGAGCTCCGCCGGCTGCCCGTCCACGACACTGGCGACGACGAGATTGGCCACCGGAAACTTCGCCCAGATCGTGTCGGACTCGTAATCCTGGTACTCGATCTCGGCCTCGGCGAGCGCAGTCCGCTCGACGACGCTCCACATCACCGGCTTGGAACCACGGTAGAGCTGGCCGGACATGGCGAACTTCAACAATTCACCGGCGATGCGCGACTCGGCGTGGAAGGCCATGGTCGTATAAGGGTTCTTGAAGTCGCCGATGACACCGAGACGCTGGAACTCTCCACCCTGCACCGAGATCCAGTGCGCGGCGAATTCACGGCATTCCTGGCGGAATTCGTTGACCGGCACCTCGTCCTTGTTCTTGCCCTTGGCGCGGTATTGTTCCTCGATCTTCCATTCGATCGGCAGGCCGTGACAGTCCCAGCCGGGCACATAGTTCGAGTCGTAGCCGCGCATCTGGAATGAGCGGGTGATGACGTCCTTGAGGATCTTGTTCAGCGCGTGGCCGATATGGATGTTGCCGTTGGCGTAGGGCGGACCGTCATGCAGCACGTATTTTGTGCGCCCCGCCGCGCTCTCGCGCAGCTTGCGGTAGAGGTCCATGTCCTGCCAGCGCTTGACCAGCACCGGCTCCTTCTCGGGCAGGCCGGCGCGCATCGGAAACTCCGTCTGCGGCAGATAAAGGGTCTTCGAATAGTCGATCGTCGATTGGGTTTCGTCGGTCATTGGTCTGCCATGTGCATGCCGGGCCACGTGGCTTGCGGCGTGAAACTCTATTTTACACGCATGCCGTTCCCAAAAAGGGGCCCACTCGGGGCGACATGCTTTGATGATCTGGAAAAGCGCGAGAGGCCGCGCGCAATATTCCCGGCGGCTCCTACAGCCTTCAGGCTGCTGGGAACACCGGGCTGGTAATTCGTATCGTCGGCGCGTGAAGGCGCAAAAAGCTCGTCATTGCTGGGCTTTTAGCGGAGAAGAGCGCAGGAATAAAGCGTCTCGTTCGATTCGCTTACATCTTGAAGTCGAAGCGGTAGGTGGTCGACACGCCGACCATGAACTGGTTGCGGTCGCCACGCTCCCTGACCAGGCTGGAATCGGCGGCCGGACCCTCCAAGCGCGAATATTCGCCAAACAGGCTGGCAGTCATCGGATCGGTCACCTTCCAGGTCACCGCGCCACCGAGGCCGACGGATTTCAGGCCGCCGCCGGGATTGTACTGGCTCAGGCCCGAGGCCACGGCTTCCTGCGCGTTGACACCGTAATAGGCATCGAAATAGTTCGCCGAGGCGAACGACACGCGCGGGCCACCCGAGATCCTGACGGTTGGCGTCAGGTCGTAGAAAGCATCAGCGGCGATGTCGGCGACAAAGCCGTTATGGGCTCGGATGCCATGCCGCAATTCCGCGCGCGCGCGCATCCAGTCCGTCGGATAGAATTCGAAGAAGCCGCCGACCTCGCCGCCCCAGCGGACCGGGTCGAGCCCCCTGAGCTCGTCGGCATCGCCGTCGTCGCGCGAGAACAGGAACTTGCCGGTCAGGCCTGCACGGACGCCGCCGTCGTCGACAAGCGCCAGCGAAATATTGTCGTTGCGTGAGGTGAAGCGAGCCGCAGGGCCGGCCTTGCCCAGCGAAATGATGGGCTGGGCGCTCAGCATGTATTTCTTGCCGCCTTCGAAATTGGGCGCCACCAGGCCGGTCGCGCCGACCGTCAGATACCAGTCGCCGGACAGCCAGCCGAAAGCGCCATCACCGGCTTCGGCCGCGCCTGACATGGCGAGCACGACAGTAGCCACGGCTACAGAAATCTTCCCGACCTGACTCATGGTCACTCCACTAACACGATACAACTGCCCTGCGGCGACAGCTTTGACGAGGCTTTGGTAAAATTTGATTTAAGGGCGAGACATCCAGCGCGCATTGCCTGCACCATCGCGCCCGCCATCGGCTGGACGCGGGTCGGCGCCGAGGGTAACCTCCCTGCATGCTGGGGGTCCTCTATGGAGGTGGCGACATGACCTTGCACGGCGATACTCTGAAGAACGCGATCGGCCGGACGCGTGACAAATGGGGATGGTTCGTCGGTCTGGGCGTGGTGCTGCTGATCCTCGGCGGTGTAGCCTTCGGCAATCTGTTCATCGCCACGGTGGCTTCCGTCTACGTTGTCGGATGGCTGATGCTGGTGGCCGGCATCATCGAGATCATGCATGCTTTCGGGGTCAAGACCTGGGGCCGCTTCTTCTACTGGCTGCTCAGCGGACTGCTTTATGCGGTCGCAGGGTTCTTCGCTTTCGACAATCCGCTGCTCGCCTCGGCGGTGCTGACCTTCCTGCTGGCCATCGCGCTCGTAGCTTCCGGCGCGCTGCGGGCCTGGGTCGGCTACAGCCACCGTCCGGAGCGCGGCTGGGGCTGGATTGTCGCGGCGGGCGTCATCAGCGTGCTCGCGGGCCTGATCATCGCCATGGGCTGGCCGGTCAACAGCCTGTGGGTGCTCGGACTGTTCCTGGCGATCGACCTGATCTTCCAGGGCTGGACCTTCATCGCCGTCGGCCTTGCGTTGAAGAAATAGGAACTCGTTTCCCCTTTCGGGATCATGCTTCAGAACGCCACCGCGGCGTCCAGGCCGGAGAGCGGCTTGACGCCGCCAAGCAGCGCGCGGGCCTCGGCTTCATCGCGCTTCATCTGCACGACCAATGCGTCGAGCCCGTCGAACTTGATCTCGCTGCGCAGGAAGCCGAAGAACGACACCTCGCAAGTCTCGCCATAGAGATCGCCGGAAAAATCGAAGACGAAGGTTTCCAGGAGCGGCGCGCCATTGTCGTCGACGGTCGGGCGGCGGCCAAAGCTGGCGACGCCGTCGTGCAGCGTACCGTCCGCGCGACGGAAGCGGACGGCGTAGATCCCTTCCTTGAGCGTGGCTTCCGCCGGAAGCCTCATATTGGCTGTGGGAAAGCCGAGCGTTCGCCCGAGTTGCTGGCCGCCGACAACCTCGCTTTCCACCGTAAAGCGATAGCCAAGCAGACCGGCGGCCTCGGCCACCTCGCCCTTGCAAAGCAAGGCACGGATGCGGCTCGACGAAACCACCTCGGCGCCTTCGTCGCGAAAGGCGTCGACGAGGGTAACACCGAAGCCGTGGCGCTCGCCGGCAGCCATCAGATAAGCCGGCCCGCCCTGGCGGTCCTTGCCGAAATGGAAATCGAAACCGGTCACGGCGTGGGTAATGCCCAGCGCCCTCTCCAGCACATCGGTGACGAAGGCTTCCGCCGACAGCGAGGCGAAGTCGCGCGTGAAGGGCTGCTCGACGAGCGCGGCAAAGCCCAGCAGCGACAGGAGGCGCGCCTTCATCGGCGGCGGCGTCAGCACGAAAAGCGGCAGATCAGGCCTGAAAACCGTTCGCGGGTGCGGTTCGAAGGTCAGCACCAGGGCCGGTACGCCACGCCGCACGGCCTCCGCCAATGCCCGTTCGAGCACGGATTGATGGCCGCGGTGGACGCCATCGAAATTGCCGATCGCGACCACGCCCCCTCGCAGATCGGCGGGCAGCGGCGCGGTTGTCGTAAGATGCTGGAACGCCACCATTGCCACCTACTGCAGTCTTGCGATCACGGCCACCGGACGATAGCCGTGCCGCTCCAGGAAGAGCCCGAGCTTTGCCGGATCCGGCCGGGATGGATCGCCATAGTCGCGGGCATGAATGCCGCCAGAGACATAGAGGACGTCGAAACCATTGTCGGCAGCGCCCTTGACGTCGGTCATCATGCCGTCGCCGATTGCCAGTATTCGCGAACGCTCAACCGACCGGCCGAGGACCTCGGCCACCTCCTTCATCGCGACCTCGTAAATCGGCGCGTAGGGTTTTCCGGCGATCAGCGTGCGACCGCCGAGCTGCGCGTAGTCGCGCGCGAGCGCGCCGGCGCACCAGATCATCCGTTCGCCGCGTTCCACCATGATATCGGGATTGGCGCAGATGAACGGCAGATTCCTGGCGCGCAACCGGCGCAGCAGTTCCGTATAGTCATCGGGTTTTTCGACCTCGTCGTCGAACAGCCCGGTGCACACGACGCCGGTGGCCTCGAACTCCTCGACGAGTTCGACATCGAGGCCGTCATAAAGGGTCAGATCGCGGTCGGCGCCGATGTGGAAGACCTTGCGCGGGCCTTCCGCGATCAGATCACGGGTCACGTCGCCCGAGGTCACCACACGGTCATAGGCTGATGGCGGGACGCCGATCACGCTCATCTGCGCCACGACATCGGCGCGGCGGCGCGGCGAATTGGTGATCAGAACGACAGGAGTGCCGTCCGCCCTTGCCGCTGCCAGCGCAGCCGCGGCAGCCGGAAAATGCCATTCGCCATTGTGCACCACCCCCCAGACATCGCAAAGAATTGCCGAATAGGCTTTCGAGACGTCTTCGAGCGAGCCGACGATTTCAGGCGAATCCGCCATGCCGTTTCCTTCAGTATGATCGTTGCGGTTACAGCGGCCGACGGTTCCCCGCGGCCGGTTCGAATTATCCGAACCGGCCCATGCTGTCACCAGCTTTCGCCTTGATCGGCGCGAATTGCGGCGCAAGCCGCGGCCTTGATTGGTTAGCGGTTGGTGAAGCGCCGACCAAGCAATAGAGCGGTTTCCCAAACCCGTCCTTCAGCGTTTTGTGGAAAGCTGGCGCCGGCCGAGAATCCGTCGGCGGGGGCCGCTGCAAGCATGTTTGAAATCTGGCGTCAGTTCCGCCGCGACAGGCGCGGCAACTATGCTCTCATGACGGCTGTGGCGATGGTGCCGCTGATGGGCGGCCTGGCGATCGCGGTCGATTTCACGGAAATGAACCGTGAAAAGCAGATGGTGATGAACGCGCTCGACGCCGCCAACTTCGCCACGGCCCGCCGGCTGACGGAAGGCGCCACCGACGATCAGCTGAGAGCCTACGCGCTCGACTTTTTCAACGCCAATTTGAACGACATCGATCCCGCCAGCGCGACGCTCAACGTCACCTTGCCGAGCAACACCAGCGGCGGCGGCCTGCTGACCATGACCGCCCAACTTAATTACAAACCCTATTTCTACCCCGCCTTCGCCCAGTTCGTCGGCAAATCGGCGACCGATGCCAACCAGAGGCTCAGCTTCAACGTCACCTCGCAAGTACGGCTGAAGAACACGCTGGAGGTTGCCTTGGTGCTCGACAATTCCGGATCGATGGTCACGCCCGGCACCGGCTCAGGACAAAAGCGCATCGATCTGCTCAAAACAGCGGCCAAGCAACTGGTCGACACGCTTGCCCAGCAGGCCGCGATGATCAAGCAGGTCGACAGGCCGGTGCAATTCGGCCTCGTGCCCTTTGCCGCCTCCGTCAATGTCGGCCCCGGCAACGGCAACGCCTCGTGGATGGACACCGAGGGTCTGTCGCCGGTATCGAACGAGAATTTCGACTGGTCGACGCTGAACGGCGCCAACAAATACGCCCAGCAGACCAACGGCATCTGGTACAAGCGCGGCACCGGCTGGGGAACCGAGGAAGGCCAGATGCTGACCCGGTTTTCGCTTTATCGCGACATGAAGGTCGTCACCAACCACGAGCGTATCGTCAATAGCAAGCGCGTGGTCTGCGACGCATACAATTCGAACAACACCTGCAAAAGCAGCCACAACGAATATGACTATGTCGATTCCTACGGTCCGTTCGCCAGTTGGCAAGGCTGCGTCGAGGCACGGCCCTACCCTTACAATGTCAACGACGCCACGCCGTCCGGTGGCTCGGCCAACACCGGCATCGGCGTCGGCGATCCGGCAACGATGTTCGTGCCGATGTTCGCGCCCGACGAACCCGGCAATCACTGGAAACTCACCCAGGACCCCGACGAGGCCGCACCGGTAACTTATGGTGCCATCAACAGCTGGTGGAACGACGATCCATCAAGCAGCAGCGGCCAATCGCGGCTGCGCAACATGGCCAAATATTTCCAGCCGCGGCCGATCGATGCGCCGGCACTGCCTGCCGGCAACGGGCCGAATTACAGCTGCACCACCAACCCGATCACGCCGCTGACCGATGTCAGCGTCGCCGACGGGCTCACCTCGATCAAGGCGGCGATCGACCTGATGCAGCCGAATGGCGGCACCAATGTTCCCGAGGGCATGGCCTGGGGCTGGCGGGTGGTCTCGAGCGGAGAGCCGTTCACGCAAGGGCGCCCGGAAGCCGAAAGAGGCAACGACAAGGTGGTGATCGTGCTGACCGACGGCGCCAACACCTATTATACGCCATCCTCGCTGGGCTATTCCGACCCCGCCAATTCGAAATCGACCTACGCCTCCTTCGGCTACCTCAACCCCGGCTACAACGGCACCTCGGTCGGACGCCTGTTCATGGGCACATCGAGCGCCATCGGTCAGTTCGACTATTCGAACGGCAACTACACCAATGCCCTCAACGAGCAGATGGCCACGCTCTGCAACAACGCCAAGGCAGCCAACATCATGGTGATGACGGTGGCGCTCGACCTATCGACGACCAAGGCCAGCGACAAGCTGGCGATCGATGCGCTGAAATCCTGCTCGTCGAATTCACGCTTCCGCAAGGATGCGACGGATCCGAGCAAACCGGCGAAGCTGTTCTGGAATGCGACCGGCGCCAGCCTGGCAAACGATTTCAAGGAAATCGGCAACGAGCTGTCGAACCTGCGCGTCGTCGGCTAACCCGAGTTCGTTCCCTGGCGCAACGCCCGGCGCCGTCAAGCCCTTGCGGGCGCCTGCGGTGACAGGCACAGATTGGCCGCTCGCATGGTCTCTCATCCATCGCGGCAGGCTGGGGAACGAACAATGCCCGATACCGCCAACCATCTCGCCTTCGCGCTGGTCTGCCTCGGCATGGTGCTGACGCCGGGTCCGAACATGATCTATCTGATCTCGCGCTCACTGTCGCAAGGGCCGAAGGCCGGATTGATCTCGCTTGGCGGCGTTGCGGTCGGATTCCTGTTCTACGTGCTGTCGGCCGCGTTCGGCATCACGGCGCTGCTGATCGCGGTGCCCTATGCCTATGACGTGCTGCGCTTTGCCGGCGTACTCTACCTCTTGTGGCTGGCCTGGCAGGCCGTGAAACCGGGCGGACGCTCGCCATTCCAGGTGCGCGATCTGCCGAAGGACCGGCCGCGCAAGCTGTTCGCCATGGGATTGATGACCAATCTGCTCAATCCCAAGGTGGCCGTTCTCTATCTGTCGCTGCTGCCGCAGTTCATCAGCCCCGGCAAGGGCCATGTCCTGTCGCAGCTTCTGGTGCTGGGCGCGACGCAGATATCGATCAGCCTCAGCGTCAACGCCGTCATCGCGCTGACGGCCGGCTCGATCGCCACCTTCCTCGCCGGACGCCCGCTGTGGCTGGTCATCCAGCGCTGGATGATGGGAACCGTGCTGACGGCGCTGGCGCTGAAGATGGCGACCGACGCGCAGCGCTGAAGCGTCACATCGGCCGGCGCAGCGGCCGGATCTGGGCCGGCTCGACCACCTTGCGGTAGAGATGCCAGGTCGCGTGGCCGAGGATCGGCATGACGACGGCGAGACCGGCAAACAGCGGGATCGAGCCGATCACCAGCAGCACCGCGACGATGAGGCCCCATAGCGCCATCTGCAGCGGATTTGCCATGACCGCGCGCGCCGAGGTCTCTATCGCCGAAACGGCGCCGACATCCCGATCGAGCAGAAGCGGAAAAGCAACGACCGTGGTCGCCAGCACGACCACCGCGAAGACCAGGCCGGCCGCGTTGCCGAGAAGGATCAGCCTCCAGCCCTTGCTGGTCGTCAGCACATCGCGCAGGAAGGCCCCGACCGAAGCCGGCGGCTCGCCGCCGAAAAGGCTGGTGTAGATCGACTGCGCCGTGAACAGCCACAACAGGAACAGCGCGAACAGCATGATTCCGATAACCGCTATCGAGGGCAGCGCCGATGAATGGCGAACATCGAGCGCATGCCGCCAGTTGGTGTTCATGCCGAGCTCGCGCCGGCGGCTGATCTCATAGAGTCCGATCGCGGCGAACGGCCCGACCAGGGCAAAGCCCGACATCAAGGGATAGACGAGCTGGATGGCATTGGAGCCGGACGTCCACTGCGTCAGGATCAGGCCGGCGACCGGATAGATCAGGCACAGGAACACGTAATGCGAGGGCTTGGCCCAGAAGTCCTCGGCGCCAAGCCTGAGCGCGTCCCAGAGGTCCGCCGTGGAAATGCGGCGGACCGCTGGTTGCATATGCATCCCGTACGCGTCCGCCATGACATGAAAGCCGGCCATAACCTTCCTCCGTTTTTCTCGGGGGGCGGTCACCGCCTAGGGTGGCTGCCCGTAGCTGCCACTTGAAGAACGCTCGCATGATAGCCGATCTTCCCGGGATTGTCGCCGCGTCTCATAAGGTTTGCTGAGCGGTCATCGTCTGGCGAACCACTGAGTTCATTTTAGAATCCATGCATTTTAGCTATTGCTTAAATTACTCGTAGAGACCCACAGCGTATCACCTGAGCTTTACAAACGTTGGCGAGGGGCGATGTTCACGTTGAAGGGCTTCTGGTCTTGCGAACGCGGCAATTTCGCCATGGCGACCGCCGTAGCCTTGCTGCCGATAATGGCTGTCGTCGCCGGCACCCTCGACCTGACGGGCACGAGCGATGACGCCGCGCAACTGCAGAACTCGCTGGACGCGGCTGGCCTTGCCGTCGGCACCAAATACCTGCCCAGCATGAGCGCGAACGATGTCCAGGGGCTTGGGCTGACATTCTTCGCAGCCAATTTGAGCATTGCCGACCAGCAGGAGTATTCAGACAGCGTTTCCGCCTTTTCGGCCACCGCCAGCGGCGATCCGAGCGCCTATTACATCTCGCTGTCGTCCGGCATCAACCGTCCGAGCTTCATCAATGGCGCTGCCCCCTGGCCAGCTCACCGGTCGGCGACGGTCAAGATGCACCCGGGCGCCCAGGCCTGCGTGCTGGCGCTCGATCCGCATGCGTCGGCGGCGGTGAGCCTGCAAGGCTCGACCGATGTCGCCATGAGCAACTGCGTGATCGCGGCAAACTCGGACGCCTCCGATGCCGTCAGCAGGGGCGGTTCCGCGCAGGTCTCGGCGGGCTGCGTATCGGCCGTCGGTGGCACTTCCGGGCTTTCTCCGCCCGCTGCCAACCTCACCTGCGGCACGCCGCTCGAACATCAATATGCGTCCTTCGATCCCCTGGCCGACATCGTCCCTCCCCCCTACACACTTTGCCTGCCGGTGCCGAACGGCAAAACCTACACGCTGTCGCCCGGCACCTATTGCGACAAGACATTGTCAGGAAACATCACGTTCAACCCGGGCGTCTACATCTTGCGTGGCGTCACCCTGAAGCCGGGCGGGAATGGCAGCCTGAGCGGCCAGGGCGTAACCATATTCCTCACCGAAGGGGCACAGATCATCATAAACGCCAATGAAAAGGTGAACCTTTCCCCGCCAACCAGCGGGCCTTACGCCGGCATCACCATCTTCCAGAGCCGCGGGAACATTTCAGCCTTGACCCTGAATGGCGGCGCAAATTCCGTGATCAGCGGATTCGTCTATGCGCCTGACGCGGCCGTTTCGTTTGCCGGCAATTCGGACATGAGTGGTCAGGGGGACTGCCTGAGGCTTGTTGGCTTGACCGTGCAGATGACAGGCAACTCTTCCATCAAGACCGACTGCACGGCGGTGTTCGGAAATCGAGAGATGTACTCCAGCCGCCTCATCACGCTTGTGAACTAGGGGCCGCTTCGATCGAGATTTTTCACCGCCTGCCCGGCAAAAGCCATGATCGGGACCGAGTCAGGCACGCATGACCACTTCGAAAATCGATTGCGACCAGATCGCGAACTTGAACAGGCGCAGTTGGCTCAAGGCGGCTGGGCTCAAGGCGGCTGGCCTGGCGGCCTTGCTTGGGCTTGCCGCCTGCAGCACCGTCTCGCTGCCGACAGGGCAAGGCGCCGGGGTTTCCTCCTCGGCAACCGGCACGCTGGCAAGCCTGCGTGCGACGGCCGGGCGCGGCCCGCTGACCCCGGACGCGCAGTTGGAGCAAGCAGCATTGCAGCAGGCCGGCTACATGGCGCAGCGTGAAAACATGAGCCACACCACCGGCTGGGGCAAGGATTTCGCCTCGCGCATGAGGGACAATGGCGTACACGGTGCCGCGGCCGAGAACATCGCGGCCGGCCGCTTCGACCAACAGAAGCTGTTCGATATCTGGATGCATTCGCAGGGACACCGGCGCAACATACTCGATCCGGACTTCAACCGCTTCGGACTTGCCTATGTCCGTGACGGCCGCGACCCCAACCTGCGCTACTGGTCGCTGGTGCTCGGCAGGTAGCAAAGACATCGCCGGCAGCGGACATCCGCTGACGAGCAGCCGCTACTTCAGTCCATATGAGCGGCGGGCGCACCGCCGCCGGCCGGCGCCGTTTTCGGCTTGCGCAACAGGAAGACGAACGGGATAGCGGCCAGCGTCATGATCATCAGGATTTTGAAGTCATTGACGTAGGAAATCATCATCGCCTGCAGATTGACCATGCGGTCGACCTGCGACAGTGCCGTCGGGTCGCCGCCGGCGGCTGCCGGCGAGATCGCCCAGAGATTGGGATTGAACGGGTTGATGAAGGTTGAAAGCTCGGCGTGGTTGATCTGCGTGTTGCGCACCAGCAGCACGGTCACGACCGACACGCCGATCGACGAGCCAAGATTTCGCACCAGGCTGAACAGCGAGGTTGCATCGGTGCGGTAGCGGGCGTCGAGCGTGGCGAAGGCAACCGTCGACAGCGGCACGAACACCATGCCCATGCCCAGGCCCTGGATCACGCCGGAGCTGAGGATCAGCCAGTTGTCCATCTGCGGGGTGAAGCTTGCCATGGTGTAGAGCGACTGCGCGGTCAGGAGGAAACCGATGACGACGAGAATCCTGGCATCGACCTTGCCCATGATGCGCCCGACGACGAGCATCGAAATCATGGTGCCGACACCGCGCGGCCCAATGACGATGCCGATGGTGACTGTCGGATAGCCGAAGATAGTCGACAGCATCGGCGGCAGCAGCGACATCGAGGCCAGGATCAGCACGCCCATGACGAAGATGAACGCCAGCCCGGTGACGAAATTGCGATCGAGGAAAATCTTCGGATCGATGAAGGGATGTTCCGATGTCATCGTGTGGATGATGAACACCCAGAAGCCGGTGAGCGAAAGACCGAGCTCGATCCAGATCTCGACCGAGGAAAACCAGTCGACCTCGCCACCGCGATCGAGCATCAGCTGCAGGGCGCCGACGCCGAGCGATATCATGGCAAAGCCGAAGAAATCGAAGCTGCGCACCCGCCGAGCGACCGCCGGCAGATAGGCCGCCATGCCAAGAAAGGCGACGATGCCGACCGGCAGGTTGATGAAGAACACCCAGCGCCAGTTGAAATTCTCGGTCAGCCAGCCGCCGAGCGTGGGGCCGAGGATCGGTCCCAGCATGATGCCGGCGCCCCATATGGCCATCGCCTGACCATGGCGCTCCTTGGGGTTGATGTCGAGCAGGAAGGTCTGCGACAGCGGCACGATCGCGGCGCCGAACACACCTTGCATCAGCCGGAAAAGCACGATGGTTTCCAGGCTCCACGCCAAGCCGCACAACATCGAGAAGATGGTGAAGCCGACCACCGCCGTCAGGAACAGTTCCTTGCGGCCGAAACGGTCGGCGAGCCAGCCGGTGACAGGCGTCATGATGGCGGCGGCGACGATGTAGGAGGTCAGCACCCAGTTGATGTTGTCGGGCGAGGCGCCGAGATCGCCGGTCATGGTCGGCAGCGCGACGTTGGCGATGGTGGTGTCGAGCGCCTGCATGATCGTCGCCAGCATGAGCGCGACCGTGATCAGGCCACGATGCGGCACTTCTTTGAATGGCTCGGACGTGCTCATGGCGCAGAACTTCCAGAAGGTAACAGAAACGTGTACAACGGGTTTCCGGGCGGCAAAGCCTTCCGTTGAGAGACCTTCGTCGCGGTGGGACGCGATTATCGATGTGGGGGTTACATCGACTGAAAGTCTCTGATGAGCGGATGCCTGCCGCCCGGAAACCTGAGGACCGACAGGTCCGTGTCGAAGATTTCAGATTTTGGACCGCTGCCACGCGGCTGGCCCAAACGCTGATCCTTCCCACCCCTCCCGTCAGACCAATCCTTCAACTCGCTTTCACCCGCCTGGTCTCCGCGGGCTTCTGCCGACTACTTCGCGGGCTCGCCGGCCGTAGCGTGACCGAAGATCGACGGCCAGCCACGCGCGACGCCCGTATCGACCGTAACAGAGGCGCTCATGCCGGTGCGCAGCGCCATCTTGGCATCGGGGTCGGTCAGTTCCAGGCGCACCGGGATGCGCTGAGTGACCTTGACCCAGTTGCCGGTGGCGTTCTGGGCGGGCAGCAGCGAGAAGTCCGCGCCGGTGCCGGCACCGATAGCCCTGACCGTCGCCTCGAAGGTCCTGCCCGGATAGGTATCGACCACGATCTCCGCCTTCTGGCCCGGCTTCATGTTGGTCAGTTGGGTTTCCTTGAAATTGGCGTCGACCCAGGTGTCGCCGGTCTCGACCAGCGCAAACAACGGCGTGCCGGAGCCGACATACTGGCCGACCTTGAAGGACGCGGCTTGATAGACGACCCCATCGGCAGGCGCCTTCACGGTGGTCTGCTCCAGATCATAGGCAGCCTTGTCGCGCGCCGCGAGCGCCGACATCACCGTCGGGTGCTTGTCGGTTTCGATGTCGGGGTTGCCGCCGAGTGCCGCCTTGGCGCTGATGATGCCTTGCTCGGCAACAGCCAGTTGCTGCCTGGCTTTGTCGAGATCGTTCTTGGCCTGATCCAGCGATGACTTGGCGTTGATGCCCTTCTGGGCAAGATCGGCGGCGCGATCGAATTGCGACTGCGCATAGTCGACCTCGCTGGCAGCGGACTTTTGCTGCGACTGCGCCTGGCTATAGGCCGCGCGCAACTGCTCGACATTGAGACGCGCGGTAGCGACCGCGGCGTCCGCCTGGGCGAGCGCGATCCGGTAGGGCTCGGGGTCGATGGCGAACAGGAGATCGCCCTGCTTGACCGTCTGGTTGTCCGATATGGCGACCTGGACGATACGACCGGCCGTGTCAGAGGCGATCGACACCTTGGCCTGCTGCAGATTGGCGTTTTCCGTTTCCTGGTAGCGGCCGCCCGTCACCCAGACATAGCCGCCGCCGATGATCAATGCCGCCGGCAAGGCGAACATCAAGAAGAAGCGGCCGATGCGGCGCTTCTTCTTCGGCGCCGGCGCGGGTTGCACTGGAGGAGCGACCGCGACCGGGGTTGATGCCGGCTGGACCGGCGCTTCCATCTCCACCTTGGGAGCGTTTTCTTCTACCTTGGCTACCGCGTTCATGCTGCCGCACCTTCCGCACTCTTGATCTTTTCAAGCGACGAAGCTTCGCTGTCCGTCAGATTTTGCACGATTACATCCAGCGCCCGGATCAGGATGCGCCGGTCTTCCGGCGAAACGCCGCTGAGCGATTCCTCATAAACCTCGCCAGCAAGGCTCTTGACGTCCGCATAGGCCGCATTCGCCTTCTCGGTCGGGAAGATCATGCGCACGCGCCGGTCGGTCGCGTCGGAGCGGCGTTCGATCCAGCCGCCCTCCTCCATCCGATCGACCAGGCGTGAAACGCTGATCGGCTCGATTTCGAGCAGTTCGGCGAGCCGCGCCTGTGCAACGCCCGCCTCCTTGGCAACGCGGACCAGAAGCCGCCATTGCGCCGAAGACAGGCCGAGCCCGCTGGCGCGCGCCTCGAAGCGCTTGCGCATCAGGCGTTGCACGTCGTGGATCAAAAATCCCAATCTATCGATGCCATCTGAAACCATGAGCGATACATATAATAAGCGTGCTTACTATTCAAGATGCCACTTCGCTATGAAAGCCGGCAAATGCGGATGGCGGAAACAGGCGTGTGGTCAATCGCTGTCGCGCGCGACCAGTTCCAGCGGCCAGACCTCCCTGATGGTCTGCGGCCCCGTGGGCCCGGCGAAAGCCGGCAGCGAGGCGAGCAGGATTTCGCCGAGCCGCCGTCCCATCGGCTCCAATGCCGGGCGGAAAGCGGTCAGCGCCGGGGAGAAATAGCGGCAGAGCGGCGTATCGACGATGACCATCACCGCGATGCCCTGACCGGGCATGATCCCCATCTCGGCAAGCGCCTTGCAGCCGCCGAGCGCCATCGCGTCATTGTTGAAGATGATCGCTGTCGGCGGATCCTTCGAGCGCATGACTTGCGGCGTCACCGCGTAGCCGCCGGCTTCGTTGATGAAGCCGTCGGCGATCAGTTCGGGATCGATGTGGATGCCGTGCCGCCGCAGCGCCTTGCGATAGCCGTCAAGAAACAGATAGCCGAAGTTGAGGTCGAGTGACGGCCGGATGGCGGCGATGCGGCGGTGGCCGCGTGCAACCAGGCGGTCGACTGCGTCGGCGCCCGCCTTCTCGAAATCGAGGTCGAGCGAGGGATAGGTCTCGTCACCGGACTGGCTTCGGCCGAGCGTCGCAAAGGGAAAGCCGGCCCTGCTGAGATAGTCGATGCGATCGTCCTCACGCCGGGTCCAGGCCAGCAACACGGCATCGGCGCGGCGTGTCTCGACGACCCGTCGCAGGCGCTCCTGCTGATAGTCGGCGGGCGCGCCCATGACGATGATCAGGTCGAGCCCGTGCTCGGCCAGTGCCGCTTGCAGCCCGCTCAGGAACGGAATGAAAAACGGCTCGCCATATTGCTGATCACCCGGGTGGGGCTGCAGCATGAACGCGACGGCATGCGTGGTGCCCCGGCGCAGGTTCCTGCCCGACTGGTTGGGTGAATAGTTGAGTAGGCGCGCCGCATCGAGCACGCGCTGCCGCGTCTCGGCATTGACATCGGCGCGCCCATTGAGCGCCCGCGACACCGTGCCGATCGAAATATTCAAATGACGCGCAAGATCGTGAATGCTGGATGCCAAGACCAATCCCCTTCCGTTCCCGCTAACATTAGCGGACCTTGCGGCCAAGGCCACTCAGACGAACGACCACAAATCCGGTTGACATTCTACGCCTTCGGGTGTGTCATCGTAAACGTTTACGGAAGAACCGTGAATGCCAACCGGGAGGGGTTGGCGGAGGAGCGCCGGATGCTGCATGTCGTCCTGGTCGGGTGCGGAGCCATGAGCAAAACATGGCTCGAGGCCGCCCGTCAGTCCCCTGAAATCAGGATTGCCGGTCTCGTCGACCTCGACGCCGACAGGGCACGCGAGCGAGCCCGCGAATACGACGTTGCCGGGGCCGCGATCGGCACCGATCTCGACGTCATTCTGGATCAGACCAAAGCCGATGCGGTATTCGATGTGGTCGTTCCGGCCGCCCGCCGCGAGGTGGCCAATTCGGCCTTTGCCCATCACTGTCACCTGCTGACGGAAAAGCCCCTCGCCGACAGTCCGGCCAACGCCCGCGCCATCGTCGACGCCGCGCGGCGCGCCGGCCGCGTCCACGCCGTCGTTCAGAACCGCCGCTATGTCGCCAATGTCCGGCGCATCCGCCGCTTTCTGGATTCAGGCGCCATCGGCGCGCCGACCAGCATCCACGCGGATTTTTTCGTGGCGCCGCACTTTGGCGGTTTCCGCGAAGAGATGCGTCACGTGCTGTTGCTCGACATGGCGATTCACACCTTCGATGCCGCTCGCTACATGGTCAATGGCGAACCGGCCGATGTCTATTGCCAGGAATGGGAGCCGGCCAATTCCTGGTATCGGCAAGGGTCGTCGGCAAGCGCCACTTTCGGGCTCGGCCGAAACAGGATGTTCACCTATCGGGGCAGCTGGTGCGCCGACGGCTTTCGCACCAGTTGGGAGGGCAGCTGGCGTGTCGTCGGTGAGCGCGGCAGCCTGATCTGGGACGGCCATGACGAGGTGAAGGCGGAAGTCGTGCTGCCGGAGCGCGAAGGCCTGATCGACAAGGTCGGGCCGGTGACAGTGCCTCCCCTCGATCCGTCCGACCGTATCGGCGGGCATCTCGGCGTCATTGCCGACTTCGTGCAAGCCGTGGAAACCGGCACCGAGCCGGAGACACGGGGCTCGGACAACATCAAGAGCCTGGCCATGGTCTTCGCGGCGATCCAGAGCGCCGAGACCGGTCGTCGCGTGAACATCGCATCGCAGGAAGGATGACCATGCCGAACCCGCTTCTCGACATCAGGATCGGCACCATGGTGCGGGCCAATCTCGAAGACCCGGCCGCCTATATCAGGCAAATCCTGCCGCTCGGCTTCGAGAGCATCCAGCCCTTTTTCTGGCAGACGCTCGGCGGCAAGGATCTGCCGCGGCTCGCCGGAGAGATTGAAGAGGCGATCGGCGATGCCGACGTCACCGTCAGTTCGATCGGCGTGTTCGGCAATCCGCTCGAGAGCGGCGACACCGACCGCGGCGTGCTCGAGGCCTGGAAAACGGTGATCGACAACGCCCATCTGTTCGGCACCAGGCTGGTCAGCGGTTTTACCGGCCGCATCCGCGGGAAACCGCTGACCGACAGCCTGCCGCGCTATCGCGAAGTCTGGGGCGAACTGGCCAGACGCGCCGCCGACAAGGGCGTGCGCATCGCCTTCGAGAATTGCGCCATGGACGGCAATTGGGCCGGCGGAGACTGGAACATCGCCCACAATCCGGATGCCTGGGAGCTGATGTTCAACGAATTGCCCAACGACAATCTCGGTCTCGAATGGGAGCCCTGCCACCAACTCGTCTACCTGATCGATCCGATGCCGCAGATCCGCAAATGGGCGCATCGCATCTTTCATGTCCACGGCAAGGACGCCACGGTGCGCTGGGACGTCATCCGCGAGAACGGCGTGTTCGGCCGCCTGCCCTTCGTGCAGATGCGCACGCCCGGCTTCGGCGACAGCGACTGGTCCCGGGTGATCAGTGAACTGAGGCTGGCCGGGTACAAGGGCGCCATCGACATCGAAGGCTGGCACGACCCGGTCTATCGCGGCGACCTCGAGATCACGGGGCAGGCACGCGCCCTGGAGTATCTCAAACTATGCCGGGGAGGTGCGAGCTACCTGCCAAATCCGGCGTGAGGATCGGTCGGCGGGAGGAGCCGGCCGCAAGTGGCATTGCCAAAGCAATCGTTCAAAGGCCCCTCGGCTGACGAGGAAAACAATGGGAGGAACGTGCATGAGCATCGCGATCAGGACGACACTTCTGCGCACGACCGTCGTGGCGGCGGCCACCGCGCTTACCGCCGCAATCTTCACCTTGCCGGCGCAGGCGCTCGACGCCCAATGGTGCAAGGACGTCCACATCCGCTTCTTCGTCGGCGGCGCCGAGGGCGACGCCTTCGGCACCATCGTCTACAATGGCGCCAAGCAGGCGGCGGCAGATCTCGGACCCAAGGTCGACTACATCTTCTCCCAGTGGGACGCGGAGAAGATGGTGCAGCAATTGCGCGAAGCGGTCGCGGTCAAGCCCCAGGGCATCGCCATGATGGGCCATCCGGGCGACGCCGCGATCATGCCGCTCGCCGACGAGGCCCATAAGGAGGGCATCAAGATGATGTACCAGAACGTCCCGGTGCCGAAGGTGACGGCGGCGTTCGGTGGCGGCTATATCGGCGCGCAGCAGGAACAGCAGGGCCGCGCACTTGGCGCCGAAGCGTTCAAGCTCGGTAAGCTGAAGGCCGGCGACAAGGCGATCATGATCGGCCCGTTCGAGAACGAGAGCCGCGGCGCACGCGAGCGCGGCACGGTGGCGGCCTTGAAGGAGGCGGGCGTCGAAGTCATCCAGCTGTCGTCGCCGCCGAGCGGCGAATGGGCTTCCGACCCCAATCTGGCGATACCGGTGCTTACGGCAGCGCTGCTCAACAACCCTGATGTCAAGGCCGTCGGCTATCCCGGCGGACAGATGCTCGGCAATGTCGCCACATACATGCAGGCAGCTGGCAGAAAGCCTGGCGATATCTTCAACTTCGGCTTCGACACCAGCCCGCAGATCGTCGAGGGCTTCAAGGGGGGCTGGGTGCAACTGACGGCCGACCAACAGCCATTCCTGCAGGGCTATCTGCCGATCCTCAGCTTGTGCCAGCAGGTGGTGCTGGGTCTGGCGCCGATGAACGTCGACACCGGCGCCGGTTTCGTCACGCCCGAAAATTACGAGATCGTCGCAGAACTCGCCAAGCAGGCGCTGCGCTGACCTCCCAAGCCGCCGGCCGGGATCAGGCCCCGGCCGGCGGGGCCGCTGGCGAGAACGCTGGCGCCGACAATCAAGCGAGGATGCTATGGCCGAACGTCTCATAGAACTGCGCGATATCGCTAAGTCCTACGGCCATGTCTACGCACTTGGCGGGGTCAATCTCAGCGTCGATCGCGGCGAGGTGGTCGGCCTCATCGGCGACAACGGCGCCGGCAAGTCGACGCTGATCAAGATCCTCTCCGGTGTGGTCAAGCCGACCAGCGGCGAGATCCTCATCCGCGGCAAGCCGGTGACCGGATGGAATGCGGCACGTTCGCGCGAGGCCGGCATCGAAACGGTGTTCCAGGACCGGGCGCTGGCCGTGCAGCAGACGATCGTCCGCAACATCTTCATGGGCCGCGAACTCACCGGCCCTTTCGGCTGGCTGAAGGTCGGCAAGGAAATCGAGGAGGCGAGCCGGCTGATGCGCGAGATCGGCTTCACCTCGAAAGTGTTCACGCCGCATTCGATCGTCGGCCAGCTTTCGGGCGGTGAACGCCAGGGCGTGGCGATCGCGCGCGCCATCTACAAGCAGGCCGAACTGATCGTCCTCGACGAGCCGACGACGGCGCTGTCTCTGACCGAGACCGCCAAGGTCTTCCATTTCGTGCGCCAGGTGCGGGCGAGCGGCCGCTCGATCCTTTTCATCGGCCATAACATCCATCATGTCTTCGATATCGCCGATCGCTTCGTGGTGCTGGATCGCGGCAAGGTCGCGCTCACCGCCGATCGCAGCGAGGTCAAGTCGGCCGAAGACCTCATCAACTTTATGGAAGACGTCGCGCATCCGGGCGGGTTGGCCGGGCTGCACGACACCGGCGACGCGGAGCAGAGAGCACGATGAGCAAGACCATGGAGCCCGATCTGCACGAGCCGTCGGCCGGCATTTCCCGCCAAGGCAGTTCCCAGAACGAGTGGAAGCACCCGTCCGATCACTGGATGCGCGGCTTCATCCTTGACAACCGCGCGTCGCTTGGCACGCTCGGCGTGTTCGTCGTCATGATGGCGGTCTTCATGATCGCCAACCCGACGGTCTTCACAACCTGGTATCTCTACAGCGCCGTGCTCACCACGCTTCCCGTGGCGCTGTTCGTGGTCGTGCCGCTGGTCTTCGTCGTCACCTGCGGCGAGATCGACCTGTCGTTTCCCGCGACGATGGGTTTTGCCTCCTGGGTCTTCGCGCTGGTGGTGCAGGCGGGCTACGATCCGTTCCTCGGCATTGCGGCGGCACTGGTCACCGGCACGCTGCTCGGCTTCCTCGTCGGGTCGCTGGTGGTCTATGGCGGGCTGTCGTCGCTGATCGCCACGCTCGGCATGAATTTCCTGCTGCGCGGCCTGATCCAGATCATCAATGAGGGCAGATCGACTTCGCTGACCAGCCTTGCCGACAGTTGGGCCTACAGGATCTTCTCCAGCCAGGTCCTTGGAATTCCGGTGCAGATCTTCTGGGCCATCGCCTTCGTCGTCCTTTCGGCGATGCTCTACAACCGCCACCGCTTCGGCGCGCAGGTGAAGGTGGTCGGTGATAACCCCGACAGTGCCCAGCAGATGGGCATCGACGTCAAGCGCGTGCGGGTGAAAGTGTTCGTCTTCGTCGGCATCGGGGCCGCGATCGCCGGCACGTTCTCGGTGATGATCAACTTCACCTGGTGGCCAACCGCCGGCGACGGTTATCTCTTGCCGGTGCTGGCCTCGGTGTTCGTCGGCGGCACGCCGACCTGGGGTGGCATCGGCACCGTGGCCGGCGGCGCGATCGGCGCCGTCACCGTGTCGTTTATCCAAACCGGCGTCGTGGCGGCTGGGCTCAGCGGCTTCTACGTCCAGTTCTTCAACGGGCTGATCATCATCCTTTCGCTGCTTGGCCACAAATGGAACCAGGCGCGCTACCGCTGAACCAGCGGCAGTTCAACGGCGATTTGCCGGTCATCCGAGCCAACGATAGACGACGGGCCGCGCGGACGACACCGCGCGGGCCCGATCGCCTATTTGCGCGATGCGCAATTTCGATCAAGCTGGCCGGGCAACGAGGCGCCAGAGTGAGGACGCCACATGCGAGGAACACATGAACCCGACCGAGAAGGCGCTATGGTTTGTCGAAAGCCACCTGCCGGAGGCTGTTACGCTCGACGACGTGGCCCAAAGCAGCGGCGTATCGCGCTTTCATGTGACGCGCGCCTTCGGCGCCGCCACCGGCCGCTCCGTCATGGGTTACATGCGCTCGCGCCGGCTGACCGAGGCGGCGCGCAGGCTGGCCGGCGGGGCGCCCGACATCCTGTGCGTCGCGCTCGACGCCGGCTACAACTCGCATGAGGCATTCACCCGGGCCTTCCGCGACCAGTTCGGCACCACGCCGGAACTGGTGCGCGCGCAAGGTTCGACTGAGACCCTCGACCTCGTGGAGCCCATCCTGATGGACAATTCGCTTTTGACCACACTTGAACCACCGCGCTTCGAGACCAGCCGGCCATTCCTCATCGCCGGACTGGGCGAGCGCTACAGTTGTGAGTCCAGCGCCGGCATTCCAATGCAATGGCAGCGCTTCGCTCCCCATATCGGCCACATCCCCGGGCAAGTGGCCGGCGTTTTCTACGGCGTCTGCCTCAATGGCGACGATGCCGGCAATTTCGATTATGTCGTCGGCGTCGAGGTGCGCGACTTCGCCGATCTGCCGAAGGAGTTCCAACGGGTGCGGGTGCCGGCGCGGAAGTACGCCGTTTTCACGCATCGCGAACACATCTCGACCATCCGGCGGACGATCAATACGATCTGGAACAGCTGGCTGCCGGCGTCCGGCCATGAGGTTGCCGATGCGCCGGAATTCGAGCGCTACGGGCCTGAATTCGATGCCCACACCGGCAATGGCGGGCTGGAGATCTGGGTGCCCGTCAAGGCATGACGCGCTGCTACAGCTCCAGTTCCCAGTTCTGGCCGACCAGATCCTTGCCGAAGGAATGGTGAGGCTCTTCCTCGATCAGCCTGAAACCGGCCGTCTGGTAGATGTGCCGGGCGGCGGTCAGAATGTCGTTGGTCCATAGGGTCAGCGTCCTGTACCCTCTGGCGCGGGCAAAGCCGATGCATTCCTCGACCAGGCGCTTGCCGATGCCGAGGCCCCGCGCCGAAGGTTCGACATAGAGCAGCCTGAGCTTGGCCACCTGATCCGACTTGCGCACGACGAAGACCGAGCCGACGACCTCGCCTTCGCGCTCGGCGATCCAGCCGCGCTCCCATTTCGGATCGTAGGATTTTACGAACGCCGCGAGGATTTCGGCGACCAGCGCCTCATAGGTTTCGTCCCAGCCATAATCCTGCGCGTAGAGCATGCCTTGCCGGCGGATGATCCAGCCAATGTCGCCGACCTGCGGCGGCCGCAGCAGATAAGGGATTTTGGGCTCGGCATCGTCATCCAGCAGACGCTGCACCGTGCGCATGGACTTGACCAGACGCTCCTGTTCCGACGCAGGCAGACGATCGAGCAGCGCCGCGACCTGGTCGTGCGAACCCTGGTTCAGCGGCGCGAAGGCGTTCCTGCCCGCCGGCGTCAGCGCGATCGACGATTGCCGAGCGTCCGAAGCCAGCGTGGCCCTGGAGATGAGGTGAAGGCGCTCGAACTTCTTCAGCAAACGGCTGACATAGCCGGCGTCGAGACCGAGATCGCGCCCGAGATCGGTCGCGGTCAGTCCGTCACGATGCGCCAGTTCGTAGAGCACGCGTGCCTCGGTCAGCGAGAAGGCGCTCTTCAGCAGCCCTTCATCGAGCAGTCCGATCTGGCGGGTGTAGAAGCGGTTGAACGCCCGCACCGCATCGATCAGGCCCTTGTTGGGCGCAGCCTTGTCTGGCTGATGGTGGATTGTCATTCGAGTCATCTCCTGCTGGCACAGGATCGATCATTTACTTGACGGAGTCAACTATCAGAGAAGGCGCCCGAGATGCTTACATCATCGGCAGCACCGGCCAGCGGTCGACGATCCTGCCACCGGAAAATACCGCGATCGGTCCGAATTGCTGCAGCATGGCCTCGCTCTGCGTGGGCCTCAGGAACGCATAGTCACTGGGCCTAACGACGGCCTGGGCGGGCAGACCCATGAATTGCTGGTTGGAAGACAGGCCAAGCAGGCCGTTTGTCGTCATGCCGTCGGGAAACACCGGTTCGGCCATCCACTTGCCGCCATAGAGATAGCAGCCCTTGCGCGGAAACCGGCCCAGCGCCTGCAGCAGACGCGAGACCGCCGGCGGGCCAGGCAGCATCGGCTCGACCACTTTCAGGATTGGCGTTGCGATGAAGGCCGCCGGCTGGAAGCCATCAAGGCCGGGCGTGTCGAAATCGACGGGCAGCACGAAGGCCGAGCCCATCGAAACTTCATTGGCAATGCCGCCATGATGAAGCAGCGCGGTCTTGCTGCCGCCAATGTTCAGGATATGGCGCTGGTCGGCGCCGAGGCGCGCGACGAAAGCGGCGGCCTGTTCGGAGGCTTGCGCCAACGCCTTGGCCGGTCCACCAAACAGGCCGGGTATGTGCGGCGCATGCGCTTCATAGGCCATGACGCCTTCGCAGCGCAGCCCTTTGTGGGTGGGCAGCGCATTCAGCGCCCGCGACAGGGCCGCCGGTTCGGCAAAGCCGCCGCGATGCAGTCCGACATCGATTTCGAAAGCGATGCGCAATTCGGCGCCGAGTTCGTCGGCGAGCGCGCCATATTCCGCCAGCCTCTCCTGGGTGTCGATCAGCCAGCAGACGCGCGACCAGACTGCATCGCCTCTAGAAAGCACCGCCCTTGCCGCACCAACCGGCATCGGTTTGCCATACAGCAGATCCGCATCCGGAAACGCCCTCAGCACCGCCTCGTTGATCGGCGGATGGAAGGTCATGAGGCGGTGGGTTCCAAGCGCCTTGCCGATATGGGAGAGCAGCGGCAGGCAAGCGAGCGACTTGTCGACCAAACGGACGGCAAGACTGGGGTCAAGCCGCTTCTTCACCAGGGCAATGTTGCCATCCAGCCGATCGAGGTCGAGCAGCAGGCAGGGTTGGAAAATGTCCGCCTCTCTCAGCGCATCCGAAAGCGTGGCGAAATACGCCTTCATGGCTGGATGCCGAAAGAACTGGGTTCGATGCCGAACAGGTCGGCCATATAGGGCGAGACGAAGCGGTTCTGCGGATCGATGTCGCGGCGCACCGCCATCGCATCGTCCCAGCGCGGATAGAGCTTTTTCAGGTCGGCCGCTTTCAGGCTGTGCATCTTGCCCCAGTGCGGCCTGCCGCCATATCCGCGGAAGATCGGCTCGGCCGCGCGCATGAACGGCAACGGATCGTTCGCCGCGTCATGGTGGATGGCGATGGAACAGGTGAGCCTTTTGTGGAAAGGCGAGAGCCAGAATTCGTCCGATGCCACCGACCGCACTTCCATCGGGAAATAGACTTCCGGAAAATGCTTCTCGGTCAGTTCGATGATCTCGGCCAGCGCCTTCGGCCCCTCCTCGAACGGAAGGTGATATTCCATCTCGTTGAACCTGGTCTGCCGGTCGCTGGCATAGACGTTGAGCCAGTCCTGCACGTAATCCTCGGCCGGCACCTTGGCGACCGCGCCCAGGATCAGCCTGCGGCGCAGCCACGGCAGCCAGGCAAGCCCAGTGCGCAAGCGGCGCAGCGTGCGCAGGGAGCCCTCGTCATCGTCGGTCGGGCGCGGAGTGGTCGCCTCGGTGCTGAAGTCGCTGGCGATGAACTGCGCGTAGCCTGAAAATGGGATGTAGTAGAATTCGGCCGACCGGTGCTCGCTCATCATCGTTTCGAAATCGCGCAGCATGTCGGCTATCGGCAGCACCCATTTGCGGCGCCGCAGCCGGTAGGTCGCGATGTTGTTCAACGTCATTTCGCTGAGCACACCGAAGGCGCCAAGCGCAACGCCGATCGCACGGATCGCTTCCTGATCCCCTTCCCGCTTGAAGTCGCGGACCTTGCCAAGCCCGTCGACGATCTGCACCGTTTCCAGCTGTGTGTGATACGCGCCCAGCGTCGGCCCCGAGCCATGGGTGGCCGTGCCCAGGGCGCCGCCTATCGCCTGGCGGTCGATGTCGCCCATATTGGGCAGGCCCTGGCCGATGCCTTGCAGCATGTGCATGAGCGGACCAAGCCGCGTCCCCGCCCGCACGCACGCCTGGTGTTTTTTCGCGTCATGCGCGACCAGCCCTTCCAGCTTCTCCAGCGACAGGATGGTGCCTTGGGATTTCACCAATGGCGTGAAGGAGTGACCGGCGCCGACGACGCGGACCGGGCCGGGCGCGGTGCGAATGAGATCGCCGAGTTCGCCGGCATCGGCCGGACTGGCAAGCAGCCGCGGTTCGGCGGTGACAAAGCCGGACCAGTTGCTCCAGCTGTTCGACATAGTGCTCACGCAATCGCGCGGCGACGCCGCGCCGCCAGGACAAACAGGCCGAGCAACGCCACGCTGGCGACAGCGCTTGCGGCGGCGAACTCGGGAACCGGGCGAAACTCCTTGCCGTCGATGAGCAGCGACGCCGCGACCGGTCCGATCGCCAGGCCGAAAAGCTGGGCGGCCGGCACCAGCAGCACGGCGGTGCGGGTCTCGTCGGCGGTGATCGCCAGCCGGATCTGGTAGGGCACGATGAACAGCAGGATAAAACCCATGATCAGGGCGACGACCCAGAACATCGTGAGGCCGGGCCCGCTGGCAAGCACGAGCGAGGCGACAAGCGCGACGAGGCCGATCGCCGTGATGGCAAGCCGATAGTCGATGCGCGCCTCGAACACGGTCGCCGTCATCGCGCCCAGCACCTGCGCCGCGAGGCTGGCCGAGACGATCAGCCCGACGGTGCGGCCGTCGATGCCGAATTGGGCGCCAAGCGGCTCCAGAAAGGCCCATACGGCGCCGAAGAACATGAAGTAGCAGAAGACCGACAACAGCGCGGTGATCGAGGGAACCGTCAGCACATTGGCGAGGTTTTCGTCCTTCGGCAGATCGGCATAATCGGCGGGGACAGCAAAGGCGACCACCAGCGACGCGACGCAGACGACGGCAAGAACGAGGAAGCCGCCAGCCGACCCGGCGGCTGGAATGACATAGAGCGCCAGCACCAGGGCAAGAGCGCATTGCGCCAGGGTCTGCATGGTGACGAAATAGCCGCCGATGCGTTCGGCGCGCCGCGAACGGGCAATCAGTTCGGTGGCGACCGCGACAAGGCCGCCTTCGGCAAGGCCGGCCAGCGCGCGGGCCGCCATCAGCGTGTGGGCGCCGGCGGCATAGGCGGTCCACACATTGGCCAGCGCCAAGAGCAGCAGGAGGACGGCACTTTTCCAGCGCATGTTGTGGGCGGAAAGCAGCATCGCGACGATCGCCGAACCAATCGCGATGGCGATCATCTCGGCGGTGGCGACCAACGCCAGTTCGTCGCCGCTGACATGGCCCTCGGTATAGAGGGCGCCGAGCAGGACGGGCTGCAGACCGAGAATGAGCAGGCCGACCGACCCGATCCACAGGGCCGAGGCGAGCTGCCCGCCGCTGGGATTGCCGACCAGCCAGTCGCCTTCGCCCTGAAGATCAGCGCTTGTCGAAGCCATAGGCGCCCCCCAACGTTCTTGCCGCACGGCAAAAAAGCTGACAGTCTGTCAGCATTCCAGAAACTGATACTTGATCATATTTCTTGTCAACCGGAATTTGGGAACTCGTGCGAAAGATCGGTGCATGACGCAAGCAGGTCGAACGATCACCGAGCCCAGGCGCAGGCCCAAGCAGGAGCGCAGCCGCGAGCGCATCGACGCCATCCTGTCGACCACCATGCGGCTGATCGGCGAGAAGGGCATCGACGCCGTCACCATGAAGGAGGTCGGCATGCTGGCGGGCGGGCCGATCGCCACCGTCTACCACTACTTCCCCAACAAATCGGCGATCCTGGCGATGCTCTATGAGCGGTTCTCGGAGGTCAGCCGGTCGCGATTGACGGCGATCGTTGCCGATGTCCGCGAAGCCAAGGACGTCATCGCCGCGTCCGACCGGCTGCTTGACGACTACCTCAGCCGGGTCGCCGGCGATCCGGCCATCCAGGATCTGCAGAACGCCATCCAGGCCGACAAGGCGCTCAAGAACCTCGACATCGCCGAAACCCGGCATCAGGCCAAGATGTTCTGCGACCACGTCATCGCCTTGCTCGAGCCGGAAAAGCACGAGCAATTCGAACGCATGGTTCTGCTGATCTTCCAGCTCGCCGGCGGCGTTGTGCGCCTGGCGCTTGCGCAGGGCGAAGCGGAAAGCCGCCGGACCATCGAGGATTACCGATCGATCATCCACACCCAGTTGCGGCTGTTTCTTTAGCGACCGGCAACCGGGGACCTTATCTCGCCCGGCGGATGAGGCCTTCGAAACCATCGGCCAGGTCGGAAGCGCCGGCCGCGAACATCTTCACCAGGTTCTGCGGGCGGCCGGGCGTCTTGTTGGCATCGAGGAGAACAGCCCTGCCCTCATGCATGACGAAATCGAATTTCCCATAGTCGAAGCCGAGTTCACGCCGCCGTTCGCGCAGTTCGTCGGGAACAGCGGCGGGCTCGCGCCGGATCGTTTCCGATGCCTTGACCAGGCTGTTTGGCGAGACGTAGCGGGTGCAGCGCTCGCGCTCTCCGCAAAACACCCAGAAGCGCACCGCAAAGCCGTCAGGTTCTTTTTCCGGGATGAACTTTTCCACGACCAGATCATCGCGATCGAGGACGCCATCGGGAACGTCGTCCCGGGATTGGTAGACCGCGTAGGACGGCATGGCTGGCACGTGCGCAAAGGGTGCCGGTTGGCCGGCACGCCTCGACCGCCGATTGAGCCGTGTCTCCGGAATGCCCTGGTTGTTGAGATTGCTTTTGACGATGACCGGGCCCAGCCAGCCGTCGCCCTCGGCCAGAAGCGCTCCGCTTACCCGCCGTTTCGATATGTCGGCGGCCCCGACATTGAGGCATAAGGGAAAACGCCGCGCATAGTCGAGATAATCTGCCGGCGTCGTGGTCGCATCGACGTGCAGAACCGCGACATCGGCGCTGGATTGTCCGGAGAGGCCAGGCTGAATCCGGACCGAATGGCCCCGCCTCTTCAGGTCCTCCAGAATATCGAAAAGCATGTAACGGCTATTCCGGCGCAGCAGAAGGCCGCCGCGACCCAGGAACCGGTCATGCTCATGCGTTATGACAATGATGCGCGCCACCAGCTAACCCCTTGGCTTCCATCCCCACTTCCATTAAGCGGCTCTAATCAATCAATGCCAGACTTTCCTGGGCTCCAACGGGTCTGCATGACGAATCATTGGGATAGTTATCATCGGCACTGGAAGCTCCTGGACGCCCCGCTCCGGCCGACGCCGGAAACCGTCGGCATATTCGAGCGCGAACTCGATCTCGGAAATGCCGATGTCCTTCTGCTTGGGGTGACACCTGAACTGGCGGTTCTAGGCAGATCGATGCTGGCGATCGATCAATCGGCTGCCATGATTTCCGGCGTATGGGCCGGCGACAACATCTCGCGAAGGGCGATGGCCGGCAACTGGCTTGACCTCCCGGTCGAGCGGGAATGTTTCGACGCGGTCATCGGCGACGGCTGCCTGTCGGCGGTCGACACCAAGGCCGCGCGCGGTTCGCTGTTCGGTGAAATCGCAAGGGTGCTAAAGCCTGGCCGGCATGCGGCGATCCGCGTGTTCGCTCGGCCGGAAACCGCGGATGACCTGCGCGGCATCGAAGCTCTGGTCCTGGCCGGCGGAATCGAGAATTTCCACGCGCTCAAATGGCGGATAGCCATGGCGTGCACGACCGGCGACTGCGACAGCAGCGTCCATGTGCAAGCAATCCGTGCGGCATTCGACAAGCTGTTTCCGGATCGGGAGGCCCTTGCCGCATGCACCGGATGGAGCATGGCATCCATCAACACGATCGACGTCTATGCGGGCTCCGAAACGAGGTACAGCTTCGCGACGCTGGCCATGCTGGAGGATGAGGCGCGAGATTGGTTCGACCAGGTGCGCGTTGTGCCAAGCGGCAGTTATCCCCTGGCGGAACGTTGCCCGCTCCTGGTGCTCGGTTCGGCCAAGCTTCGATAAGTTCATCGCCATCGTACCAAGAGGCGCTCGGCGCGCCTTGACTCTGGCAGGTCGGCGGCCTATTTCAGCGCCACGTTAGCACTCGCCTTTGGTGAGTGCTAACTATGTGTCCGGCGCCGCCGGACGGAGGAACTGTTTCTCACCGTTCTCATCGAGGAAGAAAAAATGGCAAAGTCGAAGTTCCGCCCGCTTCATGACCGCGTGGTCGTTCGCCGGGTCGAATCCGAATCCAAGACCGCTGGCGGGATCATCATCCCGGATACGGCGAAGGAAAAGCCGCAGGAAGGCGAGATCATCGCCGTCGGCTCCGGCGCTCGTGACGAAGCTGGCAAGCTGGTCCCGCTGGACGTCAAGGCCGGCGACCGCATCCTGTTCGGCAAGTGGTCGGGCACCGAAGTCAAGCTCAATGGCGAAGACCTTCTGATCATGAAGGAATCCGACATCATGGGCATCATCGGCTGATTATCGGCCTCACCCTCAACTTGAATTTTTCGGGCTCTATCCGAGCCCCTGCCAGGAGCTAAAACATGGCTGCCAAAGACGTAAAATTCTCTCGCGATGCCCGTGAGCGCATGCTGCGCGGCGTCAACATCCTCGCCGACGCGGTGAAGGTCACGCTCGGTCCCAAGGGCCGCAACGTCGTCATCGACAAGTCGTTCGGCGCCCCGCGCATCACCAAGGACGGCGTCACCGTCGCCAAGGAAATCGAGCTTGAAGATAAGTTCGAGAACATGGGCGCGCAGATGGTCCGCGAAGTTGCTTCGAAGACCAACGACATCGCCGGCGACGGCACCACGACCGCGACCGTTTTGGCGCAGTCGATCGTCCAGGAAGGCCACAAGTCGGTTGCGGCCGGCATGAACCCGATGGACCTGAAGCGCGGCATCGATCTGGCCGTCACCGAAGTGGTCGCTGCTCTCGGCAAGGCCGCCAAGAAGATCAAGACCTCCGAGGAAGTTGCCCAGGTCGGCACGATCTCGGCCAATGGCGACGAGTCGGTCGGCAAGATGATCGCGGAAGCGATGCAGAAGGTCGGCAACGAAGGCGTCATCACGGTTGAGGAAGCCAAGACCGCCGAGACCGAACTCGAAGTCGTCGAAGGCATGCAGTTCGACCGCGGCTATCTCTCGCCCTACTTCGTGACCAACGCCGACAAGATGGTTGCCGAGCTGGAGGACGTCTACATCCTCCTGCACGAGAAGAAGCTCTCCAACCTGCAGGCGATGCTGCCGGTCCTCGAAGCCGTCGTGCAGACCTCGAAGCCGCTGCTCATCATCTCGGAAGACGTCGAAGGCGAGGCGCTCGCCACGCTGGTCGTCAACAAGCTGCGTGGTGGCCTGAAGATCGCCGCCGTCAAGGCGCCGGGCTTCGGTGATCGCCGCAAGGCCATGCTGGAAGACATCGCCATCCTGACCGGTGGCCAGGTCATTTCGGAAGACCTCGGCATCAAGCTCGAGAATGTCGGCCTCAACATGCTCGGCCGCGCCAAGAAGGTGTCGATCTCCAAGGAGAACACCACCATCGTCGACGGCGCCGGCAAGAAAGCCGAGATCCAGGGCCGCGTCGCCCAGATCAAGCAGCAGATCGAGGAGACCACCTCGGACTACGACAAGGAGAAGCTGCAGGAACGTCTGGCGAAGCTCGCCGGCGGCGTTGCGGTGATCCGCGTCGGCGGTGCGACGGAAGTCGAAGTCAAGGAAAAGAAGGACCGCGTCGATGACGCCCTCAACGCGACCCGCGCGGCCGTGGAAGAAGGCATCGTTGCTGGCGGTGGCGTCGCCCTGCTGCGCGCTTCGGCCAACATCAAGGTGACCGGCGTCAACGCCGACCAGGCCGCCGGCATCAACATCGTGCGTCGTGCGCTGCAGGCTCCGGCCCGCCAGATCGCGGCCAACGCTGGTGCGGAAGCCTCGATCGTTGCCGGCAAGATCCTTGAGAACAAGGGCGCGACCTTCGGCTACAACGCCCAGACCGGCGAATATGGCGACATGATCGTCATGGGTATCGTCGATCCGGTCAAGGTCGTGCGCACGGCCCTCCAGGACGCGGCCTCGGTCGCCGGCCTGCTCGTCACCACCGAAGCCATGATCGCCGAAGCTCCGAAGAAGGATTCGGCTGGCGGCGGCATGCCTGGCGGCATGGGCGGCGGCGGCATGGGCGGCATGGGCGGCATGGACTTCTAAGAAGTCCATAAAGCACGCCCATGAATCCAAGTTGCTCAAGCCCGCAAGCGGGCTTGAGTGGCGGCATGGACTTCTAATCCACGCTTCCATCTGCATTCAGCTACCGAAGGGCGGCCCTCGAGGTCGCCCTTTTCTTTTCGTCTTGAGGCTGGTGTTCCACCGCAGTCAGTTGGGACTAGCGGTCAGACAGCGGTAGTCTCCGCCCGCTGTGCCACCTTGCCGGCGAGCACGGCCTGCTCGATAAGGATGGCCACCTCATCGGCCACTGCGTTGAGCGATGAGCGGTCGCGGGTGGCGCGGGCAATCACCATCAAGCCCTCCAGCGAAGACTCGACCAGCAGCGCCAGCGCCTGCGCGCGACGCTCGGGCACCCCTGCCCTGACGAAAGCCTCACGCAGCAAGCCGATCCACTGTTCGAAGGCAGAGCGGCACAGTTCGACAAGGTCGGGCAC
This sequence comes from Mesorhizobium sp. BR115XR7A, assembly GCF_020165315.1. Classification (NCBI taxonomy): domain Bacteria; kingdom Pseudomonadati; phylum Pseudomonadota; class Alphaproteobacteria; order Hyphomicrobiales; family Phyllobacteriaceae; genus Mesorhizobium; species Mesorhizobium sp. BR115XR7A. The sequence continues at coordinate 596,363 of NZ_JAIUHW010000001.1, forward strand.
GTCGCCTGGCGAGTCCAGCACGACCGGCGCGACCGGGCAGCCGAGTGAGAACTCATTGTCTTCCAGCATGCGTCCCACCGACTGATAGATGTGATGGACGGCGACCGCAGGGTCGCGTTCGGCGGCCAAAGCCTCACCCAGCCGCTCGCTTACCTCGGCGACGCTGGCGCTCGTCACCTCGACGACCAGCTGATCCTTGCCACCTGGGAAGTGGAAATAGAGCGAGCCGCGGGGTGCGCCGCTGGCGCTCAGAATGTCGTTGAGCGAAGTGCCGTGATAGCCGCGCCGCCGCAAAAGCAGTGCCGTCGCCTCGATCATCCGCGTGCGTGTGTCCGTCGCCATGTCAACCTCTGTCAGGAGTGCGCACTATAAGGCTTGCCCGAAATATGACAATCGGTCTACATAGTATGTAAATCGGTCTACATATTTCGGGGCAGATTTGGAGGAGTATCGGCTGGAAGGACGCGACGGCGGCCTCGCTCGAGGATGCGCGCGGAAGCGGTCGCGGTGCTTGCGCCTTCATTTCATCAACCAGAGGAGAGACAGCAATGACAATTCGCGAAGCATCGGCCGAATGGCACGGCCCGCTCAAGGAAGGTTCCGGACGGCTCAGGCTGGGCAGCGGCGTGTTCGAGGGCGCCTACCCGTTCCCGTCCCGCTTCGAAAACGGCCCCGGCACCAATCCGGAGGAACTGATCGCGGCCGCCCATGCCGGCTGCTTCTCGATGGCGCTCACCGCCGTCCTCGGCAGTGAAGGTCATATCGCGAGCGACATCCATACGACCGCCAAGGTGCATCTGGGCGCCACCGCGGCCGGGCCGACGATTACCCGCATTGAATTGGAGACGGAGGCGACCGTCCCCGGGCTCGCCGCCGCCGACTTCGAGCGGCTGGCGCAGTCGGCCAAGGCGGGATGCCTCGTGTCGCGGGCGCTGGCCGGCGTCGCCACGATCACGCTGAAAGCGAACCTCATAAGTCACTGAACGGAAGGAGAAATCGCATGACCCAGGAATTGATCATCGACATCACCACGGCCAGCCGCTCCGGCGAAACGGCTGAAATCATGCGGCGCTACAACGATGTGTTTCAGGGTCACGATCCCTCGGCTCTCGACGATCTGGTGGCGCAGGACTGCGTGATCGAGAACACCACGCCGGCGCCGGACGGCGCGCGCCGCGCCGGCAAGGCAGCCTGCGTCGAGCTATGGTCGGCGATCGCCACCGCACCCGGTACGCGCTTCGACCTCGAAGAGACTTTCGTGGCCGGCGACCGCGCCACGATCCGCTGGCGCTACTGGATGGCCGACGGCAATTCGCTGCGCGGCGTCAACCTGATGCGCGTCGCGGACGGGCGGATCGTCGAGGCGATGGGTTATGTCAAGGGCTAGACTAAGCGCCTCGATCACCTATCCGCCAGCGCCAGCTTAGCGCCGAGCATGACGAAGGCGCCGGCAAAAGTCCGGCGCATCCAGGTCAGCACCATTGGCCGCGACACGACATGGCTGCGGATCGACGCCGCGAAGATGCCGTAGCCGACAAAAACCACGAAGGTCAAAAACATGAAGACCGAGCTGAGCTCCAGCATCTTCGACAGTGCGTTGGGTTCGGTGGTGCTGACGAATTGCGGCAGGAAGGCGAAGAAGAAGATCGACAGTTTCGGATTGAGCACGTTGACGAGGATGCCGGTGGCGATCACCTTGCCAGCCGAGCGCGGCGCGACATTGTCCTCGACGCTCAGGCCGCCTTTTTCCTTCAGCGTGTTCCAGGCCATGTAGAGCAGATAGGCGACGCCCAGATATTTCAGCGTCTCGAAGGCGGCAGCACTGGTGTGCAGCAGCGCCGCCAGACCGGTGATGGCGGCCGCCATATGCGGGATGATGCCGAGCGTGCAGCCGAAGGCGGCAATGATCGAGGCCCGCGCACCACGCGAAAGCCCGGCGCTCAGCGTATAGAGTACGCCGGTGCCCGGCGAAGCTACGACGATCAGCGACGTCAACAGAAATTCGATGCTCACGATGATTTCCTCCGGCGCCCTACCCTGACGCAGCCTAGCCAGCAAGCGGGGTGCGCACAAGCGACAGTCATTACAGCATGTCGCGGCGATAGGATTCGCCGACCCGCTGTAAGCTTCTGATTTTATGCTTGTCGTCGTCCCGGAACCGAGGACACTTCCGGGCGACATGCATTCGCCGCCAGGAAGCCGCCGCTAAGAGGTGGAAATCCGAGCGCCCGGCGCGCCATCAGGCACTCGTCGTCGCCAGGCATGCAGGCGCGGCAGACATCCGGGCGCAGGTCATAGATGGCGCAGGCGGTCGACTTGCCGACCTCGCCAGACAGGGCCGAACAGCGCACGCCGTTACAGCGCATGCCCGACAGGTCGGCCGCCACGTATTTTTCCGGGATGCGGTCGAGCTGCGCATCGTCCTCTGTCGAAAAGCGCGGCCACTCGGCTGAATAGGAACAGCACGCGCCGCAGCTCTGGCAATCGAACATAGGAGCGATGCCTGGTTGGGCCGACGGCAGGCTGGTCGTGGCTGCCTGGGCAAACGGCCCCGCCGCGGCAAGATTGCGATCGGCGTCCCGCGGCAAGGCGCTACTTCTTCTTGCCGGTCTTGCCCTTCGGTGCGTCCGCTGGCGACTTGAACAGATCGGTCGCTGCCTGGTCGGCGGCGGCGGCCTTCGGCGCGGCAACCGGCTTGGCCGGCTTTGCGGCGGGAGCCGGCGCTGCCGGCTGATCCTTGGCGGAGAATTTTATGGCCATTTCAATCCTCGTCGGCGAAACGCGATGATGGTGCGCGCGGATTGCGCAAGCGGCCGATCAACGCCGAAACCGCCGTGATGTTCATTTCCTCGGGCGACCAGTTCCTGGCTTCCGCGATGTGGTGCGCGGCCAGCTCACGATGCGTGCTGCCGCTATAGGCGGCATCCTGATAGGTGACCCGCTCATGGGTCTTGGCGTCTTCGCGGACATATTCGATGAGGTAGTTCGGGCACTCGGCCCGGCCGCGCACGCCGACGCGCACCTGGGCATCGCCATGGGCGCGCTTGCAGCGTTCGAGCTTTTCCAGCACGCGCCGGACATATTCGACCGGCTTGTCCAGGGTCTCGACCATGTCGGCGATGGTCGCATCGGCCGCGATTGGCGTTTGCGGTACGCGCTTGGTGCCCATCAGCGTTTTCCGGCTCGTTTCGGCAGCGCCGCGAGTGCCGCGGCCGCCGCCATCTCGTCGGCCTCTTTCTCCAGCCGCAGCTCGCGCAGGCGCGCGGTCTTGGCTTCCCGCGCTTCGCTGACGGCATCGCGTTCGGAAATGATGCGGTTAAGTGACATCGACTGGGTTTGCGTTTTGCTGAACAGCGACACGGCCGGATCGACGGCTGTCTTCGAATGGGCGGTCAAAATCTTTCTCCTGTCAGGAGCCTGGTGCCGATAGGACGAGACCGGGTCTTCGGTCGGGGCCATGCACAAAGCGATGCGGCAGCGGATTCAAGATGCTGGAGCGTCCCTTAGCACGTTCAGCCCAATGCGCAGCGCATTTTCGGCGGCAACAAGCGTAAAATGAAAAAGGCCAGGCACCGCCTGACCTTCCCTGGGAGCGCCGCGCATCCAACTGGATGCACAAGGCAGCTCCTGATGGGCAGCAGAAGCCGTGGAAACTCAAGTTCCCGTAGCCATGCGCCCGAATTCGCCGTTCACCGGTGCCAGTACATCCGTGGTCACCGGGACGGCTGAATTCTTTCTTCAGGCCGCCTTCAACTGGTCGGCGGACATCTTGCCCGACTTGTTGTCGCGGACCATCTCGTAGCCGAGCTTCTGGCCCTCGACGATGTCGCGCATACCGGCGCGTTCCACGGCCGAGATGTGGACAAAAACGTCGGCGGAGCCGTCGTCAGGCTGAATAAAACCAAAACCCTTGGTGGCGTTGAACCACTTAACTGTGCCGGTGCTCATGACGAACCCTTTCCATGGCAAATATTCGTTCGCCGTCATGCGGATGCACAACGTCGTTTGTCTCGATTTTTGATGTGGGAAGTTCGTCAAAGGCGCGCTCGGAAGCGCGGATAACAAAAGTCAGTCAAACAAATATCGACGACTTTCTTCTACGCGTGTTTCAGACGCCTGTCAAATGTTGCGCCATCGATCCGAGAATTCGACGGCTGGAAGCGCGTCATCTGGCCAATGTCCATGCTGAACAAGCGCCCGCACCTGAGCGTTGCCGGCGGCCGCTCAGCGTTCCTGGTCGGTCGGTCTGATGACGATCTCGTTGACGTTGACGCGCGCCGGCTGGCCGACGGCATAGAGGATGGCGGCGGCGACATCCTCGGCGGTCAGCGCTTCCATCGTGGCGAGGCGCTGGTCCAGCCCCGCCTTCGAGGCAGCGTTGGTGATATGGTCGCCAAGCTCTGTGCGCACCAGGCCGGGCTCGATCACGGTGACGCGAACCTTGTCCGCATAGACTTCGCGCCGCAGTGATTCCGAAAAACCGACAACACCAAATTTGGTCGCCGCGTAACCGCTGGCGCCGGGATTGGCGACGCGGCCGGCGACCGACGAGACATTGACGATATGGCCCTTGGCAGCCTTGAGATGCGGCAGCGCCGCCTTGGTGACGCCCATCAGCGCCAGCAGGTTGAGTTCCACCATATGGCGCCAGTCATCGAGCGTTGCCTCCGCTGCCGGCGAGAGCAGCATCACGCCGGCATTGTTGACAAGGATGTCTAGCCGACCCCATTCGGCCACCACCTTCCCGACCATGGCCGCGACATCGTCATTGCTGGTGACGTCGGCCTCGATGCGCAAAGCCGTTCCGCCGATTTTTTCGATGCGGGCGGCCAGAGCTTCGAGCCTATCGACCCGACGGGCGGCGACCGCCACCCTTGCCCCGGCAGCAGCCAGTGCCGCAGCCGTCGCCTCGCCAATGCCCGAGGAAGCGCCGGTGACGAGAGCAACCTTGCCGGCAAGCATGGAAGAAACGGTCATTGCAACATCTCCAAAGCGCGCCGCGCCAATGCTCCTAGATAGGCCATCCCGATAAACGGGGAAGGCCACTTCGCAGATGGGTCCTATTCATCCGGCCCCGGCTCCGGCCACGGCTCCTTCGCCGCTTCCGCATACCATTGGCGCATGGCCGGCAGCGCGAGGATGGCGTCGACATAGGCCTTGGTGTCGGGCGCCAGATCCCCACCATAGGTGTCGAAGCGGGTGACGACAGGCGCATACATGGCGTCGGCCGCGGTGAAATGGCCGAACAGAAACGGGCCGCCCTTGCCGTGTTTCTCGCGACACTCGCGCCACAGCGCCTCGATGCGGGCGCGTTGCGCCTCGCCCTCGGCGTCGAGTGGCTTGTGGCCCTTTGGCCGCCGCAAATTCATCGGCCAGCCATAGCGGACTTCGCGAAAACCGGAATGCATCTCGGTCGCCGCCGAACGCGCCAGCGCCCGGGCGCCGATATCGGCCGGCCAGAGCTTTTTCTCCGGAAAGAGATCGGCGAGGTATTCAAGGATGGCAAGGGTTTCCCAGACCATTCCGCCAGTGTGGTTCAAGGGCTTGTGAACCAAGACAGGGACTTGACCTGTCGGCGACACGTTCGCCAGGTTGGCGGCGGTTTCGGGGGTGCGCAGCCGCACCAAGACCTCTTCGAACGGTATCTCCAGGTGCCGCATCGCCACCCAGGGCCTGAGCGACCAGGACGAGAAGCACTTGTTGCCGATATAGAGCGTGAATTCCGACATTTGTCCCCCTTGGCGGTTTGCTCCTTGCGGAGTGCGCTGGCCGGCACCCTAGCCTGCCGGCGCGGCGCCCGAAAGACACCCTGTTTCGCCGACATAAGCGGCGGCTGTCGGAACCGAAACCGTGCCGGCTCGTTTGCCAAGGCGAACCAAACCCGGGAGATGCGAAAATGGTGAACAAGGATCAGGTCGCCGGTGCGGCCAAGCAGGTAAAAGGCTCGGTCAAGCAAGCCGCCGGCAAAGTGACCGGCGATAGGCAGACGCAGGCAGAAGGCATGGCCGACAAGGCCACCGGCAAGGTGCAGAAGGCCTATGGCGACGCGAAGGACAAGGTCAAGAAATCGCTTGACCGCTGAAGAAAGGGCCGCGTCGAGCGGCCCTTTTCACGTCTTCAGCGATTTGCTGAAAGCGGTGGTGAAAACCACGGCGCCATGATCGTCGCCGGCTTCGCCCAGCACGACGTCCAGGCTGTCGCTGGTGACACGTGCCAAGGCGAAGCCGCCCATATAGGCGGCTTTCGGCTTGAAGAGATCGAGGCCGTCGCGTTGATAGATCATCGGCACCTCGTGCTGGTGACCGTGGAAGACGGCAACGACGTTGTAACCCTTCAGGGCGGCCAGCAAGGCCTGGCGGTCCGCATCGCTCCACCAATGCGGCGCGCCCTTGCCGTCATCGTCGAATGCTCTCTTGGCGGGGTCCCACCGTTCTATCGAAAAAGTATCCCAGCCATAGTGCTGGAACAGGATGACCGGGCGCCCATCCGCCGCATAAGTTGCGAGGTCCTGCTTGAGCCAAGGCAGGCTGCTGTCGGCGCCATGGCCGGTGTCGCCGGCGAAGCGATGGGTCTGCACCAGATGCAGGCCACCCCAGTCCCAGGAATAGCAGTCAGTGTCGACGTCGTAGCTGGTGGCCGGCACCGGCGGCTTGAAGAACACGCCGGCGCGATGATTGACCTCGACATAGTCGCGCATTTCACGCCGGTACCAGTCGACATGGTGCGGCGGGCCGTTCTGATCGAGGTCGTGATTGCCGAGCCCGACATAAACCGGAATGTGTACACGGTCGGGGCCCATGCCTTGCTGATAGCGCTGGCTGAACTGCAGAAGCTGGGTGCCTTCGCTGGGCTCGGTGATTTGGCCGCCGCCATCGTCGGTGATGTCACCGCCAACGACAAGGCCGAGCGGCGTGCCGATGCGGCTGCCGGCCGGCCGCAGGCCCGTGGCGATACCGTTGATCCGCGCCGGCCAATCCTTGTCACTGATGGCGTTCAACGCCGCGACGTTGCGCAGCAGCGCCGCGTCCGTCTTGCCTTCCAACTTGCAATTGGGGCTCAAGCCGCTCGCCATGCGGCAGGCATGGACGTCGGCGACGAACAGGAAGGTGGCGTCGACGGGCTGGATGCGCTGTCCGGTCTGGCCGAGCGCCGGACGCGAAAGCGTACCGGCAGCCGCAAGACCGGCGGCCTGCACCAGAAAGCCGCGTCGTGAAAACAATAGGGACGGAAGGCGATTCATCATCGGCGGAATTCAGCACAAGCGGCGTCTGTCCGTCCAGCTTGGTCGCGACGTCAGAGCCGGGCCCCAGCGATCCACCTGCCTCAAGTGGCGCCATGCCGGCGCAGCACCCTGCGACGTCGCCGCGCCACCGGCTCGCCCTGCGATGATGCCGCTTGCGAGGCGCTCCGCTCCAGCGCCGCTAGGCAATCGCGCAACGGGCCGGCGTCCTGCGCCGTCTTGGCCATCGACATGGCGCCGGAATAGGCGGCGACCGCAAACACCGCAAAATGCTCGGGATCCGTGCCTTGCTCCCTGCCCTCCCGCTGGTCGGCCCTGATCTTGTCGGCGATCGCTTGGCGCCATGCCGAAAAGACGCCGGCAAGGGCATTCCGAAATTCGGGATCGGCGAGCGACAGTTCATGGGCCAGATTGTTGAGGGGGCAGCCGCGCACGAAACCTTGCCGTTCCAGTTCCGCCGCCACGGCGTCGAACACTTGACGCACGCCCTCGCGGGCCGAAGCCGCCTGCCGCACCGGCGCGATCCACGTCTCCTCGACCGCCGCCGCCACGCGCTCGTCGATGACCGCCAGCGCCAGCGCCTTCTTGGTCGGGAAGTGATGATGCAACGCGCCACCGCTGACGCCTGCCGCCGCCATCAGGTCGCCGAGGCTGGAAGCATGATAGCCGCGTGCCTGAAACGCTGCCTCGGCGACATCGAGCACTTTGCGGCGCATGCCTTCGGGGTCGTTGATGCGTTTGCCTCGGACTCGCCCTGGCCGGGTGTTGAGCTCTGCTGACATTGTAAAAGGATAGCATGTTGACAAAACAGGGCAACCGGTCTGTTTATAAACAGGACGATCAACCTGTTTTGGAGAACCCGCGGATGAGCCCGATCCCGAATGCCACGCCTAAGCCGGCGGTACTCGCCTCGCCGATCGTCGAATTGCGGCAGTACACGTTGAAGCCTGGCCGGCGCGAAACGTTGATCGATATCTTCGACACGCAGTTCATCGAAAGCCAGGAAGACGCGGGGATGACCATCATCGGCCAGTTCCGCGACCTGGACCGCCCCGATATGTTCGTCTGGATGCGCGGTTTCGAGAGCATGGATGCGCGCAAGGATGCTCTGAGCGCGTTCTATGACGGCCCGGTATGGGCGGCGCACCGCGACGCGGCCAACGCGACGATGATCGATTCCGACGATGTGTTGCTGCTGCGGCCGGCGTGGCCGGATGCCGGCTTCGATCTGTCGGGATTGCGCCGGCCAATGGCCGACATGGCCAAAAGCACAAGCGAACGAAGCGGGTTGCCCGGCCTGGTTGAGATTTCGATTCATCATTTGCGGCCGGGCATCGGCGCCGACTTCGCCGGGCGCTTCCAGGCGGAGATGGTTGCGCGGCTTGCCCAAACCGGCGCGCGCCTGCTTGGCGCCTTCCTGACGGAGCCGGCCGCAAACACCTTCCCGCGGCTACCCGTGCGCGCCGGCGAAAACGTCTTTATCACCGTTGCCGGCTTCCCCGACGGCGATGCCCACGCCAGCCATCGCCTCGCCACTTCGCCGGCGTGGCAGGCACTTGGCCAGAACATGCAGGGCATTAGCACTAAGCCGGCCGAAACGTTGCGGCTGGTGCCCACGGCCCGATCGCTGTTGCGGTGATCAGCGGCCGGACAGCAGTCCCGCCATCGCCGAGGCGACAAAGGCCGGGTCCTCCCAATGGGGATTGTGACCGCAATTTTGCGCCCAGACGAGACGGGATCCGGTCAGCGCGTCGGCCAAGGCCTGCTGGTGCGGCTCGTCGAATAGCGGATCGCAGGCGCCGGCGATGATCAGTGCCTTGGCCCGCACGGCCCGTGCCTCGGCGGTCAGGTCGGTGATGCGGACTTCCTCCAGAATGGCACGCCAGCGGGCCGCAGGCATGGCGGAAGCTTCCGTCGCCAGGCCCGCGAGGAACGTCCGCGGCACCGAGGTTTGGCACGCATGCCACCAGGCAAAGAACGGGTCGGCCGGCGATATCGGATCGTGCAAGGCCAGGATGCCGACCGGCAACGCATGGTCCGACGTGAAGCCGGGCTTCAGCGTGCTGGCCAGCACGACCAGGCCTCCGATCAAGTCCGGCTGCCGGGCGGCCAATGCAATTGCCACCATGCCGCCCAGCGAATGACCGACGACGATAGGCCGGTCCAGCCGCAGATGCCGGATCAACCCGGCAATATCCTCGGCGAAATCAGCGACGCGGTAGCCGCCGCCCGCCTGCGAGGCACCATGGCCGCGCAGATCGGGCATGATCAGCCGGCGGCCAGCCAGATGCGGCGCCAGCAGCGAAAAGCTGCGGCTGGTGTCGGTGAAACCATGGATCAGCAACAGCGGCGGCCCGGCACCGGCGATCTCGACATAGGCGATGTCGAGATCGCCGATATTGACCCATTGCTTGCGACCAGCCCAGGCGTTCTGTTCCACACAGGTGATGGACAAAGCGTCCGGCGGTCTCACAGGCCGAGCTTCTCCTTGACGGCGGCAAGACCGGGCTTGCCATCGAAAGTCGTGACACCGGCGAGCCAGGCATCGAGACGGTTCTTGTTCAGCGTGATCGCCTTCAGCGCCCCGTCCTCTGGCTTCATGCCGTCATTGATGAGGTAGCCCATGCCGACATTCTCGAAGTCGATGTCGAAGACCAGGTTCCTGAGGAACTGCGCCACGTTAGGACATTCCTGCAGGTAGCCCTTGCGGACCTGCGTCGTCACCGTCGCGGCGCCGAAATTCGGGCCAAAGAACTTGTCGCCGCCTGTCAGATACTTGAAGTCGTACATGGTGTTCATCGGATGCGGCGCCCAGCCCTGGAAGACGATGAACTGCTTCTCCTTGATCTCGTAACCGACCTCCGACAGCATGCCGGCTTCGCTGGACTCGACCACGTGCCAGCCATCGAGGCCGAAGGCCGGATCGGCGATGGCGTCCATCATCAGCTGGTTGGAGCCGGGCTCGATGCCATACATCTTCTTGCCGAACTTGTCGGCGAACTTGTGCAGGTCGGAGACGTCCTTGACCCCTGCCTCCCAGACATAGGTCGGCACGGCGAACGTGTATTTGGCGCCGACGAGATTGACACGCACATTCTCGATCGAGCCGTCCTTCTTGTAGGGTTCGTAATAGGTGACCATCGCCGGGTCCCAGTAGCCCAGGAACAGGTCGAGATCCCGGTTCTTCATGCCTTCGTAGATGACGTTGATGCCCAGCACCTCGCTCTGTGGCTGATAGCCGAGCGCTTGCAGGAGCACATTGCCCACACCCGTGGTGAAAGCGAGATCGTTCCAGCCGGGCTCGGCCATGCGGACCACACGGCATTGCTCGGCGTCGGCCGCCTGGGCAGCCTGCGAGGCCAAGGCCAGCGCGGCCAGACAGCTTGCAAGGATACGCACCATTTCCGTTCTCCTTATTGTATTGACCCATCGGTCTTTTTATTGCCCCATGGGTCAATGATTGATCTCGCGGGGCGAAAATGTCAACGTGGATTCGTGAGGCATGGAACAATCTCGTGAAACTGAAACGCCTTGGCGACATACGCCGAAAGGAATTGCGCCAGGCGGCCTTCGCGGTTCTGGAGCGCGAAGGCATTGCGGGGGCGACGCTGGAAAAAGTCGCCGCCCATGCAGGCGCCTCCAAAGGCATCGTGCTGCACTATTTCCGCAACAAGCAGGAATTGTTCGAGCACGCCATGCGCGAGGCCAACGCAGTCCTATGCAACGCGGTGGTCGCAAGGCTTCGCCGGGCGCGGACTTCGATGGAACGCCTGGACGCGGTGATCGAGGGCAATTTCGAGGAGCATCTCTTCCTGCCGCCTCTATGCCATGCCTGGCTTTCGCTCTGCGCCGAGGTGCCGCGCGATGAAAAGCTGGCGCGCATCCAGAAGGTGATCCATGGGCGCATGCGCTCGAACCTGTTGTCCGGCCTGCGCGGCCTCGCCTCACCTGGGGAGGCCGACGATATCGCGCTTGGCGTCACGGCCTTGATCGACGGACTCTGGCTTCGGCTCGGCCTGCAGCCGGGCAGCGTCTCGCGCGAACAGGCGATCCGGCAGGTCAAGGGCTATGTCGCCGCGCGGCTGGCTACTCAGGAGCGCTCCACCGCCAGCGCGTGAAACCGACCCGCACGTCGTCCGGTTTTCGCGCTGCGACGGGTCTCAGGCCAGCCGGTCGTCGGGCGCTTGCGCCGGACGCCGGCCGAAGTTCATACCCTGGGATAGCCTGATGACTTGACCCCGTCACGGACATGCGGTGCGATCCCTCTGTTTGATGGCAAACGCATGGTGAGGTGCGTGATGAGGCTTCACGGCAAGCGGACGTTGATCACCGGCGGATCGGATGGCATCGGCCTGGCGATCGCCGAGGCATTCCTGCACGAGGGTGCCGATGTCCTGATCGTCGGCCGCGACGCGGGCAAACTCGACACCGCTCGCCAGAAGCTTACGGCCCTCGGCTCGACAGGCATGGTGACGACATTGTCGGCCGACCTCGCCACCAACCCCGGCCTCGCAGCGATCGTCGAGCAGGTGAAAGAATCCGGCCGGCCACTCGACGTTCTCGTCAACAATGCCGGTGTCGCCTATCTCGTGCCGTTCGAGAGTGTCAGCGAGGCACAGTTCCAGCAATCTTTCGCGCTCAATGTGACGGCGGCGTTCTTCCTCACCCAGGGGCTGCTGCCGCATCTCGGTGCAGATGCATCCGTCATCAACATCTCCTCTTATTTCGCCAACAAGATGATCCCGAAACGGCCATCAAGCCTCTACTCCCTGTCCAAAGGCGCGTTGAACTCGCTGACCAAATCGCTGGCCTTCGAACTCGGTCCGCGCGGCATCCGCGTCAACGCAATCGCACCCGGTACGGTGGATACGGCAATGCGGCGCAAGACCGTCGACAACCTGCCGGCCGAGGCACAGGCGGAACTGAAAGCCTATGTCGAGCGCAGCTATCCTCTCGGCCGCATCGGCCGGCCTGACGACCTCGCCGGGATGGCGGTCTATCTCGCCAGCGACGAGGCTGGCTGGACCAGTGGCGGCATCTTTGCCGTCGACGGCGGCTACACGGCGGGGTGAACTGCCTGGCCGCTATGGCGCGGCAACTTCACCAGCGGCGCTTTCCACAAATCCAAGAGCGCCCACAACGTCCAGGATCTGAAGGCGAATCCAGCGATGAGGGGGCTCGTCGTCTCGGCGTGCGTGCCAGTACATCCTGATTTCAGGAACGGCGATGGGAAGTGGCGGCTCGAAGATGGCGAGAGGCAGGGTCTTGGCTGCCCAAACCGCGAACTGCCTGGGAACCGCGGAAAGGTAGTTTCCGTTTGCGACGGCCAACGCGACAGCTTGAAAGTGAGGCAGTGCCAGGCTTACACGGCGGCTTCGCCCGATTTTGCGGAGCGCCTCGTCGGTGGAGCCCGACATCGAGCCGTCGATAGAGCGAAGAACGTGCGGCAGTTCGCAAAAAAGCTCAAGCGGAATAGGCTCGCCCCCTGCGATCCCCGCCATTCTGATTGCAGCATTGTTTTGCGCCGCAATGATTGCGAATGGCGAATGGAACAGCGGTACGCTGGAGACCCAATCCAAGACCTCCAGCGGACGTTCGAGAGCCACATCGATTTCATCGTCCTGGAGCAGACGCGAAACATCGCCTCGCGCGCTATCGAGAAACCGTAACGACGCATGCGGCGCGATAGCCGCGACGCGCACCGCCAGTGTCGGCATCAGTAGCATGGAAAAGAAGTCCGCCCCCATGAGCGTGAAGGTTCGCTCAAGTTCCGCCGGATTGAACGAATGCGCCGAATGAAAGGCGCGTTCGATCTCGCGCAGTGCCGCGCGCACCGGCTCCGTCAGGCTTTCGGCGCGCGGGGTCGGCACCATGTCGTTGCCGCGCCGCACGAACAACTGGTCGTTGAGGACATGACGCAGGCGATTGAGCGCGGCGCTCACGGCGGGCTGGCTCAGCCCGATCTGCTCGCCGGCGCGCGTCACGCTTCGTTCGCGCAAAAGCGCATCGAGCACCCTGACCAGATTGAGGTCGAGCGCATTTAAATTCATGGCATCAATCCGCCCCATACGATCATTGGATTTCCATCGGCGGCATGCACCTGATCAGATCCTTCCGACCGCGACCCGTCCGAGGTCAACAAAGGAGGAAGAACCATGACAATGACCGTCGGGACCATTACAGGCAAGGAACTCTTCTGGTTCAACAACACACTGGTTGCAATTCGGATATCGTCGGCGGAGGGCGAGGACGGCATCTGTGTCGTCGAGCACCGCATGCCCCATGGCGATTCTCCGCCGCTGCATGTGCATCGGCACGAAGACGAGGTGTTTCATATCCTAGAAGGACAGCTGCGCGTTCGGATCGACGGACAGGAGCGGGTCGCTGGTACCGGCGAGACCCTCATTGCGCCGAAAGGCCTGCCGCACACATACAGGGTCGAATCTCCAGAAGGTGCGCGCGCTCTGACCGTCACGCGCGGCCGCGGGTTCGAGACGATGCTGCGTCAGGCGAGCCGCCCCGCCGGACAGCCGGAATTGCCGCCGCTGTCCGAGCCGACGCCCGAGATGATCGAGGCTCTGGTGCGGATCTGCGCGGAAAATGGCATCGATATTGTCGGTTCGCCCTTGAGTTGAGAACGCGAAGCCGCCGATCTCTGCTCCAAGGGTTCCAGTGGGGAGATCGGAAGCATCTTCAACCGATTTGCATCCGCAGCCGCGTTATTCTCCGCTTGAAGCCATTTGTGCAACGCGATACGCCGTTGCCCAAATCGACAGACCGGAGCCTTGCCGTGAGCACGCCAAAGACGAGAACCGAAACCGACACGTTCGGCCCCATCGAGGTCGCCGCCGACCGTTATTGGGGCGCCCAGGCGGAGCGTTCCCTCGGCAATTTCAAGATCGGTTGGGAAAAGCAGCCGGTTTCGATCGTACGCGCGCTGGGCATCGTCAAGCGGGCGGCGGCGGAAGCCAACATGGAGCTCAAGCGGCTCGATCCGGCCATCGGCAAGGCGATCATCGAGGCCTCGCAAGAGGTCATCGACGGCAAGCTCAACGACCACTTTCCGCTGGTGGTCTGGCAGACCGGCTCGGGCACGCAGTCCAACATGAACGCCAACGAGGTGATCTCGAACCGCGCGATCGAGATGCTGGGCGGCGTCATGGGCTCGAAGAAGCCGGTGCACCCCAACGACCACGTCAATATGAGCCAGTCCTCCAACGACACCTATCCGACGGCCATGCACATCGCCTGCGCCGAGCGGATCGAGCATGACCTGATCCCCGCTCTGCACCACCTGCACAAGGCGCTCGCCGCCAAGAGCCGGGACTTCAACCACATCATCAAGATCGGCCGCACCCACACGCAGGATGCCACGCCGCTGACGCTGGGCCAGGAATTCTCCGGCTATGCCGCGCAGGTCGCCTCCTCGATCAAGCGCATCGAGCAGACGCTGCCCGGGCTGCAGGAACTGGCGCAGGGCGGCACCGCCGTCGGCACCGGCCTCAATGCGCCGGTCGGTTTCGCCGAGCGGGTGGCCGATCGCATCGCCGCCATTACCGGCATTGCCTTCGTCACCGCGCCGAACAAGTTCGAGGCGCTCGCCGCACATGATTCCATGGTGTTCTCGCACGGTGCCATCAATGCCGCGGCCGCGGCACTGTTCAAGATCGCCAACGACATCCGTTTCCTTGGCTCCGGCCCGCGCTCGGGCCTCGGCGAATTGTCGCTGCCGGAAAACGAACCCGGCTCCTCGATCATGCCGGGCAAGGTCAACCCTACCCAGTGCGAGGCGATGACGCAGGTCTGCGTGCAGGTGTTCGGCAACAATGCGGCGCTTACCTTCGCCGGCAGCCAAGGCCATTTCGAGCTCAACGTCTACAATCCGCTGATGGCGTACAATTTCCTGCAGTCGGTGCAGTTGCTCGCCGACGCTTCGGTCTCCTTCACCGACAATTGCGTCGTCGGCATCGAGGCGCGAGAGGACAACATCAAGGCGGCACTCGACCGTTCGCTGATGCTGGTAACCGCGCTTGCGCCCACCATCGGCTACGACAACGCCGCCAAGATCGCCAAGACCGCGCACAAGAAAGGCACTACGTTGCGCGAGGAAGCGTTGGCAACCGGACTGGTCAGCGAGGCCGACTATGACCGTCTGGTGCGGCCGCAGGACATGACGCATCCGGGGTGAAGGCATTTTTCGGCGGGAGAATATCCTCACGCCAGCGCATCGACCGACATGAATTTCCGCTTTTCACCGGTTCACAGAAACGTATTCCTGTGAACAATGTGTCGCCGGATAGGCGGCTTTGGTGAACAGTCGGCATGCTCTATCTGACGGGCATCAACCCCATTCGGAGAGCCACCATGTCCACAAACACCTCCTTCGCCGGCAGCGGCACCGCGTCCAACAGCTCTGTCACCATCCTTGTCGGCCGTATCCTGCTCGCGGTCATTTTCCTGCTTTCGGGATTCGGCAAGCTCACGGCCATTTCCGGCACTGCCGCCTATTTCGGCGGCCTCGGCCTGCCGGCGCCGACGGCGACGGCCGTCATCGTCGGACTGATCGAGCTGCTTGGCGGCCTTGCCGTCCTCGTCGGCTTCCAAACCAGGGTCGCCGCCTGGGTGCTCGCGATCTTTACGATCGCGACCGGGCTGGTCGCCCACACCGGCTGGGCCGACCAGATGCAGATGATCCAGTTCCTCAAGAACGTCGCCATCACCGGCGGTTTCCTGCTGCTGGCCTCCTCGGGTCCCGGCGCGTATTCGATCGACGCCAAGCGCGGCTGAGGTTTTTTCCTCCCAAGGATCTGAAACGAGCGGCGCGGAATTTTCCGTGCCGCTTTTTCGTTATGTGACCACAGGCCTACAGCACGTCGCGGCAAATAGATTTCGCCCGAGCTGCTGTAAGCTTCTGATTTTATGCATGTCGTTGTCCCGGAACCAAGGACACTCCCGGGCGACATGCATTAGACTGCAATGGTCGCCGGCGACCGTGCCGGCAAGGGAGGGAGCCATGGGTCGCAGTGCATTGCTTCTGGTTTCGCGGCTGCTGTTTGCCGTGCTGTTCGTGCCGTCCGGCTTCCAGGCGCTCGCCAACATCGCCGGCACCACCAGCTATTTCGCCGGCCTCGGCCTGCCGCTGCCGGCGCTCGCCGCCTGGGGCACCGGCCTTTTCGAGTTGATCGCGGGGCTGCTGATCCTCGTTGGTTTGCGGACGCGGATCGTCGCACTGTTGCTGGCCGGCTTCTGCATCGCGGCCGGCTATATCGGCCATTATGGCCAAGGCGCCGGTGACGCGACGCTCGTCTTCCTGCACCAGCAGATGCTGATGAAGGACATCGCGATATCGGGTGGTTTCCTGGCGCTTGCCATGGCCGGCCCCGGCGCATGGTCGGCCGATGGGCGCGGCTTCGGCATAGGCGCCGACGCGACTTGACTACTTCGCCGACACGCTCTGCCCGCCCTCGACCGCCAGCACCAGGCGGCGGTTGGTGATGCGCGCCAGTTGCGCCAGCCGGCCGGCCGGGCGCTCGCCGTATAGGTCGGAGAGCGAGGCCGGCAGCACCAGCGCCAGCGCGCCGTTGGGGCGGCTTTCCCATTTCAGCCTCGGCATGATGCCGGGCATCGCGGCCGTCAGCAGATAGACGACGCGCATCATCGCTGCCAGTACGCGGGCGCGCTCCAGCAGGCGCGGCGGCGCCAGCGCCCTGATTTCGGGCGCCACCAATTCATTGAAGACGCCATCATGACGGTAGGCGTTGGTCAGCGCCAGGTAGGCGCGGCCGGGATGATCGACACCGATGAACGA
Organism: Mesorhizobium sp. BR115XR7A; assembly: GCF_020165315.1. Lineage (NCBI taxonomy): Bacteria > Pseudomonadati > Pseudomonadota > Alphaproteobacteria > Hyphomicrobiales > Phyllobacteriaceae > Mesorhizobium > Mesorhizobium sp. BR115XR7A. The sequence continues at coordinate 613,411 of NZ_JAIUHW010000001.1, forward strand.
GGCATGCGCAATGATGTTGAGCGACTGCTTGCCGCGATATTCCGGATGAGCGCGCCAGCCGATATCGGCGAGCAGGCAGGCGGCGTGGCGATAGCGCGCTTCGTCTTCCGTCTCGTCGATGCCGAACGCCTTGAAGGCCTTGCCGGTCCATTCGACCAGGTCATGCGCGTGATGGACCGAACGCGAGCGCAGAAGCGCAAGCTCCTCGGCGGCCGAGATCAGCGGATCGGCCTTCTGCTCGGCCGCGTCGAGCAGCGAATAGAGGAAACCCTCACGCACGCCTTGCGCCGAAACGACGATCCTGGACGGCTGCATCGCCGTCATAATCTCCTGCAGCACGAGAGCGCCATAGGGCAGCAGCGAGCGGCGGTTCTTGGAGACGCCCTCGATACCCCTCACCTTTTCGACTTCGCCCCTGGCCACCTGCTTGAGGAAGTTCTGAGCGCTTTCGGCCGATATTTCGTAGTGGTGCATGACGCCGAGCGGGTAGTTGTTCATCTCCATATGCAGCCTGGCGAGGTTTCGCCAGGTGCCGCCAACAGCGTAGAAAGTCCTGCCTTGTCCGCCCTTCAAGAGCTTGGCCCGGGCCAGTTCCTGGCGCGCGATCTTCTGCGCCTGGACGAGCGAGTTCTTCGCCATGTCCTGCAGGCGCAGGCCGCCGAGCGGCAGCGTGATGCCGTCGCCGATCGCCTCGCCATCAATGTCTATAAGCTCCAGGCTGCCGCCGCCAAGGTCGCCGGCAATCCCGTTGGCCGGGTGGAAGCCTGAGATGACGCCGAACGCGGAATAATGCGCTTCCTGGCGGCCGGAGAGCACACGGATTTCGGTCTTGAGCACATCCTCGGCACGATGGATGAAATCGGGACCGTTGATCGCCTCGCGGGCGGCGGCGGTTGCCAGCACGTACATGTGTTCGGCGCCTGCCTGGTCGGAGAGCGCTCGGAAACGGCGAAACTCCTCCATCGAGCGCGCCACACCCTCGGGGTCCAGCTTCCCCGTCGACACGATGCCGCGGCCGAGGCCGGCCAGCATCTTTTCGTTGAACAGCATGGTCGGCGAGCGCGCCAGCCCCTCATAGACGACGAGGCGGATCGAATTGGAGCCGATGTCTATGATGGACAGCGGTCGGCGGTCCTGCAGCCGGCCCTGGGAATTGGACAGCATCAGGTGGCAGCGTTCTTCTTGCGGCGCTTGAACTGCGCGATTCGCTTGGGCGCATGCGATTTCAGCGCGTCACCCCGTCCCGACAGGCTCGGATTGGTCATGAAATATTCCTGCGCGTTGAACGGTTCCTCACCCTCCTCCAGCACCACGCGCCGGGAGGTTCCATCTGCCAATACGTCGAAACTTTGCTGATTGTCCATGATGTTGCCCAGCATGATCTGGCCCAGAATCTGTTCATGCACAGTTGGATTGGTGATCGGCACCATGGTCTCGACGCGGCGGTCGAGATTGCGCGGCATGAGGTCGGCCGAGGAGATGTAGACGATCGCCTCGTCCGACGGAAGGCCATGACCGTTGCCGAAGCAATAGATGCGGCTGTGCTCCAGGAAACGGCCGACGATCGACTTGACCCTGATGTTCTCCGACAGGCCCGGCACCTGCGGCCGCAGGCAGCAGATGCCGCGCACGACGAGGTCGATCTCCACTCCGGCGCGGCTGGCATCGTAGAGCGCGTCGATGATGATGGGATCGACGAGCGCGTTCATCTTCATCCAGATACGCGCCGGCCGTCCCTCCAACGCATGGGTGACCTCGTCCGAAATGTGCTGGAGGATGCGGTTCCTCAGCGTGAACGGCGAGATCGCCAGCCGCATCTCCGCGGTCGGCTCGGCATAGCCGGTGATGAAATTGAACAATTGGGCGACGTCGCGGGCGATCGTCGGATCGGTGGTGAAGAAGGACAGGTCGGTGTAGATGCGCGCGGTGACCGGGTGGTAGTTGCCGGTGCCGAGATGGACGTAATTGCGCAGCTTGCCGTCCTCGCGCCGCACCACCAGCGACATCTTGGCGTGGGTCTTGAGTTCCAGGAACCCGAACACGACCTGCACGCCGGCGCGTTCGAGATCGCGCGCCCAGCGGATATTGGCCTCCTCGTCGAAACGCGCCTTGAGCTCGACCAGTGCCGTCACCGACTTGCCGGCTTCGGCCGCATCGACCAGAGCACGCACGATCGGGCTGTCGTTGGAGGTGCGATAAAGCGTCTGCTTGATCGCCACCACTTCGGGGTCGGCCATCGCCTGGCGCAGGAACTGCACCACCACGTCGAACGACTCATAGGGGTGATGGACGACGATGTCCTTCTCGCGAATGGCGGCGAAACAGTCGCCGCCATGCTCGCGGATGCGCTCGGGAAAGCGTGGGTTGTAGGGGATGAATTTCAGGTCGTCGCGGGGAACGGAGACGATCTCGGAGATCTGGCTGAGCGCCAGCGGCCCGGTGAGCACGCTGATGCGGCTCGACGAGACGCCAAGCTCGCCGGCGACGAAATCGCGCAATTCCCCAGGCATCAGCTTGTCGAATTCGATGCGGATGACGGAGCCGCGGCGGCGGCGCTTCAGCGCCGTTTCGAACAGGCGCACGAGATCTTCCGATTCCTCTTCGACCTCGATGTCGCTGTCACGAATGATGCGGAACGTGCCGGAGCCCTTGACCTCGTAGCCGGGGAAGAGCTTGCCGATGTAGAGGCCGACCGCCTCCTCCAGCGGGATGAAGCGGACATGGTGCTTGCGGTCCGGCAGGCGGATGAAGCGCTTCAGCGCCACCGGCAGGCGCAAGAGCGCGCTCATCTCCTCGCCATTCTTGCGATGGCGAAGCTGCAGCGCCATCGAGAAGCCGAGATTGGGAATGAACGGGAACGGATGCGCGGGGTCGATCGACAGCGGGGTGAGCACGGGAAACACCTGCTCCTGGAAATGGTCTTCCAGCCAGACCTTCTCGTCCTTGGTCAGCGCGTCGCGGGTGATGCTTTCGATGCCTTCCTTGTTGAGCAGCACCGTGAGTGCCGACAGGCTCTTCTGCTGGTCCTCCTGCAGCCGCTCGACCTCACGCAGCAATTGTTCGAGCTGCTGTTCGGGAGTGCGTCCGTCCGGGCTCTTCAGCACGATCCCCTCGCGCACCTGGCCGGCAAGGCCGGCGACGCGCACCATGAAGAACTCGTCGAGATTGGCGGCCGAGATCGACAGGAAGCGGACGCGCTCCAGAAGCGGGTGATGGGTGTTCAGCGATTCCTCGAGAACGCGGCGATTGAACTGCAGCCAGGAGAATTCGCGATTGACGAAGCGGTCCGGATTGCCTTCCGGGCTCGCTGCCGCGACATTGTTGAATTCGCTCTGTACCGGCTTCAGTTCGTTCATGATTCCTGCTCTTCCGCGCGCCTCAGCCGGTTAACCGGCTTAACTTATCCTGTGGCAGGCTTTTGCGACAGTTCTCTGACAGGCTTTTGCGACAGTTTGATTTCATCGAACTTGCAAACAGACTTGATATGATCCAGATGCAGAGAGACTGCGTTAAGGAGACGACGATGGCAGGCGGTTCCATTCCCCATTTCCAGAACGATGCGGGCCACCCGGCGATCGACATCGGAGTCAAGGAATTCATGTGCACGGGCGCCAACCCGCCTTTCGACCATCCGCATGTTTTTCTCGACATGGGCGACGACAATGAGAAAGTCTGCCCCTACTGCTCGACCCTCTATCGCTATTCGCCGAAGCTGAAGGCGACCGAAACGCTGCCGGCGGGCTGCCTCTACATCGACCAGGCCGCCTGACCTTCCGATCATGAGCTCGACGCGGTCCCGGCAGGTCATGATCGCCGGGGCTGGCATCGCCGGGCTGACAGCGGCGATTGCCTTTGCCGAACGCGGCTATTCCGTGAGGGTGTTCGAACAGGCGCAGCGTCTCGAAGCGGCGGGCGCCGGCATCCAGCTCTCTCCTAACGCGACCCGCATCCTTCGCCAGCTTGGCGTGCTCGACACGCTTCTTGCCAATGCCGTCCAGCCGGAAGCCGTGGTGCTGAAGGACGCCGCGAGCCTGCGCCAACTGGCACGCGTGCCGCTTGGCGGAGCCGGCGAGGAACGCTGGGGGGCGCCCTATCTCGTGGCGCACCGGGCGGATCTGCAAGACGCCCTGATGGCGCGCGTTGCGCAACTGCCCGACATCCATCTCACCACCGGCGCGCAGATCAGCAGCGTGGCCTCCGGTTCATTCGTTATCACCACAACAGACGGGGTCGGCCGCAAGGTCATCGATACCCAAGGATCTCTGCTGGTCGGCGCCGATGGCGTCTGGTCAGCGGTGCGGAGGTTTGCCAGTCCAGGCAGCGGAGCCGGCTTGGCGAACAGCCATTTCTCCGGCGAACTGGCTTGGCGGGCGACGGTGAGCGCAGACAACGAGGCGGGGCGAGCCTTCACCGCGATCGGCTCCCCTGACTGCGTCACCACCTTCCTGCATCCCGGCTTTCATTTGGTCGCCTACCCCGTGAGCAGGGGTAGCGCCTTCAACCTTGCCGCCTTCACCCGGGGCGAGCGCATCGCCGACGGGTGGTCACGCCACGCCGATCCCGCCATCCTTTCAGGCGCCATGCGCCGCTCCGCGCCGGCGCTGGCGCGGTTGGTGGAACTCGCTGGCCCGTGGACCGCCTTCCCCATCCACACGGTCGAGCAGCGACGCTGGACTATGTCACAAGGCGTCGCGCTGATCGGCGACGCCGCGCACGCGATGACGCCGTTCGCGGCGCAAGGTGCTGCCATGGCGATCGAGGATGCCGCGACGCTGGCCAGCCTGGTCGCCGACATCCCCGGCGACCTGACGCAAAGCCTCGCCATCTGGGAGGAGCTGCGGCGGTCGCGCATCGCCAAGGTCATCCGTCGCGGCGCGCTCAATCGGCTTGCGTGGCATGCCCGTGGCCCGGTGGCACTGGCTCGCAATCTGTTTCTGGCGGCGCGACCGGGAGAGAAGCTCGCAGCCGATCTGGACTGGCTTTACGGGTGGGAGCAGCAGCGGATCATCCGTCGCTGAAAGGAGCCAGCGGCAAAGCTAATTGTACAGCTGCATCGACAGCCCAAGCGAAACCGGCAGCGGGTTCCACCAGCCGGTCCGCAGGCCGGCGGTGCGCAGTGCCGCCGCCGTCCAGGTGTTGCAACCGATCAGCGCGTTGAAACGGCCATTCGCCTCATAAAAGCGATCGAAATTGGAGTAGGCGGCATTGTCGATGACGATCGGACCGTTCGGCCCCTCTTGAAAGCTCGCTTCGATGAAATTGAGCAATGCGGCAAAACGGTCTTCGCCCACGTCGAAGCCGGCGACATCGGGGTGCGGCTCGGGAATATTGCCGGCGACGGCGACATGCATCACCGACGCATCGAGCGTCAAAGCCTTGAACGCGGGCAGCGCCTTCAATTGCGACCATGTCGGCGTTTCCAGGTAGAAGGCGCGCCCACCCCAGCCGAAGACGAGGTAGCGCACTTCGGGCGCGTCCGATGGCAGGCCGGCATCGGCAAGGAAACGAAAGCGCCGGCGCACCTCGTCGTCCACGGGAATGGCGATGTCGGTGTGGATCGGATTTTTCAGCACCAATATGTGCCTGACGCCCTCGCCCGCTGCGGCTGCCGGCCAGAGCGGCCGCGGCACCAGCGTGCCGAGCGACACGGCGAGCACCAGTGCTGCAACCAGAATGGCCAGGAAACGCAGGAGTTTTCTCATAGGTGCGGCTTCGCGATTCCATTCGCGGCTCTATGGAGAAGATCATTTATCGGATCGGCCAGAGGCAAAAACGCCCGGCCGTGGCGCGACCGGGCTTTCTCGAGTTGGCGTAGTCCGCTCAGTGCAGGATCTGCGACAGAAACAGCTTCGTGCGTTCGTGGCGCGGATGGTCGAAGAACTCGGCCGGCGTGTTCTGCTCGACGATCTGGCCCTGATCCATGAAGATCACCCGGTTGGCGACTTTCCGCGCAAAGCCCATCTCGTGGGTGACGCACAGCATGGTCATGCCTTCCTCGGCCAGCCCCACCATGGTTTCCAGCACTTCCTTGATCATTTCCGGGTCGAGCGCTGAGGTCGGCTCGTCGAACAGCATGATGCGCGGGTTCATGCACAGCGAGCGGGCGATCGCCACGCGCTGCTGCTGGCCGCCGGAAAGCTGGCCCGGATATTTGTTGGCCTGCTCGGGGATCTTCACGCGCTTGAGGAAATGCATGGCGATTTCCTCGGCCTGCTTCTTCGGCGTCTTGCGCACCCAGATCGGCGCCAGCGTGCAATTCTCGAGGATGGTCAGATGCGGGAACAGGTTGAAGTGCTGGAACACCATGCCGACCTCGCGGCGCACCTCGTCGATCTTTTTCAGATCGTTGGTGAGTTCCTTGCCGTCGACGATGATCTTGCCCTTCTGGTGCTCTTCCAGCCGGTTGATGCAGCGGATCATGGTCGACTTGCCCGACCCGGACGGTCCGCAAATGACGATGCGCTCGCCGCGCATCACCTTGAGGTTGATGTCCTTCAGCACATGGAACTCGCCGTACCATTTATGCATGGCGATGATGTCGATGGCGACATCGGTGGTCGAGATATGCATCTTGGCGGCGTTGACCTTGATCTCTTCCGCGCTGACGGCATTTTCGGTGGCCATGGCTGGGGTCCCCTTGTTCTTTTGTTAGCGTTTGTAGCCGGTGTCGAGCCGGCGTTCCGTGTACATTGAATAGCGCGACATGCCGAAGCAGAACAGCCAGAAGACGAAGGCGGCGAACACAAGACCGGATTTCGCGGTCTGCGCCGTGGCCCAGTTGGCGTCGGAGAAGTTCTGCTTGACGATGCCGAGCAGGTCGAACATCGAAATGATGAGGACCAGGCTGGTGTCCTTGAACATGCCGATGAAGGTGTTGACGATACCGGGTATGACCAGCTTCAGCGCCTGCGGCAACACGATCAAGCTCATCTTCTGCCAGTAGCCGAGGCCGAGCGAATCGGCGCCTTCATACTGGCCCTTGGGGATCGCCTGCAGGCCGCCGCGCACCACTTCGGCCATATAGGCCGCCGCAAACAGCGACACGCCGATCAGCGCCCTCAGATACTTGTCGAAAGTGACGCCGGCCGGCAGGAACAGCGGCAGCATGACGCTGACGAAAAACAGGACGGTGATCAGCGGTATGCCGCGCACGGCTTCGATGAAGATAATGCACAGCATCTTGATTATCGGCATCTTCGAGCGCCGCCCGAGCGCAAGCACGGTGCCCAGCGGCAGCGATACGGCGATGCCGACGAAGGACAGGCTCAGCGTGATCAGCAGCCCGCCCCAGCGCGAGGTTTCGACATGCGGCAGGCCGAATACGCCGCCGACCAGCAGGAAGAAGGAAACGATCGGCAGCACCAGGAAAAGCAGGATCGCGTTCAACCCCTTGCGCGGCACACGCGGCATCAGCATCGGCACCAGCAGCGCCACGAACAGGATGGCGACCAGGATCGGCCGCCAGCGCTCCTCGACCGGATAGGTGCCGAACATGAACTGGCCGAACTTGGCGTTGACGAAAGCCCAGCAGGCTCCGCTCCAGCCATCGGGCTGAATGCCGCCTTGCGCGACGGTCGCGCAGACCGTGCGGTCCGGTCCGGTCCACTGTGCGTTAATGAACGCCCAGTTGATGACCTGCGGCAGAATCCAAGCGACGATGACGATGCCGAGGATGGTGAGGATGGTGTCGCCGACCGAGCCGATCAGGTTCTTGCGCACCCAGGCGACGGGGCCGCTGACGCTCGCTGGCGCGGGCTGCGCCAGCGCCATTTCGGTGCGCACCCAGGACAAATCGTGTTCCTGCATGGTCCTACCTCTCCACCAGCGCCATCCTGGCGTTGACCACGTTCATGACGGCCGAGGTCACCAGGCTGAGTATGAGATAGGCGATCATCATGATCAGCACGCCCTCGACCGCTTGTCCGGTCTGGTTCAGAACCGTGCCGGCCGTTGCCGTCAAATCGGGATAACCGATGGCGATCGCCAGCGAGGAGTTCTTGGTCAGGTTGAGATACTGGCTGGTCAGCGGCGGGATGACGATGCGCATGGCCTGCGGCACCACGACCAGCCGCAGGATCGAACCGGATCGCAGCCCAAGTGCGGCCGCCGCCTCGGTCTGGCCCTTGCTGACGCCCCTGATGCCGGCGCGCACGATTTCGGCGATGAAGGCCGCCGTGTAGCAGGACAGCGCCAGATAGAGCGAAAGGAACTCCGGTTTGACCTGGAAGCCGCCGGTCAGGTTGAAGGTCGATTGTTTGGGCAAGTCAAAGCTCAGGGGAAAGCCGCTCAGCACGTAAGCCAGCAGCGGCAGGCCGACGATCAGCGCGGCGGAGGTCCAGAACACCGGAAATTGCTGGCCCGTCGCCATCTGCCGCTGACGCGCCCTGCGGGCAACGAACCATGACATTGCGATGCCCACGACAAGGGCGACCAGGATCAGCCAGGAGCCGTCGCCCCAGACCGGGCGCGGAAAATAGAAGCCGCGCTGGTTGAGGAACGAGCCGAAGGGCAGATGATAGGAATCGCGCGGCGCCGGCAGCACGGCGAGCACGCCGGAATACCAGAAGAAGATGACCAGCAGCGGTGGGATGTTGCGGAAGATCTCGACATAGACCGTGCAGATCTTCTGGATCAGCCAGTTCTGCGACAGGCGGCCGATGCCGATGACGAAGCCGATGATGGTGGCGGTGATGATGCCGGCGACGGCAACGATGATGGTGTTGATCAGGCCGACGACGATGGCGCGGCCATAGGTCGAGTCCGACGTATAGGCGATCGGCGTGTCCGAGATATCGAAGCCGGCGCGCCCCTTGAGGAAGCCGAAGCCGGAGGCGATGTGCAGGCGCTGCAGATTGTCGATGACGTTCTGCACGATCCACCAGACGGACCCGAACAGAACGATGACGACCAGCGTCTGAAAGAAGAGACTGCGAATTCTCGGGTCATTGACGAAGGAGCCGCGGCTCGGCTCCTCGCGTAGGATTTCCTGCGATGCCATGTCACGTCCCCTGTGAAAGAGAAACCGGAAGGCAGGAGCCTGCCTTCCGGATCACATTTCGATCAGCGGATCGGCGGCGCGTATTGCAGGCCGCCCTTGGTCCATAGCGCATTGATGCCACGCGCAATCTTGAGCGGGCTGCCGGAGCCGACATTGCGGTCGAACATTTCGCCGTAATTGCCGGTGGCCTTGACGATGTTGACGACCCAGTCGTTGGAGACGCCGAGGTCGGTGCCGATCTTGGTGTCTGCTTCCTGGCCGAGCACACGCTTGATCTCCGGGCTGGCGGAGTTTTTCATCTCGTCGACATTGGCCTTGGTGATGCCGAGCTCCTCGGCGTCGAGCAGAGCGAAATAGGTCCACTTGACGATGTGGTACCACTGGTCGTCGCCTTGGCGAACGGCTGGTCCTAGCGGCTCTTTCGAGATGATCTCGGGCAGCACGACGTGATCGGCCGGCGAGCCGAGCGTCAAGCGAATGCCGTAAAGGCCCGACTGGTCGGTTGTGTAGACGTCGCAGCGGCCGGCATCATAAGCGGCATTGACCTCTTCGAGCTTCTCGAAGACGACCGGATTGTACTCCATCTTGTTCGCCTTGAAGTAGTCGGCGAGGTTGAGCTCGGTGGTCGTGCCGCTCTGCACGCAGACGGCGGCGCCCGAAAGCTGCAGCGCCGAATTGACGCCCGGCAGCTTCTTGGCGTTGATCATGAAGCCCTGGCCGTCATAGTAGGTCGTGCCGATGAAATTCAGGCCGAGCGCGGTATCGCGGTTGATCGTCCAGGTGGTGTTGCGCGAGAGGATGTCGACCTCGCCGGACTGCAGCGCGGTGAAGCGTTCCTTGGCGCTGAGCGGCGTGAACTTGACCTTGGTGCCATCACCGAAGACGGCGGCGGCAACCGCACGACAGAAATCAGCGTCGATGCCTTGCCAGTCGCCCTTGTCGTCCGGCGCGGAGAAGCCGGCCAGACCGGTCGAGACGCCGCACTGGATGAAGCCCTTCGCCTTGACGGTGTCGAGCGTGCCGGCCGACGCGGCCGACGCCATCAGTCCGAGCGTGGCGGCGCCAAGAATGCCGATAGCAATGTGTTTCATAACCCACAGACCCTTTTCTGTTTTTTCAGGCAAACCCTGATCTTTTTTCCCTTGTGAACGCAGCTCCCATCCCGGCCCATTCCCGAAACCCCGCATCCCAAACCGACGCGCCGCCTCCCATTCACGAACAGCATCGAAGGCGATAATTCCCGTGAGGTCAAGGAAAATGACCGAATCCGACCGGGTTTGAAAATCGATTGCCTGAAATGCCTGAATTGCAGACAAACGTGCACGCGATCTCGTCAGAAGCGCGACTTGAATCGGCAAAGCTCATTTGACGCAGATGTGAGCCGGCGCTGTAAAATCCGTTCCGGGCAATAGCTCGGCGTTACTGCCCCCGGGCACGAAATGCATTGACGTTACGGAACACCTTCGGCCGACGATTACCCATGATTAGCGGTCGATATTGCTTGTGGACAAAATCGGCGCGCGGTCTCAAAGCGCGGAAAGGCCCAGCCAGAGGCCGACCGCGACCATCAATGCACCGGAGATGCGCGGGATCAATTGCCCGGCCGGGACCACCTTCTCCAGGAGAACAAGGATGGCGATGCCGGCGATCCACAGCACGTTCATGACACCACCGACGAACAGCAGGGCCATCAGTGCCCAGCAGCAGCCGAGACAATAGGCGCCGTGATCCATGCCAAGCCGAAATGCGCCGAGCGCGGTGGTGCGGAACCCGCCATGGCTGGCCAGGAACGCGATCGGCGCCTGGCATTGGCGCAGGCAGACGCCCTTGATCGGTGTCCATTGGTATAGGCCGGCGGCGATCAGAATGACACCGCCGAGCACCGCGGTGTGCGCCGCCATCGCGGGATCAAGCAAGGCGAAACGAGTGAGCAGCCATTGCGCACCCGTCGCCACGATGCTGAAGACGACCCAGACGACGAGATAGCCGGTAAAAAACCATGCCGTCGAAGCGATAGGCCGGCTGTCCGCCAGCGCCTTGCGGCCAACGCCGGCATAGAGCAGCAACATCGGCGCGACCGACGGCGTCATCATGCCGACCATCATCACGGCCCACATCGTGAAGGTGAAAACGAAATCGGCCGATGCCCAGGCCCGGAAACCCGGCACCACGGCGGCGCCCATATCCATGCCGCCCATATTCATGCTCGCCATGTCCATCCCGGCCATGTCGCCTGCCTCGCCGCCCGACACCGGGCTACCCATGTCGGCGGCTAGCCAAAGAACATAGGCCCAGGCGAACACGGCAATGACGGCGAGCGCGGCCGTCACGACCGCGCGGTCGCGCCGCAGCACCGCCTCGAGAGCCGTGTCGCCCATTGGATCAGATCAATGCACGATGCCGCTCTGCGTGAGATGCAGGTTGGCGAAATGGCTATGCGTGTCCGCCACCTCGAACTTGATCGGGCTCGTCGTCTTGGTCCAGCCGCGCCCGACCTCGGCGATGGCGTATTCGAAGCCGTGCGGCAGGTCGATGCGCGCCCGGTGCTCGGCGCCGGTGACCGGGTTCTTGATCGGCTCACCACGGCCGTCGGTTACGCCCTTGACGTGCAGCCGGCCGGTTCGCCCATCGACGTCGACCTCGAAATCGATCGCGGCGAAAATCGGATCGTGGAACTTCTCCAAGGTGGTCGAAAAGACCTGGAATATTGTCGCGCCTGGTTCGGTGTCCTGACCGCCCAGTATGCGGAGCAGGGCTTCGCGCTGGGCTTCGCTGGCTCTCTCGTCGATAACCACCGCGGCCTCGCCCCTGCCCTGGTGTATCGCGCCGGGCCAGCTGAAGATGCCGACGAAGCGCAGCCCGTCGAGCTTGGTGTCGCCGTGGTGCCCGGTCTCAATCTCCATGCCGGCGACGGCTTGGCAGAATCCGTATGTCGGCATGGCATTGAACTGGCACGGGCAGCCATAGGCGCAATTGCAGTTGATGAATTCGCGCGCCTTCATCGTCCATTTGACGTCAGGCATGACATTCCTCCCCTTTCCGCTCGCTAAGCGGGATACCCGGATCGGGATCAGGAGATAGCCGGCAAGAACCATCCGGCAGCATCTGATCGAAGCATCCGGCGATTAACATTAGAAATTTATCATATACCTTTCGCAGCCGGCTACAATAGGTTCACCAGCTGACGACCGAGCTTCCGACAGGACACTGCCGCGCGTGGTTGGTCCGATTCAGGATCAAATCGCGGGCGGTCTTCCGGACCAGGAATTGGCATATTCGAAGTCCATTCCTGGCGAACGGTGGGCTGTTGCACGGTCCACCACGCCGCATTATGGCTAGCGCCTTGTCAAACAAGGCGACCAAGAATGGCGAAAGACGGCAGCGAGCAGGGTTCCGGCACGATGGGCATCAACACGCGGCTCGCCCATTCGGGCAACAAACCGCATGACTATTTCGGCTTCGTCAACCCGCCGGTCGTGCATGCCTCGACCGTGCTGTTCCCAAATGCCGCCGCGATGGCCGCGCGCAGCCAGAAGTACACTTACGGCACGCGCGGCACACCGACGACGGACGCTCTTGCGCATGCCATTGACGCGCTGGAAGGCTCGGCCGGCACGATCGCGGTGCCGTCGGGCCTGGCGGCGGTGACCGTGCCGCTGCTCGCCTTCGTATCGGCGGGCGACCATCTGCTGATCGTCGATTCCGTCTATCATCCCACGAGAAACTTCGCCGACACGATGCTGAAGCGGCTCGGCGTCGAGGTCGAATATTATGCTCCCAATATCGGCGCGGGCATCGCGGCGTTGATCAAGCCGAACACCAGAGTGGTGCTCACCGAATCGCCGGCCTCCAACACGTTCGAGGTGCAGGACATCCCGGCGATCGCCAAGGCGGCGCACGCGGCCGGCGCCATCGTGATGATGGACAACACATGGGCGACGCCGCTCTATTTCCGGCCACTCGACCATGGCGTCGACATCTCGATCCATGCGGCGACGAAATATCCGGCGGGCCATTCCGACGTGCTGCTCGGCACTGTCTCAGCCAATGAGGCCTGCTGGACGCAACTCTACGAGAGCTTTTGCACGCTTGGCTGCTGTGCTGGACCCGACGACGTCTACCAGGTGCTGCGCGGCCTGCGCACGATGGGTGTGCGGCTGGACCGTCACCAGCGCAGCGCACTTGCCATCGCCTCGTGGCTCGAAGGCGAAAAAGGCGTGGCGCGCGTGCTCCACCCTGCCCTTCCCAGCCATCCGGACCACGACCTTTGGAAGCGCGACTTCCGCGGTTCGAGCGGCATCTTTTCGATCGTGCTGGCCGGTGGTGGCCAGCAGGAGCAGCACGCTTTCCTCGACGCACTGCGGATCTTCGGTCTCGGCTACTCCTGGGGAGGCTATGAGAGCCTCGCGGTGCCGGTCTGGCTTGGCGACCGCGTCGTTGCGAAAGGCACTTATGAAGGTCCGCTGATACGACTGCAGATCGGCCTCGAGGATGTCGACGACTTGAAAACCGACATCCGGGGCGGGCTTGCGGCAGCGGCGCGCGCAGGCTGACCTCAAACAGAGTCAGCAAAGGGCCGCAAGCCCTTGACGCTGATGACAAAGCGCGAGGCGCTGCCAGCACTCCGGCGAAGATCGGTGCGCAATATTATTCTCCTACGTCATGACTTTACGGATTTGTTTGACTTTCAAATCGGCGAATTCGGCTGCATTGCGTGCCGCACGCATCCTCGACAGATTCAGTCCTCGCAAAGTTTTCCAATGGCCTTTCGTCTTTTTGTCCCCATCCTCGCCGGCGCCACGCTGCGCGAACGCGTCCTGGCGTGTATCGGCGCCACGATCGGCATCGCGCTGACGGGCGTGATCAGCGGGCTGGCGATGGGCGGCGGCCCGCATGTGGCCCTGCTGGTCGCGCCGATGGGCGCATCCGCCGTGCTTCTGTTCGCCGTACCGGCCAGCCCGTTGGCGCAACCCTGGTCGATCATCGGCGGAAATTCCATATCGGCGCTGGTCGGCGTGACCGTGGCGCATTTCATCCATGATCCGGTGATTGCCTCAGGGCTCGCGGTGGCGCTCGCCATCGCCGCGATGTCGTTCACGCGCTGTCTTCATCCGCCAGGCGGCGCCGCCGCGCTGACGGCGGTGCTCGGCGGCCCGGCCGTCATCAGCGCGGGCTTCCTGTTCCCGTTCGTGCCGGTGGCCTTGAATTCGACCATACTGGTGGCGCTGGGCTTCCTTTTCCACAAGCTGGCGCGGCGCAACTACCCGCATGTCGCGGCACCAACCGCCAACAGCCACGGCACCGCCGATCCGCCGGCTCAGCAGCGCGTCGGTTTCCGGCCCGAGGATATCGACGCGGCGCTGACCACACTTGACGAGACCTTCGACATCGACCGCGACGACCTCGAACGGTTGCTGAGACAAGTCGAACTGCAGGCCATGGTGCGCTCGCACCGCACGCTGCTGTGCGAGGACATCATGTCGCGCGACGTGGTTTCGGTGTCCGAGCAAGCCACCGCCGACGAGGCGCGCCAGCAACTGATCGATCACAATATCCGTACCTTGCCGGTGGTCGACGCGGATGCCCGGCTGGTTGGCGCCGTTGGCCTGCGCGAGCTGACGAAAGCTACCGACACGGTGAAGAGCGTCATGGCAAAAGCCGGCACCGCCTCGCCCGAGACACCGGCGATGAGCCTGCTCCCAGTGCTGACCGACGGCCGCAGCCATGCCGTGGTCATCGTCGACGGCGAGCGGCATATTCTCGGCCTGATCACGCAGACCGACCTCTTGGCGGTGGCCGCACGCATGCAGCGGGCAGACAAGGGATTGGCGGCAGCCTAGAATAGGGAACCCGGATCCCTCTGGCCCGGGAACCTTTTGCCGGCAGGCGCATCCAATGTGCAGCATTTGCACGAGGAGATCCGGTCGCGATGAGCAAGCAGCCAATGCCCGCCACGGTGCCCGCGGTTGCCGAAAGCCTTTCCGGCGACATGCAGCTCGTCCACCGCGCGCTGACCCGTGACCCGGATGCATTTCGCGCCATCATGAAGGTATACAACCAGCGGCTCTACCGCATCGCGCGCGGCATTCTGCGCAACGACGCCGAAGCCGAGGACGTCGTCCAGGAGGCCTATGTCAGCGCCTTCGCCAGCCTGGCGGCGTTTCGCGGCCAATCCACGCTCGCCACCTGGCTGTCGCGCATCGTCATCAACGAAGCGCTCGGCCGCCTGCGCAAGAGACGTCGCACGGTGGAGATGCCTGCCGATCCGGAAGCGCGGATAATCAGGTTTCCCCTCAAATCCAACGACGATCCGGAGCGGACGATGGCGCAGCGGCAGATTCTCGCACTTGTCGAACGGGCGACCGACAGCCTGCCCGACATCTACCGCATGGTCTTCGTCGCCCGCGTCATCGAGGGCCTGAGCATGGAGGAAACCGCCGATTTGCTTGGCGTGCGGCCGGAGACCGTCAAGACGAGGCTGCACCGGGCGCGCGCCCTGTTGCGCAAGGCGCTGGACGATGAAATCGGCCCTGTGCTGCTCGATGCCTTCCCCTTCGCCGGTCGGCGCTGCGAGCGACTGACCCAGGCGGTGATGGGACGGCTGGGTTTCGAATGATGCCGTCCTGATTTTCCGGGAACGTTTCTCCCCGCCCCGCATCCAATGAGCGTCAACTGCAAATTCGAGCCCGGCGCCTCCGCGCGGCCGGGCCAAGGAGGATGCCATGTTCACCCGATATACCGTCGCCCTTGCCGCCCTGCTTCTCGTCGGCGCTGCCCCGGTCTCGCAAGCCGCCGACAAGCCGACCGACCCGCAGATCGCCCATATCGCCTATACAGCAGGCGTCCTCGACATCGAGGCGGCCAAGCAGGCGATCAAGAAGTCAAAGAGCAAGGAGGTCGTCGATTTCGCCAAGGACATGGAGCGCGACCACGAAGCGGTGAACAAGCAGGCGCTCGATCTCGTCAAGAAGCTCAAGGTGAAGCCCGAGGACAACGCTACCAGCCAGGCGCTGACGAAGGCGGCGAAGGAGGAACGTGCCAAGCTCGCCAAGCTGAAAGGGGCGGCCTTCGACAAGGCTTATATCGAAAACGAGGTCGCCTATCACAAGCAGGTCAATGGCGCGCTCGAAACCCTGCTCATTCCCTCGGCCAGCAATGCCGAGCTGAAGAGCCTGCTCGAGACCGGCCTCAAGATCTTCCAGGGCCATGAGCAGCATGCCGAACACGTCGCCGGCATGCTGAAATGAAAGCGGGCGCCTTGGGTCTTCTGGCGCGGCTGGTCGTGCTGGCGTTGGCATCCACAGCGCCGGCAGCGGCGGCAACCATCCAGGTCACCGTCGACAAGCTCGTCTTTTCGCCGGCCAGCGTCGATGCCAAGGTCGGCGACACGATCGAGTGGGTGAACAAGGACGTGATCGCCCACACGGCTACCGTGAAGGGCGGCTGGGAGGTGATAATTCCGCCGAAGAAGTCGGCAAGCATGACGCTGAAGACGGCGCAAACGGTCGACTATTTCTGCCGCTTCCACCCCAACATGAAGGGACGCTTGCTGGTGGCGCCGTGATCCAGGGCCGAGGAGGCCCGCCTTGCCTCCTCGGGCCGCGCGACATGCGTCCAGGATCCGCCGTGTCCAGGCCTGTGCCTGCTGATCCAGGCATCTAGCGCCTCGCGCAAATCGGCTGTCGGGGCCATACGGGCGAACTGCTCGGCCTCGACCAGCAAGCCTTCGGCGATGCTCAGATTGAGCCCTCGCGTCACCGCCGTGAGGATGCCCGCGGCTGCCAGTCCGGAGTGCCGAAGGATACGCCTGGCCAGATTGAACGCAGCCGGCATCAGATCGTCATGCGGAACCACCTGATTGACGAGGCCAAGGTCAAGAGCCCGCTGTGGCGGGAACCAGTCGCCGGTCAAAAGCAGTTCGAGCGCGCGCTTGCGCCCGGCGAGCCTGGGCAGGCGCTGCGTTCCGCCGAAAGTCGGCGGCATTGCCAGAGTGATCTCCGGCTTGGCGAACAGCGCGCGGTCGCTGGCAATTGCAAGCGGCACGGCTTCCGTGATTTCGCAGCCGCCGCCGAAGGCGAGGCCGTTGACGGCTGCGATGACAGGCTTGCGAAAGGCTTCCAGCCTTGCCGTCAGCCGCTGTCCCCGCATGACGAAGTCTCGCAGCGCCGTCTCGGCGCCCAGCGCCACGCTGGCCGAGAACTCCTCTATGTCGGCGCCCGCCGAGAAGGCCCGCTCGCCGGCGCCCGTCAGAATGACCGCGCGGATGCGGTCGTCGACTTCAATGTCATCGAGTGTCGCGAGCAGGCGATCGATCAGCGCATAGTTCAACGCGTTCAGCTTTTCCGGGCGGTTGAGGGAAAGGACGGCAACGCCTTCCCTGTTTTCGTTCAGGACAAGATCGGTCATCTGGCTTCCTCCAGCATGGTGATGAGATGGAAGGTTACGCCATTCGCGCCTTGTGTATATTCACTAGTCGGTATACTTAAACCCATGCCCGAAGCACAAAGTCCTACCCGCAAGCGCATTGTCGACGCAGCAACCAGGTTGTTTTACGCGGAGGGGATCGGCCGTGTCAGCGTCGATGCCGTCGCCGAGGAAGCGGGTCTCACGAAGCGGACGCTCTACTACCACTTCAAGAGCAAGGACGACCTCATCGCAGCCTATCTCGACGGCCGCGATCAGCCCAATCTGAAACGGATGGCCGGCTGGTTCGAGGCTGAACAAGGTGGTGTGGACAGCAAGGTCCAAGCCATCTTCGCCAACCTGGCCCGGGCCACGCGCCATCCGAAATGGAAGGGATGCGGCTTCCTGCGCACCGCCGCGGAGCTTGCCTCCATGCCAGGGCACCCGGCGGTCAAGGTCGGGGCGCGGCACAAAAGCAATTTCGAGACATGGCTGGCGGCAGAACTGTCCGGCCACCATATCGAGGGGCCGCGGGCGCTGGCGCGCGAGATCGTGCTGCTGATCGACGGCTGCTTTTCGATCATGCTCATCCATCGCAACCCCGACTACGTCGAAGCAGCCGGACGAGCCGCGGCCACGCTTGTCAGGGCGCGAATGTCGGGCAGCCAGGCCTAGGGCTACCCCCCGAACGCCAGCCATCCCGTACCGGCCAAGAGCGTAATCAACGTCAGCGGCAGGCCGACCTTGAAGAAGGCGCCGAAAGACAACGGCGTGCCTGCGGCCTTGGACTGCTCGGCGACGATCAGATTGGCGACCGAGCCGAGCAACGTGAAGTTACCGGCGAGCGTCGAGCTCATGGCCACGACCAGCCAGGCGCGCTCGGGGTTTTCCAGGCCGGGTATGAAAGGCCTGAGCGCCAGCACGGCCGGAACATTGCTCATGACGTTGGACAACACCGCGGTGAAACCCGAAAGCCTCCAGACATCGTCGAGCCCGATGTTCTTGGCCGAGGCGATCATCTCAGGTGTCAGCAGCGTCTTTTCCGCGCCGGCAACCACCACGAACAGTCCCGCGAACATGAACAGCAGCGGTCCGTCGATCTCGCGGTAGATGCGCGATGGCTTGATGGCGCGGGTCAGCAGCAGAATGGCGCCGCCGATGAGCGCCGCCTTGGCTACGGGAACACCAGCGAAGAAGGCGATCGCCAGCCCGACGCAGACGACCACCGCCTTCAGCACCTGGCCGCGATGCATGCGGCCACGCGAGATGTGTGGCGTCAGTTCGCCGTTGCGGGTGAATTCGGCGCGGTAGACGATGCGCACGATGACGATGACCGCGACAAGGCCGAACAAGGCGACCGGGGCGAGTGCCGCCGAAAAGGCCGGATAGGAAATGCCCGACAGCGCGCCGATGACCATGTTCTGCGGATTGCCCGTGATGGTGGCGACGCTGCCGCAGTTCGAAGCGGTGGCGGTGGCGATCAGATAGGGGATCGGATTGCGGTTGATAACGCGGGTAACGTGGACGACGATCGGCGCCATGACCAGGCAGATGGCATCATTGACCAGGAAGGCCGACAGCACGCCGGTGAGGAGCGTCACCATCACCAGCAGCATGAACGGTGCATGCGCGTGCTCGATGGCGATGGCGCCAAGACCGCGAAAGGCACCCGACACCTTCAGATGAGCCACGACGATCATCATGCCGAGCAGAAGGGTGATGGTGTCGAAATTTATGGCCCGGTAGGCATCCTCCATGCTGAGCGCGCCGATGGTGATCATGGCCGCGCCGCCAAGCAGCGCGATGCCTGCCCGGTCGAGCCGCAAGCCAGGTATCCGGCCGATTGCGACGCCGGCATAGGTCAAGATCAGGATCAGCAGTGCCGCGGCGCCCGTCAATGTCATCGGTAGAAGCCCTGCTCGATCTGTCTGCGCGCCGATGCCGGCCGCCCCGCGATTCACGTGATGCCAGCTTTAGCGCGATGTCGGGATCGATGCCAAACGGGGTACGTGGATTGCTGGCAGAGGGTGTCTGGAAAGCCGGACGGCGTGGCGCCGCTAACGCCGATAGAAGTCCAACCGCTGTTGCACCGCCCGCGGCGAAAACAGCTGCTCGACGGTTCGCCGCGCCTTCTGACCCACGGCCAACCGCAGTGCCGGGTCGGCTTTAAGCTCGGCCAGGATCCGTGCTGCCTGTTGCGTCGTTTCGAACAGGAAACCGTTTTCGCCATGCCTGATATGATCGGCGTAGCCGCCATGCGAATGGCAAACGACCGGCAGGCCGCAGGCCATCGCCTCGAACACCACACGGCCGAACGTCTCCACATGCGAGCCGGTGCGATAATAGAAGACGTCGAGCGTCGGCAAAAACTGTTCGGCGGCAAATTCACCCTGCGGCAGGAGCTCGAGTTGCGAATGCGGCGCGAGCCTGTCCTTGAGCGGCATGCCGCCCTGAATCCGCACCGCATCGCCATCGGCCAGCAATGCCTCATAGAGCGCCACATCGTCAGCATGATGCTTGTCCGCCGTATCGCGGCTCAGTCGCCCCACCGTGAACGGACCGTTTGGCCTTACCTGCCGTGGCGAGAAGCGCTCGATGTCGATGGGTGACGGATGCACGACGCCCTCGACCCGCAGCATGCGCTTCTGAAAGTCGGAGATCAGCACCAGTTCGGCACCGGGCCAACCCAGCAGGCGCGGCCTGTGGGTCGTCAGGGCGATGATCTTGGGATGAAAGGTGTTGAAGACATAGATCAGCCGGCGCGGTCGCGGGATCAGATAAGGCCACATCTTGTTGCGCCAATGCGCACCGAGAAAGACATAGGTGCCGCCAGCCGGCACATTGCGTGTTGCCGGCGAGACGCGGCGTATCGGAAATTCCTGCATCAGGTCTTCGGATACGCGCGACGAGGTCGCCCAGAGGCGCACCTGGGGTTCGGCGCTCAACAGCCGATACAACTCCAGGGTTTCGCGCTCACTGCCGCCAAACGGGTTCTGAAAGCCGTTGAATAAGTGGATCATGATCGCGGTGCTTACCGGCCCGGGGCGTTTGGCCATTCAATTCCCTGCATCCGCGGGCCGTGCCGTGCCCGCGAACCGCACGATCGAGGGACTCAAGAAGCAGGAGTGTTTCTGGCGATGCTCCATACATCACTTGCGCGGAGGAAGCACACAGACAGGTATGCGTCAAGGAAGCGGTCGTGCCAGCCGGCTGCGAGGCTGCCCTCAGTGGACGGTGGCGGCGCTGAGCGGAGACACTAGAGCGGCTTCCGCCGGATCGAAGCTGACCTGATCGCGTCCATTCGACTTGGCGGTATAAAGCCGTCTGTCGGCGGCGGAGAATATTGCCTCGTAGGTGGTCGGCCCGCTGAAGCTGGTGCCGCCGATGCTGACGGAAAGCGGACAGGACCGGCCATCCGGCGAAAAGTCCATTTCGCGTATCCGTCGGCGGATGCCTTCGGCAACCAGCCAGGATTGCGAGGGGTCGACGCCGGGAAGGAATACACCGAACTCCTCACCGCCGATCCGGCCGACGATATCGGTGCCACGCAGCTGGCCTTTGATCGCCTGCGCGATCAGTTTGAGCGCCTGGTCGCCGCAATCATGGCCGAGGCGGTCGTTGATCGACTTGAAGTGGTCGGCATCGATGATCAGCAGCGCGCCGGTACGGGTCTCTTCCTGCTTGCGGGTCTGTTCGAGATAGGCCTCGACCAGCATCGAGAAGGCGCCGCGGTTCAGCACCGCCGTCAGGCTGTCCGTCGCGGCAATGACGCTGAGGTCGCGCTGGGCTATCGCCAGTTGGCGGATCTTCCACATCAGGAAAAACAGAAACGAGCCGCCGAGCACCAAGGGCAGCAGAAGGTCGGTCAGCTTAGCGCGCCAGACAGACTCGGGCGAAAGATACGGGAAATTGAACGAATCGACGAAAAACGCCACGGCAATGAAGAATGCCGTGCCGGCGGCGGTGACGGCCATCACCCTGCCCCAGCTGGTGGGCGACAGGTCCAGCTTCATCCCTTTTCACTCCGTTAGCCGTCCCTACTATGACGTGCCAACGCAAACAAAATGATAAGACTTTCCTTTCAATTCGAGATCAGGTGGCGACGAGACGAGATCAGGGGCCGGGCGCTGGAGCACGATCGCCCAATAGACGGCCGTGCCCCAATGGCGGACGCGATTTGCTCACCGGATTTCGGACAAGGGAAATTCCGAAGTCAGCGGCTGGGCGCCGGCCCAACCGCTTCGGCGACGAAGGATGCCGCGATCAGGTCGTCGGCATCCAGTTGCAAGGAACCGTCGCCAGATCCCATGATGGCGGCCACCTTGTGAAAGGTTTTCATTTCATGGCCGGAAATTTCGGCGTCTTGCATTCGGGCCCTGAGATCGGCGATACGCCGCCCCAAGGCAGGGGACGTTCCAATTTCACGTTTCGACATAGCCTTGTTTCTCCTCCCCCAACCCGCGCTTGTTTTGCCCACCCGTTCGCTTGCCCGCATAGTGCCTTTTATGAGGTTCCACGAATACAAGGCCCCGAACGCGTAGTCTTGGCCAAGGTTCCAACAGGGCCGGATCACGAAATAATTCCAGAGCCCTGTGCGGGCCGAACTCTGTTCCGGCTTCCGGTAAGCGGCGTGGCAGCACTGGCAGGCAGGGGTAGGATCGCGCGACCGCGTGAGGTCATACAACATAAGCCATTGAAATTATTGGCGATCCCGACAGGATTCGAACCTGTGACCATCGGCTTAGAAGGCCGGTGCTCTATCCAGCTGAGCTACGGGACCGTCGGCCGGCCAACGGCCGGCTGGATGCTTGGGCCTGCCGCCTTTCAGTGCGTCCAGGGCGTTCTGCGGTCATAGCGGAAATTCTCCGCATAGGAAATCTGGCGGCGCTTGGTCTCTTTCGGTTCCTCGACACGGAAGGCAAGCCCTTCCTTTTCCGCGTAGGCCACCGCTTCTTCGCGCGTGTCGAAGGTGAGCCGGATCTGGCTTCTCATGTCACCCGACGTGGTGTAGCCCATCAAGGGATCGATCTTCTTGCGCATCTCGGGGTCGAATTCCAGCACCCAATGGCCGGTCTTGGCCTTGCCGGACTGCATCGCGGTTTTGGCTGGGCTGAAAATGCGCGCGGACATGGCCACCTCTTTGTTGGCAAGGCGGCATCGCCGCCTCTTCGCCCGTCATTACTGCGCATTGGCAGCGGCGGCAAGGTTTTTGCACTTGCCATGTACCACCGAAATGAATAGGCAACAGAGCGTTCGGAGTGTAGCGCAGGCTGGTAGCGCATCTGGTTTGGGACCAGAGGGTCGGGAGTTCGAATCTCTCCACTCCGACCATTTCTCATTTAAAATGCGACACCGATGGCACCGAAGGGGTTTTGGCCCTTATCCGCGTGTCATTATTTCATGCTCGCTTCCATCGGCATTGCTGGCTTAAGCTGCGGCAAACGGGGGTTGGCGGTGCTTGGGATCGATACTTGGATGTCGCTGTTCGGGCCGGCCTATTTCGCCTATGCGGGCGTGACGGTTCCGTTCATGGTGGCATGGGCGATCGCCTGTGCCGCCTTGGCGACGTGGAACAATCGCGAGAGCCGCAGGCACGGCAGGCTCGCACCTGGCATCGTCGCCTCCCGTTCGTGGGCAGCCAGCATCGGGATTTTTGTGCTGGTCGCGGCCTGCTATATCGCCGCGCACTCGGCCGTCTATCTGTTGGTCCGGCATTTCGTCAGAATGTGGCTGTGATTGGTCGCAAGTTCACCGGCCGGCAGTGCTACGTTGAGAGCACACCCTCTATATCGGTTTTCGAAAAATCGGCTCCGACATATAACAGCCGGCAAGCGTGCTCCTTCGCCACCTCGTAGGAGAAACAATCGCCGAAATTGAGCGCGGCCGGATGGCTGCCCTTGCCCCATCGCGCATAGGCTTCGGCGATACGCCGGGCCGAGGCCAGCGTTACCACCACCACCTCGAAACCAAGCCCGTCAATCAGGCTGGACAGCTCGGCGGCGACGCCACGATGGGCCGCGACGATCAGCGCCTCGGCAACGGTGCCGGCGGAGATCAGGAGGTCGTTCTCGGCTGCGAGCGCGGCCATGCAGGCGTCGGCCTGAAGTTCATTCAGGACGATCGCCATAAGCGCCGACGTATCGACCGCGATCATTCTGGCATGCCGTCATCGCCATAAAGGAAGTCCTGGCTGCGGGCAGCGGATGGTCCGGCCTTCATCTTGGCCGCCCCTGCCGCACGCGCCGCTTCCATGAGCGTCCGGCGACCTTCCTTGCCGGGCATTGCCTTGATGGGAACCAGCCGCACGGCCGCATGGCCGTGACGGGTCAGAATGACCTCGTCGCCCGCCTCAGCGCGGCGCACCAGCTCGGTCAGCTGTCCCTTGGCGTCGGTAACGGATACCTGCATCGAATACTCCGCATGGACCATTCTCCGGTCCAAATCTTTTAATCGAGAAATAGACCATCGAGTGGTCTATTTCAAGAGTTTCGACAATGCGGGGGTGGTCCGTGTCGTTGGGGTGGATGTCCGCTGCGGCGGCACCCGCTCGATGCATTTTGAACGCAAGCTCGCCGGGCGAGAACCCCAACCGCCTCAGTCCCGGCGAGCCTACAACCTGATTTGGAACGCAATCAGGACCGGGGTTAGCCGGCAAGCTCACGCAGCAAGATAAGTGCCAGTCTTGTTTCCCAAAATGGGACTCAGTCGAGACGAGGACAGGTGGAAGCCTGAAGTCATCAAATCTCGAACTCGCCCTGCCCTTCGTCCATGGCATTGACGGTTTCGGCGGCCAGCGTCCTTGTAATCGGCATCTTGCGCTCCAGGGCGGTACGATCCAGGCGCTCCACCACACGCATCGCGGTTGCCAGAGAACGCTCGATGCGCCGCACCAAATACTGCACGACATGCGGCTCGACCTCGACCTGGCGGTCGGCGAACAGCTTGGTGATGACACCGGCGAGCAGGAGATCATCGGGCTCATGGATCTCGACGGTCGCCGCAGCCTTGAGCCGCGATGCAAGATCGGGCAGCGACACACCCCAGGCCGAGGGAAAGCGGCGTGCGGTCAAAAGCAGCGTCGAGCCGGCGCCACGCACCGCATTGATGAGATGGAACAGGCCCAGTTCGTCGACCGCGCGTGCGTCGACATCATCGATCAGGGCCGGGCGGGCACCAAGATTTGCGATGCTGTCGCCAATGCGCCTGGCGTCGACAGTCACCGCCTTGGCGCGCGCGCCCCAGATCGAGGCCAGATGCGTCTTGCCGGAGCCGGCTGGGCCCGCCAGCACGACCACCGGTGCTGGCCAATCCGGCCAGCGGTCGACCAGTGCGGCCGCCTGGTTGTTGGTGCCGGAGACGACCAGCTCATCACGCGAGTAACCGGTGCCATGGCCGAGATCGAGCGGCAACTGGCGTGGCGGGTCGGTTCGCTGCGCGGTCACTTCAGCGACGCGGTTGCGAGCGGTGGCCGCCGCCGCGATCAGCTGGCAGTGGCGGTGCGGGTTCTGTCGCATGGCCTTTGTAGAGCGGCGATTCGAGATAACGGGCGATGGCAAATCGCACCAGCACCGCAACCGCCGCCGAAGCCGGCACGGCAATCAAAAGGCCGACGAAGCCGAACAGCGCGCCGAAGGCGAACAGCGCGAACATCAGCCATACAGGATGCAGGCCGACGCTTTTGCCGACCAGCCTGGGCTGCAGGATGTTGCCTTCGATGAACTGGCCGATGAAGAAGACCACCGCAACCGCGACGATCATCGTCCAGTCCGGCCAGAACTGAACGAAGGCGACGCCGACGGCCAGCACCAGCCCGGTCAATGAGCCGACATAGGGGATGAAGGAGATCAGCCCGGCGAACAGGCCGATGAGGATGGCGAAGTTCAGCCCGGTCAGCGTAAGGCCGGTGGCGTACATGGCGCCCAGCACCAGGCAGAGCGTACCCTGGCCGCGCACGAAGCCGGCAGTGGCGGTGTTGACGTCGCGCGCGATGGCGCGGACCGTGGCGACGTTGTCGCGCGGCACCCAGCTGTCGATGACCGCCACCATGCGGTCCCAGTCGAGCAGCATGTAGAAGGCCACGACCGGCGTCACCACGAACAGGCTGACCACCGAGACCAGCGCCACGCCCGAACTCCAGATCGAAGTGAAAACCGTCGTGAGCAGGCCGAAACCGGAGGTCAGCAGTGAGTTCAACCCATCGCGCAAGCCATTGGCGTTGACGCCGAATTTCTGTTCCAGCCACTTCGGATCAAAGGAGGTGATCAGGCTCTGCAGCCGGGTCAGGTACTCCGGCAGCTTGCCGGCGAAATCGGCCATCTGTGTCGCCAGCACCGGAATGAGGATGACCAAGGCCAGCACCAGCACGATCAGGAATGTGATGAGGATGACCACCGTCGCCATGAAGCGGCTGAGGCCGAGCCGCTGCAGACGGTCGGCGACCGGATCGAGGAAATAGGCAAGCACCATGCCGGCGACGAAGGGCAGCAGGATGTCGCTGAAGACATAAAGGAAGAGCGCCAGGATCGCGGCACCCGCCAGCCAGAAGAATATCTGGCGCCGGAACGTGGCCGACGCCTCGGCCTCTGCCGCCGTCTCGCCTTCCGGCACGACGACACCCATCTGGCCGTCGTCGGTCTTGCCCAGCGCCGCCGCCTTGCGGGCGGCCGGCTTGCGGGCAGGCTTGCCGTCGATGGGCTTGTCAGCCTGATTTACCGCCTTCGCCATAGCCGCTCATATGCCTCAGCCAAGCCACGAGATAGGCCGCGGCCGAAGCCACGGTCAAGACCCCGGACAGCAATATGAGGCCTGGCCGCAGAGGGTCGAGGTGCACGGCAAAGGCGAGTTCGCCCAGCACAACCGCCGCCAGCACGATCTGGACGGCGGTATTCGCCTTCGAGACCAGGAACGGTTTGATCTCGACCGGATGGGCCATCGCCGTGGACAACAGGACCGCGCAGACGATCAAGGCGTCACGCGACACCATGGTGACGACCAGCCACAGCGGCAACTGACCGATGATGCCCATGACGACGAACACCGAAACCAGCAGCAGCTTGTCGGCGATCGGATCGAGATAGGCGCCGAACCTGGACTGCTGGTTGAAGCGGCGGGCGATGAAGCCGTCGACGCCGTCGGAAATGCCGGCAACGACGAAGCCGGCAAAGGCCCAGTCCCAACGCGCCTGCAGCATGGCCAACACCACGGCAGGCACCAGGACAACGCGCAGCATGGTGATCAGGTTGGGGATGGTCAACGCATTGTCCCGCCGTATTATGCGTTGAGATAGATGAGGGAGATGGAGGGCCGAGGCAAGGGAGAGCCGGCTGGGCCAGCCGCAAGCACTGAGTGCGATGCCCCCGGCTATCCACGCTTTTGTCGGCCAAACGAAGCCCGGTTCGGCCGTTATCCTTGCGGACCGAAACCGTTCATGCGAAGAGCCCGCAAACGAGCAGGAACATTGCGATGAGCAAGCGCGAAACCGGCCAGCATAAAACGGGCCAGAACAAAACGGCCAAGCGCGGAAACGGGCTCACCTATGCGCAGGCGGGCGTCGATATCGATGCCGGCAACCTCATGGTCGAGAAGATCAAGCCGCTGGTGCGCGCGACGCGCAGGCCGGGCGCCGATGGCGAGATCGGCGGCTTCG
Organism: Mesorhizobium sp. BR115XR7A; assembly: GCF_020165315.1. Taxonomy (NCBI): domain Bacteria; kingdom Pseudomonadati; phylum Pseudomonadota; class Alphaproteobacteria; order Hyphomicrobiales; family Phyllobacteriaceae; genus Mesorhizobium; species Mesorhizobium sp. BR115XR7A. The sequence goes on from NZ_JAIUHW010000001.1 coordinate 640,458, forward strand.
GCGGCCTGTTCGATCTGAAAGCGGCCGGTTTCACCGATCCGGTGCTGGTAGCAGCCAATGACGGCGTCGGCACCAAGCTCAAGATCGCCATCGAGGCGGGAAAACACGACACGATCGGCATCGACCTTGTCGCCATGTGCGTCAACGACATCGTCGTGCAGGGCGCCGAACCGCTGTTCTTCCTCGACTATTTCGCCACCGGCAAACTCGATCCCGATCAGGGTGCCGCGATTGTCGGCGGCATCGCACAGGGCTGCCGTCAGGCCGGCTGCGCGCTGATCGGCGGCGAGACGGCGGAAATGCCGGGCATGTATCACGGCAAGGACTATGACCTTGCTGGCTTTGCCGTGGGTGCGGCCGAACGCGGCCAGCTCCTGCCCACCGACGACATCGTCGAGGGCGACGTGCTGCTCGGGCTGGCCTCTTCTGGCCTGCATTCGAATGGTTTCTCGCTGGTGCGCCGCATCGTCGCCGCCAGCGGTCTGGCGTGGAACGATCCAGCCCCGTTCAACGACGAGGCGACGCTTGCCGAGGCACTGCTCGAACCCACCCGCATCTACGTCAAGTCGATCCTCAAGGCGATCCGCAACACGCATGGCATCAAGGCGCTGGCGCACATCACCGGCGGCGGCTTTCCGGAAAACATTCCGCGCGTGCTGCCCAAGGACTTTTCCGCCGAACTTGACCTCAATGCCATCGACGTGCCGCCGGTGTTTTCCTGGCTGGCCAAGACAGGCGGCGTGGCGCCGGAGGAGATGATGCGCACCTTCAATTGCGGCATCGGCATGATTTTGGCTGTCGCTTCCGGTCAGGCGGCGCAGGTCGCTGCCGTGCTGCAGGAAGCCGGCGAGACGGTGACGCCGATCGGCCGCATCGTGCCGCGCCGCGACGCCGGCGTCATCTATCGGGGCTCGATCGGCCTATGAGCACGCAGAGAAAACGCACCGTTGTCCTGATTTCGGGGCGCGGCTCCAACATGACCGCGCTGATCGCGGCGGCCAGCGATCCGGCCTTCCCGGCCGAGATTGCCGGCGTCATTTCCGACAAGGCGGACGCCGCCGGCCTCGGCATCGCCAGGGCACGCGGCATCGCCACCCAGGTCATTTCCCGCGCCGACCATGGCAGCAAGCAGGCGCATGACGCGGCGATCGACGCGGCACTTGCGGCCTTCAACGCCGACATCGTGGCGCTGGCCGGCTATATGCGCATCCTGACCCCCGGCTTTGTCCAGAAATGGCAGGGCCGCATGATCAACATCCACCCTGCCCTGCTGCCGGCCTTCAAGGGGCTCGACACCCATGCGCGCGCGTTGGCCGCCGGCATCCGCATCCATGGCTGCACGGTGCATTTCGTCACGTCCGAGATGGATGATGGCCCGATCATCGCGCAAGCGGCCGTGCCGGTGATGGTCGGCGACAATGCCGATACGCTGGCCGCGCGCGTGCTCAAGGCAGAGCACCGGCTCTACCCGCTGGCGCTTGGACTGGTCGCCGAAGGCAAGGCACGCATGGAGGCCGGGCATACGGTTCTTGCCCACTTCGCCGACGATGCCGACAACGGCACCTCGGTGGTGATGGCGCCCGATCCGCTGCGCGAGGAAGCCGACCTCGAGCACCTGGCGCGGATCACGCCCTGAGCGAGAGCGCAGCGATGAAACAGCTGCTCCTGCTGCGTCACGCCAAATCGAGTTGGGACGACCCTGACCTCGACGATTTCCGACCGCTGGCGGAACGTGGGTTGAAGGCGGCCCGGCTGATCGGCCGCGAGCTTGGAGCGCGCAACTGGCTGCCGGATCAGGCGCTGGTGTCGCCGGCGCTGCGCACCCGCGATACCTGGCGGCTGGTGGCGGCGGAACTGCCAGTGCATCCCCGGGTCGCGTTTGCCGAGGCGCTCTACGATGCCGCAGCGGCGGATATTCTGGGTCAGCTACGCAAAGCGGACCCTTCGACCAGCTGCCTGCTGGTTCTCGGCCACAATCCGGGCCTTGAGGAGCTGGCAAAACAGCTTGCCGGACCGGGATCGGAGGCGAAGGCGCGCAAGAGGCTCGAGGAAAAGTTTCCGACAGCAGCCCTCGCGCGCTTCGTCCTTGAAGACGATTGGTCCGGGGTGTCGACCGCCAGGCTGACACATTGCCTGCGGCCGAAGGATCTGAGCTAGAAGTCTAATGTCCGCGGGTGCGGCAGATCAGACCCGCCGCAGCCGCGACATCAGTTACCCCAGATGCCCTGGCCAGGCTCGGGCCAGTCGGTGGCTGGCTTCATCTTGGTGTCGGCGGTCTTGTGTTTGATCATATCCGTGTCGTTGACGGCGCCCGTGGCGGCGTGATCCACGCCGGCGACCGGGGCGACCGGCTGGTTGGCATTGTCGGAGCCATAGTGGTCGCTGCCGGCGAATGCACCTCCGGCTGCGACAAGGATAGCGGCGGTAGCGAGAGCAAGTCTGTTCATTTCAATCTCCTAGTTCATCCGTTGGGCGGCGTCTTGGGAGGACGGTTCCGCTGAGGAGAAGACCAGATGCAGCCTGGTTTTATTCCGGGACGTGAGATGTTTCTGCCGACTGGTAAGATCGGCGGCCTTCGGTCTGAACCTCATTCAAAACAAGAGCGGCGGGCCAGGCCCACCGCTCTTTGTCGTCAAGCCAGGCGAGGCCGGCGTGGATCAGTTGCCCCAGTTGCCCTGGCCGGGATCAGGCTGATTGGAATCGGGCGTCAGCTTGAAACCGCGGTGTTCGACCGGTTTGCGGATCGAAGCCGTATAGCTGTGGTCGATTTTACCCGCGGGCGCGGTGACCGCCGGCTGATTGACATTGTCAGAGCCATAATTGTCGCTGCCGGCGAAGGCGCCGCCCGTGGCAACGAGAATGGCGGCGGCGGTAAGTGCGATCCTGTTCATTTCTTTACTCCGATAGGTCTGGTCTGTCCGTCAAGTGGCGTGCCTTTGGGAGGAATTTCGCGTCGCTCGGACCAGCTGAAAGTGGGTTTTTCGTTCGTCGGCTTCCAATCACGAAGATGTTCCTTCACGGCCCGATTTCGGACATCGAGGCTGGGGCACGGATTCGGCAGAAGTGTTTTTTATCAACGCTATCAGTCTCTTGTTGCGCAACTCACGGAGTATCACGCTTTGTTTCGCCGAGGGGGCGTTCGCCGGGCGTTCACGGAGCGTCAACATTAATTGAACCGATTGGTTCGATCCGTGATCGGCGCGCTGGCCGGCACTTGTTCGACGGCTATCCGGCACGACTGAACCCGACTGGCTCGCCTGGTTCCTTTGTCACAAAAAACAAGAGCGGCGGGCCAGGCCCACCGCTCTTTGTAGTCACGCGATGCTAGAAGGGATTAGCGGCCCCAGATGCCCTGGCCCGACTGAGCCGGAACGTTGGCATTGGCATCGGCCTGCGCCTTGTCCGCCTTCAGGATCGAACCGGTGTGGAAGGTGTCGACGTTGGAGGTCGACTGGCTGGCAACCGGCTGGTTGGCGTTGTCGGAACCGTAGTTGTCGCTGCCGGCAAAAGCGGTGCCAGTGGCAACGAGGATGGCAGCGGCGGTGAGTGCGATCTTGGTCATTTCAAGTACTCCTGATGGATTGGCAGTCGCGATTAGCGGCCGAAGAGGTTGCGGTCAGCGCCCTGCGGAGCCTGGACCGACGCGGCCGTCGACTTCGAGGTCGAAGCAGTGACCGAATGGTCGACAGTGGCGGCAGGCTGGTTGGCGTTGGCCGAGCCATAATTGTCGCTGCCGGCAAAAGCAGTGCCCGTGGCAACGAGGATGGCGGCGGCGGTAAGAGCGATCTTGGTCATTTTATTTACTCCAGAATTTCTTTGTTCTGTCCGTCTAGTGGCGTGCCCTTGGGAGGATTTCGCGTCGCTCGGACCACCTCCAGATGGGGAAGGCCCTTTGGAATTACCAGTCGCGTCGGCTTTGCAGTATTTCATCGCATTATGGACAATGCATATTGCATTGCAGCATTTTTAGCCTGAATTCTCAAACGTTTTCAGTAGATTAGCGTTTCTCCCGCAGACGCAAACCCCGACCGATTCGCGCCTGTTGTTCACTGTTTGCGATACAATCCGTCAACTAGAACCGAACCGTTCGGTTCGATTTTATATTTCAAACGAGGCATCTAGCCCGCGAAAACCCATCGCCGGCCGCAGCCAAGCCGCATTTGCCTTGCGTTGCGATCGATACTATCGATCATCCGGGTTCCGATTGCCGAATGGGATCGTCGCTCGAGCCTTGGTGGCCGTTGAGACCGAAGTGGATGCTGGAACGGCAATAGACATGCGATTGCTGCTTGTGGAGGACAATCGCGAACTGGCGGACTGGCTGGGCAAGACCTTGCGCCAGGCGAATTATGTCGTCGACATCGTCCATGACGGCGAGGATGTCGAGCACGCGCTTGCCGCCGGCGACCACGCGCTTGTCATTCTCGACCTTGCGTTGCCCCGCATGGGCGGACTGGAAGTGCTGCGCATGCTGCGAGCCCGCGGCAACCGGGTGCCGGTGATCGTACTGACCGCCAATGCCAGCCTCGATGGCCGGGTCAAAGGCCTCAACGAAGGCGCCGACGACTATCTGGCGAAGCCCTTCCAGGTAGAGGAGCTCGAAGCGCGCATCCGCGTCCAACTGCGCCGCGCCAATGACCGGACGGCACCGGTCGTTGCCTGCGGCGACCTCATCTTCGACACCAACACCAGGCTGTTTTCGCTCGGCGGTGAAACACTGGCCCTGACACCACGCGAACATGCCGTGCTTGAACAATTGATGATCAAGGCGGGACGCACGGTAAGCAAGGCCGCCCTGTCGGCGGCGATCTACGATTTCGAGACCGACGCCGATCCAAGCGCCATCGAGATCTATGTGCACCGTGTGCGCAAGAAGCTCGAGGGGTCGCGGGTCCAGATCACCACTTTGCGTGGCCTCGGCTATCTCTTGCGCCATGAGGATCTGGCGCCATGATGATTTGGCGCTATGAAGACTAACAGCCTGCGTCTGCAATTGCTGGCCTGGGTCGTGCTCCCCCTGGCCGGGCTTGCGACCATCAATCTGTGGACCAGCCAGCGCAACGCTCTGGCGACCGCCGATCTGGTCACCGACCGCATGCTGGTCGGCTCGGCCCGCGCCATCGCCGAGCAGGTCGCCATGGCCGATGGCGTACTCGATGCCACCATCCCGCCGGCGGCGATCGAGATGTTCGATACCGGCGATCGCGACAGCGTCTACTATCGCGTCGAGACCGCCGGAGGACGGTTGTTGACCGGTTACCCCGATTTGCCGCAAGCGCCGCGGCATGCCAGCGTCGAGGCGAGCTATCGCGACCATATGTTGCGGCTCTTGACGCTCAGCCACGCGGTGATCGGCGCCGGCGGCGATTCCCCCATAACGGTCACCGTGGGCATAACGCTCTCCGGGCATGATGCGATGGTGAAGCGGCTGTGGTTCAGCGCCTTCGTCCAGCAACTGGCGCTGGTGGCGATCGCCGGCGTGTTCGTGCTGCTTGGCCTGCGCCGCGGCCTGGCACCATTGATGAGCCTGCGCGACGCGGTGCGTTCGCCAAGCCGAAGCGACCTCGATCCGGTTGACGTGCCGGGCGCGCAGAGCGAAATCCGGCCTCTGATAGAGGCGCTCAACGCCTACATGGAACGGGTGCGCGCGCAGATGGGAGCGCAGCGCCGTTTCATCGCCAATGCCGCACATCAATTGCGCACGCCGCTGGCGCTGCTATCGACGCAGGCAAGCTATGCGCTACGCGAAACCGCCATCGATGCGCGCCAGGAAGCGCTGGTGGCGCTGCAGGCCAGCTCCGGCAAGCTGGCGCGGCTGGCCGAACAATTGCTCACCCTGTCGCGTGCCGAGCCTGGCAGCCGGCGGCCACGCGCCGATCGCATCGACCTGACAGAAGCCGCCCGCCATGTACTGGAAACGCAGGCGCCCGCGGCGATCGCCCGCAAGATCGATCTCGGGCTGGAGGAAACAGGGCCGGTTGCAGTCATTGGCGACGGCACCATGCTGCGCGAGATGATCGTCAATCTTGTCGACAACGCGCTGCGTTACTCGACGGCAGGCGCCAGCGTGACGGTGAAGCTGGCCGCCATCGATAGCGAAGCCGTGTTGACGGTAGCCGATGACGGACCCGGCATCCCGGCCGAAGAGCGGGATCACGTGTTCGAGCGCTTTTATCGCATCGCCGGTTCGACCGAGGAAGGCAGCGGCCTGGGCCTCGCCATCGTGCGCGAGGTTGTCGAGAATGCCGGCGGCCGCGTCACCCTCGGGGATGGCGCGGCCGGCGGTCTGGTGGTCGAGGTCAGGTTGCCCCTGGCCTGAACCGACCCGCACCAAGCGCGGGCTCGTACTGTCCTCGGAACAAAATCAGGTGCCCTGCTCGTTGAACGGCGCCGGCCGCCACTTGACGACATAGTTCTCGAAGCGGGTGATGATGAATTCCACCACCAGCGCCATAACCGCCAGGATGATCATGGCGGCGAAGACGCCATTGGCGTTGAAGGCGCCCTGCGCGGTCGAGATCAGCAGGCCCATGCCTTGCTTGGCGCCGAGGAATTCGCCGACCACGGCGCCGACCAAGGCAAAGCCGAAGCTGACATGCAGGCTGGCCAGGATCCAGCTCATCGCCGACGGGATAATGACGGTGCGGGTGATCTGGAACGGCGAGGCACCGAGGATCTGGGCGTTGGCGATCATCGCCCTGTCGGCCTCGCGAACCCCCTGGAAGGCGTTGGCGAAAACGACGAAGAACACCATCACCACGGCGAGCGCCACTTTCGAGGCCATGCCGAGGCCGAGCGCGATGATGAAGACAGAGCCGAGCACGACGCGCGGCACGGAATTGGCGATCTTGATGTAGATCGAAAAGACATCGGCCAGCAGCCGGTTGCGGCCGAGAATGATGCCGGCGGCGATGCCGCCCAGTGCGCCGATGGCGAAGCCGAGGAAGGTTTCCTCCAGCGTCACATAGATCTGCAGCCAGAGCGGTCCCTGCGAGGTGCCCTCGGTGATCCAGGACCAGATCTGTTCCCAGATGCCCGAGGGGCTGGCGAAGAAGAACGGGTCGATGATGTTATAGTCGGCGCCGAGTTCCCACAGGCCAAGGAACGCAACGAGGATAGCAAGGCGCAGGCCGATGACCAAAGCATGGCGGCGGCGCAGCCGGGCCCTCGCCCGGGCCTCGGCAACGGCAATGGAGGCATCGCGGACGGCGGCATGGGAAGCGGTGGGAGAGATAGCGGTCATGTTGGTGTCTCCTCTCAATGCCCGCTCTGCAAGGTGCGGCTCTGGCCGAGCTGCACTTCTTCGCGCAGGTCGTTCCAGATCACCTTGGCGATCTCGACGAATTTCGGGTCGTAACGGATGTCGGCCATGACACGCGGACGCGGCAGGTCGATGCGGTAGACACTCTTGACCGTTCCCGGCCCGGCGGTGAGCACATAGACCTTGTCGGCCAGCGCCACCGCCTCCTCCAGATCGTGGGTGACGAAGACGACGGAGGATTTCTGTTCCGACCACAGGCCGAGCAATTCGTCCTGCATGGCCGTGCGCGTCTGCATGTCGAGCGCACTGAACGGCTCGTCCATAAGCAGAATCTTCGGCTGGTTGATGAAGGTCTGGGCAAGGGCGACGCGCTTGCGCATGCCGCCCGAAAGCTGGTGCGGATAATGCTTTTCGAAGCGGCCGAGGCCGACGCGGGCGATCCAGTCGCGGGCCCGATCATAGGCCTGCGCCTTGGGGATCCCGCGATAAAGCGGACCGGCGGCGACATTGTCGATGACGCTTCGCCAGGGAAAAAGCGCATCGGCTTGGAAGACGAAACCGATGTCGCGGCTGATATCGGTGACCGGTTTGCCCATGACGCGGACATGACCTGTGGTCGGCCGCAGCAGGCCGATGACGAGGTTGAGTGTCGTCGACTTGCCGCAGCCGGTCGGCCCGACGACGCAGGCGAATTCGCCACGCGCCACCGTCATGGTGAAGTCGCGGATCGCCGTCATCATATGGCCGTCGGGCGTGACGAAGCGTAGCGTCACATCATCGATGGCGATCGCGGCATCGGCCGGCGGCGCGGCCTGAGACAACTTCTCAGCCGCCATCGTTTGCACTTGCATGGCATACTCCTGTGGCGATGATGCGAGAATGCCTGCGGCCAAAACTTGTGGTCGCCATCTCTCGACATCGGTAGGCGCGCCGCTGCCAAATCGATTCAGGCCAGCGGCGCAACTTGTTGTTCCTCAAGAGCGAACCGGGTAACCCGCCTCGCCTGCCTGCCTACTTGGCGGCGTCGACGAATTCCGTCGTGAAGGTTTTCGACAGGTCGATCTGCTTGCCCTGCAGGCTCTTGGAGAAGGTCGACAGAACTTTCAGCACCGTCTCGGGGCCATCGGCCGGCATGCGTCCGTCGGGCGTGAACATCGCCTTGCCGCCGGCGAGCCCCTGGATATAGAGATCCTTGTTGCCGGCGTAATAGTCCTTCGGCATCTTGTCGGCGATCTCCTCGGCCGAATGGCCGGCGATGAACTTCATCGTCTTGACGAAGGCATTGGCGAGCTTCTGTGCTTCGTCCTTGTGGCCTTCGACCCAGGAAGACTGGACGTAGAAGGATGCCGCAGGATAGTCGCCGCCCAGCGCTTCCTTGGTCTTTTCGGGCGTGCGCATGTCGACCAGGACACTGGCCTCGCCGGTCTTGAGCAATTTCGCGATGGTCGGCTCCGTGGTCATGCCGGCCTGAATTTGGTCCTGCTTGACGGCGGCGATGAAGGTGTTGCCGGCGCCGACCGGCAGCAGCGTGTAATCACCCGGCTTCAGGCCGCTGCGGACGGCAAGATATTGGGTCAGGAAATCGGTCGACGACCCAAGCCCGGTGACGCCCAGCGTGGCGCCCTTGAAGTCGGCCGGCGACTTGATCTCCGGGTGCTTGGCGGAGACCAGTTCGACCTCGCCAGGGGCCTGGCTGAACTGGACGATCGACTCGATGTATTTGCCCTTTGACTGTAGGTCGACAGTGTGGTCATAAAAGCCGACAACGCCCTGCACGGCGCCGGCCAGCAATTCATTCTCGGCCTCGACGCCGGCTCGCGAGTTGATCAGTTCGACGTCGAGCCCCTCATCCTTGAAGTAGCCGAGCTGCTGGGTGAGCACGGCCGGCAGGTAAATCTGCTTTTCCATGCCGCCGACAATGATGGTGATCTTGTCCGCGGCGGACGCCGCGGTCGCGCCCGTGCCGACAATGGCGAGCGTCAGCGCCGCCGAACGCAAGATGCACTTCGAGATCAAACCGGTCATGTAACTTCCTCCACCTGGGCGGCGCGCCATCCAGGCTGCGCCGCATTCCTCCTGCCGGCCACTCCCGCACCGGTCACGCGGCGAACGCCGCAATGAATCAATTGCATGCCCAAGCTTTCAGCTGGCTTTCAGCCACTTTAGCAACCGGGGAATGAAAACAGCCAGGATTTGCTGGTTACGATGCGCCAAAACCCAATACGTCGCGCATGTCGTATTCGCCGGGAGCGCGGCCCGCCACCCACAATGCCGCGGCGATGGCGCCGCGTGCAAACATGATGCGGTCGCCAGCCGAATGCGCCAAGGTGACGGTCTCGCCTTCCGTGCAGAAGCTGACGCTGTGCTCACCAATGATGGCGCCACCCCGCGCCACCGCGAAGCCTATCTCGCCCGCCGGCCGCGCGCCGGTGACGCCATCGCGGACGCGCCTCGCAACCGTGGCCAGCCCGATTTCGCGTCCGCCGGCAACAGCCTGCCCCAGCATCAGCGCCGTGCCCGAAGGCGCGTCGATCTTGTGGCGATGATGAGCCTCGAAAATCTCCGCATCCCAGTCATCGGGGTCGAGCGCCCGCGCTGCCTGTTCGACCAATCCGACCAGCATGTTGAGCCCGAGCGAGAAGCTGCCGGAGCGCACGATGGCAATGGTTTTCGCGGCATCGGCGATGGTGGCCATCTCGGCGGCCTCGAAGCCCGTCGAGCCAATCACCAGGGCTGGCCCGCCCCTTCCGGCACACAATCTGGCCAGTTCCGCAGAGGCGGCCGGCGTGGTGAAGTCGACGACCACGTCGGCCATGGCAATTGCCTCGTCGCGGCTCACCAGCCCATTGCCGACACTGCCCGGACGGTGAAAGCAGCCGGCGAGCGCAAGACGCGCATCGGCCCGTACCGCATCCACCATCCGGCGACCCATGCGGCCGAGAGCGCCTGATATGGCGATCCTGATCGGCGGCTGCGGCATCGGCTTCCTGCTATTTCCACATGCCGCGCATGCGCGCGCCGATGTCGACGCGCACCTCCGGCCGGGGCGCCCTGCCCTGCGCCGCTTGCGCGGCCGGCCACGAAAGCTGCTGGAACGCGGCGAGGATGGAGGCCGGAATGAAACGGGTGCGCGAGGCGTAGACATGGCGGTCGCCGCGTGCCGCCTGGCCATGCGGAAAGAAGCGCTGGGGCATGACGAGGTTGAGATTGTCCTTGGCCCGTGTCATCGCCACGTAGAGCAACCGTCGCTCCTCCTCGATATCTTCCTTGGTGCCGACACCGAGATCGGCCGGAATGCAGCCATCGACCGTGTTCAGCACGAAGACGTTCTTCCACTCCTGGCCCTTGGCCGAATGGATGGTCGACAGGATCAAATAATCCTCGTCGCGGTGCGGCGGGCCGGCCTGGTCGCTGGTTGCGTCCGGCGGATCGAGCGTCAGCTCGGTCAGGAAGCGTTCGCGCGAAGCATAGCCCGAGCCGATTTGCTCGAGTTGCAGCAGGTCGGCGCGGCGCGTGATCGCATCCTCGTGGATGCGCTCCAGATGCGGTTCGTACCACAGCCTGACCTGTTCGAGATCGGCCGGCCATTTGGCGCCGGCGCGCAAACCGGAATAGAGCGAGACGAAGCCGGGCCAGTCGTCGGCGGCGCGCTGTGGCGGACGCCAGCCGGCCAGGCCCATCGCCTCGTCCAGTGCCGACGTCATGGTCTCGACGATCTGCGCGGCGGCGGAAGGGCCGATGCCGGGAAGAAGCTGCAGCACGCGAAAGCCGGCGACACGATCGCGCGGATTTTCGGCAAAGCGCAGCACCGCCAGCACGTCCTTGACATGCGCGGCATCGAGGAATTTCAGGCCACCGAACTTGACGAAAGGGATGTTGCGCCGCGTCAGCTCGATCTCCAGCGGCCCGCTGTGGTGCGAGGCGCGAAACAGCACCGCCTGCGACTTCAGCGCGGTACCGGCCTCGCGCTCGGCAAGGATGGTGTCGCAGACGAAGTTCGCTTGTTCGACCTCGTCGCGCACGGTCACAAGTCTCGGTTTGTCGGCGGATTTGCGTTCCGACCACAGGTTCTTGGTGAAGCGCTCCGAGGCTTCGCCGATGACAGCGTTGGCGGCCGCCAGAATGGTCTCGGTCGAGCGATAATTGCGCTCCAGCATCACCACATCGGCGGTCTGCGCAAACTGTCCGGGGAAGTCGAGGATGTTGCGCACCTCGGCGGCCCGGAACGAATAGATCGACTGCGCGTCGTCACCGACGACCGTCAGCCCGGCGCCGTCGGGCTTGAGTGCCATCAGGATCGAGGCCTGCAGCCGGTTGGTGTCCTGATATTCGTCGACCAGCACATGGTCGAACCGTCCGCCCAGATGCGTGGCGATTTCAGGCTCGGCTGTCATCTGCGCCCAGTAGAGCAGCAAATCGTCGTAATCGAGCACATTCTGCGCCTGCTTGGCCTCGACGTAACCGGCAAACAATTGCTTGAGCTGCTCGGCCCAGCCGGCGCACCAGGGGAAGGCGGACCCCAGGACCTCACCCAGCGGCGCCTGCGCGTTGACGGCGCGCGAATAGATGGCAAGGCAGGTGCCTTTGGTCGGAAAGCGCGCTTCCGTCCTGGAGAAACCGAGTTCGTGGCGCACGAGATTCATCAGATCGGCGGAATCCTCCCGATCATGGATGGTGAAGGCCGGATCGAGGCCGATCTCCAGCGCATAGTCCCGCAGCAGCCGCGCGCCGATGCCATGAAAAGTGCCGGCCCAGGTCAGTGCGTCCGTGATTACCGCGGCGTCGCGGCCGAGCACTTCGCCGGCGATGCGCTCGACACGTCTCGCCATTTCGGATGCGGCGCGCCGCGAAAACGTCATCAGCAGGATGCGGCGCGGGTCGGCTCCCTTGACGATCAAGTGGGCGACGCGGTGCGCCAGCGTGTTGGTCTTGCCGGAGCCGGCGCCGGCGATAACCAGCAGCGGGCCTGCAATCTTGCCGTCGCCATGTTCGACGGCCTGGCGTTGGGCGTCGTTCAGCCGGGCGAGATAAGCCGGCTGGCCGGTCTGTTCCAAAAACGTCGAATCATGGGCGGCGAGGTTCATCGCCCATCAAGCATCGTTTCCGCTTTGTTCGCAACAGAGAAGCAGCTCCGCCAATACAGCGGGAGCAATCAGCGTTTCGGGTCAACGCCCATCGACGCCGACTGCCGGCGCAGCGCCTCGCGGTCGTTTGCGGGCGCTGGCAGCAAGAGCGGATCGACACTGTCGGGAACCTCGTCGATCATCTTGCGGGCGAGACGGTAAGTGACAAAGGCCAGCGTGCCAACCAGAAGCAAACGGATCATGCGGCGGTCCTCCTTCGCTGGGTCAACCTGAGGCAGGGGATTTTGTTCCCTCGGCGCAATCGTGCAACCAAACCGACACCGCCTCGTTCTGCGGGTGGAGGAAGTAGCCATGAAAAAGCTGGGACTGATCCTCGCGCTGGTGACTTTGGCTTTCTCGGCCTGCGACAACAAATTGCCGCCGACAAAGGCGACTGGGGCCGATCAAGATCTCGCCATTCCTGTCGTGAACAATGGCATTGCCAGCCAGTGAATGGAGCATTGCGCAAAAACGATTGCGGGATCTTCACCGCATTGCCGCGATGCATTCCTCGAGACGCTCGAGGCGGAACTTGGCATTGCGCAGCTCGTGGCCTGCGTCCTGGCGCAGCTGTCGTGTCTGCGCCGAGGCGGCGGTCAAGTCTCGTTCGAGTTGAGCGATGCGGGCGCGCACCCGCCGCGCTTCGTCCTGACGCACCGCCTTTATCCAGCTCCGCCCGCGCATCTATGAACCCGCAGCATCCAAAAGCGTGCCACAGCCATGACAGTAAAACCCTAACTTCCGCCGAGCGCGAGCGTTCTAACTTTAACGAAATCTAATTTAGCATGCAGGAGAGAAGGCCGGCGCCGCTTGGGAGGTAATCTGATAGCGCCGGCCAGGCGGATATCAGGTCCGCCGCGTGAGCGAGGCTAGCTGAGTCTTGCCGTAGCGTCATGCCAGATCAAGGATTTCGGCCTTTCCCCGGCGTTTTCCCCCGCTAAATGCCGCGAAAATCCCCCCGGGGGTTCAAGTCCCAAGCCGCTGCCTGGCGATGGCGGCATGGAAACTGGCGCCGAACAACAGCCCGTCGTCGTTGAAGTCGTAACTGGAATTGTGAAGCGGTGCCGAGGCCTCGCCGTTGCCGAGGAAGACGAAGCAGCCCGGCACGTGGTCGAGGAAGCGGGCGAAATCCTCCGACGCCGTCATCGGCTCGCGGGCGACCGCGATATTGCCGCGTTCGAAAACAGTCCCGGCGGCGGCAAAGGCCGCGTCGACCAGTTCGGCATCGTTGCGCAAAGGCACGAATTCCCTGGTGTAGTTGACCTCGGCGGCAACGTTGTAAGCGGTAGCGATGCCTTCGGCGATGATGCGCATCTGGCATTCGATCTTGGCGCTCACCTCGGGGCGGAAGCTGCGCGCGTCGCCAAGGATGCGGGCGATGCCCGGCAGTGCGTTGCGGGTGCCATCGGTGATCAGTTCGGTCACCGAAACCACGGAGATGTCGGCCGGGCTCAGCCGGCGCGAGACGATGGTCTGCAGGTTGGTAACCAGCGCACAGGCGGCGACCAGCGTTTCCTGACCCGAATGCGGCCGCGCAGCGTGACCGCCCAATCCCCTGAGCACGATCTCGAAGACGTCTTCGGCCGACATGACCGGGCCGGCGCGGGTCTCGAAATGTCCGACCGGCAAGCCCGGCATGTTGTGCAGGCCAAAGATCTCGTCGAAGGGAAAGCGCTGCATCAGGCCATCGTCGAGCATCGCCAACGCGCCTTTTCCCCATTCCTCCGCCGGCTGGAAGATGAAGCGCACGGTGCCGTCGAAACCGCCCTCCCCGGCCATGAGCTTGGCCGCACCGAGCAGCATCGCCGTGTGGCCGTCATGGCCGCAGGCATGCATGATTCCGGGATTGCCGGAGCGGTATGGCGCGGTTGATTGCTCTGATATGCGCAGAGCATCCATGTCGGCCCGCAGCGCGATCGCGCGGTTGCCGCTGCCGCGCTTCAAAGTCCCGACGACGCCGGTGCCGCCGACACCCTCGGCGACATCGTCCAGTCCGAATTCGCGCAGCTTGGCGGCGACGAAGGCCGCGGTGCGCTCCTCCTCGAAGCCGAATTCAGGGTGCGCGTGCAGATCATGCCGCCATTCGCATCTCCAGCTTCAGCACATCACGATCGATTTCAGCCATCGCCTGATACCTCCTGATCCGCAAGCTGGGCAACGATATCAAGCAGGATGTTGGCGCCGGCGACAAGCTCGGCATCGGCGGTATGTTCGCGCGGATTGTGGCTGATGCCACCGGCGCTCGGCACGAAAATCATCACCGCGGGCGCGAGGCGCGCCATCATCTGCGCATCGTGGCCGGCGCCCGAGGTCATGCGCTTGGACGCGTACCCGCGCTTCTTCGCGGCAGCTTCGATCAATTCGACAATGCTTATATCGAAGATCACCGGCTCGAAGCGGGCCAGCCGCTCGACCGAGATCGCGACGCCACCATCGGCGGCCAGGTTCTCAAGAAACGCGGCGAGTGCGGCTTCCTCGGCTTGCAGGCGATGCTCGAAAGGGTCGCGCAGGTCGACGGTGAAGACGGCGCGCGAGGGAATGACATTGATGGCGTTTGGCTCGAAACGCATCGTTCCGACCGTTGCAACGGTCGGCGTGTTCGAGGCTTTGGCGCGGTCGTGCAGGAACGTGACGACACGCGCGGCCGCATGCCCGGCGTCATTGCGCATCGACATCGGCGTGGTGCCGGCGTGGTTGGCGACGCCGTCTATGGTGATGCGCTGCCAGGAGATGCCTTGCAGGTTTTCCACAGCACCGATCGGCACGCCTTCGCGTTCCAGAACCGGGCCCTGCTCGATATGCAATTCGAGATAGACGTGCGGCTTGAGGAAGCCTGGCTCCTCGTCGCCGGCATAGCCGATGCGGGCCAGTTCCTCTCCCAGCACGCTTCCGTCGGTGCCGACGGCCGCCAGCGCCTCGTCGATACCGACGCCGCCGGCATGGACCAGTGAACCCATCATGTCGGGGGAATAGCGAACCCCTTCCTCGTTGGTGAAGGCGGCGACCGCGAGCGGTCGCGACGGGACAAGAGCCGACGCCTTCAACGTCTCGATCACCTCCAGCCCGGCGAGCACGCCGTAGCAGCCGTCATAGACGCCGGCATCGATGACGGTGTCGATATGCGAGCCGACGAGGATCGGCGCATGGCCGGCATTCGCCGGCGCCTGCCAGACGCCGAAGATATTTCCCATGCGATCGATGGCGATTTCGAGACCGGCCTCGCGCAGCCAGCCGACGAAGCGGTCGCGACCCAGCCTGTCGGCGTCGGAGGCGGCCAGCCGCACCAATCTGCCCTCGCCATCACGACCGATGCCGCCGAGCTCGCGGATGCGGCCAAGCAGCCTTTGTGCGTCGATCGAGGTCATGGCATCGATCAAGGTCATGGCGTCGCTCCAGAAGGCACCTTGCCGGCAAGCACATCCGCCGGATTCATGCCGACGAGTTCGGCATAGCGGCGGGGATCTGTCGCGCCTTCGGTGTTGACGACTAGGACGCGCGAACTGGCGTCGAGGCCAAGCTCGGTCTTGTGATCGGTCATCGCCCGGATCAGCCCGGCAAGGCCGACCCCGCCGCTTTCACCGGCGACGATGGCCGGATCGTTGCCGGCCGGGCGGGCCAGCCGCCGCATCACGGCGATGGCTTCGTCCTCGTCGACGGTCATGAAGGCATCGGCGACGCGTGCCAGCACGCGCCAGGCGACAGGCGAGGCCTCGTAGCATTCGAGCATCGCCATGACTGTCGCCTCGCCATGCGCGATCTTGACCGGATGCCCGGCCTTGGCGGCGCCGAAAACGCAGGCGGCACGGGCGGGTTCCACCACCGTGAAAACCGGCCTGGCTTCGCCAAGCACGATGGCGAGATGGCCGGCGACCGCCGCCGCGATGCCGCCGACGCCGGCCTGCACGAAGACATGGGTCGGCGGTTCGGAGATCTGGCCCAGCGCCTCGCGCACGATCGCCGTGTAGCCCTGCATGACGAGGCCCGGAATGCGTTCGTAGCCCGGCCATGAGGTATCGGAAACCACCGTCCAGCCTTTCTCCGCGGCGACGCGCGCTGCCTGCCTGACCGAATCGTCGTAATTGCCGTCGACATGGATCATCTCCGCCCCATAGCGGGCGATGGCCGCGACGCGCCCGTCGCTGACGCCGGCATGGACAAAGATCGTCGCCTTTGCGCCAACAAGCTCGGCGCCTTGCGCGACGGAGCGGCCATGGTTGCCGTCGGTAGCGCAAGCAACCGTCATGGTCGCCGCGACCGACCGGACTTCGGGCCGATCGAGATCCGCGACACCGACGGAGCGGCCGAGCCGCTTGCTTGCCTCCTCCAGGACCAGACGGAAGACCGCATAGGCGCCGCCCAGCGCCTTGAAGCTGCCTAGACCGAGGCGAAAGCCCTCATCCTTGACATGCAAGGTGCCGAGACCGAGTTCGCCAGCCAACGCCGGCAGGGCGTGCAGCGGCGTCGCCAAGTGATTGTCACGGCGGGCAAGGAAACGCTCGACAGTGTCCGCCCCGGCGATGCCGAGGGTTTCGGCATCGGCCTCGTCCAGCGGCTGGCGGTGCAAGGCATGGCGATTGGGCAGGAACATTGGCGGTCTCTCCTTGGCGTCCAAGAGAAGATATATTGCAAACCCTGCGCAAAAAGCGCCGCAATTTAGCTCTTGAAATGCAAGTTTGTTTCGTCAGGATAGCAATGTCTCAGTCGCCAGCCTCACTCGACAGCTTCGATCTCGCCATCCTTGCCATCCTGCAGCGGGACAACACGACGCCGCAACGGCTGATCGGCGAGGCGGTGAACCTGTCGGCGCCAGCCGTGCAGCGCCGCATCAAGCGCATGGAGCAGACCGGCGTCATCACCGGCAATGTCGCCATTGTCGAGCCGGCGGCCGTCGGCCAGCCGATCACTATCTTCGTCGAGGTGGAGCTCGAGAGCGAACGCACCGAACTGATCGACGAGGCCAAGCGGCAATTCTCGGCGGAGCCGCAAGTACAGCAATGCTATTATGTCACCGGCGAGGCCGACTTCATCCTCGTCATCGCCGTGGCCGACATGGGCGCCTACGAGGCGCTGACGCGAAAACTGTTCTTCGGCAGCAACAATGTGCGGAAGTTCCGCACCTTCGTCGCCATGGACCGCGTCAAGGTCGGGTTGACGGTGCCCCTGCCTGGATGAGCCGGTGCACCCTTGCCACGTTTCTGACATTCTGGATCGCCAATTGGAGGGGGAGGCGCGCATGGACGAAACCACGAAAGTCGCGATCATCGGTGCCGGGCCGGCGGGCCTGGCGGTTGCCGCATGTCTTCGCCAGGCCGGGCAGGATTTCGTCATGCTTGAAAAGGAGCAGCAGGCCGCGCCAGCCTGGCGGCGTCACTATGACCGTGTGCATCTGCATACGACCAAGCGTTACTCCTCGCTGCCCTTCGTTCCCTTCCCAAGGGATTATCCGCGCTATGTGCCGCGCCACCTCGTGGTCGAGTATCTCGACGCCTATGCAAAACGCTTCGCCCTGGAGCCCCGCTTCGGCGAAACGGTGCGGGCGGTCGCCAGGGAGGGCCGCGGTTGGCGAGTGGAATCGACCTCCGGCGCCTTACGCGCTTCGCATGTGGTGATCGCGTCCGGCTACAATGCCGAACCCTTGCTGCCCAGATTTGCCGGCATCGACGCCTTCAAGGGCAAGACGCTGCACAGCGCCGACTATCGCAACGCCGCGCCTTTTGCCGGCCAATCGGTGCTGGTCGTCGGCATGGGCAATACCGGCGCGGAGATTGCGCTCGATCTGGTGGAAGGCGGCGCCCGACCGACGATCTCGGTGCGCGGCGGCGTTCACATCGTCCCGCGCGAACTGTTCGGCGTGCCGATCCAGATGGTCGGCATGGCGACGCGGCTCGGGCCGCAGCGCATCAACGACGCGCTGTTCCCCGTCATCCTCGATCTGGTGCTGGGGAGGCTGGAGAAGTTTGGGCTCAGACGGCCGAAGCAGGGACTGCTGCAGCAGATCGCCCTTGCGTCGCGCATTCCGGTGATCGATGTCGGCACCATCGGCAAGATCCGGGAAGGTGCGATCAAGGTGGCGCCCGACATCGCCGAAATCTCGGAACGGGGCGCCCGTTTTGCGGACGGCAAGCACGGCGAATTCGACGCCATCCTCTTCGCCACCGGCTACCGGCCAGGCTATGCCAGGTTCCTCGAACCCGGCGTGGAGCCCGGCCCCAGCGGCGTCAATGCCCGAGCTTCGGATCTCGGCCTTTATCTGGTCGGCTTTCACAACGCGGTCACCGGGCTGTTGCGCGAAATCGGCATCGAGGCCCAGGCGGTCGCCGATGACATCCGCCAACGGCAAAACAGGAAAAAGGTGGCCGAAACCCTGCCGGTGTGATCCTAGGCGCGCCCTCAATCCACCGCGGGCGATGTCCTGAGCATCATGCCGGCGATCTCCTTCGTCAGTTTGGCGGCGACAAGCGCCGTCATGTTGGAGAGGTCCTGGCTCGGATTGTATTCAACGATATCAGCGGCAACGATCGGCTGGTTGATGCCTTGAATCAGGTTGATGACCTGCCGCGTCGACAGGCCGCCGGGCTCGCGGTGAGAGACACCGGGCGCAAAGGCTGGATCGAGCCCGTCGAGATCCATCGAGATATAAACCGGAGTCTTGAGATCAAGCGTCAGGCTTGCGCCGAAATGCGCGGCCTCCACGACCTCGACGCCAAAGCGCTTGAACTGATCGCGGTGATGGTCGTTCACGGCGCGCAGGCCGATCTGGATCAGCCGGTCGGCTAGCCGTTCCTCCATGATGCGCGCGAAGGGCGAGGTGTGCGAACGCGGATTGTCACCGTAGGCATGATAGATGTCGGGGTGGGCATCGATATGCACGATCGTCAGGCTCGGGTGGCGACGGCGCACCGCGCGCAGCACCGGCCAGGTGATCGCGTGGTCGCCGCCCAGGCTGATCAGCGGGTGGCCTGCCTCCAGGGCGCGACCGACTTCGCTTTCGATGCGCTGCCAGGGATCGCCCGGTTTGTCGAAGTCGATGTCGCCATGATCGATGAAGCGGCCGGTCAGGTCGAAGCCGGTCTCGCTCCATGAGGAGTAAGCATCGCTGGTGAGTTCGCGCCTGATGAGCGGCGGCGCCTTGGCCGCACCCTGGAGATAGGATGAATTCTCGTCATGCGGTATTCCCAGAAGCGAAATCGCGCCAGCCATCGACACTCTCCCATTGCGACGGACGAATTGACATCAGGCGCAATCGATAATCGCGGCCGCTATGCACTCAGCTCTTGCGCCCGGCGCAGCCAGACCTTGTTGTCGTGAAAGGCAGCGCCGCCATAGGGTGCGGGGGCGTCGGCGCCGGTCAGTACATTGATGCCCTCGCCGCGCTCATGCGCGCTGTTCGGCCAGATACCTTCGGCGATCACGACGCCGCGCTTGATGCCGCCGAACAGTCTGGCGTGCAGCACCACCTCGCCGCGCATGTTGCCGATCTCGACACGGTCGCCCTCGGCCAGCCCCAGAGCCGCCGCGTCCTCGGGATGCAGCAGGAGTTCCGGGCGGACCTCCTTGGCCTTCGACACCGGTGTTTCGGAAAAGGTCGAGTTGAGGAAGTTGCGCGCCGGCGAGGTCGTCAGCCGGAACGGATGGGCTTCGTCAGCCACCTCGATCAGGTCGACATGATCAGGAAATTCGGGCAATCGCGCCACCGGGCCGAACAGGCCCATGCTCTTCGGCGGCCGGTTGGGAGCCGCCTGGCCGGTCCAGTCGGCGCGAAAACGGAATTTCCCATCCGCATGGCCAAAGCCCCGGATGAAATGCGCCGTGTCGAAATCCGGCTGCAGATCAATCCACTTCTGCTCTTCCAAGCTGGCGAAGCTGCCCAACCCGCGCTTGCCGAGGATGATGTCGATATGCTGCTGCTCGGTCAGCCCGAAGCCCGGCCTGTCGGCGACACCAAGGCGCTCGGCCAGCTGCTCGATGACGAAATGGTTGGTGCGCGGCCCTTCCGGCGGTTCGATCAGCTTGGGGCCGAGCGTGATGTGCTGGTTGCCGCCGCCCTTGTAGATATCGTCATGCTCGACGAACATCGTCGCCGGCAGCACGACGTCGGCCAGCTTGGCCGTGTCGGTCATGAACTGCTCGTGCACGCAGGTGAACAAATCGTCTCGCAAAAATCCCTGCTTCACCAGCCGCTGCTCGGGCGCGACATTCACCGGATTGGTGTTCTGGATCAGCATCGCCGTCACCGGCGGCCCGCCATAAAGCGCGTCACTGGCGCCGGTCAGCACCGGGCCGATGCGCGAATGGTCGAGATAGCGGATCGAGGGATCGCGCATGCGCGTGCCCTCGAGCACCTCCTGGTTGAGTTTGAAGATGCCGGAATTGGAATGGAAGGCGCCGCCGCCCTCATACTGCCAGGCGCCGGTGACGGCGGCGATGCAGGACGCGGCATGCATGTTGACGGCGCCGTTGCGCTGGCGGGCAAAGCCGTAGCCGAGGCGAAAATAGGTCTTTTTCGTCGTGCCGACGAGGCGCGCGAAGGTCTCGATCTCGGCGACCGTCAAACCAGTAATATCGGCCGCCCATTCCGGCGTGCGGGTAACGAGATGCGCCTCCAGGCCTTTCGGATCGTCCGTGTATTTCTGCAGATAGGCGCGGTCGGCCAGGCCTTCGCGAAACAGGACATGCATGACCGCACAAGCGAGCGCGCCGTCGGTGCCGGGCTTCAGGACCAGACCAATGTCGGCCTGCTTCATCGTCGCATTCTCATAGACGTCGATGACCACGATCTTCGCGCCGCGTTCCTTGCGCGCCTTGATGGCGTGGGTCATCACATTGACCTGCGTGACCACGGCGTTGGTGCCCCAGATCACCACGCAGTCGGATTTCGCCATCTCCCGCGGGTCCGGTCCGCGCAGCGCGCCTGCCCCCATCATCCAGCCGGTCCAGGCGAGATTGGTGCAGATCGAGCCGAAGAAGCCCGAGTACTTTTTCGCGTGGCGCAACCTCTCGATGCCGTCGCGCTGCACCAGCCCCATCGTGCCGGCATAGTAATAGGGCCAGACCGTCTCGGAGCCGTACTTCGCTTCGGCCGCGTCGAATTTCTCGGCGACGAGGTCGAGAGCTGCCTCCCAGCTAGATTCCTGCCAGACGCCCTCGCCCTTGGCGCCCTTGCGCACCAGCGGCTTCAGCAGACGATCGGGATGATGGACGCGGTCGGCATAGCGGGCGACCTTGGCGCAGACGACGCCCGATGTGTAGCTGTTGGCCTTGGCGCCATGGACCCGGCCGATGCGGTTGCCGTCGAGCAGTTCGACCTCGAGAGCACAGGTCGACGGGCAATCATGCGGACAGGCCGAATGGCCGATGCGGAGGTTGGCGTGCTGGTTCATGGGAGCAAGCTACCCGTTTATAACGGTCAGGTGTAGGGCCAGATGGCACCTTCCCTTCTCCCCTTGCTGAGAAGGTGGATCGGCGCAATAGCGCCGAGACGTCGAGGGGTGTTCCAGCGGAGTGAGACGCTGGCGTTTCCAGGCATACCCTTCATCCGACCTCGCTTCGCGAGGCCACCTTCTCCCTGGGAGAAGGTGAAGCGCTCACCCTACTCCGCCGTGCCTTCCTCATATTCGGCCGACATGGTCAGCCATTTTTCCTCGTGGCCTGCCAGCGTCTGCGCAAGCTGCGAGCGCTCCTTGGCGAGCCGCGTCGCGGTCGAGGGATCCTTTTCATAGACCGCCGGATTGGACAGCTCGTCCTCAATGCCGTCGATGCGTTTGCGGATGCGATCCATCAGCGCCTCGGTGGCGCGGATTTCCTTGGCCAGCGGTTCGAAGGCGGCGCGGCGTGCGGCCGCGTCGCGGCGACGGTCGGCTTTTGACGCCTTGTCCGCTTCGCGCTTGCCACGGCGGTCGCTGGAGACGCCGGTGACCAGCGTCTTGTAGTCCTCCAGGTCGCCGTCATAGGGATTGACCGCACCGTCCTTGACCAGCCACAGCCGGTCGGCGGTCGCTTCCAGCAGATGGCGGTCGTGCGAAATCAGGATAACGGCGCCGGGAAATTCGTTCAGCGCATGGATCAGCGATTCGCGGCTGTCGATGTCGAGATGGTTGGTCGGTTCGTCGAGGATGAACAGGTTCGGGCCCTCGAAGGCAGACAGGCCCATCAGAAGGCGCGCCTTCTCGCCACCGGACAGGTCCTTGGCGGGCGTATTCATTTTCTCGGTCGTGAGGCCGAACTGGGCAACGCGGCCGCGCACTTTCGATTCCGGCGCCTCCGGCATCAGCCGGCGGACGTGCTCATAGGCATTCTCCTCAGGACGCAGATCGTCGAGCTGGTGCTGGGCGAAGATCGCCACCTTCAAACCCGGCGCCACCGTCATGGTGCCGGTTTCCTGCTTCAGGCGACCCGACAGAAGTTTGGCGAAGGTCGACTTGCCGTTGCCATTGGCACCGAGCAGCGCGATGCGGTCGTCGGCATCGATACGCAGCGTCATCTTCTTCAGGATCGGCTGACCCTCGGTGTAGCCGACATTGACGTTGTTCAGCGCCACGATCGGCGAGGCCACGGTCTTCACAGGCTCGGGGAAAGAGAACGGCCGTACCGTGTCGTTGACGATGGCCGAGATCGGCTTCATCTTTTCCAGCGCCTTGATGCGCGACTGTGCCTGCCTTGCCTTGGAGGCCTTTGCGCGAAAACGCTCGACGAAGGATTCCATATGCTTGCGGGCGGCTTCCTGCTTGACCCTGCCCTTTTCCTGCAATTCCTTCTGCTCGGTATACTGGCGCTCGAACTGGTCGTAGCCGCCGCGCCAGAACGTCAGCTTCTTCTGGTCGAGATGAACGATCGAATTGACGGCACGGTTGAGCAGATCTCGGTCGTGCGAAATCAGAAGCACCGTGTGCGGATACTTTGAAACATAGTTCTCAAGCCACAACGTCCCTTCAAGGTCGAGATAGTTGGTCGGCTCGTCGAGCAGCAGAAGGTCGGGCTCTGAAAACAGCACGGCGGCCAACGCAACGCGCATGCGCCAGCCGCCGGAGAAGGACGAGGCCGGACGGCGCTGCGCGGCGTCGTCGAAGCCTAGGCCGGCCAGGATGGTGGCCGCGCGAGACTCGGCCGAATGGGCGTCGATATCGGCCAGCCGCATGTGGATGTCGGCGATGCGGTGCGGATCGGTGGCGGTCTTTTCCTCTTCGAGGAGCGCGGAACGTTCGAGGTCGGCCTTGAGCACGATCTCGATCAGCGGGTCCTCGGTGCCGGGCGCTTCCTGCGCCACCTGACCGATCCGCGTATTCTTCGGCAGGCTGATCGAACCCGTCTCGGAGGGGAAATCGCCTGTTATGGCCTTGAACAGCGTCGTCTTGCCGGTCCCGTTGCGGCCGACAAGGCCGGCCTTGGTGCCGGCCGGCAGGGTGAGCGAGGCGTGGTCGAGAAGCAGGCGCCCCGCCATGCGGAGCGAGAGGTCGTTGATGATAAGCATGGCCGCGCTTTTGCACCGGACATCAACGCTTCGCAAGACCTTGCGGGCCAGTTGGCCGCACAAGGCCTGGAAACGGCGCCCACAACCGCGCCGTCAGAGCCGCGACAGCGCCCGCCGTGCAGTCGGCAAGGCCTCAGGCAGCCGCCCTGCCGCGCTTTGTCGTCTTGGCCACGACTGCCGGCGCAGCGGCCGGCTTGCGGCCAAGTCCCGTCGACTTCGCCAACGCCGACCGGGTCGCGGAGTAATTCGGCGCGACCATCGGGTAGTCCGGCGGCAAGCCCCATTTGGCGCGATAGTCGTCAGGGCTCA
Source organism: Mesorhizobium sp. BR115XR7A (assembly GCF_020165315.1). Classification (NCBI taxonomy): domain Bacteria; kingdom Pseudomonadati; phylum Pseudomonadota; class Alphaproteobacteria; order Hyphomicrobiales; family Phyllobacteriaceae; genus Mesorhizobium; species Mesorhizobium sp. BR115XR7A. Next base: position 664,618 of record NZ_JAIUHW010000001.1, read on the forward strand.
AGCCGTAGTCCGTCCTGAGATGTCGCTTGAGCGACTTGAACTTCTTTCCGTCCTCCAGGCAGATGATGTAGTCGGGAAACACCGACCTTTTCGGATTTACGGCCGGAACAAGGCTCGGGCTTTCCACGACAGCCGCACCAGCCAGCTTTCGGACCGAGGCGCTGACGCTGGCAATCAAGTCAGGCAGGCCCGAAGCCGGGAGCGGATTGTTGCCTACATAAGCCGAGACAATATCGGCGGTTAGCTCGATAACGATCTTATCCTCGATATTTGACAATTCTTTCACCCTATTTGCGACAAAGTCGTCTACCCCAGTGAAGACTTTTGTCGATGTATCTCTTTAACCGTGCCCCCAACGGACCCGCCAAGTCCCAAAACGAATCAAGACTTGGCGCCAACTACTTTTATGGGAAATCGACCTCGTGCAAATTAGAAAATCTAATACTTGGATACGGCAGACTTGGTTGAACGGCTGTCAGCCAATATCTCAAGAATACGCTTCCAGCGGGCACAACGCCCGAAATCCTTCTGCTCGATCGCCTTTTCGGCCTTCATCGCGGCGTAAAGTGGTGCCTCGGCGCCAAATTCCTTGATCAGCCAATGCGCTTCCTGCCTGGCGAGACGTTCATTGTCGTCAAACATAATTTTCCGCCTCCGAACGTTCCAGTCCGACCGCGATGCAACTGCCTATGACAAGGACGGCTCCGGCAATGGCTGTCGTCGTCAACCGTTCGCCGGACAAGGTCAGCAGCAATGTCGAAGCGATCGGCGTGAGATAGGCAATGACAGCCACCTTCCCGCTGCCTCCCAGTTTCAGGGCCCGCGACCAGAAGTAATAACCAAGCCCCATGGGGCCGGCACCGAGATAGAGCCCGAGGGCCAGATCCACGCCGGTGGGCCAGGCTACGCCTTCGCGAACGGACCATATAAGCGTCAAGGCGACGCCAACCAGCGACGATGGCAGCAACAGGCGGTCCGGCGAAGGGGCGAGCCGTCCCACCATCACCGAATAGAAAGCCATGCACAGCGCGGACCCGAATGCGCACAGATAGCCGGCGAGATCACCCTGAAACCAGGTGCGGTCGCGGCCTCCCGAAATCACCAGCGCGACGCCCACGAACCCAAGGGCCGCTGCAAGACCCAGCAAAGCCGGACGCCGGGGATTTTCGAAGGCGATCACGGCCGCGGCAACCATCAAGGGCCAGGTGTAGGCCACGAGATTGGCTTCGATCACCGGCATCGAGGCGAAGGCGATATATTGCAGCACCATGGTGCCGACCAGACCGATGAAGCCGACCGCGAGCGGCACCAGCGCGGTGCTCGCCGTGATTGCCGTGGCTTTCTCCCGGCTCATCAACCGGATGGCCGCGAAGACCAGCGTGGCCCCTACAAATTGCAGGAACTGCACCTGCGACACCGGGTGACTGGCCAGCAGGGATTTGCCGACCAGCGCATTTGTCGACCACAACGCCACCGCGCCGGTGGCGAAGACCAGCGCGGACATCGAGCCTGATCCATGCCGAAAGAAGCGCCATGGGGCTCTATCTCTGCGTTCGACCATGATCCTGTCCGAAAACCGGCTCCCTTTTTTCCGGATCATGGATCGTTACCATGATTCCCTGGCCCCACCCGGAACCGGTGCTTCGGCCGGGGCCGGCGTCGGATGTTCCGCCTCGAACCGGCGATAGGCCGGCAGCTGATTGGTCCACACGTCCTCGGCCAGTTCATTGACCCATTCGCGGTCGTGATCATTGTCGGCGGCAAGGTAAAACATCCTGTTGTCGTCGACATAGGGCTTGGCCACGGAGCGCTGGTTGAGCACCAGGGTGACGCGTTCGCCGAACTGGATCGGCGCCGTGCGGTGCAGGACGCCGAGGAACTGCCCGAGCGTCGCATATCTCATCTTGTGATCGATGCGCATGATACGGTTGCGCGGAATCTCGCGGCCGGATTCGAGAATGGCGCGGCCGGTCTCGGAATCATCGCAATAGATTTCGAGATGGCCGCCGACCAGCGGATCGCTGATCGACAGCGGAATGAGTTCGGTGACCGGAACGCCGTCGCAATGCCATTCGACGGCGCCATCCCTGGGATTCATGAAGGTAACGGTCGAACCGACGATCGACAGCGGATAGGGTTCCAGCTTCGTGCCCATCATGTCGGACAGGCGCTCCAGGCGCAACTTGTCGTTCAGCAACTCCTTGATTTCAGGTATGAAACGGTCGGCGCCGGTGATGAAGGTCAGATCGAGATGCTTGTGCACGGCATGGCTGGCCTTGAGCTTCAGGGCGGCCTCCTCGATCGCGGCAAGCAGTTCCGGATCATAGCCATGCAGATACTGCGCAACGCCGAAGCTCGACACCTTCCAGGCGGTTTCGTGGCCGATAATGGCCTCGCGGCTCATCGCATAGCGCAATTCGGGTATCGTATGTGCGTTCATTGTACTTCTCCAAGTGGGGGCAAACACTTGGCTAACAGTCGATTAAATTAGCTCCCCCTGTAAAATTAGGAATGCTAGTGCTACCGTAAGCCAAGCTTAAGGTCGAAACCGTGCGTCTGCTCAGTCAGGTCAACCTCAATTCGCTGAAAATCGTGGAGAGTGCTGCGAGGCACGGCAATTTCACGCGTGCCGGAGAAGAACAGTTCATCACCGCATCGGCGGTCAGCCAGCGCGTCAAGAGCCTGGAGGACCAGCTGCGTTTCAAGATTTTCCAACGCGGCGGCAATGCGGTATCGCTGACACCGGAGGGCGAGACCTATGTCTCGCGCGTTCGCGAGGCGCTGGAGCGTATCGTCGCCGCCAGCATGGAAGCGACCGGGCAATCACAGGAACATGTGCTGAAAATATCCGTGCTGCCGACATTTGCCGCGCGCTGGCTGTTTCCGCGCCTGCCGCTGTTCCAGCAGCAACATCCCGATATCGTGATGCGGGTTTCGACCTCGTACGCGACGCATGAGTTCACGACTTCCGAATTCGATCTGGAAATCCGCTATGGCGACGGCCATTTCAACGGACTGCCGTCCGACCTGCTGTTCCGGGAAGACCTGACCCCGGTGTGCAACCGCAAACTGTTCCATGAGGTTCTCGGCGACAAGCCGGTGTCAAAGGTGACGCCGGACGACCTCAAGCACTTCACGCTGCTGCATTCCGACACCTGCACCCAGAACTGGCAATCCTGGCTTGGTTTCGCCGGGGCCAGTTTTGTGCTCAGCGAGACCAAAAGCATCTATTTCGACTCGTGCATGATGTCCTACGAGGCGGCCAATGCCGGAATGGGTTTTGCCGTCGCCAACCGTGCCTATATGGCCAGCGACATCCGCGCCGAGAGGCTGGTCGCTCCCTTTGCCGTCCACCATCCGAACACGGCCGGCTGGTATTTCGTCTCGCCCCACAAGAGCCTTGCCGCGCGCAAGGTGCTGCGGTTCAAGCAATGGGTGATGGCGGAAGCGGCTCTGACACAGAGCCAATTGGATGGCGAAGTCACCGGCCTGGCTTCGGCGGCTGTGTAAAAATGCGGCGATAGTCCGCGCCAACCGTTCGCCGTCGAATTTAGAACGAAACCATCTGGATCAGGCGAAAGCCCTGCCCTCCTCGGTGCGCTGGAAATGTGCCAGATCCAGCGGCACTGACGGGCGACCCAGGACCGTCAGGATCATATGCGCCTGGCCGCGGTGATGGGTCTGGTGGTTGAAGACATGAGCCAGCGCGGGCGCCAGGCGTTGCGAGACGGTGCGCATGTCCGATACGGTCATATAGGTGAAACGACCCGACAGCGCCTTGTCGCTCAAGCCGCTGAGCCAGTCGATAATCCGCCGGTCCTCGGCCTCGCGCGCTGTCCTCAGGACAGGCAAGGCCCGGTACAATATAGCGTCCAATGTCGTTGGCGCGGCGCCTTCGCCGGTGAAGCGCTTCATCCAGATGCGATCGGCGGCGAGCAGGTGGTTGAGCGTGCCCATCAGCGAGCCGAAAAAGACGCCGACGTCGCGATTGAATTCCTCGTCGTTGAGATCGTCGGCGGCATCGTAGATGCGGCCATTGGCCCATTGATTGTATGCCGCAAACATCATGAAGTGCTGTTTCATTTTTTCCCGCCGGTCCGTTTCGGGTGTCGGGAGCGATACCTAGACCGCAAAGGAACCCGCGCCAATGACCATTCTGCTTTACGAACTCGTCGGGCGTGACGAGGGCCGCCCGTTCAGTCCACATTGCTGGAAGGCAACAATGGCGCTGGCCCACAAGGGGCTCGAAATGTCGACCGCGCCGACGCGTTTTCTCGAAGTGCCCGCCGTTGAGGGCGGCGTTTCGAAAACCGTTCCGGTGATCCGCGACGGCGACAAGGTCGTCACCGATTCCTTTGCCATCGCGCTCTATCTCGAAGAGGCCTATCCGGATCGGCCTAGCCTGTTTGGCGGCGAAGGCGGCAAGACGATGGCGCGCTTCATCGAGCGCTGGTCGCAATCGACCATCCACCCTTACGTCACCACGGCGGCGCTCGTCGACCTTCATGCCATGCAAGACGAACAGAATGGCTCGTATTTCCGCCAGAGCCGGGAGCAGCGCTTCGGCAAGCGGCTGGAGGACGTCGTCGCCGCACGCGACGCCGGCCTGGCAACCTTCCGGGCGGCACTGGAGCCGCTGCGCTCCATGTTGAGCTACCAGCCATTCATCGGCGGTGCCTCGCCGCTGTTTGCCGACTATATCGTCTTTGGCGCACTGCAATGGGCGCGCATCGCATCGCCCTACAAGGTGCTCGAAGACAGCGACGTGGTGGCGCAGTGGTTCACCCGCTGCCTCGACCTGCATGGCGGGCTTGGACGAAAGGTTGCGGCGGCGGCGTGACGCCGCAAAGGCCTTCTATCCGCAGGGCAGCTCGAGCCCGTCAGCCTGTTGCGAAATCAGGGGCCGAACAGCTGACCTTACTTCGCCGCCTTACTTCGCCGCCTTCTTTGGCTTGCTGGCTTTCGGCTTGCCGGCTTTGGCGACGAGCTTTTCTTGCTTGGGCGCGGCTTTTGCCTTGCTGGCGCCAGGTGCCTTCTTGGCCGGCTTCTTGCCCACCGTCGGCTTGACCGCGTCCTCCCGGTCGACGTCGGCCGCCGCCTGGTGCCAATGACGTTCGTGCTGGCCGGCCGGGTGCCCTTCTTCCTGCCAGATCTGATGTGCACGGTTGCGAATGCGCTCCTGACGATCGTCTGTCATGGTCATGTTGTCTCCATTCGGGCCGACTTCAGCGCGGCGCCGACAGGGCGACTATAGCAAGCAAACCGTTGCTGTGCAGCCGTCTGATGCCGCCGGCCGACAGGATCAGCCACGGAAATACCGACCATTCCGGCCCTGCGCTGTCGCTCCGGGCGTTCGCTTGGCGGACCACGCCTCACCCCCTCTCCTCAGCCCTCTTGGCAATCAGCCGGGCGGCTTGTATAGAGCCCGCCACTCTCAATTCGAATTCAGACAAGGACGACCCATGGCGCTCGAACGCACTTTTTCCATGATCAAGCCGGACGCGACGCGGCGCAATCTCACCGGCGCCATCACCAGGATGCTGGAAGAGGCCGGCCTGCGCGTTATCGCCTCGCGCCGGGTGTGGATGAGCCGCCGCGAGGCGGAGGGCTTCTACGCCGTCCACAAGGAGCGCCCGTTCTTTGGCGAGCTGGTGGACTCCATGTCCTCGGGCCCGACCATCGTGCAGGTGCTGGAAGGTGAGAACGCCATCGCCAGGAACCGCGAAGTGATGGGCGCCACCAATCCGGCCAACGCCGCCGAAGACACCATCCGCAAGGTGCATGCGCTCTCGATCGGTGAGAATTCGGTGCACGGCTCGGATGCGCCGGAAACGGCCGCGCAGGAGATCAAGTACTGGTTCTCGGATACCGAGATCGTCGGCTGAGCCGACACTGCACGTTCCAGGCGAGAAGGCCGGTGTTTCGCCGGCCTTTTTCTTTGCTGGCGCTCAACTCTCGCGCACGAATCGCAGCACATCGGCATGCAGCCGATCCATATGGGTGTACATGAGGCCATGCGGCGCGCCCTCGTAAACGAGGAAACGGCAGTCCGGAATGAGCCTGGCGGACGGAATGCCCGTCAGCTCGATGGGCGCCGAGCGGTCGCGGTTGCCATGGACGAGCAAGGTCGGCACGGTATTATTCGGATGGCGGCCGCTTCCAGCGCCGGGCTGCCTGGGCATCGGTTTCCCTGGCCTCGACCCAGCCGCCCTCGGAGCCGTCGGTGCGATGTTCCTTCTTCCAGAAGGGTGCACGCGACTTGAGGTAGTCCATGAGGAAGTCCGCCGCCTCGAACGCCGCCTGGCGGTGCGCCGAAGCGGCTACCACCAGCACGATGTTCTCCCCCGGCGCGATCTTGCCATGGCGATGGATGACGGTGAGGCCTTGCAGCGGCCAGCGCTCGCTGGCTTCGGTTGCGATGCGGCCGATCTCGGCTTCAGCCATGCCCGGATAGTGCTCGAGTTCGAGTGCCGAGAGCGCGCCCTGCTCGTCGCGGCACAGGCCTGAGAAGGTGACCACCGCGCCAATGTCGACGCGGCCTTGCGTCAGTGCGGCGATCTCGGCGGCGACGTCGAAATCCTGGCGCTGAATGCGCACGGTCGCTATCAGGACGGCCGACATGACTGTCAGCCCCCGGTCATCGGCGGGAACAGCGCGATTTCGCGCGCGCCCGATATCTTCTCGCGGTGGTCGACATGTTCCTGGTCGATGGCAACCCGGATCACGTCGGGATACTGCAACGCGTGTTCGTAGCCTTCGCCGCGCGACCGCAGCCAGCGCAAGAGGTCGGTGACCGTCTCTATGCCGGCCGGCAGTTCGAGATCTTCTTCCGGCATGCCGATCCGTTCGCGAATCCAGGCAAAGTAGATGAGACGGGTCGTCATCTCACTCGTCCATGATGTGCTTGAGGCCGGCGCGGAAATAGTCGTAGCCGGTGTAGAGCGTCACGAGGGCCGCGATCCACAGCAGCACGAGACCGGTCTGCGTTGTCAGCGGGAAGACCTTGTCGCCGGCCGGCCCCGCCAGCAGGAAAGCGATGGCGACCATCTGGATGGTGGTCTTCCACTTGGCGAGCTGCGTCACCGGCACTGAGACCTTGAGTGCCGCCAGATATTCGCGCAGGCCAGAAACCAGGATTTCGCGGCACAGGATGATGATGGCCGCCCACAGCGACCAGCCGGCGATGCCGGCATGGCGGTCGGTGTCGGCAGCAAGCAGCAAGAGGCACGTGGCGACCAGCAGCTTGTCGGCGATCGGATCGAGCATCTTGCCGATGTTGGAGGTCTGCTGCCAGGCACGCGCAAAATAGCCATCGAAATAATCGGTAACGGACGCCAGCAGGAAAATGACCAGCGCCGACCAGCGAGCGAAGTCGCTCGATTTCAGATGGCCTTCGAGAAAAAAACACAACACGACCAGCGGCACCGCGACGATACGGGCGTAGGTCAGCATATTAGGCAGGTTGAACGCGCGCTGGGCCATGTCTGGTGGACTCTTTCTGCCTGCGTACTCAAATCAGAAGCTGTTGTAGGGGGTCAACAGGCCAGATTCGACTGGCCAGCTGAAAGTGGCGAATTTTTTCAACTTTCGTGGAAATGATTGTAGACCAATTTGGCGACCTGCTCGGAAATGCCATCGACTTTTCTCAGATCCTCGATCGCGGCGCGGCTGACCGCCTTGGCGGTTCCGAATGCCAGCAGCAGGGCGCGCTTGCGGCCGGGGCCGATGCCGGCGATTTCATCGAGCGGGCTCTTGACCAACTCCTTCTTGCGGCGGGCCCGGTGCGAGCCGATGGCGAAGCGGTGGACCTCGTCGCGCAGCCGCTGGACGAAATAGAGCACGGGGTCGCGAACCGGCAATGAAAACGAGTCCCTGCCCCTGACGAAGAAACGCTCGCGGCCGGCATCGCGGTCCTGCCCCTTGGCGATGCCGATGGCGACGACCCGGTCCTCGATGCCGAGATCCGACAGGATCTTGCGCACCGCCGTCATTTGGCCCTGGCCGCCATCGATCAGGATGACGTCCGGCCATGCCGGGAAGCTGCCGGAGATGTCGTCCTCGATATCATCGCCCGCCTCGGCCGCCATCGCCTCGCCCGCTGCCGCATCCTCAGCCACGGCGAGATCGCCATGCTCCTTGAGCAGCCGCGAAAAACGCCGCTCCATCACTTCGCGCATCATGCCGAAATCGTCGCCCGGCGTGATCTCGGTCGAGCGGATGTTGAATTTTCTGTACTGGTTTTTCACAAAGCCTTCCGGCCCGGCGACGACCATGGCGCCGACCGCGTTGGTGCCCATGATGTGCGAATTGTCGTAAACCTCGATGCGCACCGGCGGCTTGGCGAGGCCAAAGGTCTCGGCGAAACCGGCAAGCAACCGCGCTTGCGTCGAGGTTTCGGCCAGCCGACGGCCGAGTGCCTCACGCGCATTCTGCAGGGCGTTGTCGGTCAGGTCCTTCTTCTCGCCGCGCTGCGGCACGGAAATCGCCACCTTGCGGCCGGCGCGGGTCGAGAGCGCCTCGGCCAGCAGTTCCTGGTCCTCGACGGTCTGCGACAAGAGAATGGCACGCGGTGTCGGCTTGTCGTCATAGAACTGCGCCAGGAACGAGCCCAGCACTTCCGATCCCTCCAGCGCCGGATCGGCCTTCGGGAAATAGGCACGGTTGCCCCAGTTCTGGCCGGTGCGGAAGAAAAACACCTGGATGCAGACCTGGCCGCCTTCCTGGTGGATGGCGAACACATCGGCCTCGTCGACGGTCGCCGGGTTGATGCCCTGATGGCTTTGCACGTGCGACAGGGCCGCCAGTCGGTCGCGATAGATGGCGGCGCGCTCGAAATCGAGGTCTTGCGAAGCCTGCTGCATGGCGGCCGAAATCTCGGTCTTCACCTTCTGGCTGCGGCCGGACAAAAAGTCCTTCGCTTCGGCGACCAACCCGGCATAACCCTCATGCGAAATTTCGCCGGTGCACGGACCCGCGCAGCGCTTGATCTGGTAGAGCAGGCATGGCCGCGTGCGGTTCTCGTAGAAGGAATTGGTGCAGCTTCTGAGCAGGAAGGCGCGCTGCAGGGAATTGATGGTGCGGCCGACGGCACCGGCCGAGGCAAAGGGGCCGAAATAGTCGCCCTTGCGCGACCGCGCGCCGCGATGCTTGTAAATGCCGGGCGAGACATGGTCGCCGGTCAAAAGGATATACGGGAACGACTTGTCGTCCCGCATCAGCACATTGAATCGCGGCCGCAAACGCTTGATGAGATTGGCTTCGAGCAGCAGCGCCTCGATCTCGGTGCGGGTGACGACGAATTCCATCGTCGACGTCTCGCGCACCATGCGGCCGATGCGGTTGGTGTGGAATCTGCCTTGCGCGTAGTTGGTGACACGCTTCTTCAGGCTGCGCGCCTTGCCGACGTAGAGCACGTCGCCGGCGGCGTTCATCATCCGGTAGACGCCGGGCGCATTGGGCAGCCGCTTGACCAGTGTCTGAATCACCTCGGCGCCGACCATGCCTTCGGCGTCGCCTGCATGCGGCGTCCAGTCGATGGCCGTGAAGGCGACATCCGGGCCAACCGGTTCGACGATCTCCTCCAGTGCCTCGTCCTCGAGGTCGATTTCGGGAGGAAGATCATCAGCGCCGCCGCGCGCCTTGTTCTTGTGATCCAAAGGACTCATTCCGCCATGCCTGTCACATCGGGCGTCTGCCATGCAAGATGCTGGCCGCCGTCGAGCGCGATCATCTGACCGGTGACCGAGCGCGCGTGCCAGAGATAGCGGATGGTGGCGCCGAATTCCGGCAATTCCGGGCCGCGCCTCAGAATGAGGCCAGCGACCTGCGCGTCAAAATCCGAATCGTTCTGGCGCACGTTCTTCAGCGTCGGGCCTGGCCCGATCGCATTGACGCGGATGCGCGGCCCGAGCGCCTGGGCCAATATCTGCGTCTGCGTCCACAATGCCGATTTCGATAGCGCATAGGAAAAATAGCGCGGCGTCGGCCGCCAGACGCGCTGGTCGATGATGTTGACGATCAGCCCGTCCTGCCCTTCCGGCAAAGAACGGGCGAAGTTCTGCGCCAACAGCGCCGGGGTTTTCAGGTGAATGGCAAAATGGCGGTCCCAGGCGCGCCAGTCGAAATCCTCGACGGAATCATCGACGAAGAGCGAAGCATTGTTGACCAGCAGCGAGATTGGGCCCAGCGCGGCCTCCGCCTGGCCGACAAGGTCGCCGACGGCATCCATGTCGGTCAGGTCGGCCGCAACCACGGCGGCACGCCCGCCCGACCGGTTGATCCCCGCGGCCAGCGCATCCGCCGCATCGTGCGAGCGATTGGAATGGATGGCGACCGCAAAGCCATGGCTGGCAAGGTCCTCGACAATCGCCTTGCCGATCCGTTTCGCCCCACCGGTCACCAGCGCCACGGCAGTGGCTTTGCTCATAGGTGTCAATCCTCAATTTCGGCCCGAAAACGCGACGCCGACGAAATATGGCCCGGCATGCGTTAAACGGCGTTCGCACCTGGGGCAACATTGTGGCGAAGTGCCCAGTTCGACGTGCCGGGCCCTCTTGGACTCGCAACCGCCGGACCGCAATATAGGTCGCTGGAGTCCTTGCACCAAGCCGCGTGCAGCGCAGCACGAACTTGCTGCTGACATTTCGCTGTTGCGAAGATGCAACGTCAAGGTTCTGCCTCATTCGCGCCGGGGAATGACCCAAGTTCAGGTTCGGTTCAGCCGCATTTTGACACGACATTTGGAACCGACGAACGCCAGATCCGTTTCACCCCCCGGACGGGTCGATGGCGATCGTGAGAAACAAGCCTGTGTCCTGTGGCTTAAGGAGTAAAGAACAATGCAAGCCAATCTCAAATTCGCACGGCCGCTGGCTGTTGCGCTCGGGCTCTTCGCCCTCGGTGGTACCGCTTATGCCGCGGACGTAGTTTCGGAAGAGCCGCCGGCACCCGCTCCGGTTGCCGAACTTCCGGTCGCCTCGTGGGCCGGTCCCTATGCCGGTATCAACCTTGGCTACGGCTTCGGCGGCAAGACCAAGGAAAAGGATTTCGGCGTTTCGACCGATACCAAGGGTTTTGTCGGCAGTGTCTTCGGCGGCTATCAGTGGCAGCAGGAGAACTTCGTGTACGGCGGTGAAGCCGAACTCGGCTACAACGGCGTCAAGGGCGACGATAACGGCATCCACTCCAAGGGCGGCATCGAAGGCTCGCTGCGTGCCCGTCTCGGCTACGCCGTGACCCCGGAAATCCTGCTCTATGGCACCGGCGGTCTCGCCGGCAGAAGCCTGAAGGTGGAAGACTCGGTCATTCCTGCCAGCGACACCGCAACCATGCTCGGCTGGACCGCTGGCGTCGGCACCGACATCAAGCTGACCGACAATGTCTTCGGCCGCGTCGAGTATCGCTACACCGACTTCGGCAGCAAGAGCTTCGACGGTATCGGCAAGGTCAAGGCGACGGACAACCGCGTCACCTTCGGCCTCGGTATGAAGTTCTAAGTCGTTCAAGCCACGACACGAAAAGCCGGGCCTCGCGCCCGGCTTTTTTTGTGCCGGTCGCTCAGGCCGGAACCGCGGACTTCAGCTCTGGGAATTTTTCGTCGAAACGCGCCGCCCAGCGGGTCAACCGGCCGCGCCCCTTCTCCCATCGACCGCCAAAGCGGAGCGAGAGATAGCCGAGGCAGGCACGCAATGCCAACTGACCGGCCGTGATCTTCTTCGGCAGCTTTGGCGGATTGGCGTTGAGCAGATCGAGTGCCGCCATGATCTTCGCCCACTGCCGGTCGAGCCAGGGCTGATAGACCATCTCTTCAGGCCGGGTGCGGCGTTCGTAGACCATCGACAGCGCGCAATCGCAGATACCGTCCGCCAGCGCCTCCAGCACTTCCGCTTCCAGACGCTTGTCGGGATTGCGTGGAAACAAGGCGTTCTTCGAAATCCGGTTGAGGTGCTGGGTAATGGCGCGGCTGTCGTGAACCGAACGGCCATCGTCGAGCACCAGCACCGGGATCTTGCCGAGCGGATTGGCGCCGATCAGTTCGGCCGGCCTGTCCTCGGTCTTGACCGGCACCTCATCGAGGGCGATCCCGGCATAGGCCGCTGCCATCCTTACCTTGGAGCTGTAGGGAGAGGCGGACGCGTAGAGCAGCTTCGGCATGATCGGTTTCCTGTTTGCAAACATCCAGTGTTGACCGCAGGACTGTCGCGATCAATTGCCAGAGTGCAAAAAAACAGCGGCCAGAAACCGGCTGCGGTTTCCGCCCTGGCATCACGACAAGCCTGATACCGGTACTCTGGAAAGTATCAGCAGGCCACCACAAAAAGCCGCCCGATTCGAACGTGCGCCCACACTTTTCCGGCACCCATGCTTCGCAGGCGCTAAGCGTCACGCCGATACATTCGCCAACCACCGCGAGGAGCAAAAAAGTTGGGCGAGCGAGGCAGCCAACCGGCGCCTCGCTTTGCTTGCCCCTCGGCCCCTTCCCGACGCTCAGCCCAGAGGGCTGAACCCGTTGCCGAACATGCTCCGATCCAGAGCGTCAGAGCGTCCTTGCCGGATCCCGAAGGACACGCGACGCCCCAACGATCCGTCTACTTCTTGACCGGAGTCTTCGCCTTCGCAGGCGCTGCCTTTGCCTTCGGCGCTGGGGCTTTCTTCACCGCCGGCTTGGTCGCGGCGGCGGCTGCTTTGGCAGCTGGCTTGGCCGCCGGCTTCTTGGCCGGTGCCGCTTTTGCTGCCGGCCTCGCCGCGGCTTTCGCGGGAGCCGCCTTCTTGGCAGCGGGTTTGGCTGTGGGTTTGGCCGTCGCCTTGGCAGCAGGCTTCTTGGCCGGCGCCGCTTTCGCCGCCGGCTTCGCCGCCGCTTTCGCGGGCGCCGCCTTCTTCACTGCCGGCTTCGCGACAGCCTTGGCCGCCGCCGGTTTCTTGGCCGGCGCCTTCGCTGCCGGCTTTGCCGCCGCCTTGGCAGGCGCTGCTTTCTTCACTGCTGTTGCGGCCTTCGCCGCGACTGCTTTTGCGGGTGCTTTCTTTGCCGGTGCCTTGGATGCCGGCGCTTTAGATGACTGCTTAGCCATGTCATGCCCCTTCACGTTATGCCGATGGCCGTGAATGACCCCGGCGCGCAATGCATATCTGACTCGCGTCTCGCTAGCCAGCGAAGCAATGGTATGATTTTCTCAACTTAAATTTTAGTTGCGATCCACACACAATCACACTCATCATCGCAAAAATCCGCTGCTGATCTTCTGACGTCGCCAGCAAATCGATACCGGCGTTCCCGATGCGATCTCGCCATCAAGATCCGAAGATTAGCGAGCGGCTTCACGCGTGATCCTTGGCCGTGAACATCATAACCCGCCGCGTCATCGAAGCGATCATCTTTTGCAGGCGCGCGGTTCGCGCGGATCACGAGCGCGATGCGACGGTCGATCTGAAGATCACCTTGTCAAGCATGGCTTGAGCACCGGCTTCCCGATTGACAGAATACTCTGTAGAACAGAGTATTCTGCATGAGATGCGATTGCGCCGTCGGTTTCGGCCATACAGAAGCAAATGGCACCGCAAAATCGCCAAGCCATATGGCGACAACCCAAGGCTTTGCCGCATTGGAGCCTGTTGATGAGCGCCGATGACATCATCCACCAGAGTACACGGCTCAGGATCATGGCCGTCCTGAACACGCTGGAAAGGCGCGAGACCCTGGAGTTCGTCCAGTTGAAAGCCATGATCGAAGTCACCGACGGCAATCTCGGAGCACATCTCGATACGCTGGCCAGAGCTGGCTATGTCGATATTGAAAAGCTTTTCGTCGGACGCCGGCCGCAGACACGGATCAGGGTCACGACGGCCGGGCGGCGGGCGTTTCGCGGTCACATTGCCTTTCTTCGCAAGATCATCGATCAGGCAGAGGCAACGCGTCGCAGAAAATAGCAAAGCGACGAGCCTTGGTTCACCGCCTCACGATACGGCGAGCCGCCCGTCGACAGTTCGACGGCGGCGGAATTGCCGCGTGTTTCGACAAGGAGCGCGTTGTCATCACGGCTGATAGCCGAGACAGATGGCGCCGAGCGCGACGACGGCGCAGGCGCCGACCCGCCGGGGCGTCAGCGTCTCGCCTGCGCCCCCTTCAGGCCGCAGGCGCGAAAAAGATCGGAAGGAGAACGAGGTGCGTTCAGCGCAGGACGCGGCAACGGCCGTTATAGACCATCCAGCGATCGAAGCCCGAGACGCAGAACTCGACATTGTCGCCGATGGAGGCAAAGCCCTGGCCTTCCTCGATCAGATAGAAGATCGACCGGTCCCGGCCATCCGACAGGCTGACGGTTGCCCGGCAATAGTGACGACCGATCGGCCATTCCTCGCTCGCCTGCTGATAACGGTGCTGGCGAATGTCGCGAAAATCGGTGATGGCGACGTCGGGCAGATGAGGCACGTGATGCACCTGGTAGGAGAACCGATGCGTGATCTTGCTCAGCACCCATGTCTCGCCACAGATGCTGCCATCGTCCTCAGTATAGACGCCGAGGTCGGCCGCCTGGACCGCCCGGGTGACACCGAGAGGCGCGGCAAGGGGCGTGCAGAGCGAAATCAGGGCAGCAAGTGCGGATTTGGCGAAGCGAGTCATGGCAGCCTCTCAAGGTCGATTGCGCGCACTGTGCGGATTCGCTCGGCGGCGGTCAAGCGGTTGCCGAAACAATGGTTTCCAGAAACCGGCGCCGCGGGTAACGGCTAAGTTCCCCAAGGACTGATCGTGCGGTCGTAAGGAACGCGGCGATCGAAAAAGGCTATCCCGGCGGCGGGACCTGCTCGCCGGCCAGCCATTCCAGCGACCAGTGGGCCGGCTTGCCCACGGCGAGCAATTTGTGCAGTGCCGGCAGCATGGTTCGCAGTTCGCCTTCCAGCGTGAAGGGCGGATTGACCACCACCATGCCGGTGCCATCGAGGCTGGGATCGGAAGAGGCTGGCCTGATCTCGAATTCTATGTCGAGGATTTTCGAGATGCCGGATTGCTTCAGCGCTTTCCTGAAGGCGATCACCGCCTTGCGGTCCTTGATCGGATACCACAGCGCGTAGATGCCACTGGGCCAGCGCCTGTGCGCCTTCACCAGCCCGTCGACGAGGCGGCCGAACTCACCCTCTTCCTCGAAGGGCGGATCGATGAGCACCAGGCCGCGCTTTTCCTTCGGCGGCAGGTGCGCTCCGAGCGCAAGCCAGCCGTCCAGTTCCATCACCTTTGTCTGAAAATCGCCGGCGAACTCGATCTTCAGCCTGGCGGCGTCTTTCGGGTGCAGCTCGATCGCCGACAACCGGTCCTGCTTGCGCAGGAGATTGCGCGCGAGCAGCGGCGAGCCCGGATATTTCTTTACGCCGCCCTCCGGATTGAGCGAGCGCACCGCCGCCAGATAAGGCGCCAGCAGCGCCGCCGCCTTCGCATCGAACGCGGCATCTATCAGCCTGCCGATGCCGCCCTGCCACTCGCCTGTCTTGTGCGCTTCGAGTGACGACAGATCGTAGCGGCCAATGCCGGCATGGGTGTCGATGACGCGAAACGCCTTGTCCTTCTGCTTCAGGTAGTCGAGCAGGCGCGTCAGCACGACATGCTTGACGACATCGGCAAAATTGCCGGCGTGGTAGGCGTGGCGATAGTTCATGTGGGACCCCTGCCCCAACGTGGCGGCGGCGGCTGCGAATTCGGATTTTCCGGTCGCCCGCCAGCAGAACGCAAGGACAGCAAGAAACCGATCAGGCCGACCGCCATCAGCGAGAAGCCTATCGGCCGCGCGCGGCCGTCGATTTCCCCGACACCGGAGCGCAAGACAAGGTCGACCGCTCGCATCGGTATGTCCTCGGCATCGCCCGGGCCGACCGTGAAGACGTAAGCGCCAGGGCTGACGGTGGCGATCAGGCCAGCCTCGTCGCGAAAGATCTTGTCGGGCAGCTGTGGGCTGGCCTGGCGCGGATTGTCCACATGGTTGAACTGCAGCGTCGAGGCAAGCACCGTGTGGCCATTGGTGGCCGCGGTCAGCGTCAACACAGTGCGCTGCTTCGAAACGATGCGTTCGGCCCTCGCGGTCAGGTCCACCAGCACCCGCACCGGCGCATCGCGATCCCTGAGCGATACGGTCAACGGCTTGAATCGGCCCTGCTCGTAGACCCGCCAGGTGCCGATTTCGCGGCCGGAAAAATTGGCCGTCGCCCAGGGGTAGATGAGACCGATGCCGGTGCCGGCCAACAGGATCAGGACGAAGAGAAAGCGCATTCAGGCGGTCACCTTGCAATCAAACCTTGCCGGACGGTCGGCTTATATCGGCGCCGTCGCGCAGGCGTTCCATTTCGTCCAGCAGCATGTCGAGGCCGAGTTCGAAGGTCTTGTCGAATTCGGCGGCGCCAAAAAAGCGCCCGGCCTCCACGACGTTTGGATAGTCCCTGGTCAGTTGCTCGTCGCTGACGGTGTTCACCGCGGACGGGCCTCTGGAATAGCCCGCGTTCTCGTCCAGCACCGCGCCCATCAGATAATAGCCCACGGCGCGGAAGAGCCGCGCACTGAGTTCCGCGTCGAAGCCGCCATCCTTGAACAAGCCGATAATGCCGTTCAACCAGGCAAGGCAAGTCGGCGAATTCATCCGGTAGGTAACAATGAAAGTGGAATAGGCGGGATGCTCGCGGCCGATGCGGCGGAAATCGTCGACGGCAACACGCATTCTTTGCCGCCAGGGAAGGCTGGTGTCAGGCACTTCAAGGGCGCCGATCAGCCGGTCGATCAGCGCCTCGTGCAGATGCGCCACCGAGGGGAAGTGATGATAGATGCTCATGGCCTCGCAGCCGAGCGCGGCGGCGAGCTTGCGCATCGAAAAGCCGGAAAGGCCCTCCCTCTCGATCACCTCGAAAGCCGCGTCCTCGATCATTTCGCGCGACAGACGCCCGCGCGCTCTCTGTTTCGTGATTGATTGATCCATGGCGCCGCTTGACAACTTACAGTGTAAGGTTCATTTTCGCCGTCACCTTACATCGTAAGGCTAACAAAGACCAGAGGAGAAAACCATGTCGTACCATCGCATCGTCAAATCCGTGCAGTCTTCGTCTCAGCATGTGTTCTTGTCCGCCGCCGCGGCCTGTATCCTGTCGCTTGGCTCCGCGCCTGCCCATGCCGACGACTATGATGCAACCCTCAAGGACATACAGTCGACCATGGGCGGCGTACCAAGCTTTGTAAAACAGTTTCCCAAAACCGGTCTGCCCGGTGCCTGGGCCGAGGTCAAGGCCATCGATCTCAGCGACAAGACGGCGCTGCCGCCCAAGGTCAAGTCGTTGATCTCCTTGGCCGTGGCGGCGCAGATTCCTTGCACCTACTGCATCTGGTCGGACACGCAGGACGCCAAGCGCGCCGGCGCCACGAACGAGGAGATCGAGGAAGCCGTGGCGATGGCGGCGCTGACGCGCCACTGGAGCACTATATTCAACGGCATGCAGGTCGATTTCGACACATTCAAGAAGGAAATGGGCGGGCAGTAAGCCCGCCGGCAAGAAGGAAATGGGCGGGCAGTAAGCCCGCCGGCAAGAAGGAAATGGGCGGGCAGTAAGTCCGCCGGGCGGGCAGTCCCGCCGGGAGTAACATAGCCAAGCTGGAGCACCGCGCCGCGTCAGGAGCGGTCTGCCACACGACAACAGGCGTCCCTGTTTTGTGGTTGCCTGAACGAGATGGCCCGCTGAGAAACGGACCATCTCGACCATTTTTGCGGCCCGCGCGCCAGTGCGGCGGTCAACCTGGATGCGTGGTCGCGCCATGGACAGCAGCTAGCCTATGCCCTCAAATGCCATTGCCGAGATGGCCGGCATTCCACTATGACTTCGATGCGCCTGCAGGCGAGAAGGGGATGTCGACTCATACCTTGGCGGATGAGGAACCTCGATGCACAGAGGACACGGGCGGCCCGACAGAGAGAAATCGGCGTTAAAAGTCATTCCTGCGGCCGATTCTGCCTTCTAACTTTGACTCTTGGTCTGCTCTGCGCCGCTGCCAGTTGCGACGTGGATTCCGTCCGCAGAGAGATACTGGCAAAGTATTCACGGCCAGGCGTTTATGTCTGCAGTCCCAGCGGATTTGGGCAGCAATCTCATTGCAACCTGAAGATTTGACGCCTTCTGAATCGCTCTTCATTTCAGACAGTGCCCAGGGGCGACCCACCCCAATGATCTCACAAGGACACTCCGCCCTATTCCTCGACATCAGGCTTTTGATGGCACCCGAGAAGAGATCGCGGCAGCCTGTGAAATTTGCTTGGATCGAGCCAATATGCTGATTCAAAATGAAGAACCCCGGCCGTGGCCATCCGCGCCCGCGCCGGGAACGCGTCGGCCATGATTAACCAATGGCAAACACAATTGGTTAAGGAATCTCTAATTTAGTTGACTTGAATTTTCACAGGTATATTTTCAGGGCGTTGGGATGTGCAATTTGGGCGAGCAATCGGCGATGATGGCATGGGGCGCGTGATCGCGATCTTGGGGCGCATGGACTGCTGAACGGCAGATACAAGCCGGGCGGCAGCGGCCTCGTAACTCAGCTAGTGACAAGCGCACATCAGTGATGGCGATCCGCGGATGCGGAGATTGCCGCGTTTAAGGACGTGGCCGGGCAGTGCTTTGCCCTGCCCGGCGGTAGCGTGTGCGGTGCGTGGAGGAAAGCATGAGTAAGGTCATCAAGGTTCTGAAACTTGGTTCCAGAAACGATCAAAGGGGCAACGGCAACGGCCATAACCGAGGCCGTGCGCTGGTCGCTGGAGGCGCGGGCTTCCTGGGATCGCATTTGTGCGAACGACTTTTGCAGGACGGATACGACGTCGTCGCACTGGACAATTTCCATACCGGCAAAAGATACAATCTCAATACGCTGCTGCGCGATCCGAGATTCAGCTGCATGGAGCACGACATCGTCGATGCATTGCCTTTGGACCTTCGGTTCGACGAGATCTACAATCTAGCCTGCCCTGCTTCTCCGCCACATTATCAGGCAGATCCGATCCATACCTTCAAGACCAGTGTGCTTGGCGCGCTGAACCTGTTGGAACTCGCGCGTCGGAACAATGCCAAGATATTCCAGGCCTCGACTTCCGAGGTCTACGGCGATCCGTTCGTGCACCCGCAGCCCGAAAGCTATTTCGGCAATGTGAATACGCACGGACCGCGCTCCTGCTATGATGAAGGCAAGCGTTCGGCCGAAACCCTTTTTTTCGACTATTCGAGGACGTATGGCCTCGATATTCGCGTAGCCCGTATCTTCAACACCTACGGTCGTCGCATGCAACCCGATGACGGGCGCGTCGTCTCGAACTTCATCGTCCAGGCGTTGCGTGGCGAAGACCTGACCGTCTATGGCAGCGGCCTGCAGACCCGCTCCTTCTGCTACGCCGACGACCTGATCGAGGGTTTCATGCGGCTGATGAATGCGCCGAGTGCGCCTGCCCATCCGGTCAACCTCGGCAATCCCGGCGAATTCACCATCATGGAACTCGCGACACTGGTTGTCAGCTATACCAACTCCAGATCGAAAATCGTGCATCGGCCATTGCCGATCGACGATCCCAGACAACGCAAGCCGGATATTTCCTTCGCCAGAAGCAATCTCGGTTGGGAGCCGAAGATCAGCCTGGCCCAAGGGCTCGCGCATACCGTCGACTATTTCGACGCCCTGCTCTACGGGAGCCGGATTACCAAAGGGGCCGCGGCTTCATGAGCCAGCCGGCAGTCCTGGTGACAGGGGGAGCCGGCTTTATCGGCAGCCATACGTGCAAGCTGCTTGCCGCGGCCGGTTATCTGCCGGTGGCATTCGACAACATGTCCCGCGGCAATCGGAAATCCGTCGCCTGGGGTCCGCTTGTCGTCGGCGACATCCGCGACCGGGATGCATTGCAGGCGGCGATCGAAGCCTATCGGCCCGCATCCATCATCCACTTCGCGGCGCTTGCTTATGTTGGAGAGTCCGTCGGTCAGCCGGCCGAATACTATTCCACCAATGTCACGGGCACCATCGCCGTACTCGACGCCGCACGCGCGCATTCGATCGAGAACATCATCTTTTCCAGCAGTTGCGCAACCTACGGCGTTCCGGAAGCGCTGCCTATTCGTGAGACCTCTTCGCAAAATCCGATCAGCCCGTACGGGCGCACCAAGCTGATAGGCGAACAGATCATCAGCGACTATGCCAGCGCATACGGAATGAAGTTCGCCATCCTGCGCTACTTCAATGCCTGCGGGGCCGATCCCGACGGGGAGCTCGGCGAGTGGCATTCGCCGGAAACGCATCTGGTTCCCAGGGTGCTGATGGCGGCGTCAGGCATCATCGACGAGATCGAGGTCTTCGGCACGGATTATGAGACATCGGACGGGACTTGCGTGCGCGACTATATCCACGTCAGCGACCTGGCCCGCGCTCAT
This sequence comes from Mesorhizobium sp. BR115XR7A, assembly GCF_020165315.1. NCBI lineage: Bacteria > Pseudomonadati > Pseudomonadota > Alphaproteobacteria > Hyphomicrobiales > Phyllobacteriaceae > Mesorhizobium > Mesorhizobium sp. BR115XR7A. The sequence goes on from NZ_JAIUHW010000001.1 coordinate 685,045, forward strand.
TTGAAAGCTCTTCAACATTTGGAGGGCGGGGGACAAAGCCTGGCGGTCAACCTCGGCACCGGGCGAGGCGTGTCCATCAAGGAGATTGTCCAGGCGGTCAGCCGGATGACTTCAAGACCGGTTCCGGCCGTCTTCAGGGCCCGGCGCCCGGGAGATCCGGCCGAACTCTATGCCGATCCGAGCAAGGCGCGCGCGCGCCTTGGCTTTGTGCCGCAGCTTTCCGACATCGACACGATCGTCAGGACCGCCGCCCCATTCTTCGGGCTGCGGACGAAACCGGTGATACTGCCACCAAGCGACGGCGCGGTAGCGGTCGCTGCTCGATAGATCAGAGATAGCGCGGGTGGCAGCTTGCGCGTTGGCCAAATCCGCTGGGGCTGCAGATGTAAGGCGAGCCTCCTAACAACGCACCTTCATCGACAGGACTGAAAGCGACCTTCACGGGTCCCGTTGTGCGGATCGCGATCGGCGGTGGCGGAGCAAAAGCGTAAGTTCTTTCAGTGGTGCGGATAGTCCTTGTCATCAGCACCTCAGGCTCGATCCTGAGCGAACGCACGATGTATCCAGCCTGGACCGGTCGGACTGAAGGCTGGCTCCGGAGCGGATGCGCGACCGGTGCAATGAGGACGGAACCGGTTCTGGTCGTATCCATCCCCTGACATCCTGCAACCAGAGAGGTCATCGCCACCACAACAATAGAGAGAGCTTTCTTGCTTAGGCGAGAAGCGCCCATTGCGGAATTGTTCCCCATGTGTCCCTTGCCTTGAGTATAAGCTGGGGCGCGTTGCGACACCTGCGCCGCTTCACGCCGTTTCAGTGACCACTCGCACATCACACATAAATATTAGATATCACTAATTATTAAATTTCATGAAAACCATATGGTGTTGGATCCATCGTCTCGTCGTTCTGTCAGAGACAAGTGATTGCACCAATCGGCGGTCGGTGCGCCGACAATTCCAGCCGGACTGCTCAGCGTTTTATAAGCGATTCGCAAGCTTCTTCACAGGCCTGGCAAAAGCGGCCTGCCTGAATCCGCCCCTCCGGACACGCCGTCACCGATGTGGTATCGGGAGGGGCCAACGGAGCCAGGAACGGCGCCTGCCGCGGCGAATAGGATTCGCCCGACCTGCTGTAAGCTTCTGATTTCGTGCATGTCGTTGTCCCGGAACCGAGGACACTTCCGAGCGATATGCATCAGTTCTTGGAGTCGATCAACTTGCGGGCCTCTTCGAACCGCGCGGCCTTGGTATCACCAGATTCGAATTTTCGGTATTCGTCGGAAGGACCTTCGGGAGTTCGTTTGAAACTGTACCATTCTCCGTCCGGATCCTTGCGTTGCTCGATCGTTCCATCCTTGATTCGGTGGCTGTAGCAGGTGCGGCGCTGTTTGCCCTTGTAGCTGTTGGACCGCCAAGCGACATCCATGCACATCTTGCCGTCTTTGGTCACCAGCCACCTGCCCTCTGCGACAGACGCTGAATCCTGCCCCGACGTCCAGGCCTCAAGGCGCCGATTGCCCTTCGCGAAATAGGCCGCTCCATTTTCCCATATCCATGTGCGATCGGCATACAGAAGCTGCAGCTCATAGGCAGTTGGAACAGTGGCGGCAATTGGAGCAATAGCGCTATCCGCTTTTGCAGGTGCGCTGTCCTTGGCGGCAGCCGCGTGGGACGTTCCCGGGAGGGCCACCTGGCCGCAGAGGGCCAGGACAAACAGGAGCAGCGTGAAACGTGCGGACCGACGACGTTCCCTGCGCCGCAGACGATCTACGCCATGCGGCGGCGACCTGGTCGGAGCTATCGGTACAATCAGCGTTGGCATGTCTGTGCGGCCCAGGGCAGCGCTATCGGCGCGACAGCCTTTGCGAATTATTTAACAGCCGCGGGAGCTGCGATGTCAACTTTCGCGGCGCCCGCTGTCGCCAAAATTAAGGATTGCGTCGTATACTCCCTCGCCTTTGACAATCGCGCGCAAAAGCAACATCCGCAGACGTCAGAGAGGACGCGGTTCCAAATGGGCGACGATCCGGAATTGAATCAGGCCGAGGTTCAGCAATACCTGCAGCAGCCGATCGCTCGGGACCCGGCTGCTCGCAATTACCTGAACCTCGACACGGCGATCTTGCTGGGGATCCTGTTCATCGCGGTCGTGTTCAGGTTCCACAACATAACCTTGCCGCTGGTCGACGCTTTCAGCTGGCGCGAGACAAGCACGGCAATGATGGCCGACAATTTTCAACAGCGCAGCTGGAACATCTTCTTCCCGGAGGTGAGTTGGACCGGACCCGGCCCGAGTTATCAGGGCCGCGAGTTCCAGATCGTCAGCTATCTGACCGCCCTGCTCTACCAACTCTTCGGCTGGCACGACTGGTTTGGCCGCGTGGTTGCGGCCTTCTTCGGTCTGGTGACGGTGTTTTCGCTGCACAGGTTGACGGCGCTATGCTGGGGCCAAACGCATGCCCATGCGGCGGCGCTCGCCTACGCGCTGATGCCGGCGGCGATCATGATCGACAGCTCGTTCCTGCCCGATCCGTCGATGCTGGCACTGGTGACAACAGGCGTTTGGCTGTTCGCCAAATACTGGGCTGGCGGCAGCCGATGGCTTTTGCCGCTCGCCGCCGTCAGCTTCACGCTCGGTGCGCTGGCAAAGCCGCCGGGCGTGGCGGCGGGCGCCGTCATCTTCTACCTGATGGTGCGCTGGATTCTGCAGAAGAAACGACGGCAGGCGACCGAGGTCTTCCTGTGGGGATTTTTGAGCCTGGCCATCATCGGCGCCTATTTCAGCTGGGCCATCTATCTCGGCCGCAGCTATCCACCCTATCACGTCGCGGGCAGCGGCTACATCTGGAACTCCGGATTGTGGACGTTCGTCAATGATGGCTTCTACTTCAAATCCGTGTGGAACACCTCTGTCTGGTGGTTCTACGGCTATCCGTTCATGGCGCTGATCGCGGTCGGTTTCTGGATACCGCCCGGACCCGCCGAAGACCCGACGCAGCGCACCCTTTCGGCCATTCCCTATATTTGGCTGGGTGCGGCCATGATCGTCTACCTGGCGGCGGCGCGCGAAATCACCAGCAACCCCTGGAATTACCACATTTTCCATGTGCCGTTCGCGATGTTCTGCGGCCGCGGCGCGCTTCTTCTGGCAACGTTTGCATCGGGAACCGTTCTGTCGCCGGTCGTGCTGCGTTCGATCTGTATCGTTGTCGTGACCCTCGTGTGGTCGACCTTTCCTCTCGTGAGGACAATGAAGGCGCCGGTCGCGATGAACGGCAAGCTGCTCGGCGAGGAGTTGGCGCGGTTGGCGCAACCGGGCGACCTCGTCGTGGCCATCGCGCCGGAGGTCGGCGATCCCGTCGCCGTCTACTACAGCAGGGCACGCGGCTGGGTGTTCCCGCCTGGCGGAGGCGATGTCGAATGGTCGAAATTCGTCGCGGACGACGCCACCGCGATCGCTCAGCTCGAGGAGTTGCGCGGTCAAGGCGCGGATCTGTTCGGCACGGCCAAGAACGCTGCCGACAATCAGGACCAGTTGTTCATCGAGCATCATGGGGGGGTCGTCGACTATCTGGACAAGACCGCAACCAAGCTTGTGGATTCGGATGCTTTGCTGGTCTATAGGATCACCCGTCCATGAGAGCTGCGACAGCTGTGGGCCTTGACAGGATATGGCCCGACGGCTCAGCGGCCACGCATCCGCCCCGCGGAAGGCCGGCAAGGCGGTGGGCCAGGCGAACCGCCCCAGGATGACGCCTTGGACGTTCAGTCGCCACGATGCCGCCGCTGGAACTCGGCGGTGAAAACCGGCGGAGAATTGGTTGAAAAGAGCAATCTCGATAATGGTGACGCTGGCCCTGCTGGCTTGGCTGGCAAGCGACTCGCGCTGGCGGATGGTCGGCGATGCCTTCGACCGCATCACGCCAGCTACGTTCGCGGTGGCGACGATCGCCTTTTTCGTCACCTATGTCTTGCGTGCGCTACGCGTCTGCGACGAGTTCCGCGACGAGGTGAATGGCCGTTTCGGAGCCTGCCTGCGCGTCATTCTGATCCACAATGCGATGATCAACGTCGTACCCTTCCGGGGCGGCGAGACGGCCTTTCCCTTGCTCCTGCGCCAGGTCTTCGGCGTGCCGATCATGCGCGCCAGCGCCTCGCTGCTGTGGTTCAGGCTGCAGGACGCTTTCGTCGTCGGCGTGCTGGCGCTGGCGGTGTGGCCGGGCCTGCATGCGGCGATAAGGATCGCTGGGATCGCCGCCTTGATCGCTGCCGCCTGGTACCTGCCGCGCTGGGCGCGCGCGCCGCATGACTGGGCCGGGCGCGGCAGGATCGTGGCGAAGCTCGGCCTGCTGCGCGACACCTTCACCGAGGCGACCGGGCGCTCGCGTTACGGCTGGTGGTGGACGATCGCCAACTGGTCGCTGAAGCTCGCCGTGCAGGGATGGCTGCTGGCCCTGATACTGGGAACATCCTTCACGACGGCCTTTCCAGGCGTCGTCGGGGCCGAAGGCGCCGCAATATTGCCGGTGCAAGGCGTCGCCGGCTTCGGCACTTATGAAGCGGGAGCGGCGGCGGCGCTGCTCACATCCGGAATTGCGATGAAGAGCGGTCTGCAGGCGGCACTGGCGCTGCACCTGTTCATCTTCTGCTCGGCTATCGCCACCGGCGCGATAGCCTGGCTGTTTCCCTCGAAATCGACGCTGCCAGGGACTCCGGCCGTCGGACCTGCAAGGAAGCCATCCCAATGAACATATTGCCCATCCCTGCTTCGGGGCTGCCTGATGGCGCGGTGATGCCGGACCATACGCTGTCCATCGTCGTGCCCATGTACAACGAAGCCGAAAACGTCGAGCCGCTGCTGACGCGGATTCACCAGGCGATGGAGCGCTACGAGCAGCCGTGGGAGGTCGTGCTGGTCGATGACGGCAGCACCGACGCGACGGTGAGCGAGATCAGGCGCCTGGCTGCGCATTATGGCCCGCATGTGCATGCGGTCGAACTCGTGCGCAATTACAAGCAGACCGCCGCGATGCAGGCCGGCATCGACGCGGCGCGCGGCGATGTCATCGCCACGATCGACGGCGACCTGCAAAATGATCCCTTCGACATCCCGCGCATGGTCTACCGCCTGCTGAGCGAGGATCTCGACTTGGTGGTCGGCTGGCGCAAGGACCGTCAGGAGGGGCTTTTGATGCGCAGGCTCCCTTCGCGTATCGCCAATGCGCTGATTGCACGCGTCACCGGCGTGCGCCTCAAGGACTATGGCTGCAGCCTCAAGGTCTATCGCGGCAGCGTCATCCGCAGCGTCAAGCTCTATGGTGAGATGCACCGCTTCATCCCGGCATGGCTGGCTACCGTGACGACCCCCAGACGCATCGCGCAGGAGGTTGTGACGCATCATGCCCGCATCCACGGCCAGTCCAAATACGGCATTTCGCGCACCTTCAGGGTCGTGCTCGATCTGGTGTTCATGTATTTCTTCATGCGCTATCGCACACGGCCCGGACATTTCTTCGGTGGCATCGGCATCGCGCTTGGCGCGCTGGGTTCGCTGATACTTGCCTATCTGCTTTGCCTGAAGCTGTTTTTCGCGCAAGACATCGGAACACGGCCGATGCTATTCACTGGCTTCTTTCTGCTGATCGCCGGAGTGCAGATGGTGACGTCGGGCGTGCTGGCGGAAATGCTGGCCCGCGTCTATCACGAGGCAAACGGATCATCGGCCTATGTCGCGCGGCCACCGCCGGCGCCCGGCGACGATGACGGCTGGCTCCGCCCGAGCCGGCCTTCATGAGGAGATCGGAACGCCAGGGATATTCATGGCCACGAGCCCGTGGCGGTCGAAGGGCAAGAGATAAGGCGCAACCCTGCGCCCACCTCTCGCCCTCGACTCGCGCCCCCAGCGAAAACCTCGGCGGCAGCCCTCGGTCAGGCACCGCCACTTACACATGTCGCGGCGAATAGGATTCGCCCGACCTGCTTTAAGCTTCTGATCTGCATGTCGTTGTCCCGGAACCGAGCACACTTCCGGGCGACATGCATTCTGATTTTATGCATGTCGTTGCCCCGGAACCGAGGACACTTCCGGGCGACGTGCATTTAGGTCCAATGCTCTAGTAACGCGAACGGCAGCTGGCGCGCTGGCCGAAACCGCTCGGGCCGCAAATCCAGGGCGAATGACCGAGGAACTGACCGCCATTGCCCGGGCTGTAGGAAACCTTCACCGGTGCCGGCCTGGCAATCCGTTGCGGCCGCACGAAGGCCGCGTAGGCCTCCTCCCTGGTACGCGTCACGACACTCATCTGTGTAAGCGGTTTGCGGTAGAGAAGCTTTGTCTTGACGTGATGGACCTTCCCGGCGTGATGGGCCATTTTGCCGAACCCGTAGTCGATGGTTCGCCCGTTGATCGAGCCGGTCTTGGTTGTATCCATGGTCTGGCAGCCGGACACCATCGAGACGAGCACAAAAGCAGCAACAGCACAGGTATATTTTCTGCCGTTGTTGGCCAAACTTTCCATAACCCTGTTCATCTACGGCTCCCTACCCTTAAACATAATTCGGTTATGTGCGGGTGATATACTTTATAGTCGGCTTCTTTCCGCACTTTCAAGTGATCATCGCCACTCAATCTGCATACGTATATTAGAACGAACTTATTAAAATTCGTGCAAACAGCATAATGAACACAGTCTTTCGGTGTTCGTTCGAATATGATGAAAATTCGATTGATTGGATCGGAGCCTAGCAGGGCGCGTGGGGTGCTTCGGCAAACGAAGCCTCCGCACTGGTGGCAACGACGGCGATCGGCGCTCAGGCTGGCAGAGTCGAAGGGCTGTTGCAGGTGTTAGGGGACGCTCAGCGCTGCGTTTCCCAACCTGGATCGAAGTAGAAATTGCGGGCGCCGATTTCGCCCATGCCGGCGCCCGAAACTGGGAAAGCCATCTTGACGAGATGAACGGCGCCGGCACCCTGCTGCAGTCCGTAAATGCCCTCCAGGCCGCGGCCGTAAAAACCCGCGAGCGGAGCCGTTAAAGCCACGCCGGCGAGCGAAGCCTGCAAGACAAATTTGCCGATACTCGGCCGCAGGGAAATCTTGTTCTCGGTGACGTGCTTGGCAATGATCACGATGGTCAGCAGGCTATATAAAGCTGCATTGAACGCGGCGAACCAGTAAAAACCCGTGGCGCTCTGCGGATTTTGTACAAGGAGCACGGGCAACGACGCACCGACGGCAAGCGCCACATAGGGGATGACGACACGAACCGGCAGGAGATCCTTCGGGCCGCGGCCCTTCGGTGTGACGCGAAAATCGACAAACGATTTGGTCAGATAGTCGCGGACGGCCGACAGCGTGCCCGCCAGCACCCACGGCCAGCGCGCGAAGAAATGAAACAGCATACCTTCCCAGCTGAGTGCCTTGGCCGTTACCGGTCGTGAGAGCGCGAACGCCTTCAACATCATCACCAAGACGATCGGCGTAACCGAACTCGGCGCATAGTGGAGAATGAAATCCAGATACGTCACATTGGCGAAGTTCCGGCCAGAAAACAGCGCGTAGATCGGCATGAGATACGTGGAGAGCGCGAGCAGTGCGAACAGCGGGTACCAAAGCTGGCAGAAAACGAACTGCAACCTCAATCGCAACCTCAGCTTGGAGAGATACATGGGCGAGTATTCGAGCAGGATGGTGGTCAGGCTCCTCGACCACTGGAATTCCTGAGTGACGAGGTCGGCGAAAGTCTGCGGGCCATCACCGTGCGCAATGGCGTCGATTGCATGCACGCCGCGCCAGCCCCCCGCGTTGATCAGCATGGAGGTCGAGTGGTCTTCGGCCAGTTCTGGGCCAAGCCCGCCCGCCTGCTTCAATGCGGCGGTGCGCACTGCATAGTGCGAGCCTATGCACAGTGGCGCTCCGACGCTCGTGTAGCCGGACTGCAGCAGGCCGTGCAGCATTCCCTCCACGAACAGTCGGCCGCGGGCCGACCAACTCTCGGCGGCATTGTTGTCGCAAATGCTCGGCGCCGAGACATAGCCGACAGCGGGGTCGGCGAAGGCCGCCAGCATCTCGCGCAGATAGGTCTGCGTCGGCACGTGATCGGCGTCCATCTGCGCGACGAAGTCGTAGCGTTCATAGCCGTAGTGATCATAGAAGAAGGCGAGATTGCCTTCCTTGCAACGGGTTCGGCGCGGCCAGGTCTTGCGATGATAGTCTTCCCGGCCTCGCCGCGTCGAAATCTGGATGTTTCGCGCCTCGCACCATGCGATCGTCTCCTCGGAAGGGTCCTCGTCGGCAAGCCAGGTGTCGTGAGGATAATCCTGCGCAAGCATCGCCTCGAGCGTGCGCGCAACCACGAAAAACGGTTCGGATGGCGCTTTCGTCACCACCATCGCCACACTCGAACTCGCAGCGACCGTGTAAAATTTGGACGGCCTTTTCGACACAAGCACGAATAACAGGAAATACATCGGCATCAGCGTCAGCCAGGCCAGCACCGTCGTCGCGAAGGCGTATGGCCCGATGTACTCGACATGCTCGGGCCTTAGCCACCAGATCCAGAAAAAACCGAGCGTGACGAACCAGAATGCCAGCGCCAGCCTCAGGATCCATTGCTGAGTGGCAGACAGGACGGGAACCAGAAAAGGGCCCTTCTGCGCCGCCTTGGCCAGAGCCGCCCGAGACCGGCGTTTCGGCCTGTTCTTACCGCTGATGGTCGCTACGTCCGCGGAAACACTCATACACGTACCGCCGCCACTCTAAGCGTCAGCCGAAGACGGCCGACAACCTTCAACCCCGGCGCCAGAATCCATCGCAAATTTATTAGAGTCAACTAAATTAAGAGCTTCTTAACTATACTTCTTGGGAACTGGTTAACCTAACGCCTTTGAATCGCCGGGCCGATCCGGCGGTCGCGCGCCCCCGACCAGCGCTGGACGGGCAAGCCGGACGTTTTGCGTTGAGGAATTCACCGAGAGGGGCTGGTCCCCATGTCTGGATGAGGACAAGCAGCGTTAACCACGTTGCGAGCGCCAAGGTTAAGCAACCGTTAATTGTGCTTGACTCTTGGCCCCGACCGGCTCTTAAATTAGCTAGGGATGATATATCGGGATGTTGACGCGAATTTGTGAGTATCGCGGCGAACTTTCTCTCTGAAGCTCTTCAGTATCGGAGCCTTGAGGGATAATTTTGGGTGGGTCCGTGCCAAGTTCGCACACTCGCCAATGGTCGCTCCGAAATCCCGCAGATTACGCCAATAGAGCCGATGGGTGTTGGATAGGCGTGTCGATCAGGCATCGACGCGCCGGGCGAAGCCTTGGCTTCCGTAGGAAGTCGGGCCTTGGGAGGCAAACAATGAAACGCTCCGCAGCAAATGCGCTTGTAGTCACGCTGGTTTTGGGCGGAAGCGCCGCGTTCCCCACGGCGGGAGGCGCCGGCTCCGTCCCCGTGACGGACCCCGTTCAGACGAGCAGCGCCGCGTCGGCATTCGGCTCGTACGATCCGTATGGCGATTTCACCAATGACAAGACCGCCAGCATCGAGGAACTGTTCCTGCCTTGGGAAGACGTTGATTTATCGACGCTGCCTCTGGCCGATGCTTATGCCCAGCAGCGCGGGCGCTCGCTGTTGATCACGATCGAGCCGTGGACCTGGTCGAAGGACTGGCGCATCACCCCGCCCGAGCTGCGAGACGGCATATTGGGCGGCAGATATGATGCCAATATGCAGGCGATCTGCGGCCTGGTGGGACAGATGAAAAGCCCGGTGACCATTCGCTGGGCGCAGGAAATGGAAGACAAGAACGGCCGCTTCACTTGGGCCAACTGGGCACCGAAGGACTGGATTTCCGCTTACAAGCGCGAAGTCGATGTCTGCCGCAAGGCCGCCCCCACGGCCAAATATATGTGGTCGCCCAAAGGCGATGAAGGCTTGGAAAAATACTACCCTGGTGACGACTATGTCGACGTGATCGGCCTGTCGGTGTTCGGCCTGCAGAAAAAGGACAATGACGAGGCCGGTCACGACCGTACGTTCGCCGAGTTGCTGAAGCCAGGCTATGATCGCGTTGCGGGGTTCAACAAGCCGATCGTGGTGGCGGAACTCGGCTATGTCGGCAAGCAGGACTATGTTTCGAAGTGGCAGGCCGATTCCCGCAAGTCCTATGCGGAGTTCCCGGCGCTGACTTCAGTTGTCTACTTCAACCAGAAGGAAGTGTGGCCGTGGCTGGGGGGCTATGGTCTGCCCGACTGGAGGGTGACCCAGCACGTCCTGCCGTAGACGCGTCGTCCCGATGCGTCCCGACACGATCGGGATGGATCTCCATCTTTCTGTTTGTTTGCCATCCATGCCGAACCAGCGTTTCGGCATGATGGATGAGGCGTGGCGTGAATCAGTCCGTGGAGTAGTTCCGTGAAACGAGTGCTGGGTAATTGTCTTGGAGCGGCATTCGCCTGCTCCGTTCTTGTTCTTGCCTTACAGGTCCCCGCGACAGCCAAGACAGCGGCCAAAATCGCCGAGCAGGCGCAAAAGGGCGCCGTGGTGCCCGACGAAGGCGTCTACCAGATCTATCATAACCGTTCGTGGATGTGGGGCAATCACGGGGCCGCGTTCTTTGCCGTCAGGCAGCGGCAATTTAACGCCTGGTCGACGGAAAAGGGCCAGCCGGGCTATGGCGACGGGATATGGTTCATCCCCGGCGGCGGCAAGTTGTGCTACCGCGCGCAATGGCACGGCTCCTGGGGCGTGAAGGGCTCAATGACCTGCTTCGAGCATCGCCAGACCGGCAAGGCGATCTACAAGCGCAAGTCGCCTGATGGCGAGTGGTACGTTTTCAGGAGTTCGCATCGGAACCGGTCGGACGAGTCCGCGAAATTGAAATACGGCGACTACGTCACCAGGAAACAGACACGGATCAAGGCAAGGCTTTAGAACCGTCATCCGCGAAAGCCGCCGGGCTGGAGTTGTTCATCGTTCCAGGCGAACGTCGAACTGCTCTTCGTTCTAGCGCAATTCGCCAGGCAAGGCGCTGCGCGCTTTTCCCGGGATAGGTCCACACTTTCCGTGGAATTGCTCTACGCCTTGCGCTCCCAGCGGCGGTCCGCGGCTTGCTGCCAGTAGGTCACGGCGTGGCCGGCGTCCTTCATCGTCTTCCAATGCGCCCGGGCCATCTCGACCTGGGCCGCGTCATGGCCGTCGAACAGGAACACCGCACGCTCATAGCCGGCAAGGTCGGGTGGAGCCGCGCCGTCTACGAGGAACCTGATCTTGGCTTGGTTGGGATTGCCCTCGCCGGTGGTCAACAGGATTGGCTGTTCACCGGGATAAGCTTCGCGATCGGTCGCGTGCGCCAGGAAAGAATCGTCACGGAAAGTCCACAGATGCTGGTCGAGCGCGTCGCGCCGCTCCTCGGTGCCGGTCTGCACCACGGCGCGCCAGCCGCGATCGACGCTGCGCTCGAGCAGGCCCGGCAGCGCATCCTCCAGCGTCGATTCGGTCAGATGGTAGAACAGCACATCGGCCATGGACGAACGTCAGCTCTCGTAGTGATCACGCACCAGCCGGTCCAGCAGCCGAACGCCGAAACCCGAACCCCAGGACTGGTTGATCTCGTTCAACGGCGAGCCCATCGCGGTCCCGGCAATATCGAGATGCGCCCAGGGCGTGTCCTTGACGAAGCGCTGCAGGAACTGCGCGGCAATGATCGCGCCGCCGTAGCGGCCGCCGATGTTCTTCATGTCGGCGTTCTTGGAATCGATCAGCTTGTCGTATTCGGCGCCGAGCGGCATGCGCCACAGCCGTTCCTGCGTTGACTGTCCGGCCGCGGTAAGCCTTTGCGCCAGTTCGTCGTCGTTGGAGAACAGGCCGGCATAATGCAGGCCGAGCGCAACCATGATGGCGCCGGTCAGCGTTGCCAGGTTGACCATGAATTTCGGCTGGAAGCGGTCGTTGCAGTACCACAGCGCGTCGGCCAGAACGAGGCGCCCCTCCGCGTCGGTGTTGAGCACCTCGATGGTCTGTCCGGACATGGAGGTGACGATGTCGCCGGGGCGCTGGGCATGACCGTCGACCGCGTTTTCGACAAGACCGATGATGCCGACGACATTGGCCTTGGCTTTGCGCGCGGCAAGCGCATGCATCAACCCGGTCACGGCGGCGGCCCCGCCCATGTCGCCCTTCATGTCCTCCATGCCCGAGGCCGGCTTGATCGAATTGCCGCCGGTGTCGAATGTGACACCCTTGCCGACGAAGGCGACGGGCCTGTCCTTCGGCTTGCCGCCGTTCCACTGCATGACCGCCATGCGGGCGCCCCGGGGCGAGCCTTGCGCGACGCCGAGCAGCGAGCCCATGCCGAGCTTCTTCATCTCCTTCTCGGTCAGGATCTCGACGTTGACGCCGAGTGCCTCGAGTTCCTTGGCGCGGGCGGCGAACTCGACAGGTCCCAGCACGTTTGCCGGTTCGTTGACGAGATCGCGTGCCAGAAGCACACCGTCGATCACCGCCTCGGCATCGCTGAATGCTTTCTTGGCGCCTGCGGGGTCGGCGGTATGGATGGTCACCTTGACCGGCTTTTTCGGATCGGGCTTACCGTTCCCTTGGCCGCCCCCCTGGCCGCCCCCTTGGCCGTCGTCCTTATCCTTCCTGGTCTTGTACTTGTCGAAGGAATAGCTGCGCAAAAGAATGCCCGCCGCGAGGTTCGCGGCGTCCTTGCCATCGGGCGAAGCGCCGGCCAGGTCGAGCACCACGGCCACGTCGGTTGCCTTGCGCAGCGATGCCGCAATGGTGCCGCCGAGCTTCAGCCAGGCATATTCGTCGAGCCCCGCGACCTTGCCGGCGCCGATCGCGACCAACCTGTCGAGTGACGTCGTTTCCGGCGCCAGGATTTCGACGATGCCGGCGAGCTTGCCGGTAAACTCGGCGATCGGGAAAGCCCGATCCAGCGTCTTGCCCGGATCGTAAGCCCTGGCCGCATCGCTCAGGCCGCCACTATCCGCCGACAGCACGAAGACCGTGCCCTTCCTGCTCGCCGCCGCCTGGGGCGCGGCGAATTTCGCAAAGGCGATCGACGGTCTCGGGTTCATCATGTCCTGCTTTCGGGGATTGGGCGACTTTGCGCGAAGCGGTTGAAGTGATCCGCGACATTTGGTCGTTTTCCGGCATTTGGCAAGACTTTGCCAAAATGGCTACCCATATGAGACGTGGAATCGAAGGCGATTCGTCGCGGCACGGCCCCGCTTCATGCCGCAACCTGTTGTTAACCATCGATGTTCGTCCTTTCTTATCCATTGCCGCCGACACTCCGACCCGCTGCGGCACGCGACGTGGGACGGGAACCGGATCGCCTGCCTGATGCAGCCCAACGGAGCCAGTTGTGCGGGCGTCGCCGGACAGCTACCCTTAGCGTGGTGGCATGATGCCGTTCGAGAAAATCGAGTAAAGCCTTCATGAAGGTCATTGAACGCTACATCATGCGGCGCACTTTCGTTGTCTTCATCGCAGCGCTGGTCTGGACGCTGGCCATCGTGTGGACGACGCAGGTGCTGGCCAAGATCAATCTGGTCACGGACAGCGGCCAGTCGGCCTTGACCTTCTTCGAGGTCGCGTCTCTCATTCTCCCTTCCATCGTTCCGATCGTCGTGCCTTTCGCGCTCGTGGTGGCGGTCGCGCAGACACTCAGCGTGATGAATTCGGATTCGGAACTCGCGGTGGTCAATGCATCGGGTGCCTCGCGCTGGACCATCGTGCGGCCGATCATGCTGCTGGCGCTGGCCGCCAGCGTCTTTTCATTCGCCGTGGACAACGGCATCGACCCCTATGCACGACAGAAGAACCGCGCCCTGGTGGCGGAGTCGCGCGCCGACCTTTTGTCGCTGATCATTCAGGAAGGCACCTTCCGCAAGATCGAGGAAGGACTGTTCCTGCAGATTGGCGAGCGGCTTCCCGACAACCGGCTGGGTGGCATCTTCGTCGCCGATTCCCGTGAGGAAGGCGTCAATCTCGTCTATTATGCCAAGACCGGCAGCATCATCGAGCGGGGCGGCGAAAAGGTGCTGATGATGAATGACGGCGTCATCCATCGCAAGACGCTGACAGGCGACCTCAGTGTTATCCGGTTCACGTCCTATGCCTTCGACATGTCGGCCTTCATGTCGGCGGCCAACCAGGTGACGCTCCTGCCAAAAGACCAGACCACCCAGTACCTGCTCAATCCAAGCCCCAACGACAAGAACTACCAGCAAAGTCCGCAGGAGTACCGGGCGGAGATCGACCAGCGGTTTTCGGAATGGACATACTCCATGGTTTTCGCACTGATCGCGCTCGCGGTCGCGGGAGACGCGCGTTCGCATCGCGAGGCGCGCGTCAATCCGCTGATCACCGCCATCGCGATATCGCTGTTCGTACGCTGGCTGGGGTTCTTCGCCGCAAGCAAGGCCGACGAGGTCCCGCAATATTCCTATGTGGTGTATGGCATACCGATCGCGGCTTCCGCGGTGGCGATCTGGTTCATCGTGTCGAACCGGACCATGGAACTGCCGGTTGCCTGGGCGGACTGGATGACAAACCTGGCCAGCCGCATCGGTGACGGGTGGAATGCCCTCAAGTCTCGTTTGTCCAGGCGCGACACCTCGGGCCAGGGAGTCGGCTGATGGGCTGGACGCTGGGCCGTTACTTCTTCTTCCGTTACGTGGCGATCACGATCTGGTTCTTCATCGGCCTTCTGGCGCTGGTGTTCCTGATCGATTTCACGGAATTGTCGGGCCGCACCACTGGCCTGCCGGGCTTCACCTATGGGACGGCGATGGCCATTTCAGGCCTTCGAATGCCCATGATCATGCTGCAGACGGTGCCGTTTGTCGGCTTGTTCTCGGCGATGGCGACGCTGGTTTCGCTCAACCGGCGTTACGAACTCGTCATCGCGCGGTCCGCGGGTGTCTCCGCCTGGCAGTTCCTTTTGCCGTGCTGCATCGGCGCATTGCTGTTCGGCGTCGTGTCGGTCGGGATCATCAACCCGCTTGCCGCCCACGCTTTCTCCTTGTCCGAACAGATCGAGACCGAGCTGCGCTCCGGCAAGTCCAATACCGTTTCAGCAGATGCCGCGCCCTGGATTCGCCAGAAAACCAGTTCCGGCGACACGATCATCGGCGCGCGGGCTATCCTCGACCAGGGCCTGGAGATGGCCGACGCCGTGTTTTTCATCCTCGACCAGCAAGGCAACATCGTCGAGCGCAAGGACGCGGCACGGGCCTACCTGCGCGACGGCTATTGGGAATTGCAGGATGTGAAGACCTTCAGGAACGGCACCATCCAGCCCGTCGCGAGCGATCGTGTGCCGACCAATCTGAAGCCGGAATTCGTGCAGGAGCGGCTGGCGCGCCCGGAGACAATTCCCTTCTATGACCTGCCCGGAAAAATCGAGGTTGCCCGTTCCTTCGGCCTCAAGGCAAATGCCTTTGCCATGCAGTTTGATTCGCTGGTGGCGTTGCCGTTCCTGCTCGTCGCCATGACGCTGATTGCTGCAACAGTTTCAATGCGATTTGCGAGGATGGGACAATCGGCAACGATGATTCTGGGTGGCGTCGTTGCCGGGTTTCTGCTTTATGTCGTTTCGGTGCTGGTGAAGGCGTTCGGCGTGGCGGGGTTCGTGCCGACTGCCATAGCCGCCTGGGTGCCGGTCGTGGTAGCTATGTTCTTCGGGGTGACTTTCCTGCTATACAAGGAAGACGGCTAGTGAGGGAGGCGTTTTTGCCCAGCGACAGGCAGGCCCATTTGGCGCGCCTTTATGCGGCGAGCGCCTTGGCGTGCCTGCTTGCCTGCGGCGTCCCGCTGCCGGCTTTCGCGCAGGAGGTCGGCAACTTGGCAACCTCCGTTCCATCCGGTTCGCAGATGCTGCTGGCCGCCGACACGCTGGAATACAACAACGACAACCAGACCGTGACCGCCGTCGGCGGCGTGCAGATCGACTACGGCGGCAACCGCCTCGTCGCCCAGAAGGTCGTCTACAACCGCAACACCAAGCGGATGGTTGCCAGCGGCAATGTCGAGATCGTCAACAGCGACGGCACCAAGATCAATTCGCAGCACATCGACATCACCGACGATTTCGCCGACGGTTTCGTCAACGCGCTGCGCGTTGAAACGGTCGACAAGGCCTATTTCGCCGCCGAAAGCGCCGAACGCATGGGCGGCGTTCTGACCACCTTCCACAATGGCGTCTACACCGCCTGCGAACCGTGCGAGGACAAGCCCGACAAGGCGCCGACATGGCGCGTCAAAGCCAGGAAGATCATCTGGAACGGTGAGAAGAAGACGGTTCGCTTCGAGAACGCGAATTTCGAGTTCTTCGGCTTTCCGCTGGCCTACCTGCCGGCGTTCGAGATCGCCGATCCCACGGTGAAGCGCAAGAGCGGATTCCTGATCCCCAGCATCGGCTACAACAGCCATCTGGGGTATAGCGTCAAGGTTCCCTATTATTTCGCCCTTTCGCCGACATATGATCTGACGGTGACCGGAAGCGGTTACACCAAGCAGGGCTTCCTCGGCGAAGCCGAATGGCGCCAGCGCTTCAACAATGGCGAATACACATTCAAGGTTGCCGGGATCCAGCAGCAGAATCCGGACGACTTCCTCGACAGCGCCGCGTTCCCCTCGACCGCTGGCCACAATATCGATTCCGGCGCGGTGGGCGATCCGAACAAGTTCCGCGGCATGATGGGCACGCAAGGGCAGTTCGCCATCAACGAACGCTGGAATTTCGGCTGGGACGTGTTGCTGCAGACCGACAAGAATTTCTCGAACACCTACAACATCGCCAAGTACAATTCGTATGTCCATCAGTCCTCGGTCTACCTGACTGGTCTCAACGACCGTAATTATTTCGACGTGCGCGCCATGCATTTCGAGGTCCAGGAAGATACGCCCAACGACAATGCCGCCGCGAGAAGTGGCCAGCAGCCCTGGGTGCTGCCCTCGCTCGACTATGCCTATATCCCCGACACATCGGTCGCCGGCGGCCAGTTGTCGCTCAACGTCAACACGCGCGTCATCCGCCGCGAAGATCTCGACGAGACCTACTTTACCCCGTACGTGCCCGGCTCGGGTACGCAACGCGTGCGCGGCATCGAAGGCGAGTCCAGCCGCCTCACCGCCGAGGCCGAGTGGAAACGGAGCTTTGTCACCGACGACGGGCTGGTGCTGACACCGTTGCTGGCGCTGCAAGGCGACGTCGACTATGTCAGAGCGTCGTCGGCCTCGCTCACCGCGATCAACCAGATGGCGACGAATTTGGGCCAGCAGGACGACATGCGCTCGTCCTTTGCCCGCTACATGGCGACTGCCGGGCTCGAGATGAGCTGGCCGCTGTTGTTCTCGCTGGCCAGCGGCTCGAGCCACGTTGTCGAGCCGATGGCACAGGTGTTCCTGCGTCCGAACGAACAGTATGTCGGCGGCCTCTCCATTCCGAACGAAGACGCGCAGAGCATGGTTTTCGATGCGACCACGCTGTTCGAGCGCGACAAGTTCTCCGGTTATGACCGTATCGAGGGCGGCTCGCGTGCCAATGTCGGGCTGCGCTATTCCGGCTCCTACATCAATGGCTGGGGCACCAATGCCATCTTCGGCCAATCCTATCAAATTGGCGGCGAGAACTCCTTCGCGGCACCCGATCTGGTCAATGTCGGCGCAAATTCAGGCCTTGAGACCACCAAGTCCGACTATGTCGGCCTGTTTGGCATAACCAGCCCCAATGGATTCGCGGCTTCGGTCAGCGGCCGGTTCGACGAACAGAGCTTCGAGATCCGCCGCGCCGAGCTGAAAGCTGCCTACTCCGGCCTGCCGGTATCGTTGAGCGCCAAGTATGCCTTCATCCAGGCGCAGCCGCTCTACGGTTTCACCACCGACCGTCACGAGGTCACGCTCGGCGCATCCACGCATCTTGCCGAGAACTGGCGCGTGTTCGGGACAGGAACCTACGATTTGCAGGAGGGCCTGCTGGTCAAGGACGGGGTGGGCTTCGCCTACAACGATTCCTGCTTCACCTATCTGATGACGTACGCACAGTCGCGTGACCTGAACACCAGGGAAGTGACGCAAAGCATCGGATTCAACCTCTCGTTCCGCACCCTCGGCGACTTCGGCTCGTCGAGCAACGGAGTCGACACCATCCAATAGGCGGCGACATCGTTTCGCCGCATAGGGCTGGCACGGATTCGCGCATCCGGAAGGGGACGGAACTGGCGGAGCCGGGAATAGAATTGGGATGCCAAGGATGAGGAAATACCTCTTTTCAGCAGGGTTCGCGTTGCTTGTGGCGGCGACGTCCGTATCAATGACCGTCATGACGCCGCCGGCTTTCGCCAGCGAGATCAAATACGTCGTCAACGACATGCCGATCACCACCGGTGATATCGCCCATCGTGCCGCCTTCTTGAAGCTGCAGCGCAAAAAGGGGGATGCTGGCCAGGAAATGATCGACCAGACGCTGCGGCTCGCCGAGGCCAGGCGGCTTGGTATCCGCATCAGCGATGCACAGGTCGAGGCCGCCTATCAGCGCTTTGCCGCCAACAATAAGATGCAGCGCGGCCAGCTCGACGGCGTCATGGAAAAATCCGGCGTCGGCAAGGACCATTTCAAGGAGTTCATCCGCGCCCAGATGGCCTGGAACCAGGCCTTGAGCGCGCGCTACCGTTCCGGCGAAGGCGGCAGCGTGACCGAACAGGACGCGGTGCGACGCATGCTCGACAAGGGCGGCGCTAAGCCGAGCGCCATGGAATACATGCTGCAGCAGGTCATCTTCGTCGTGCCGGCGGCCGAACGCAGCGCGACGCTGGCCAAGCGCAAGCGCGAGGCCGACGCCATGCGCGCTCGCTTCAACGGCTGCAACACGACGCGCGAGTTCGCCAAGGGCCTGATTGACGTCACGGTTCGTGATCTCGGCCGGGTTCTGGCGCCGCAACTGCCGCCAGACTGGGCCGAGCAGATCAAAGCGACCAAGGTCGGCGGCGCCACCGTTACGCGCGAGACCGAGCGCGGCGTCGAATTCATCGGCATCTGTTCGTCGCGCGAAGTGTCCGACGACAAGACCGCCCAGATGGTGTTCCAGAGCGAAGGCTCCAACGACAAGGCCGCCGACGATCTCAGCAAGAAATATGTCGACGAGCTGAAGGCCAAAGCCCGCATCGTCAAGCGCTGACGTGGGTAGCGCGATGACCGCGCTGGCGTTGAGTGTCGGCGACCCATCCGGCATCGGCCTTGAAATAGCCATCGCCGCCTTCCTTGCGCGTGACGCTGTCGGCTTGCCTGCGTTCTATCTGCTGGCCGACCCGGCTGTGGTCGCCGCGCGGGCGCGCCGCCTTGGCGTTTTGCTGCCCGTCCAGGAGGTGACGCCGGTGCAGGCGATCGAGGTCTTTGGCCACGCCTTGCCGATCGTTCCGTTGACGGCGCGCTTCATCGACAGCCCCGGCCGGCCGGACCCGGCCAATGCGGCCGGCACCGTCGAAGCGATCGACCGTGCGGTCGCCGCCTGCCTTGCTGGTGAAGCCGCCGCGGTCGTGACCTGCCCGATTGCCAAGAAGCCGCTCTATGATGCGGGCTTCCTTTTTCCCGGCCACACCGAATATTTGGCGCATCTCGCGGCTCGGCACAGCGGCGTCGAGGCGATGCCGGTAATGATGCTGGCAGGCCCCGACCTGCGCACGGTTCCCATCACCATCCACATCGCCCTGGCCGAGGTGCCGAAAGTCCTGAGCACCGAATTGATCGTCGCGACCGCGCGCATCACCGCGGCCGACCTTGCCAGCCGCTTCGGCATCGCCAGGCCGCGGCTCGCCATTGCCGGCCTCAATCCGCATGCCGGCGAAGGCGGCTCCATGGGCACGGAAGACGAGCACATCGTGCGCCCGGCGGTCGACATCCTGCGCGCCGAAGGCATCGATGCTTTCGGCCCCCTGCCCGCCGACACGCTGTTCCATGCCCGGGCGCGGGCGGGCTACGACGTGGCGCTTTGCATGTATCACGATCAGGCCTTGATCCCGGCCAAGGCGCTGGCCTTCGACGAGGCGGTCAACGTCACGCTGGGCCTGCCCTTCATCCGCACCTCGCCCGACCATGGCACCGCCTTCGACATCGCCGGCAAGGGCATTGCGCGGCCCGACAGCCTGATCGCGGCGCTGAAGCTCGCCAGAAAACTCGCCGACACCGACGCAAGGGCGGCGGCCGCATGAGCATCGATGGGCTGCCGCCGCTGCGCGACGTCATCGAGCGTCATGGACTGCAGGCGAAAAAGGCGCTTGGGCAGAACTTCCTGCTCGACCTCAATTTGACAGGCAAGATCGCGCGCAGCGCCGGCGACCTGACAAATGCCACGGTGATCGAGGTCGGGCCCGGGCCCGGAGGGCTGACGCGAGCGCTGCTTTCCAACGGCGCCCGCCGGGTCGTCGCCATAGAGCGCGACGAACGCTGCCTGGCAGCGCTTGCCGAAGTCTCGGCTCATTACCCCGGCCGGCTGGAGGTGATTTCGGGCGACGCGCTGAAGACCGACTTCGCCGCCCTCGCCGCGGCGGCTGGAGATAGTAGGCAGGTGCGGATCGTGGCCAATCTGCCCTACAACATCGGCACGGAACTGCTGGTCCGATGGCTGACGGTCACGGACTGGCCGCCCTTTTACGCCTCGATGACATTGATGTTCCAGCGCGAGGTCGCCCAGCGTATCGTCGCAGCGCCCGGCAGCGACGCCTATGGCAGGCTGGGTGTGCTCGCTGGCTGGCGCACGCAGGCCAGGATCGCCTTCGACGTGCCGCCTCAGGCCTTCACGCCACCGCCCAAGGTCACCTCTTCGGTGGTGCATCTCGAGCCCCGCGCGACACCCCTGCCCGCCGATGTGAAGAAACTCGCTCGGGTCACGGAAGCCGCCTTCGGCCAACGCCGAAAAATGCTACGGCAGAGCGTGAAAAGCCTCGGCGGCGAGGCCTTGCTCGAACGAGTGGGGATCGACCCGACACGACGCGCCGAAACGCTTAGCGTCGAGGAGTTCTTGCGGCTGACCAATGCGGTGTAGCTCTCTTCTCGCCGCTCACGCAGGGCTATCCGGGAGAAGGAAAAAGCGGTCAATCCGTCTTCTCGTCCAGCAAGCCCGACACGAAATCGAAAAGACCTGGCCGGCGGTCGCGGCGCAGCCGCTCTGCCACGACGATGCCGCGCACTTCGGCGAAAGCACGGTCTAGATCGTCGTTGACGATGACGAAGTCATATTCCTTCCAGTGCTCGATCTCGTTGCGGGCGTTCTTCAGCCGCGTCTCGATCACCGCTTCCTGATCCTCAGCGCGGCGCTTCAGCCGCGCCTTCAATTCCTTCATCGACGGAGGCAGAATGAAGATCGAGACGATGTCGGCGCGCATCTTCTCCTTGAGCTGCTGGGCGCCCTGCCAGTCGATGTCGAACAGCATGTCGCGTCCCTGCGCCAGCGCCAATTCGGCAGGTTCGCGCGGCGTCGCATAGCAATTGCCATGCACCTCGGCCCATTCGAGCAGCGCGTCGGAATCACGCAGCCGCTCGAATTCGCGCATCGTGCGGAAATGGTAGTGAACCCCCTCGATTTCCGAGCCGCGGCGAGGCCTTGTGGTGACCGAGACTGACAGTTCGAGGCTGGAATCGCTCTCCAGAAGGTTGCGAGCGATCGTCGACTTGCCGGCACCCGATGGTGACGACAGGACGAGCATCAACCCCCGGCGGCGGATGCGGGACCCCAAATCCCTGGCAACCATCGGTTCCTTGGCAACCATCGGCTACTCCAGATTCTGGACCTGTTCGCGAAACTGGTCGACGACCGCCTTCAGTTCCAGTCCGATCGCGGTGACGGCGGCGGCATTCGACTTCGAACACAGCGTATTCGATTCGCGGTTAAATTCCTGTGCCAGAAAATCGAGCTTGCGGCCAACGGCGCCGCCGCCCTCGAGTAAGGCCCGGCCAGACGCGACATGCGTTTTCAGCCGGTCGATCTCCTCGCGAATATCGGCCTTGGTGGCAAGAAACGCCGCCTCCATGTGCAATCGGCTTGCATCCAGATTGGCGGATGCATCCATCAACAGCCTGACCTGCTCGGCGATGTGTTCGCGGATCGCCGCCGTATCGCGCGACGGATCCGCTTCCGCGCGCAGGGTCAGTGTCTCGATGACGTCGATATGACCGGACAAAAGCAGGGCCAATGCGGCACCTTCGCCCTGCCGGGCCTGTTCCAGGCCGTTCAGCGCCACGTCGAGCGCGGCCATGATGGCGGTGTCGAGCGCGGCCCGCGCCTCGTCGGTTTCGATGGTTTCGGGAACGTCGAGCACACCACGCAGCGACAGCAAACCGTCAGCCGTTGCGGGCGCAACGCCGAACTGTTCCTGCAATCGCTTGGCCAGGCCGGCGAGATCTTTCAAAAACACCTCGTTGACCACAGGTTGCGCCTGCGCGCCGGCGGCACGGCCGATGGTCAGCGTCGCCTGGAAGTTGCCGCGCGCGAAACGCTTCTGCAGCGTTTGCCGAAGCACAGGCTCCAACCGCTCGAACCCCTGAGGCAGCCGCAACCGCACCTCGACGCTCTTGCCGTTGACGGATTTGACTTCCCAGGCAATGGAGGTGCCGTCATGCTCGGCGACGGCGCGCGCAAAACCGGTCATGCTCTGCAAATTCATGTCGCCTGCACATCCCTGGCGCCTCACCCCGAAACCGGTTTTCCGGAGGGACGAGTGCGGCTTAAAATGACCATTCCGCGAATACGTCGAAATTGGACGCCTGGCGTTCCTTCAAATGTCAGGCCGCCGCCTTCCAGGCAACGCTTTTCTTCGCCTTACTGGGCCGCGCCCGCATCACCGCCAGCATCGCCATCGATGCCGCTGTCAATGGCAGGCTTCTCGTCAGCTGGCTTCTCGTCAGCTGGCTTGTCGTCAGCAGGCTTGTCGGCACTGCCGCTGGCACCGGCGGCAGCAGCGGCCTTGGCTGCCTCATCGGCCTGCTTCTTCTGCAGCGCGCGATAGCGGGCGACGTTTTCATTATGCTCGTTCAGCGTCGAGGCAAAGACGTGACCGCCCGTGCCGTCGGCGACGAAATAGAGATCGTCGGTCTTCGACGGGTTGGCCACGGCCTCGAGGGCCGCGCGGCCTGGATTGGCGATGGGCGTCGGCGGCAAGCCGCTGATCACATAGGTGTTGTAAGGCGTCTGCTTCTGGATGTCGGACTGATAGATCGGGCGATCCGCCGGCTTGCCCTTGCCGCCAAACAGACCGTAGATGATGGTCGGATCGGACTGCAGGCGCATGCCCTTGGCCAACCGGTTCAGGAAGACGGCGGCCACGCGGGAGCGTTCGTCGCCCTTGCCGGTTTCCTTCTCGACGATCGAGGCCAGGGTGACAAAGTCCTCGACGCTGGCCAGGGGCAGATCCGGCGCGCGCCGCTGCCACACCTCATCGACCAGTTTCTTCTGATCCGCGAGCAGCTTGTCGACCATCTGCTGACGCGTTGCGCCACGCGTGAAGCGCAGCGTGTCGGTGGCAAGGCTGCCTTCAGGGGGTGTCTTCGCCGGCATATCGCCGCTCAAAGCCGGTTCGTCGGCGATGCGCTGCAAGGCCTGCTCGACCGTCAGCCCCTCGGGAATAGTCAGCGAATACATCACCGACTTGCCGCTCTTCAGCAGTTCCATGATGTCGCGCATGGATGCCCTGGGCTTGATCTCGTACTCACCGGCCTTGAGCGCGGAATCGTTGCCGAAGGCACGCACCCCGAGGCGGAATACGCGGGCGTCGCTGATCAATCCGCGGCGCTCGAGCTGGTCGGCAATGTCCTGGACGCCGGTGCTGGGCTTGACGAGGAAAGTGTCGCCATTGGCGGATGGGCCGGGTTCGGTAAACTCCTGCTTGCCGAAATAGAGGGCGACGCCCGCCGCCAGAACGATCAGCATCACCGCCGAGATGACGAAGTTCATGAACACGACGACCTGGCTGCGCGAAGCACGCGAGCGTTTCGGCGGCGGTGTTCCGGCTTCCGGCCGCAAGGCTTCGCTGGCCGTCTTCGGCACGATCGGCCCGGTGTTCGCCGGCCTTTGCCCGAATTCTCCGTTGCCCGACGGATTAGTGTTCATGTCGCCCTACCGTTCGATCTCTCAACGAATCCCCTGCGGCAGAGTAGGGGCGAATATGGCAAAATTGACGACACGCCAAAGCATTGCCCGGTAACCGGACCGTCAGCCATTATACCGCTGGAAGACGAGCGAGGCATTGGTGCCACCGAAGCCGAAGGAATTGGACAGTGCCACGTCGATCTGGCGGGCGCGTGGCTTGTTCGGCACCAGGTCGATAGCGGTTTCGCGTTCTGGATTGTCGAGGTTGATGGTCGCCGGTGCGATATTGTCGCGGATGGCGAGGATCGAAAAGATCGCTTCGGCCGCGCCTGCCGCTCCCAGCAAATGGCCGATCGACGACTTGGTCGACGACATCGAAATCTTCGACGCCGCATCGCCGACCAGCCGCTCGACGGCGCCGAGTTCGATCGTATCGGCCATGGTCGAGGTGCCGTGCGCATTGATGTAGTCGACATCGGCCGGCGTAAGCTTTGCCCGGTTCAACGCCGCCGTCATGCAACGGAAAGCGCCATCGCCATCTTCAGCCGGTGCGGTGATGTGATAGGCGTCGCCGGTCAGGCCGTAGCCGGTCACCTCGGCATAGATCTTGGCGCCGCGCGCCTTGGCATGCTCAAGCTCCTCCAGCACGAGGACGCCGGCGCCCTCGCCCATGACAAAGCCGTCACGGTCGCGGTCATAGGGCCGCGAGGCCGTTTGCGGGGTATCGTTGCGCTCGGTCGACAGCGCCCGGCATGCGGCGAAGCCGGCGAGCGACAGCCGGGTCACCGGCGATTCGGCGCCGCCAGCCAGCATGATGTCGGCATCGCCGAAGATGATCAGCCGGGCGGCGTCGCCAATGGCGTGCGCGCCGGTCGAGCAAGCGGTGACGACAGCGTGGTTGGGGCCTTTCAACCCGTGCCGGATCGAAACCTGGCCCGACACGAGATTGATGATGTTTCCGGGAATGAAGAACGGGCTGATGCGACGCGGGCCGCGTTCCTTGAGGATGATCGCGTTCTCGGCGATGCCCTCAAGACCGCCGATACCGGAGCCGATCAGCACACCGGTGGCGCAACGCTCCTCCTCGGTTGAAGGCTGCCAGCCGGAATCCTTCAGCGCTTCATCGGCGGCCGCGATCCCGTACAGGATGAAGTCGCCGATCTTGCGGAGTTCCTTCGGCTCAAGAATGGCTTCGGGATTGAGCGTGCCGTTGGAGCCGTCGCCGCGCGGAATGACGTGGGCGATCTTGCAGGCAAGATCGTCCACGTCGAACTCGGTGACGCGCTTGGCAGCGCTGCGGCCGGTCAGCAGTTCCTTCCAGCCGTGCTCGAAGCCCATACCGAACGGCGAAACCAGGCCAAGGCCCGTGACGACGACACGCCTCATCGCAGGTCCTCCCCGGTGACGACTGCGAAAAGCGTCAGGCCGAAGCCTTGTCGATGTACTTCACCGCATCGCCGACCGTCAGGATGGTCTCGGCCGCGTCATCGGGGATCTCGACGCCGAATTCTTCTTCAAACGCCATGACGAGTTCAACCGTGTCGAGGCTGTCAGCGCCCAGATCATCGATGAAGCTCGCCTGCTCCGTCACTTTGTCGGCATCGACGCCAAGGTGCTCGATGACGATCTTCTTGACGCGCTCTGCGGTGTCACTCATTTGGGGCATCCTCGTCTATTGTTTGTCTGTCTTCGTTAGCGGGCGGAATGCCGCTAATCAAGCTGAAAGATGGTCCTGCCGGAAACGCAACGGCCACGGACCGGTTTTTGCCCGAACCGCCGGGTTGCGGGCCGCATTACACGAAAAATAGCCGAGGTCCAAGCCGAAATGGTGGGTTTTCACAGCCCGTCGGCGTTGCTGTCGGGCCTCGCTCAGATCATCGCCATACCGCCATTCACATGTATGGTCTGCCCGGTTACGTAGGCGGCCTCGTTCGAAGCCAGATAAGCAACGGCGGACGCCACTTCGGCACTGGTGCCCATGCGCTTGGTGGGGATCGCCGCCATGATCGCCTCTTTCTGCTTGTCATTGAGCTTGTCGGTCATCGCCGATTCGATGAAGCCCGGCGCGACGCAGTTGACGGTGATGTTGCGGGTGGCGATCTCCTGCGCCAGCGATTTGGACAAGCCGATCATGCCGGCCTTGGAGGCGCAGTAATTCGCCTGGCCGGGATTGCCGATCACCCCGACCACCGAAGTGATGTTGATGATGCGGCCATGGCGGCGGCGCATCATCGGGTGAGTGAGTTCACGGGTCAGCCGGAAAACGGCGGTGAGATTGACCTCCATCACCGTATCCCAGTCGGCGTCCGACATGCGCACGAACAGGCCGTCCTTGGTGATGCCGGCATTGTTGACCAGGATGTCGACGCCCTCGAGATCGGCCTCCGCCTTCTGGCCGAGTGCCTTGACCTCGTCACGGTTCGACAGGTTGGCCGGAAACAGCTTGACCCGGTCGCCCAATTCGGAGGCCAGCGTCTCCAGTTTCTCGACGCGCGTGCCGTGCAGGCCGACGGTCGCGCCTTGCGCATGCAACACCCTGGCGATCGCCTCGCCGATGCCCCCCGATGCGCCGGTGACAAGCGCCTTGCGGCCGGTCAGTTCGAACATCTCTTGTCCTCTTCTCAAATCGTACGGACGGTTACCGATAAACATCACCCCGATGGCCAATCGTTACCACCAGAATGGCCAGACGCTTGTCCTTTACATCGCAGATTACGCGGTAATCCCCAATCCGATATCTCCAAAAACTCGTCAAAGAAGATGTCGGCGGCGAAGAATTCAAGTCACAGCGCAGCCACAGCCGCCTCGACCTCGGCTGCGGAACCCACGGAGGCGGTGGCGATGTCGCGGTTGATGCGACGAGCCAGTCCTGAAAGCACCTTGCCGGCACCGATCTCGTAAAGCGTGGTGACGCCGTTGGCGCCGAACCACTCCACCGTTTCGCGCCAGCGGACGCGACCGGTCACCTGCTCGACCAGCCGCCCGGCGATCCCGTCGGGATCGGTCGACGGCTGCACCGATACGTTGGACACCACGGGAACGATTGGCGCGGTCTTTGTCACGCCGGCAAGTGCCTCGCGCATGACATTGGCGGCCGGCGTCATCAGCGCGGAATGGAAGGGCGCCGAAACCTGCAGCATCAGCGCCCGTTTGGCGCCTTTTTCGGTGCACAGTTTCGCTGCCAGTTCAACCGCCGCCTTCGCCCCTGATATGACCAGTTGGCCGCCGCCATTGTCGTTCGCCACCTGGCAGACGGCCCCCTTGCCGGCCCCAAGGGCGGCCTCAGCACAGGCGGCTTCGACATCGGCCTGCTCCAACCCGATGATCGCCGCCATGGCGCCCTCGCCGGCCGGCACCGCTGCCTGCATGGCGTTGCCGCGGATGCGCAGCAGGCGGGCGGCATCGGCAACGGAAACGAAGCCGGCGGCGGCGAGTGCCGAATATTCGCCCAGCGAATGGCCGGCGACATAAGCGACCTTGTCCTTCAGCGAGAAGCCGCGCGATTCCAGCGCCCTGATGGCGGCAAGCGACACCGCCATCAGCGCCGGCTGCGCGTTGGCCGTCAGCGTCAGCGTCTCTTCGGGACCTTCCCAGATCAGCTTCGACAGGTTTTCGCCGAGCGCGTCATCGACTTCCTGGAAAATCCTGCGTGCCTCGGGAAAGGCATCGGCAAGATCCTTGCCCATGCCGACAGCCTGGCTACCCTGTCCCGGAAAGGTGAATGCAACGGCCATGCGAGGGCTCCCCTGACTGGTTTTGCTTGCCTGATACTACGAATTTTCCCTGCCTGTGACGCAAGGCAGGCCGCCAAGTCAAGCCACTTCAGCCCATGCCAATGGGCCCATCCCCGCCCGAGTGCCTGTTCCGAAAGGCTTTTTGGCGATCACACCTGATGAAAACCGCTCACGAATCGTTCGCTGGCTCTTCTTATTTCCGCCACAGGCGCTAGCTTTGCGTGACAATTATATGACAATCGAATGACGTGGGTTGTCTTTGGGCGGGAAGTTGAAGTGGCAAAGAGTTTCAAACGTGCCGGCAACGCGGCGCCGCAGTTCCTGGAAGACGATCCGTCCACCGGCTATCTGCCGGGCCGTAGATGGCCTGTTGTCCGCTACGGGCTGATCAGCCTGGCGATCTCGGCCGTCCTGGTGTTCGCCATCGAACTGATCGTGCGCGGTGATGTCGCCGGCACCGTTTCCTTCTTCCTGCAGCCGTTCAAGCCGGGCTGGACAACCATCGTCGTCTTCGCGCTGGTCCTGATCGGTCTCGACGCGGTGCTCGGCCGCAGCCATCAGAGCCTGATGATCGTCGCGCCGCTGACCTTGTCGCTGGCCTTTGTCGGCCACCAGAAGTCGCATTATCTCGGCGATCCGCTCTACCCGACGGATTTCCTCTACGCCCGCCAGATCTTCGCCCTGCTGCCGCTCTTGGTGCGCGAGCGGCCAATGACAGCGCTGGCCATGGTCGCGGGCATCGTCGCCGGCCTGTCCCTGCTCGTCTACGGCTGGCGGCTATGGCGCCGCAAGGTTCCGGCCCTCAGCCGCAAAGGCCGCCTTGCCCGGCTGACGCTGGCGGTGCCGCTGCTCGCCTTCTTCGTCTCGATCATGGATTACGCCACCTTCTCGTGGACCAGGGACCGGCTGCAGATCATCCCGATCATGTGGGACCAGAAGGAAAACTACGCCTCCAACGGCTTCGCGCTCGCCTTCGCGCTCAACGTGCCGATGGCGCATGTCTCGGCACCGCCGGGCTATTCCGACAAGGCGATCGCGGCGATCGAGCGGCCCGAGGTGACCGCCTCGGTGCCGGCCCAGAAGCCGGACATCATCATCGTCATGAGCGAATCCTTCTGGGATCCAACCAAGCTGCCCGGAGTCACCATCACCCCCGATCCGATGCCCAATGTGCGGGCGCTCCGCTCGGGCTCGATGTTCTCGCCCGAATTCGGCGGCATGACGGCCAACATCGAATTCGAAGCGCTGACCGGCTTTTCCAATGCTTTCCTGCCGGCCGGCAGCATCCCCTACCAGCAATATGTCCGCACCCCGACGCCGTCGATGGCGACCTTCCTGAAGAGCGAAGGCTATAGGGCACGCGCCATCCATCCAGGAACGAACTGGTTCTGGAACCGCGGCGCGGTCTATGCCGATTTCGGTTTCAACGACTTCAAATCGGAAGAGACGCTGCCGCCCATGGAAAAGCGCGGACCGCTGGCATCCGACGCGGCGATGACCGACGAGATTATTCGCGAAGCGGACGCCAGCGAGGACCCGGTGTTCTTCTTCGCCGTCAGTCTGCAGAACCACGGCCCCTATGAACCGAACCGTTATTCGAATCCGACCCATTCGGTGCAAGCGCCGATCAGCCAGTGGGCGCGCGACTCGCTGCTCTCCTACGCCGAAGGTTCAGCCGACGCGGACCGCGGCCTTGAACGGCTGATCGAATGGGCCAAGAGGCGCGAGCGGCCCACGATTGTCGCCTTTTTCGGTGACCACCTGCCGCCGCTCGGACCGGTCTATGTCGAGACCGGCTTCCTGAAGGACAACGTCGCGCCGCGCAAGGAACCGACGCCGGAAGCCGCCCTCGAACATCACGCGACACCGCTGATCATCTGGTCGAACCGCTCCGGCCCGGTCGAGAATCTGGGCACGGTCAGCCCCGCGTTCCTGCCCTATCATATCCTCACCGCCGCCGGCATCACCCACCCTTACTACACCGGTTTCCTGGGCGAGATGCGGGAGCGCTATCGCGTCGTCGACCGCAACCTGCTGCTCACGCCGGCCGGGGCGGCCACGCCAGACTGGTCGCGTCAGAAAGAGATTGACCCGGCGATCCGCGACTTCCGGCTGATCCAGTACGACATGATGTTCGGCAAGCGCCATGCCGCGCCCGACTTCTTCCCCGAAACGGTCGACAAGATCGTCGCCCATACGAGTTGAGCCGATCGGCGGGCGCTTAATTTCCCCTGCCGCCCGCCTTCGGAGCAGCCGCTCAGTTCGTCAATTGCAGCTTCGAAAATTTGTTGGCGATCTGCAGAAACACGTTCGGCAGCTTGGCCGGATCACCGATGGCATAATAGTTCGCTGGGATTCGAGGCGGAGGCGCTGTAATGGGTGCGGTTGGCGACCGTTGACGGCATGGCTCAACCCTGTGCGACCTGACATTGCGGTTAAGGGCCGGTTGCCGGGAAAATCGCCGGCCTTGCCGGGCGCTGCCACGTGGGTTCCTGCGGCCTGCGACATCAGGGATGCCGCTTGGCCTTGCTTTATCAGCGGATTGCTTTATAGACGCCGCCAATCTGCCGGTCCCAGCTGGGGGCTGAACGGAGGGCCGGAGGTTTTTTCGAGAACCTTCGTGTGAAGCCAGAAGCGTTTCCGCCTCCCGTGTCTCCGCTCTCGACCGTCTCGTCATGCTCCTTTCTTCCCCGCGCCTTTCGAGGCACATGCGGGTCAGAGAAGTTGCAGAGGCTTTTGCCGCCGGGAACCGGGAGAGAAACGAAGAAAGGCACCAAGACATAATGGCTCTTTACGAACATGTGTTTCTTGCCCGGCAGGACCTCTCGCAGCAGCAGGTCGATGCGCTTGTCGAACAGTACAAGGGCGTCATCTCAGCGAATGGCGGGTCTGTCGGCCGGGTCGAGAACTGGGGACTGAAGTCCCTCACCTACCGGGTCAACAAGAACCGGAAGGCATACTACACGCTGATGGACCTCACCTGCCCGCCGGCAGCGCTCAACGAGATGGAGCGCCAGATGGGTCTGTCCGAGGACGTGCTGCGCTTCCTGACCATCAAGGTCGAGGCGCATGAGGAAGGCCCTTCGGCCATGATGCAGAAGCGCGAAGAGCGCTCCGAGCGCGGTGGCTTTGGCGATCGCGACCGTGGCGATCGGCCGGCCCGCAGCTTCGGCGACCGCGGCGATCGTGGCCCGCGTTCGTTCGGCGATCGCGAAGGCGGCGACCGTGGTCCGCGCCGTCCGCGCGAAGGTTTTGAAGGGGGTGCAGAATAATGGTCGACATCAACCAGATCCCGACCCGGCGCCCTTTCCATCGCCGCCGCAAGACCTGCCCGTTCTCCGGCGCCAACGCCCCGAAGATCGACTACAAGGACGTGCGTCTCTTGCAGCGCTACATTTCCGAGCGCGGCAAGATCGTGCCGTCGCGCATCACCGCCGTCAGCCAGAAGAAGCAGCGCGAGCTCGCCAAGGCGATCAAGCGCGCCCGTTTCCTCGGCCTGCTGCCCTACGTGGTTCGCTAATTCTTCCGAACGGGCGGTTCGCCGCCCGTTCCTGTCACCGGCCATGACGGGCATGACCGGTTAGCGTCAAATCCCGAGTTGAGGTCAAAACCTCTAACTGCCGCGACAGGCAGGACAGCGACACCGGCGGCAACGCCCTTTTGCTTCCTGACTGTTCCAAAGAATTCGGCGTCGGCCTTGTGGACGGACGCCCAACCAAAAGGAACATAATCATGGACGTCATCCTTCTCGAACGCGTCTCCCGCCTCGGCCAGATGGGCGATACCGTCAAGGTCAAGGACGGTTTTGCCCGCAACTTCCTGCTGCCGCAGGGCAAGGCGTTGCGCGCCAACGAAGCCAATAAGAAGAAGTTCGAAGGCCAGCGCGCCCAGCTCGAAGCCCGCAACCTCGAGCGCAAGTCGGAAGCCGCAGAGGTTGCCGAAAAGCTGGACGGCAAGAGCTTCATCGCCGTTCGCTCGGCCGGTGAGACCGGTCAGCTCTACGGTTCGGTGTCGACGCGCGATATCGCCGACCTGCTGACCGCGGAAGGCTTCACGGTCAACCGCAACCAGATCCAGCTCAACCAGCCAATCAAGACCATCGGCGTCACCAATGTGGCAATCGCGCTGCATCCGGAAGTCGAAGTCACCATCACGCTCAACATCGCCCGCACGGCTGACGAAGCCGAGCGCCAGGCCAAGGGCGAGACGCTGACCACCGCCGAAGCCATTTATGGCGACGACATCAACGACAATGCGCGGCCGGAAAACTTCTTCGATCCGAATGCCGAGTTCGAAGGCGGCGAAGAAAACGCCTGATCACATACGATCCGAGCGCCGGACCGGCGCTCCGATCGTGCTGTCGATTTCCAGTCATTTCTGGACCAATGCCCGGGCCTCTCGCCCGGGCATTTTTGTGCCAAAAGGAACTTTTCGAAACCCTATATATTGATGCAGAGTAGGACAGCCTGTCTGACCGTGAGGGGACACCGGACCATGAATATTCTGTTGAAGCGCGTTCTCGACCGCCTGGTGCGCACGGGCAGCCTCAAGGTAACCGGGCCGAAAGGCACGACGTTCATCTTCGGCGACGGCAGCGGCGAGCCGGTGCACATGCACATCAAGACCAGGCATGCCGAGCGCGCCATCACCTTCGATCCGATGCTGGCGGTGCCTGAATCCTACATGGACGGCGAGCTGGACATTCTCGAAGGCGGCGTGCTCGGACTGATGCGCATTGCCTTCCAGAACATGGGCAGCGGCGGCATCGACGCGACATGGTCGAAAGCCATAGAGGGCCTGCGCCACGCCTTCCGCCGCCTGCAGCAGATCAACACCACCTCGCGCTCGCGCCGCAACGTGCAGCGCCACTACGATCTGTCGGGCGAGCTTTACCGGCTCTTCCTCGATGAGGACATGCAGTATTCCTGTGCCTATTTCGAGCAGCCGGACATGACGCTCGACGAGGCGCAGGCCGCCAAGAAACGTCACATCGCCGCCAAGCTCAGGCTGAAGGCCGGCCAGACAGTGCTCGACATCGGCTCCGGCTGGGGCGGGCTCGGCCTCTATCTGGCCAAGGCCTTCGATGTCGACGTGCAAGGCGTGACGCTGTCGACGGAACAGCATGGCGTCGCCACCGACCGGGCTCATGCGCAAGGGCTGGAAAACCACGTCCATTTCGAACTGAAGGACTATCGCGAGCTCAACGAACGCTTCGACCGCATTGTCTCGGTCGGCATGTTCGAGCATGTCGGGGTCAACCATTACCGCACCTTCTTCGACAAGGCGGCAACATTGCTGAAGCCTGATGGCGTCATGCTTTTGCACACGATCGGCCGCTCCGGCGTGCCGTGGGCGACCAGCGCCTTCATCCGCAAGTATATTTTCCCGGGCGGCTACATCCCGGCAATGTCCGAGGTGCTGCCGGCGATCGAGAAGTCCGGCCTCGTGGTCACCGACGTCGAAATCCTGCGGCTCCATTATGCCGACACGCTGAAGCATTGGGGCCAGCGCTTCGCCGCCAACCGCGACAAGGCAAAGGCGATCTATGACGAACGCTTCTGCCGCATGTGGGAGTTCTATCTGGCTGCCTCGGAAGCTGCCTTCCGTTGGCAGGACTTGGTGATTTTCCAGTTCCAGATCACCAAGAAGAACGACACGCTGCCGATGACGCGCGACTATATGGCCAAATGCGAGAAGGCGCTGGAGTTGCGCGACATGGGCCGCCGCGAGGCGGCTCCTGTCGAGAAGTCCGCCAAGCCCGCCCGCCGACGCAAGGTGGCGGAATAGGAACAGCGCTGACAGGACGCATTATTGGCGCTTGCCATTATAGGCTCCTGCCCCGAAAAAGGCCTCGTGATCGTCGCGAGGCCTTTTTTATGACCTATCTCCTCTACACAGCCGCGGCGCTTGCCGAGATCGCCGGCTGCTTTTCGGTGTGGGCGTGGTGGCGGCTGGAGAAGTCGCCGCTCTGGCTGCTGCCTGGCTTTGCCTCTCTGATTGTGTTCGCCTGGCTTCTGGCGTTGGTCGACACCAATGCAGCCGGCCGCGCCTATGCCGCTTATGGCGGTATCTACATCGCTGCCTCGCTCGCCTGGTTGTGGCTGGCCGATGGCGTGCGGCCCGATCGCTGGGACCTTGCCGGCGCGGCGCTCTGCATGGCCGGCGCCTCGATTATCCTGCTTGCACCCAGGGGGGCATAGGCCGTGGAGCTGCCGGCCGCTCTTCGACAGGCTGTCGATCGCCTTTTGGAAAAGGTGCCGCTGCCGGACCTGAAGCAGGCGGCGAAAACCCTGTCCGACCGCTACCGCGCCGAATTGCGCGACGGTCGCCTGCATATGGCGCAGGACATGGCGGTCAAGGCCTATCTGACGACGCGCATGCCGGCGACCTACGCCGCGGTCCGCGCCAGCCTCGATGCGCTCGCCGAAGCCCGGCCGGATTTCGCACCCGCGACGTTGCTCGACGTCGGCGCCGGTCCCGGCACCGTGCTTTGGGCCACCAGCGATCTCTGGCCTGAACTGGAACTGGCCACGCTGCTTGAGGCGAGTGCCGCGGTGCGCAAGGTCGGTGAGACGCTTGCCGCCGATGCGATCACGGCCCAGACCGTCTGGCGGGCCGGCGATGTCACGACCGACATTGCCGACCTCCAGTCCGCCGACCTCGTCACATGTGCCTATGTGCTGGACGAGATCGCGCCGACGTCCCTGCCCAAAATGGTCGACCGGCTATGGCAACTCACCAAGGGCACGCTGTTGATCGTCGAGCCGGGCACGCCGGCGGGCTGGCTGCGCATTCTAGCTGTACGCGCACAATTGATCGCGGCCGGCGCGCATGTGCTGGCGCCCTGTCCGCACGAGGCGCCCTGCCCGCTCAACCCGCCGGACTGGTGCCACTTTTCCCGCCGCGTCGCCCGCTCGCGCCTGCACCGCCTGGCCAAAGAGGCGGAAGTACCGTGGGAAGATGAGAAATTCATCTATGTAGCCGCTTCGCGCCAGCCGGCTGCCTTCCGCGCCGCGCGGGTCGTCGCGCCGCCGAAATCCGGTTCCGGCAAGGTCGTGCTCAAGCTTTGCGAGGCAAATGGCAGCGCCGGCGAAAGGCTCTTCACCAAGCGCGACGGTGACGCGTTCAAGGTGGCGCGGCGGGCGGATTGGGGCGATGCACTGGCATGAGGATGAAAGAGACACGACAGCCTCGCAATCCGGTGTCGCCAGCGCTCACTTTCCTGTTTTGTTCTCCTGCGAAAAACGCTAAGTTGCCAACTCTCGATTCGAGTCAATTGCGATTCTTTCCACGGAAAAATTTTGGCTGTGAATCGCGAGTACCAAAGCCGCTTCTTCACGGGCTGTTGCAGATAAGTCAGCACTGACTTGTCCAGTTCTGATATCGACAGACGGGGATCGAAATCGGGGACATCATGGCAGAGGCAGCACGAAAATTCGGCGTGGCAGAGCAACCGCTCTATCGGGAATCGCCCAACAACATCGAGGCCGAGCAGGCGCTGCTTGGCGCTATACTTGTCAACAACGATGCCTTCTACCGGGTGTCCGACTTCCTGAAGTCCGGCCATTTCTACGAACCCCTGCACCGCAAGATCTTCGATGTCGCGGCCGAGCTGATCCGCATGGGTAAGGCGGCGACGCCGATCACGCTGAAGACCTTCCTGCCCGCCGACGAAAAGGTCGGCGACATGACGGTGGCGCAGTATGTGGTGCGGCTGGCGGTGGAAGCCGTCACCGTCGTAAACGCCACCGACTACGGCCGCGCCATTTATGATCTGGCGACGCGCCGGGCGTTGATCACCGTCGGCGAGGACATGGTCAACATCGCTTATGACGCCCCTGTCGACATGTCGCCTTCCGAACAGATCGAGGACGCGGAGCGCCGCCTGTTCGAGCTGGCCGAGACCGGGCGCTATGACGGCGGCTTCGAGAGCTTCACCGACGCGGTCAAGACCGCGGTCGACATGGCCAACGCCGCCTATATGCGTGACGGCGGTCTGTCGGGCCTCGCCACCGGCATGCGCGATCTCGACCGCCGTATGGGCGGCCTGCAGTCGTCCGATCTGATCATCATCGCCGGCCGTCCAGGCATGGGCAAGACATCACTCGCCACCAACATCGCCTTCAACATTGCCGAGATGTATGAGCCGGCGCAGCAGGCCGATGGCTCATTCAAGGCGGCCAATGGCGGCGTGGTCGGTTTTTTCTCGCTCGAAATGTCGTCCGAACAGCTCGCAACCCGCATCATTTCCGAACAGACGGAAATTTCGTCCTCCAAGATCCGCCGCGGCGAAATCAGCGAAATGGACTTCGAAAAGCTGGTCGCCTGTTCGCAGACCATGCAGAAGATCCCGCTGTTCATCGACCAGACCGGCGGTATTTCCATTGCCCAGTTGTCTGCCCGCGCGCGTCGTCTGAAGCGCCAGCGCGGCCTGGACCTGATCGTCATCGACTATATTCAGCTGATGCAGGGCTCATCCGCCAAGTCTTCGCAGAACCGCGTGCAGGAAATCACCGAGATCACCACGGGCCTGAAGGCGCTGGCCAAGGAGCTGGCCGTGCCGATCATCGCGCTGTCGCAGCTGTCGCGTCAGGTCGAAAGCCGCGACGACAAGCGTCCGCAGCTCTCCGACCTGCGCGAATCCGGTTCGATCGAGCAGGACGCCGACGTCGTCATCTTCGTCTATCGCGAGGAATATTACCTCAAGAACCGCGAGCCGAAGCTCGGCACCGAGGAATACGTCAAGTGGGAAAACGAGATGAACGAGATGCGCGGCAAGGCCGAGGTGATCGTGGCCAAGCAGCGCCATGGGCCGACGGGCTCTGTCACGCTTGCCTTCCACGGCGAATTCACCCGCTTCTCCGATCTCGCGGAAGAGCACCACATCGCGGAAAGGTTTGAGTAGCCTCTTGCCAGCGATCTCACCAATAGCAACGGGTCTCGGCGCCCTACGGCGCCCCCCTCTGTCCTGCCGGACATCTCCCCCGCACGGGGGGAGATTGGCTGTCGCGCGTGGCGCCCGCCAGCGGGCGGGAAGGTAAAGCGTGGTCAAATCCCGCGTCCAGTTCATCTGCCAGAATTGCGGTTCGGTGCATCAGCGCTGGGCTGGCAAATGCGATGCCTGCGGCGAGTGGAACACGCTGGTCGAGGAAGGCACATCTGGCGGCATCGGCTCGGGTCCTGCCAACACGCGCAACGCCCGCAAGGGCCGCGCGGTGGTGCTGACCACACTTTCAGGCGATATCGAGGACGCGCCGCGCATCATCTCAGGTATCGGCGAACTCGACCGCGCCACCGGTGGCGGTTTTGTTCGGGGCTCTGCACTTCTGGTCGGCGGCGATCCCGGTATCGGCAAATCGACGCTGCTCACCCAGGCCGCGGCCGCACTTGCCTCCAAGGGCCATCGCATCGTCTATGTCTCGGGCGAAGAGGCAGTTGCCCAGATCAGGCTGCGTGCGCAGAGGCTCGGCGTCGCATCGGCGCCGGTGGAACTCGCGGCCGAGACCAATGTCGAGGATATCCTCGCCACGATCGCCGACGGCAAGCGGCCCGATCTGGTCATCCTCGATTCGATCCAGACACTGTGGACCGACTTGGCCGATTCGGCGCCAGGCACCGTCACACAAGTGCGCGGCGCGGCGCAGGCGATGATCCGCTACGCGAAATCCACGGGTGCCGCGATCGTGCTGGTCGGCCATGTCACCAAGGAAGGCCAGATCGCCGGTCCGCGCGTGGTCGAGCACATGGTCGACGGCGTGCTCTATTTCGAGGGCGAAGGCGGCCACCACTTCCGTATCCTGCGCACGGTGAAGAACCGCTTCGGACCGACCGACGAGATCGGGGTCTTCGAAATGTCGGACAAAGGTCTGCGCGAGGTCTCCAATCCATCCGAGCTTTTCCTTGGCGAACGGCACGCGAAATCACCGGGAGCAGCGGTTTTCGCCGGCATGGAAGGCACCAGGCCGGTTCTGGTCGAAATCCAGGCGCTGGTCGCGGCCTCCTCGCTCGGCACGCCGCGCCGGGCGGTGGTCGGCTGGGACGGCGCGCGGCTGTCGATGATCTTGGCAGTGCTGGAGGCGCATTGCGGTGTGCGTTTCGGGCAGCATGACGTCTACCTCAACGTCGCCGGCGGCTACCGCATCAGCGAGCCGGCGGCCGATCTCGCGGTCGCAGCCGCACTGGTTTCCTCGCTCACTGGTCTTGCCCTCCCCGCCGATTGCGTCTATTTCGGCGAAATCAGCCTTTCGGGCGCGGTGAGGCCGGTTGCGCATGCGCAGCAGCGTCTCAAGGAAGCCGAAAAACTGGGTTTTGGTAGCGCGGTTCTGCCCTTGGGCAGCGAGGAACTTGCTGGGGGGATTGGGGCCGGCGCTTTCCAGCCCACCGAGCTTGCCGACCTCGTGGCGCGCATAGCCGGCTCACGGCGCAGCCGTGCCGACGATGAAGAATGACGCGGCTCGTCGAGTCGTGAACAAGAGATCGGAGTGGGGCCAAAGACATGCCGATTACGCTGCTTGACGGAATTCTCGTCGGCTTCACCCTGGTCTCGGCGATGCTCGCCATGGTTCGCGGCTTTTCGCGCGAGGTGCTTTCGGTCGTCTCCTGGGCGGCGGCGGCGGCGGCGGCCTTCTTCTTCTACAAACCGGTCCTGCCCTACCTGAAGCCCTATATCGACAATGAGAAGATCGCCATGGCGGCGGCCGCAGGCGTGGTCTTCATCATCGCGCTGATCGTCGTCTCGGTCATCACCATGAAGCTTGCCGACTGGATCATCGATTCGCGCATCGGCGCCCTCGACCGCACGCTCGGCTTCCTTTACGGCGCCGCGCGCGGCGTCCTGGTCGTCGCTGTCG
Source organism: Mesorhizobium sp. BR115XR7A (assembly GCF_020165315.1). Classification (NCBI taxonomy): domain Bacteria; kingdom Pseudomonadati; phylum Pseudomonadota; class Alphaproteobacteria; order Hyphomicrobiales; family Phyllobacteriaceae; genus Mesorhizobium; species Mesorhizobium sp. BR115XR7A. The sequence goes on from NZ_JAIUHW010000001.1 coordinate 723,714, forward strand.
CGCTGCTGTTCTTCAACTGGCTGGCCGGCGCCAAGGCCCCGGCCTGGGTCACGGAAGCCAAGTCGCGGCCGCTGCTTGAACAGATCGGCGCCAAGCTCGAGAGCCTGCTTCCAGAGGACCCGGAAAACGCCATCCTCAAGAAGCTCAATCCGAATCAGCCGGCCACCGAGACGCCCGTCGCGCCCGACGCACCGGCGGCGGATGCACCAGCCGGTGGCGACGACGCCAATGCGCCGGCGCCTGACGACAACGACGCCGGTCCTGCCGACAACACCGCCAAGCCGGCGCCAGCGCCGGCGAACTGAGGTCCGAACGGGGCGTCTGGCGATCGATCCATGTGAACGATCGCATGCAGTGCGTTGCTTTCGACGCGCGACCGCCTTATATGGCGATTTTAGCGGAGCTTAAGATGGCAGACGCAGACGACGTGCTTTCCGCCGAGGCTGACGATCATTTCCATGACGAGTGCGGCGTGTTCGGCATCTTTGGCCGGCAGGACGCGGCGGCCATCGTCACACTCGGCCTGCATGCGTTGCAGCATCGAGGTCAGGAAGCGGCCGGCATCGTCTCCTATGACGGCACCCAGTTCCATGTCGAACGCCATGTCGGCCTGATCGGCGACACCTTCACCAAGCAGCGCGTCATCGACAGCCTGCAAGGCAACCGCGCCATCGGCCACACGCGCTACGCCACCACCGGCGGTGCCGGCATGCGCAACATCCAGCCCTTCTTCGCCGAATTGGCCGATGGCGGCTTTGCCGTCGCCCATAACGGCAACCTCACCAACGCCATGACGGTGCAGCGCGCGCTGCAGAAGCAAGGCGCGATCTTCTCCTCCACCTCCGACACAGAGACGCTTTTGCATCTGGTCGCGACCAGCAAGGAGCGCGACCTCAATTCGCGCTTCATCGACGCGGTGCGCCAGGTCGAGGGCGCCTTCTCGCTGGTGGCGATGACGGCCAAGAAGATGATCGGCTGCCGCGATCCGCTCGGCATCCGCCCGCTGGTGCTGGGCGATCTGGACGGCGCCTGGATCCTGGCCTCCGAAACCTGTGCGCTCGACATCATCGGCGCGCGTTTCGTGCGCGACCTGAAGCCCGGCGAGATGGTCGTCGTCACGTCCAAGGGCATTGAGAGCCTGTTCCCGTTCGAACCGCAGAAGACCCGCTTCTGCATCTTCGAATATGTCTATTTCGCCCGACCCGACTCCTCGGTCGAGGGCCGCAATGTCTATGAGGTGCGCAAGCGCATCGGCGCGGAACTGGCTCAGGAAAATCCGGTCGACGCCGACATCGTCGTACCGGTGCCGGATTCCGGCACGCCGGCGGCAATCGGCTTCAGCCAGGCGGCGGGCATTCCCTTCGAACTCGGCATCATCCGCAACCACTATGTCGGCCGCACCTTCATCCAGCCCGGCGATTCGATCCGCCATATGGGCGTCAAGCTCAAGCACAACGCCAATCGCCGCATGATCGAGGGCAAGCGCGTGGTGCTGGTCGACGACAGCATCGTGCGCGGCACCACCAGCCAGAAGATCGTGCAGATGGTGCGCGATGCCGGCGCCAAGGAAGTGCACATGCGCATCGCCTCGCCGCCGACCAGCGCATCGTGCTTCTATGGCGTCGACACGCCGGAGAAGTCGAAGCTGCTGGCTTCGCGCATGTCGGTGGAAGAGATGGCCGAGTTCATCCGGGTCGATTCGCTCGGTTTCCTCAGTATCAACGGTCTCTACCGCGCCGTCGGCGAGGCCAGCCGCGACGACGAGCAGCCGCAGTTCTGCGATGCATGCTTCACCGGCCAGTACCCGACCCGCCTGCTCGACTTCGAAGGCCACGACAATGTGCGCACGCTGTCGCTGCTGGCGACAAGCGGGTCGTAGAATTGGCGGATCCTCATCAGCCTTAGCCAGAGTTCCGGAAGCCATCGCATGACCCTCGACCTTATGGGCCGCGTCGCGGTCGTCACCGGCGCCTCGCGCGGCATCGGCTATTTCATCGCCAGGGAATTGGCTGCGGCCGGCGCGCATGTCATCGCGGTTGCCCGCACCGTCGGCGGGCTGGAAGAACTCGACGACCAGATCAAGGCGGCCGGCGGCCAGGCGACATTGGTGCCGCTCGATCTCGCCGACATGGCCGGTATCGACCGGCTGGGCGGCGCCATCCACGAGCGCTGGGGCAAGCTCGACATCCTCGTCGCCAATGCCGGCGTGCTTGGCGTCATCTCGCCGATCGGCCATGTCGAGGCCAAGACCTTCGAAAAGGTGATGACCATCAACGTCACCTCGACCTGGCGGCTGATCCGCTCGGTCGACCCGCTGCTGCGGCTTTCGGATGCCGGCCGGGCGATTATCCTGTCGTCCAACGCGGCGCATTCGGCGCGCGCCTTCTGGGCGCCTTACGCGGCATCGAAGGCGGCGGTGGAGACCATGATGCGCTCCTGGGCGCATGAGACGCAAAGTCTGCCGCTGCGCGTCAATGCAGCCGACCCCGGCGCCACCCGCACCGCGATGCGCGCACAAGCCGTGCCCGGTGAGGATCCCGAGACATTGCCGCACCCCTCCGAGATCGCCAAACGCATCGTGCCGCTGGCCAGCCCGGATCTCAAAGAGACCGGCCTGATCTTCCAGGCCAAGCACAACCGCTTCGTCGCCTACCGACAACCGGAATAAAAGCCGGTTCGAAATGGATTAAAACAGCCTTCGGCTACGTTCTTCTGACGTAGGACATTCGAAACCGGAGGACCGACATGCCAAGACTCGCCATCGTTGCCGCCACCGCCCTTGCCGCCGCTCTTGGAGCTACGGTGGGCGTGGCCGTTTCCCAAGATACCAAGATGAGTTTCTTCGTCACCAGCGTCGGCTCCGGCAAGGGGGGCGATCTCGGCGGCCTGAAGGGCGCGGATGCCCATTGCGCGTCGCTGGCGGAAGCCGCCGGCGTCACCGGCAAGACCTGGCACGCATATCTCTCGACCAGCGCGGAGGATGCGCGCGATCGCATCGGCAAGGGTCCCTGGTTCAACTCCAAGGGCGCCAAGATCGCCGATGATGTCGCCTCGCTGCACAGCGACGCCAACGGCATCACCAAGCAGACCGCGCTGAACGAGAAGGGTGAGACGGTCAACGGCCGCGGCGATACGCCCAACCGACACGACATGCTGACCGGCTCCAAGCCCGACGGCACCAGGATCGCCGACCAGACCTGCGGCGATTGGACGATGAGCGGCTCCGAAGGGGCGGCGATGATGGGCCATCACGACCGCACCGGTCTCGACGATTCGGCGGCGGCGAAGTCGTGGAATTCTTCGCATGCCTCGCGTGGCGGCTGCAGCCAGGAGGCGCTGAAAGGCACAGGCGGCGACGGCCTGTTCTATTGCTTTGCGACCGACTGAACCACGGCGGAGGGCAATACCGCAGCTAGGAACCCGACGGATCATCACGCGGCTGTGATCTGAGGGGAGAAGCCGCTGGGCGGTCATGCTTTCGTCATTTCCGAGGAGTTGTTAGGATCGAGCGAATCCCGCAACGAGAGCCCGATCTGGGCAGAACAAGGAAAACTCCATGGCTACGACCGCAGCATTGGTCTGGTATCTGGTAATCGCCGGCCCGCAGGGCGGCATGGTCGTGCTGCCCAGCACCTTCGACAAGCGCGAACAGTGCACCGCCGCCATCACCGAGTATCAGAAGCAGCCGACACCCGCCGGCTGGTCCGTGCAGTGCGTGCCGAGCGCCTCGCCCTTCACCGACGAAGGCGACGCCGAAGAGCCGGCAGCTCAGTAAGCATCAGATATCGCAAGGCCCGCGACCGCTGCCGCGGGCCTTGCGATTCATCACCGCGCGCTCACCGTCAGTTCCGGCTTTTGTTTGATGGTCTGGAACACCACGCAATAGCGCTCGGTCAGCTTCAGCAGCGAATCAATGCGCTCCGGAGGCTCCGCCGTGTCGAGATTGAAATTGAGCCGAATGGCGCGAAAGCCGACCGGCGCATCCTTGGCGACACCAAGCGTGCCGCGAAAATCAAGGTCGCCTTCGGCTTCAACGGTAGCGGCGCCGAGCTTGAATTCGAGCGCCGTCGCCACCGCCTTCAGCGTCACCCCGGCGCACGCCACCAGCGCCTCGAGCAGCATGTCGCCGGAGCACAGTTCGAGCCCCGAGCCGCCTGTTGCCGGATGAAGGCCGGCGATTGCCAACGCCCTGCCCGTCTCCACCTTGCAGGCCACCGACTGTTCGTCGATCGAGCCCTTTGCCCTTAGCGTGATCAGTGCTTGCGTGGCGTCGTCGCGGTAGGCCTGCTTCAGCGGCGCCTGCATGGCCTTCAGCTCGGTTGCGTCCATTTTCGTTCCTCCGACAGGCTTTCTGCCTTGATAGCATGGTCCTGCGAGACGTGTGAGGCAATCCGAACATGACGACCCAAGCTGTCAGGAACTGGTTCGGCGGAAACAACAGCAGTGGGCGCGCCATCGTCTGATCCCTTTGACTTCATCCGCCTCGGCCATAGCTATGCGGGAGTCTTTTCCGCGGAGGTCTCATGCGTTCCAAGCTGAAACTCGTCTCCCTTGTCCTCTTCATGCTTGCCGGTTTCGCGCAGCCTCTCCTGGCCGAAACGGCGGAGCGGCCGGCACCCGCGGGCGGCGTGCTTTCACTGCTGCCGTCACCTGAGATCACCGACCATTCGATCACCATTGGCGGACGCAGCCTGCGGTATCAGGCAAAGGCCGGCACGCTTCCGCTGCTCTCCGGCAAGGGCGAGATCACGGCGGAGATCTTCTATGTTGCCTATACGCTGAAGCCGCGGGAGAGCGTGGCGACGGAAGCACCGCGGCCGATCACCTTCGTGTTCAACGGCGGCCCGGGCGCCGCTTCAGCCTATCTGCATCTCGGCGCGCTCGGACCGCGCATCGTGGCCACCGGAGCCGGCGGGGAATTCCTCCCCTCGCCGCAAAAGCTCATCGACAATCCCGACAGTTGGCTCGACATGACCGACCTCGTCTTCGTCGACCCGGTGGGAACCGGCTACAGCCGCGAGGCGCCCGGCCACGATACGCACGACTTCTGGGGCGTCAGCCAGGACGCCAGTTCGATCGGCGCCTTCATCAGGCTCTATCTCGCCCAAAACGGCCGCATGGGATCTCCGCTGTTCCTCGCCGGTGAGAGCTATGGCGGGTTCCGGGCGGCACTGCTTGCCAGGACGCTGCAGGAAGATATCGGCATCAGCCCGAGCGGCATCGTGCTGATCTCGCCGGCGCTGGAATTCACCCTGGTGCAGCCCGACGAATTCGAGCCGCTGCATTGGGCTCTCGAACTACCCTCCCTCGCCGCGGTTCGCCTGCGCAGTGAAGGTGTCAACGGCGACACATTGCGGAAAAAGCTCGCCGAGGTCGAGCATTATGCACTTGGCGAGTACCTCAGTGCGCTCACCAGTGGGCTGGAGCAAGGCGGACGGCTGGCGGGCGACCGCGTGGCCGAGATCACCGGCCTGCCGCTCGACCTCGTTCACCGCAACTTCGCGCGCGTCCCGACCTCGCTCTTCGCAAGGGAGTTTGGCCGTGCCACGGGCAAGGTGCTCAGCCCCTATGACGGCATGATCGCGACGGCGGACATCGCTCCCCAGAGCGCCCGTATCGCTGGCCCCGATCCGGTGCTGGACCGTAGCGTGCCGGCGCTGACCTCGGCCTTTGTCGCTTACGCGCGCGACGAGCTGAACTTTCGCACCGATGTCAGCTACCGCTTGCTGAACGGCGATATCAGCCACAACTGGGACTATGGGACGAGCGCCTCGCGCCAGGGCTATGCCGGCGTGATGGATGACCTGCAACGGGCGCGGTCCTTGAATCCCGCGCTGGGCGTCGTCATCGTCAACGGCTACACCGATCTCGTCACTCCCTATCTGGCGTCGCGTTATCTGGTCAGCCAGATCCCGTCGCTCGCCGGCGCCAGGCAGATCCGCCTCGACGTCGTTGAAGGTGGGCACATGATGTATCTCGAACCGGACGGACGGCGCGCGCTGAAGCAGGCCGCTTCAGAGGTTTACCAGGCAACCCAGTAGACAACGGGACATCGAGTCTCCGGGCAACCAAGGCCGGCGCCGATGCAGGACCGGTGGCCGGTGCAGTGATCAAGCTGTCCCAAATGGGACATTGACGGACAAGGTCCCAAAACCGTCTGATCGGGCGAGGTTTCGTCATTCCATTTCCCGGTGGTCCCACAATGTCACATACGCTCTCGACCACACCGAGGCAGGATGGGTTTCGCGCCCCTGGCGAATTCGAGCCCAAATCGGGCTGTTGGCTGATCTGGCCAGAACGGCCGGACACCTGGCGGCTGGGCGCCAAGCCCGCGCAGAGGCTGTTCGCCAATGTCGCTGCGGCGATCGCGCAAAGCGAGCCGGTGACGGTGGCGGCGTCCAGCCGCCAGTGGCAGAACGCAAGAGCGCGATTGCCCAGCCATGTGCGCGTCGTGGAAATGTCCACCAATGATTCCTGGCTGCGCGACAGTGGCCCCAATTTCGTCGTCAATGATCGAGGCGAAGTGCGCGGCGTCGATTGGATCTTCAACGCTTATGGCGGTTTCGACGGCGGCCTCTACTCGCCTTGGGATCTCGACGACCTCGTGGCGCAAAAGGTCCTCGAGATCGAGAGGATGGACCGTTATCGCGCACCGCTGATCGCCGAGGGCGGCGGGCTGCAATGCGACGGCCAAGGCACGCTCATCACAACCGAGCAGTGCCTGCTCAATCGCAACCGTAATGCCCATCTCGGAAAGGCGAAGGTGGAACAACAGCTTGGCGACTATCTCAGCGTCGACAAAATCATCTGGCTGCCGCGCGGTTTTGCTTTCGACGAGACGGATGGCCATGTCGACGACCTCTGCTGCTTCGTTCGTCCGGGCGTTGTGGCGCTGAGCTGGACCGACGAGCGGGACGATCCGCAATATGAGATCGTACGCGAAGCCGAAGAGGTGCTGCGCTCGGCCCGCGACGCGCGTGGCCGTCGCCTGGAGGTTCATCGGCTGCACCATCCCCTGCCGATCGAGATGACGATGGAAGAAAGCGAGAGCGTGGACCGGGTCGATTCGACCTGGGCACGGCCGACCGGCAACCGGATCGCGGCGAGTTACATCAACTATTATCCGGGCAACAGCGTCGTGGTCGTGCCGGAATTCGGCTGCGATCTCGACGGGAAGGCAAAGCAACAGCTGGCCACGCTGTTTCCCGATCACAAGCTCGTCGGCATCGAGAACTCCCGCGAAATTCTGCTCGGAGGCGGCAATGTCGCCTGTATCACGTTACCCGTTTATGCGCCCCACCGGCGTTGAGCGGCAAGCGTGCCGAAGTGAAATCAGAACGGTGCGCCGCATCGGCCCGCCAGGCAAAAGGAGATACCCATGCGCGCTCTGCTCTTCCCAATCCTGACCGCCGCGCTTGCCTGCGGCATCAGTCTCGGCGTCGCCCGGGCGGACGATGAGAAGGTGGTCAACGTCTACAACTGGTCCGACTACATCGCCCCGGACACGGTTGAGAGATTCGAGAAGGAGACGGGCATCAAGGTCCGCTACGATGTCTATGACGGCAACGAGGTCCTTGAGACGAAACTGCTCACCGGCGGCTCGGGATATGACGTGGTCTATCCCTCGGCCTTTCCGTTCCTGAAGAACCAGGTGAAGGCAGGCGCTTTCCTGCGGCTCGACAGATCGAAGCTTTCAAACCATTCGAAAATCGATCCGCAAGCCTTGTCGCTGATCGCGGGCGCGGATCCGCAGAACCTGTACGCCGTGCCTTACATGGCCGTCACAGACGGGATCGGCTACAATGTCGCTGCCGTCAAGCAACGGATGCCGTATGCGCCGACAGGTTCCTTCGCCATGGTCTTCGACGTCGACGTCGTCAAGAAATTCTCCGATTGCGGCGTCGCCATGATCGATGCTCCGGCGGAGATCATTCCTATGGCTATGAACTATCTCCACATCGATCCCAGGTCGATCAGTCCGGACGACCTCGCCAAGGTCGAAGAGCTGATGGGCAAGGTGCGTCCCTATATCCGTTACTTCCACTCGTCGAAATACATCAACGACCTGGCGAATGGCGACATCTGTGTCGTGCTGGGCTGGTCGGGCGACATATTGCAGGCCAAGACCCGTGCGGCGGAATCCGCGAAGAAGCTGGAGATTGCATATTCCATTCCAAGGGAAGGCACGCTGATAAACTTCGATACGATGGCCGTGCCGAAGGATGCGCCGCATCCGGAGAATGCCCAAGCCTGGATCGATTTCAACTTGCGGCCCGATATCGCAGCGGCCAATTCCAGTTATGTTTCCTATGCCAATGCGATCCCGGAATCCCTGCCACTGATGGATCAGGCCGTCGCAAAGGATCCCGGCGTTTTCCCATCCGACGATGTAAAGGCCAAGTTGTTCGTGGTCGAAAACAACGACGCAAAGCTGCTGCGGCTGCAAAACCGCATGTGGACACGCGTCGTGACGGGACAGTGAAGATGGCGAACCATCAGTTGGGCGAGGCCTTCCAGCCTATGGCCAACAGCTCGACCTGGGAGTGCACACCGAGCTTGCGGTAGACCTGCTTGATGTGGTTGCGCACGGTGCCGGGTGAAATCGACAGGTTTCGTGAAATCGTCTTGGCGCTGCCGCCCCCGACCAGGAGCCGCGCGATCTGCCTTTCCCGGGCGCTGAGTTGCGACCCCGCGGCTTCGATTGCGGAACCCTTGTCGCGAAGACGGCACAAATGAAGCAGCCTTTGCAGAATGAGCTTTGTCGCGCTGCTCGCCGCGCCGGCCACGGCCAGATCCTGCTCGCCAAAACGCGGTGCGCCTTCCCGGCGAAGAAAGGTTACATAGCCGGCGGTCAGTCCGTCGAGGTTGAACACGCCGGTTATTTCATCGAAGCTGCCGGAGGGCCCGTAGAATTCGCGGTAATACGGCGTGCGCTGGAAATCGCATTGGCTGAGAGCCGACAACGGCAGCAGGAAATCCTGGCTGGTGCTGGCGAACCTCTGAAAGAACGGATCCTGGCGATAGACGCGCGCATCATAGTCCCGGTTCCAGCGATCGGGTCCGGCATCGTCGATGGTCAGGGATGTTATGTCGCGACGATAGAAGCCAACATAGACACGATCCGAGCCAAGCAGCACCCTCGCCGCCGCGCTGAAGCGGGCCGACAAGTCTTCGGGCGTTGCCGCCAAGGCCGCGGCGGCCACGCCACCACTCCAGCGTTCAAGCCGGTCGAGAGAAAAAATCGACTGCATCCGCGCCCAGACTAAAGCAAGCCCCGCCAACTTCAAGCTGGCGGGGAACGCGACGTCGCCGGTGAGATCAACCCCGTGGCCGCTTCCGCAGCTCATCGCCCCATCGACTGGTTGGACTCACGCCTTGGCCTGCGACCTCACATGGGCGATGTAACCGCGCACGTCGCCGGCCGGACCAGCATAGGCCTTGCCGAGCTTCTTCTCCATCGCAGCCATGTATTCCTTCGCCCATTTGGGCAGGGCGTAGTCGATGACGGCGAGGAATTCGAGCGTTGCCGCAAGACGGATGTCGGCGATCGACGGGTTCTTGCCGCCGATGAACGGCTTGCCGTCGCGGAAGAAGGAGTGGAAGACCTCGAGAGGCTCGGCAATGGCGGCGACCGCGGCCTTCTGCGCCTCCGATTTCCTATCCGGGTGGGCATCGCTGTGACCGACTTCGCCGGCATATTGCGGGAAGCCGAGCGCCGGATAGGTGGCGCGCGCGACATAGGGATAAAGCGTGCCGATCAGATAGAACATGGCGCTGTCTATCATCGCCCGCTTGGCTGGCGCCTTGGGGTAGAATTTCTCCAGCCCATGCTTGTTGGAAAGATATTGCATGATGGCGCAGCTCTCCCACAGCACGCCGCGCGGCAGGCCCTTGTCCTCGATCATCGGCGTCAGGTGGGCCGGATTACGCGCCATGTATTCGGGCGAGCGCGTGTGCCCCCACGCATCGGTCTCCGCATGGTCGAGCCCGGCGGCGCGGGCAAAGACGCGAACGGTCATGTTGTTGACGCTCGGCTTCAGCATGCTGATGGTCAGCGCCGATTTCCTTGCCGGTTTCGCCTTGGCCTTGGCCGCGGTCTTGCTGGCGGCCTTTGGCGCCGTCTTGGTCGCAGCTTTTGCTGCCGGCTTCGCGGTCGCTTTTGCCGCTGGTTTGGCGGCCGGTTTCCCTACGCTTTTCGTCACTGCTTTTGCCACGTGTTCCTCCCTTGCCTGTTCAGCCTTCAGTACGGATTTTTGGGCGCCCGGTCCGCCGACAATGTCGCGCGCGCGTGTTCCACCAGCGCCTGGATCGCATCAGCCAGATGCACCTCGGCGATGTTGTAGTCGCCACGCGTGACGCGAAGCTTATGCGCCTCCATCAGCACATCGGCATGGGTGAAGCCTGCAGGCGGCTCGAAACGATAAGAGGCAAGCTCGATCAGAAGGCCGAGCGGATCCTCGAAATAGATTGAATCCATGAAACCGCGATCCTTGATGCCACTGTGCTTGATGGCGCGCTCGTCGAGCCGGGCGACCGCCTGCAGGAAAGTGACGCGGGACACCGAAAAGGCGATGTGATGCACGCAGCCCGGGTCGGTCGGGGTGCGGCGCTGCACGGCCGTGCGGGTCTCGTCGGTGAAGATGGTGATCAGCCGGCCGTCGCCCGGATCGAAATAAAGATGGCTTTCGCTCGGCTTGTCGAGGTTGGGCTGCTCGAAGATGAAAGGCATGCCCAGCACACCTTCCCAGAAATCGATCGAGGTCTGGCGACCGGCACCGACCAGCGTGATGTGATGGACGCCTTGCGACTGCAGTTTCTGCATCGGCCTTCTCCCCGCAATATCCGCTCTGGCAGAAGCGGCCCGTCACGCCGCGCCCGCACAAGCTACATCTGGCATGAGCTGAGCGCCAATTCGATGTCCGTCCCTCGGCGTTCTGCGCGCCTGCCTTCGTCTCCGGCTTTATAAGATGATGCTAAACCAATCGACCCTGCCGCGCCAGAAGCCGCATCCGGGACAAGCTTGCATTTCGCGCCATTGCCGCCTGCCCCAAAAGCAAGCGCGGTGCTGGAGCAGCGCCGTGCGGGATTTCGCCCGTATAGCTGGCAGGTGCGGAGCCGCCGGGGGCTGGGGCCGCCTTCACTCAAGCAGGCGCACGCCTTATGGCCGATATCGCCATTCTCGATACACGCGAAAGGGTCTTCGCCGGAATCCTGCTGACGGGCGCCGCCTATTTGCTGTTTTCGACGCAGGACGCCTCGATCAAACTGCTGGTCACCGGCATGACCGTCTGGCAGATCATGTTCTTCCGCAGCATCACCATTCTTGGCGCCTGCGCGGTGATCGGCGGGCGGCCGCTGTTCGCCGACACGGTGCGCTCGCCGATCGTGCGGCCGATGCTGGTGCGCAGCGCCTTCACGCTCGCCGCCTGGCTCTGTTACTACAATGCCGCCCGCAGCCTGCAACTCGCCGAACTGACCACCGTCTATTACGCGGCTCCGATCATCGTCACCGTGCTATCGGTGGTCCTGCTCGGCGAAAAGGTGCCCGTTCTGCGCTGGCTGGCGGTTCTGATCGGCTTTGCCGGCGTCTTTGTCGCCTGCGATCCCGCCCATCTTGGCCTGTCCGTGCCCGTGTTGCTGGTACTGACGGCGGCCTGCCTTTGGGGCATCGCCATCGTGCTTCTGCGCAAGACGGCGCTTGCCGAGCGCTCGACGATCCAGCTCCTCCTCAACAATTTCTATTTCCTGGTTTTTTCGGCGGTGCCGGCGCTGTCGTGGTGGCATACGCCGGATCCGGCACAATTGCTGCTTCTTGCCAGCGTCGGTGCGCTCGGCGGCCTGGCGCAATACCTTCTCTTCGAAGGCATGAAGCGCACGCCGGCATCGATCCTGGCGCCGCTCGAGTACACCTCGCTGTTGTGGGCGTTCGCCCTCGGCTTCGCGATCTGGGGCGACGTGCCGCGCCGCGAAGTGTTCCTGGGTGCCGCCCTTATCGTCACCGCCGGCCTGCTGATCGTCGGCGGCGAACATTTCCGCAAGCGGCTTTGACGTGGATGGTCATTACTCCCGACACGACGATGTCAGGACGAGGCAAGGTAGGCTGCCGGCATGACTGAGATCACGGCCACCGCGGAAACCGCCGAACGCACGCTGGGTATCCTGCTGGTATCATCCTCGGCGGCTGTATTCGGGCTGACCGGCGTTCTGACCAAGTCGATCCATGCCGATCCGCTGACGATCACCTGCTGGCGCGGCTTTGTCGGCGCGATCCTGATCAGCCTCTACGTATTGTGGCGCCGCCGCCGTGCCGGCAACCGTGAACCGCTGCGGCTTGGCTGGCGCGGCTGGCTGCTGGCCGTCGAAGGCGCACTGGCCAGCATCGCCTTCATTTCCGCTTTCAAGTTCACTTTCGTCGCCAATGTCGCGGTCATCTACGCGACGTCGCCCTTCATTGCCGCCGTACTGGCCTGGATGCTGGTGCGCGAACCTTTCCGGCTGCAGACGATGGTGGCGGCGGCGGTGTCGCTGTGCGGGGTCGCCATCATGGTGTGGTCGGGTTTTGCCACCGGCAATTTGTTCGGCGACGGGCTAGCGCTGCTGATGACGGCCGGCAGCGCGCTGTACATGATCATGGTTCGCGCGTTCCGTGACACGCCCGTTGTGTGGGCCGGCGCGGTTTCGGCCTTCCTGCTGTTCATACTCGGATGGTTCGTCACCGATCCCCTGGCGGTCTCATCAAGGGACGCTATCCTGCTTGCCACCTTCGGCGCGTCCTTCGCACTGGCTTCCATTCTGTGGACGGAAGGCTCGCGGCTGATCCCGGCGCCTGAATCGGGCCTGCTCGGTTCGGCGGAAGTGCCGTTCGCGATCCTGTTTGCATTTCTGTTCCTGGCCGAAATCCCGCCGCTGGCCAGCATGGTCGGCGGTGCCATCGTGCTCGGCGCCGTCTTCGCCCATGCCGGCCGCGACTGGCTGAAGGCACGCTCGCGACAGGCGTCTTCAAATATTTCTTAAAAATTTTCGGAAGTCACGGAACCATCACCGTGCCCGGACATTATTAGTGCGACGGGCCACCCCCCCAAGTCCCCCAAACCCCTCGGCCCGTCCTACTCCAAGCCGACCGCAAGGTCGGCTTTTTCTTTGCGACAGCTTTTGCTTTGCAACAGACGGGTCGACCACAAGTCGGCTTTCCAGCCAATAGACCGGCGACGGAACTTCGCGCCTCGTCAATCAACCAAGCGATCCGGACAAAGCGAGGCTACCGCCGAGCAGCGTCGCCAGATCGCCCGCGGGCGCATCGGCACCGGCGCGCAGGCGGATCGCGAACTCAGCCATCGGAACCGGCGGCAAGCCAAGTTCGTGGGGCGCTTCGACGATGCCGGAATGGGCAAAGCGCGGGGTTCGCAAGGTCAGCGCAACACCGGCATTTACCGCGGTGCGCAGCCCGGCCAGGCTGGCGCTGCCGGCAGCGATGCGATAGCGGCGGCCGGCGGCGTCGAGCGCGGCGAGCGCCGCCTCGCGAAACCCGCAATAGGGGTCGAGCAGCGCCAGCGGCAATTCTTCCTGCCGCGAGGCCAGTCCCTTGTTCGAACACAGCCATGTCATCGGCTCGCGCAACACGCCGACCTCGTCCGGCACGGCAGCCTGGCGCATGACGATCGCCAGATCGAGGCTGCCAGCTTGTAACGCGTGCGCCAGTTCGGCGGAGCGGCCGACACGCAATTCGATCCTGACGCGGGGATGGCTGGAGGCGAAGGCACGCAGCAGGTCCGGCAGGCCGCTATCGGCGAAATCCTGCGTCGTGCCGATGGCGACGCGCCCGGCAGCGCGCGCGCCCTTCAGCGCCAGCCAGGCCTGGCGATGCACGGCAAGAATACGCCTGGCGTGCCCGACAAGATCCTCGCCTGCCGGCGTCAGGCCGCGCCCCCTGCCGTGCGGCGCCAGAACCGGCTCACCGACGATCTCTTCCAAGCGCTGCATCTGCGCCGTCACCGCCGAGGGTGAGCGGCCGACATTGGCCGCCGCCTGCGCCAGCGAACCGCTGTCGACGAAAGCAAGGAAGGTTCTGAGCAGGTCGGGATCAAGCGTTTCCATAATTCGATTTTATCAAATCATCAGTTAAAAACAATTCAGTTTTTTCGATCAAAAGATGATGGCATGGTCTTCAACGGCGCCCACGCCGCTAAAAACCAAGGAGAGCAAAATGCCCATCATCAATGTCAGCGTCACCGGCAAGCCCGACGCCACCCTGTCGGCCAGCATCGCCAGGGAAATAACCGAGATCACCGCCACGCATCTGCGCAAGGATCCGACGATCACCGCAGTTGCCGTGTCCTATCTCGATCCGCAGCACTGGTTCGCCGGCGGCAAGTCGCTCGCCGAGCACGGCACCAACACATTCTGGCTCGACATCAAGGTGGTCGACGGCACCAACACAAAGCTCGAACTGGAGGCCTATCTCAAGGCGATCTTCGATGCCTTTGGCCGCCTGCTAGGCGGCGTGCACCAGGAGAGCTATGCTTTCGTGCATGAGGTTCCGGCAGCGGCCTATGGCTACGGCGGCAAGACGCAGGAGTTCCGTTTCATCAGCGGGCGGCTGAACGCGGCGTGAGGGCGCCCTTCCGCATTGACCTTGCCTCGACTTCCGCTAGGCTCTGCCCCCGAAGCGGCCGCACAAGAGCCGCAATGACAAAATCGTTGGGAGAGACGCGGCATGATCCTGACACTGGCGCTGCTTGCGGGTCTGGTTGTGGCCTGGTTGCTGATCGGCGTGGTGGAAAAATTCCGCCTCGGCCTGCGCTTCACCCAAGCGCTGCTCTACGCACCGTTCAAGCTCGCCTACCGGATCAGCGACAATCGCATCAAGATCGCTCGCAAGGCGCAGGTGCCGGTCATCTATGTCATCTCGCACCAGTCGCGCTTCGAGCCGGCGCTGATGCTGTCGCTGCTGCCCGAAGACACGCTGCATATACTCGACGAGGTCTCGGCGCGTTCGCCTTGGCTCGAACCATGGCGCGAACTCGGCCGCACCATTGCCTTCAACGCCGAACATGTCTTCGTCAGCCGCCGGCTGGTGCGCGTGCTGAAGGGCAAGGGCCGGCTGGCCGTCTATCTGCCGGACGCGGTCGAGCCCGACGTCAAGACGTTTCGGCTGTTCCGCGCCGTCACCCGCATCGCCATGCAGGCCGACGCCCGCATCGTGCCGATCTTCGTCGCCGGCGCCCGCAACCTGCCGGTGTCGCTGACGCCGGCGGACAAGGCACCGCGTCACTGGTTTCCACGGCTGTCGGTCAGTGTCCTGGAGCCGATGACGATCGCCGAACTGGTGGCGCGCAATCCGGACCAGGCTTCCAACACCAATGCGCTGTTCGACCGCGTCGCGGAGGCCCGGCTTTTTGGCACCGACCTCGACCGCGGCCTGTTCCTTGCCATGCGCGACGCCGCAACCAGGATCGGCGCTTCGCATGCGATCATCGAGGACGTCATTTCCGGGGCGCTGAGCTACCGCAAGATGTTCATCGGCGCGCGGGTGCTGGGCAGGCGCTTCGAGGCGGTGACGGCGCCGGGCGAAGCTGTGGGGGTGATGCTGCCCAACGCCAACGGCGTCGTGCTGTCGCTCGTCGGCCTGCTCTCGGCGGGCCGTGTGGCGGCGATGATCAACTACACGGCCGGGCCGGCAAGCGTCACCGCGGCTGTCCGCACCGCCGTCATCCGCACCGTTGTCTCTTCGCGTGCCTTCGTCGAGAAGGCCGATCTCGCCGATATCGTCGCCGCGGTCGAGAAGGGCGGCGCCAGGCTGCTGTGGCTGGAAGATGTACGCGAAAGCGTCACCACGCTGGACAAGCTTGCAGCCGCCTTGCTGTGGCGCCTGCCGCTGCAGCGACAGGACGCGGCAAAGCCCGGCGTGATCCTGTTCACCTCGGGCTCCGAAGGCACGCCGAAGGCCGTTGTTCTGTCGCAAAAGAATCTCCTCGCCAATGCCATGCAGGCCGAGGCGCGGATCACCATTTCGCCGGCGGACATCCTGCTCAACGTGTTGCCGGTGTTCCATTCGTTCGGCCTGACGGGCGGCACCATCCTGCCACTGGTCACCGGGGTAAAGCTGTTCCTCTATCCCTCGCCTCTCCACTACAAGCTCATCCCCGAGATCGCGCGCAAGGTAAAACCGACCATCATGTTCGGCACCGACACGTTCCTCGCCAACTATGCGCGCACCGCCAAGGACGGGGATTTCTCCAGTCTGCGCTTCGTCGTCGCCGGCGCCGAGGCGGTGAAGCCGGATACCCGCCGCGTTTATCGCGAACGCTTCCAGGCCGAGATCATCGAGGGCTTCGGACTGACCGAGGCGGCGCCCGTGGTTGCCGTCAACACCGCGATCCACGGCCGCGACGGCACGGTCGGCCGGCTTCTGCCGGCCATTCGCATGAAACTGGAGCCAGTCGAAGGCATCAACGATGCCGGCCAGTTGTGGCTCGACGGGCCGAACATGATGATGGGCTACATGACCGCGGACCGCCCCGGCGAGCTCCAGCCGCTGACCGGCTGGCACGACACGGGCGATATCGTCGCCGTCGACCGCGAAGGCTTCATCAGCATTCGCGGCCGCGCCAAGCGCTTCGCCAAGATCGCTGGCGAGATGGTGTCGCTGGGTGCGGTCGAGATGCTGGTGCAGTCGCTTTGGCCGGAAGAACGCCATGCGGCGGTGGCGGTGCCGGACAAGAGGCGGGGCGAGCGCATCGTGCTGGTCACCACCGCCGACGATGCCAGCGCCGAGGAGTTGCGTCAGTTCGGCAAAAAGGCCGGAGCGGCCGAACTGATGGTGCCTAACGACATCGTCAAGGTCGAGGAGATCCCGGTGCTCGGTTCCGGCAAGACCGACTATGTGTCGACGAGAAAGCTGGCGATCGACCGGCTCGGGCTTGGCGTGGCGGCCTGAGTCGGATCAAGGACTTCGGCCGACTTTCTAACCTATGTCCGAAGGCGGCACTTTCTCGCCTTCCAGCTTGGCCCGCTTGGAGTAGGCGCGCACGCTGAATGGGAGAAAGATCAGGTAGCCCGCGACCGATGCCGTCAGCGTGTACCAGGGATAGGTCATCAGCAAGAGAATGTAGAGGACGACGGCGAGGATGACCGGCAGCACCCTGTCGCCGGGGATCTTGATGCTCTTGCCTGAATAGACTGGCAAGCGGCTGACCAGCAGGAAGGCCACCAGGATGGTGAAGCCGGTGGCGACGAAGGCGGCCGGCCGGCTGGGCTCCACCCCAAGCCGCAGGAAATAGAGATAGAGCGGCAGCATCACCAGAACGGCGCCTGCCGGCGCCGGCACACCGACGAAATATTCGGTCTGCCATATCGGGCGGTCGGCGTTCTCGTCGTCGAGCACGTTGAAACGCGCCAGCCGCAGCCCGCAAGCGATCGCAAACAGCAGTGCCGCGATCCAGCCTGGCGAGCCGGCGCGGTCGAGCAGGAAGGCATAGAGCACCAGTGCCGGCGCAACGCCGAAATTGACGATGTCGGCCAGGGAATCCATCTGCGCGCCGAATTTGGAGGTCGCCTTCAGCATCCGCGCCAGGCGGCCGTCAATGCCGTCGAGAAAAGCGGCCAGCAGCACCATCACCACCGCCGGCTCGAAACGCCCCTCGAAGCCGAAGCGGATGCCGGACAGGCCGGCGCAGATGGCAAGCACGGTGACCAGATTGGGCAGCACCATGCGCATGGGGATCTCGCGGATGCGCGGACCGCCGCTGGCATGGGCCTCGAATTTCTTATATTGCGTGCCCACCGTCAGGAAATCCGCACGAGGGGCGTGCCGGCGACACCGCCGAATTCGGCGAGCACGGTTTCGCCGCCGACCGCCGTCTGGCCAACGGCGACGCGCGGCGTGGCGGTCAAGGGCAGGAACACGTCGACGCGCGAGCCGAAACGGATCAGGCCGAAACGCTCGCCGGTGCCGATCGAAGCGCCGGCCTCGGTCCAGCAGACAATGCGGCGCGCCACCAGGCCGGCGATCTGGACTGCCGCCACCGTGCCGTTGGGGCTCTCGATGACGAGGCCGTTGCGCTCGTTTTCCGTGCTCGCCTTGTCCAGCTCGGCATTGAGGAATTTTCCCGGCCGGTGTTCGATCCTGGCGATGCGGCCGCGCACCGGAGAGCGGTTCACGTGACAGGAAAAGACGTTCATGAACACGGAGATGCGGGTCATCTCGACATTGCCGAGGCCAAGCTCGCGCGGTGGCACGGCCGGCCCGACCGCCGAGACGATGCCATCGGCGGGGCTTACCACCAGGCGATCGTCAACAGGCGTGACGCGCTCGGGGTCACGGAAGAAATAGACGCACCAGGCGGTCAGGATCAGGCCGATCCAGAACAGGATCGAGGAGAAATAGCCGAGGAACAGCGTCGCCGCGCCAAACGCCGCGATGAAGGGATAGCCTTCGCGATGGATCGGTACGAACGCGTTCTTGACCGTGTCGACAAGGCTCATGGGCTGGGGGCGGTCCCTGTTTCAGGTCCGGCCTCAATAGCCGAAACACCCCCTGCCCGCAACGCGACAATCGCCGGCGCGGATGAACGGGCAAGGGCGGGCCTGTGACCGCGGATAGCCGGGCGCTCCGTGTGTCGTGAAATGGATACCGGGTCGCATGCCTGTCGTGCCGTCAAAAGCCATCCCTTGACTGCGCCAAGGCAGCCAGAATGGCCGAAAAACCTATCTGCGCCGACGCCGCCCTTGCGCAGACCGGCACCTGTGGCGTCAACGTCACACCGATGCGGCGTTCTTCCTGCGCGAAAATACAGCGGTCCGCTGTCGGGAGACTCTCATCTCGCCCGTCCTTGGTGGGAAGCGCTTCATCGCAAGGGCCGATGACGCGCGCAACGGAGGCTCCTGATCATGCGAATATCGTCCGGCGACAAACCGTACATCGTCATGGAAGGTCTCGCCTTCGGGGAATCGCCACGCTGGCATGACGGACGCCTGTGGGTCTGCAATTGGGGCACCGGCGAGATCATCGCCGTCGATGCCGGCGGCAGCCGCAAGATCATGCTCACGATTCCGGCTGTCCTGCCCTACTCAATCGACTGGCTGCCGGATGGTCGTCTGCTGGTTGTCTCAGGCCGCGAGGGCCTGCTGTTGCGGCAGGAAGCCGATGGCTCGCTCGTCATCCACGCCGACCTGCGCGGCCTGTCGAAAAGCCCGTGGAATGAGATCGTCGTCGACGGGCGCGGCAACATCTACGTCAATGGCGGCGGGCCGGCGCCGGCGGCCGGCCAGCATTTCGGTCCCGGCACCATCGTGCTGGTCACACCGGATGGCGCGGTCAGGCAAGTGGCGGACACTATCGCCTTTGCGAACGGCATGGCGGTGACCCCGGACAACAAGACGCTGATCATTGCCGAATCCCATGCCAACCGGCTGAGCGCGTTTGACATTGCCGCCGACGGTTCCTTGTCCAACAGACGCACCTGGGCCGATCTCGACGGATATCCCGACGGCATCTGCCTCGATGCGGACGGGGCGGTCTGGTATGCCGACGTTCCCAACAAGCATTGCGTGCGGGTGCGCGAAGGCGGTGACGTCTTGCAGACCGTCACCGCCGATCGCGGCTGCTTTGCCTGCATGCTGGGCGCTGCGGACCGGAAAACGCTGTTCATCACCGCCGCCGAGTGGCGCGGCTTCGAGCATATGACAAGCGAGGCCCGCACCGGCCAGGTGCTCGGCATTGAAGCGCCGGCACCGGGTGTGGGGTGGCCTGGCTAGAGTCCCGGCACGCGCTGATAATTGGCGATATCAGCTCGCACTCCGAGCCGGGCGATCGTCTCCTGCGGGTTGAAGGCGATGCGCTCGTGAGCAGCCTTGACGATCGGTACCACATTGTCGACGGCAGCCTGGCTTTCCCATTCGACGATGGTGACCAGGTTGAATTCGCCCGGTCCGGAGAATTGCTCGAGCAGAAAGTCCTGGACGAAGCCTTGCTGCAGACGCAGCAACTCATGCGTCATCTTCACCTTTGTGAGGATTTCATCGCGGGCATTGGCGGGCACCACGAACTTGTCGACCCTGAACACGCTGCCGCCGTTAACATCCTGATTCGTAAAGCTCATATCCATTTGATTCCGTCCTCGACGATGCTGTTTTGCGGCTCTCGGGCGACGGTCTACAATCTCAACCTAAGTTGAGGTCAAGAGCTTTTTTGAGCTACGACATCTCCGATGTGCGCCGGCGTACGACGACACCCAGTTCGTCGCTTTCGCGGGCAATGCGCAGCCGCTCCTCGGCTTCGGTCGCCTCGCGCTGGCGGTCCCACATCGAGGCATAGAGGCCGTGCTTTCGCATCAGCTCGACATGAGTGCCGCGCTCGGCGATCTGGCCGTCCTTCAGCACGATGATCTCGTCGGCGGCAATCACCGTCGACAGGCGGTGGGCGATGACGATGGTGGTGCGGCCCTTGCTGACGAGGTCGAGCGCGGCCTGGATCTCCTGTTCTGTATGACTGTCCAGTGCGGAGGTCGCTTCGTCGAGCATCAGGATCGGCGGTGCCTTCAGGATGGTGCGGGCGATCGCCACGCGCTGCTTCTCGCCGCCGGAAAGTTTCAGCCCGCGCTCGCCAACCATCGACTTATAGCCGTCGGGCAGCTTCTCGATGAACGGCCCGATCTGGGCGAGTTCGGCGGCCTTGCGCACCTCCTCCTCGCCGGCGCCGACACGGCCGTAGCGGATGTTGTAGGCGATGGTGTCGTTGAACAGCACCGTGTCCTGCGGCACCATGCCGAGCACCGCGCGCAGGCTGTCCTGTGTGACATCCCTCACGTCCTGGCCGTCGATCAGAACCTGGCCACCCTGCACGTCGTAGAAGCGGAACAGCAACCGCGAGATGGTCGACTTGCCCGCGCCCGACGGCCCGACAATGGCAACGGTCTTGCCGGCCGGCACCTCGAAGGAGACGCCCTTCAGGATCTTGCGGTTCGGATCATAGGAAAAGTGGACGTCGCGGAACTCGACCTTGCCGGCGCTGACGGCCAACGGCTTGGCGTTGGGCTTGTCGACGATCTCCTGCGGCACGTCGAGGAGGTCGAACATGTGCTCGATGTCGGTGAGGCCCTGGCGGATTTCGCGATAGATGAAGCCGATAAAGTTGAGCGGCACGGAGAGCTGTACCAGCATGGCATTGATGAAAACGAAATCGCCGACGCTCTGGGTGCCGGCCTGCACCTCCAGCGCCGACATGCACATGACGACGACCGTGCCGACGCCGAAGATGAAGCCCTGGCCGAAGTTTAGCCAGCCGAGCGAGGTCCATGTCTTGGTTGCGGCGATCTCGTAACGCGCCATCGAGCGGTCAAAGCGCTCGGCCTCCATGCGCTCATTGGTGAAATACTTGACCGTCTCGAAGTTGAGCAGCGAGTCGATCGCCTTGGTGTTGGCGTCGGTGTCGCTGTCGTTCATGTCGCGGCGGATCGAGATGCGCCAATCGCTGGCCTTGACCGTGAACCAGACGTAGAGGCAGACGGTGACCGCCACCACGGCCACATATTTCCAGCCATAGGTGAAACCGAATATGCCCGCGGTCAGCGCGAATTCGAGGATCGTCGGCGCGGTGTTGAGCATGATGAAGCGGACGATCGTTTCGATGCCCTTGGTGCCGCGCTCGATGATGCGCGACAGGCCGCCGGTGCGGCGCTCCAGGTGGAAGCGCAGCGACAGCTGATGCATGTGCACGAAGGTGCGGAAGGCAAGCTGGCGAACCGCATGCTGGCCGACCCGGGCAAACAGCGCATCGCGCAGCTGGTTGAAGCCGAGCTGGACGAGCCTCAGCACATTGTAGGCAATGACCAGCATCACCGGGGCAAGCATGAACGATGGCAGCGGCGGTGGCGTTTTGAAGCCGCCCGCCAGCGCATCGGTCGCCCATTTGAAGAAATAGGGACCGGCGACCAGCGTCACCTTGGCGACGACCAGCAGCAGCGTCGCCCAGGTCACCCGCGCCCTGAGATCGGCGCGGTCGGCCGGCCACATATAGGGCCAGAGATTGCGCAGTGTCGTGAGTGTCGAGGTGTCGGAGGAGACGGTTTTTTCGGCCACTTTTCTTGCCTTTTGGGTGAGAGGGTCAGCGGCCGGAGCAGCAGGAATTGATGAGCGCGCCCAGCGATGCCGATACGTCGGCAAGTGCCGCGCGATCGACCGCATAGCGCGATCGCTGACGGTCGGGCTCAAACCGGACGAGGCCCGCCTCGACCAATATTTTCAGATGCTGGGAGATCGTCGACTGGGCCAGAGCGAAACGGTCGACGACCTCACGGCAGCAGCAGGAATTGCTGGCCGACAGATGCCTCAGTATCTCGATCCGCGCCGGATGCGAAAGTGCTGCGAACCGCGCCGCGACAGCGCGGCTGTCCGGCATGCAGCCAGGCAGTGCCGAGGCGGCATGATCTGGTAAGGGAACGCATTCTGTCATCGTTCATCGGCGATAGACGATGAACGATGACAGGGCAAGCTAGGCCGATGGGTAGATCGCCGGAATTGCCGGTCTATCCCTATTCCGTCTTCATCGGTGCGGTCGTCGCCTGCTCGCCCATTGCCTTGAGGTCGGCGGCTTCGCCTTCCTTCGACTTTTCCGGAACCTTGAACACCTGCCCCGGCCAGATGCGGTTCGGATTCCTGATCTGGTCCTGGTTGGCGAGGTATATGGTGGAGTAGCGCACGCCGTGACCATAGACGCGCCGTGAGATCCGCCACAGTGTGTCGTTGCGCCGAATGATGACCGCGCTGTCGGCATGTTCGAGCTTGGGCGACACGATTTCGGGCACGTCGCTTGGCGGCGTGGCTGCCGCGACGTTAGCCGGAGCCTCGGTGGCTGGCGCGGCGGGAGCCGGCGCGGTCTCGCCCGGAGCAGCGGCGGCAACAGCGGGCGCCGCGGGCTTGGCCTCGGCGGGCTTGGTCTCGGTGGGCTTGGTCTCGGCGGGGGCAACGGCGGCGACCGCCTCGCCCGGTTCGCGCTCGAAGGGCACCGCGGCGCGGGCCACCACCTTCACGCCATCGGCATCGAGGCCGTCGACATGGATGGTATAGCTGCCGACCGGAATATCGCGCGTCGCCTCGACCAGGAAATGGCCGTCCGACGAGGTCTGCGCGTCGCCGAGCAGGATGTCGTTGGCGTAGGCGCGCACCTTGCGGCCCGGATCGGCGAGGCCGGCGACAAAGATCTTGTTGCCGTCGATCTCGACTGCCTCGACCACGATCTTTGGTTCGGCGACGGCTGCCGCGGGCGCGGCCGGTGCCGCCGGAGTGGGTTTTGCTTCAACCACGGCTGGCGTGGCCGTCGCCGGCGCGGCGGGCGCTTCAGCAGCAGGAGCGGCAGCCTGGTCGCCGGTTGCCGGCGCCGGCTTTGGCTCAGATGCCGGAACCGTCAGCAGTTCGGCCGGCTTGCCCGGCTCCTCGACCATGGCCAGCACCTGGCCAGCCGCATTCGCGGGCACCGAGACGACTGCGGTCTGCGCCGAGGCGGTCACGACCGCGCCAACCGTCGAACGCAGGGCGATCGTATAGTCGCCGGGCTTCAGCGGGTCTTCGAGCACGATGACAAAGGCGCCATCGGGACCAGCAACCGTGGAGCCGATCACCGTCGCGCCGTTGAGAATTTCGACTTTCGAGTTGGGCGCCGCGTTGCCGGCAACGACGATCGAGCCGTTGCTCTCGACCCGTACGACATCGAAAGTCGGCGCGATCGGATCCGCCGTCGCGGGCGCCGCAGGCGCCGCAGCGTCGGTTGCAGGTGCTGCCGGGGCCGTCGCCTGAGGTGCCGCGCCCGACGCGGCCGGCATCGCCGGAGCCGGCAGGCGCCCTTCCGTGCCAGGATCGGCCGGCTTCGGCGCCGCGGGCGGCGTCAACGCCGCGACTTCCGCCGGCGGTGTGCGATGAAGATACGGGTCGAGTGCGCCCGACACATAGGCGGTTCCCGCGGCCGCGACGGTCCCACCCGCCGCGAACAAGAACGCCTTCAATGGATTGATTGCCATGTATTTCCCTGCCCCTTAGCCACCTAACGCCGGTCTAGCGTGTTTTGCCATGACCGACAAGAAAAAGCCCGGCCTTCTCAACCCTAGGGCTTGACCGCGCTTTCAGACCCAATCACCAATCATCGGCATGAACACGATTCGATCCGTTTGCGTCTATTGCGGCTCATCTCCGGGCCGCGATGAAATTTATGTCAAGGCCGGCCACCTGCTTGGACGCTCAATTGCAAAGGCAGGCCTGCGGCTGGTCTATGGCGGCGGCACCAAAGGCATTATGGGCGCCGTCGCCGAAGGCGCGCTCAAGGCCGGCGGCAAGGTGACGGGCATCATTCCGCGCTTCCTGATCAACAAGGAAGCAACCGAAACCGCGCTTGACCGGCTCGACGAGTTGTCGATCACCGACAACATGCACGAGCGCAAACACAAGATGTTCGAGAAATCCGACGCCTTTGTGGCGCTGCCTGGTGGCATCGGCACAGTCGAGGAGATCGTCGAGATCATGACCTGGGCGCAGCTTGGCCATCACCGCAAACCGATCGTCTTCGGCAACGTCAACGGATTCTGGGATCCGATGACGGCGTTGCTTGATCACATGGCGGCGGAAGGCTTCATTCATACCGCGCAGCGTGTGAAGCCGCTGGTCGTCAACGACCCCGAGGCCATCGTCGCCGCCATCATGGTCGCCGGCTCCTCGGTCGACGCACCGACCGAGGGCGTCCAGTCGGTGATCGACAAGATGTAAGGTTGCGGGAGAGCAGTAGGTTTGCAGTGTCGGAGCGTACACTTCCCCCTACTGCCTGCTCCCTGCTCCCTCCGAGCAGCTTGCCCCAGGTCGGCGACATTCCCGGCAGCGGCATGATGTTCGAAGTCGGCAGCGATGCCGATGTGCGCGGCCATCTCGCCACCTTGCCACTGGTCAAGGCCGACATGATGGACATTGCCGCGATCGTGCCACTCAACCCCTATCCGGGGTTTGGGCCGAAGCGCTGAGGCCGACGGCCGCGCAATCGAGGTCGTCAGCAGGACCGCCAGGCCGACAAGCGCCTTGCATCTCATCAAGCCACGCGGCACGCTGGCGCTGCCGCTTGCCAAGGGCCGAACGAGCCTTCGACTGACGGGCGATAAATCGCAATCGATGAAGGTGCAAATTGCATTCGACCGACTATCTCGGCCAACTGTTCGGCCTCGAAGGCAAGCATGCCTTCATAACCGGCGCCAGCCGTGGCCTGGGCCTCGCCTTCGCGGAGGCGCTTGCGAGCGCCGGCGCGCGCGTCACGATCGGCGGCCGCAAGGCCGACGATCTGAAAGCGGCCGCGGACAAGTTGCGCGCCCCGGGCCATTCGATCATGGAAGCGGTGATCGACGTGACCGACACCCAGTCGGTCGACCAGGCAATCGCGGCGGCGGAAACCGGCACCGCACCGATAGACATCCTGGTCAACAATGCCGGCATCCAGCGACGGGCGCCGTTGGAGACCTTCAGCGACGCCGACTGGGACGCGCTGATGGCCACCAACCTGGACGGCGTGTTCAAGGTGAGCCGGGCCGTCGTAAAGGGCATGATCGCGCGCCAAAGGGGGTCGATCATCAATGTCTCCTCGGTGCAGAGCGTGCTCGCCCGCCCGTCGATCGCGCCCTACGCGGCGAGCAAGGGCGCCATCACCATGCTGACCAAGTCGATGGCCGGCGAATGGGGCCAGCACGGCGTGCGCGTCAACGCCATCGCGCCGGGCTATTTCAAGACCGAGCTCAACGCCGCGCTGGTCGCCGACGAGACATTCTCCGCCTGGCTGACCGGCCGCACGCCGATGCGGCGCTGGGGCGAAGTGAGGGAACTCGCGGGCGCTGCCGTGTTCCTGGCGTCCGACGCCGCCAGTTTCGTGAACGGACAGACGCTGCTGGTGGATGGCGGGATCACCAGCGTCCTGTAAGGGGGCACGCCGTCACGGAACAGTCACACTAAATCGGGGATGCCGTGCTAGAAATCGCGCTTGGCCGCCCCCGCGACCCCGACCGCATCAGAGACCGGCGAAGCCGCCATGAACATCGCCATCCCCTCCGAGGGCACTGACCTGTCGCCTTACCTGCCCGATGAGCACGGTCTGTTCTTCATCTACCACTTTACCACCGAGGGGGTGCGCACCAGGGATGCCGCCGCCGCGCATTGGACATGGCGCAGCTACCAGCTTTCCGACATGCATGCGCGCCACGAGATCGGCGCCGATCAGGCCTTGCCGGCGCCGGTGCGCGAAGCCTTCCTGACCGCCAGTCATGGCTGCCACATCGACCTCGAGGATGACTGGCTCTATGGCGATCTGCCGGACCTGCGCCATGATTATTCGGCGGAAGCCGGCGGGCTTGGTCATTTCCGCTTCGCCCTCAACGACACGATGCTGGTCGGCGCCCGCAAGCAGCCGCTGCAATCGGTCGACAACATCCGCAAGGCGATCGAGAACGGATCGCGCAAGTTCCGGTCTCCGGCCGAGCTGATCGAGGCTGTCGTCGGCCAGTCGTTCGACGGGATGGCGACGGAACTCGCGGCACTCAGCGACAGTCTCGACGGCATTGAGGACCGCATCGTCTGCGACGCATGGCACAATGAGCGGCAGGCGCTGGTCGATGCACGCCGGCATCTGGTGGTCATCCACCGGCAGATGGCGACGCTGACCAACCTGTTTCGCCATCTCGACCATTCGCACCGCAACGACCTGCCGGATTCGATCAACGACATGGCGGCGCGGCTTTCGCACCGCGCACAGACGCTGCACTATGACGGCGAGCAGTTGCAGGCGCGCGCCCGGCTGCTGCAGGACGAGCTGATGGCCAAGCTGACGACGCAGTCGAACCGGCTGCTTTACGTGCTCTCGGTGATGACGGCGGTGCTGTTGCCGATGACCATCATCTCAGGCCTGTTCGGCATGAATGTCGGCGGTTTGCCGCTGGTCAACACCCCGTTGGGTTTTTGGGTGATCACGGGCGCGTCGCTGCTGATCGCGGGCGTGACCTATCTTTTTGTCAGGCGGCTCGGGCAGATGTAGCCCGGCGCGCCGTCGCCAGCATGGACCAGGAATAGACCGCAAGAGCCGCCCAGATCAGGGCAAAGGCGATGGCCTGCGTGGTGCCGAACGGCTCGTCGAAGATCAGCACGGCAATCAGAAACACCATGGTCGGCGCTATGTACTGCATGATGCCGATGGTCGAGAGGCGCAGCAGCTTGGCGCCAAAGGCGAACAGCAGCAGCGGCACGGCCGTCACCGGCCCGCAGCCGATGAGCAGCGCGGTGTCGGTGCCATTGCTGGAGACGAAATGGTCCTGTCCGGTGGCGATAAGGAAGACGATGTAGCCCAGCGCCGGCACCGACAGCAAAAGCACTTCGAGCAGGAAGCCCTGGCTGGGACCGATCGGCAGCGTCTTGCGGAAGAAGCCGTAGGCGGCGAAGGAAAACGCCAATGCCAGCGACACCCAGGGCAGTTTGCCGCCGTCGATTGTCAGCACGGCGACGGCGACCGCCGCAAGCACCACCGCCGCGATCTGCAACCGGTCGAGCCGCTCGCCGAGCAGCAGTGCGCCGACCACGACGTTCACCAGTGGGTTGATGTAATAGCCCAATGCCGTCTCGACGGTGCGGTCGACCGCGATCGCCCAGACATAGATGCCCCAGTTGACCGAGATCAGCGCCGCCGTCAGCCCCGCCATGGCGATGGTGCGAGGCGAGCGGATCGCCACCTTGAAGTCGGCCGTGCGGCCGGCCCAGACCAGGACCGCCGCGGCAATCGGCACCGACCAGACGATGCGGTGTGCAATCACCTCGGCAAGCGGCAGATGCGCCACCGCCTTCATGTAGAAGGGCAGCAACCCCCACAAGAGATAGGCACCCAGCGCCAGCAAGAAGCCGCGGCGGGCTTTCGATTCTGCATCGGGGGTAATTGCTTCAGCGGCCATGGCCCAACGCTATGGCCCAGTAATCTTGGCAAGACCATCGCAAAGTTCTGATGGATCAATGGACTTTCGCTGATGGTTCAAACTTACTCCGCCGCCACCAGCCCCGCCATCTCGCGATTCTTCATCAGCTTGTAGACGATCGAATCCATTAACGCCTGAAACGAGGCGTCGATGATGTTTTCCGAGACCCCGACCGTCCACCAGCGCGCACCGGTACCGTCATGCGATTCGATGAGCACGCGGGTGATGGCCTCGGTGCCGCCATTGAGGATACGCACCTTGAAGTCGGCAAGCTCGAGATCCGCGATCTCGTTCTGGTATCTGCCGAGATCCTTGCGCAGCGCAATGTCGAGCGCGTTGACGGGGCCATGGCCCTCGGCCACCGACATCTTCTCCTCGCCCTCGACCAGCACCTTGACCACTGCTTCCGACACCGTCTTCAACTGGCCATTGGCATCGAAGCGGCGTTCAATCATGCAGCGGAACGAGGTGACGTGGAAGAATTCGGGCAGGCCATGCAGCATCTTGCGCGCCAGGAGTTCGAAGGAGGCGTCGGCGCCCTCATAGGCGTAGCCCGAGGCCTCACGCTCCTTGACCACCGATATCAGGGCGTCGAGCCGATGGTCGTCCTTCGGCACATCGATGCCGCGCCGCTTCAACTCTGCGAGGAAATTGGCCTTGCCGCCCTGGTCGGAGACCATGACGCGGCGGCGGTTGCCCACGGCCTGCGGCTCCACATGCTCATAGGTCGCCGACTCCTTGGCCAGCGCCGAAGCGTGGATACCCGCCTTGGTGGCAAAGGCGGAGGAGCCGACATAGGGCGCCTGCGCTTCCGGAGCGCGGTTCAACAATTCGTCGAAGGCGCGCGACAGGCGCGAAATGCCGGTAAGCGCTTCGGCTGAGATTCCCGTCTCGAAGCGGTCGGCGAAAGCCGGCTTCAGCGCCAGTGTCGGCAGGATCGAGATCAGATTGGCGTTGCCGCAACGTTCGCCGATGCCATTCAGCGTGCCCTGGATCTGGCGCACGCCGGCCTCGACGGCGGCAAGGGAATTGGCCACCGCCTGGCCGGTGTCGTCATGGGCATGGATGCCGAGATGCTCTCCCGGAATGCCTGCGGCGATAACCTTCTCGACGATTGCCCGCACTTCCGAGGGCTGCGTGCCGCCATTCGTGTCGCAAAGCACCACCCAGCGCGCACCGGCGTCGTAGGCCGTTTTCGCACAAGCGAGCGCATAGTCCGGATTGGCCTTGAAGCCGTCGAAGAAATGCTCGCAATCGACCATCGCTTCCTTGTCCGAAGCGACCGATGCCTCGACGGAGACTTTTATGGAGTCGAGGTTCTCCTCGTTGGTGCAACCGAGCGCCACGCGAACGTGGTAGTCCCAGCTCTTGGCGACGAAGCAGATGGCGTCCGATTTCGATTGGACAAGCGCCGCCAGCCCCGGATCGTTAGAGGCTGAGACTCCAGCCCGCTTGGTCATGCCGAAAGCAACGAATTTTGCGCGTGCCGTGCGCTTCTGCTGGAAGAATGCAGTGTCGGTCGGATTGGCGCCGGGATAACCACCTTCGACATAGTCGAAGCCGAACTCGTCAAGCAGTTTGGCAATCGCGATCTTGTCCTCGACCGAAAAGTCGATGCCCGGCGTCTGCTGGCCGTCGCGGAGCGTGGTGTCGAAGAGATAGAGGCGCTCGCGGCTCATCGTCATTTGCCCGCAAACTTGTCCGTCGCGCGGATCAGCCGGTCGAGGATGCCCGGCTCCGAATAGGCATGACCGGCGCCTTCGATCAGATGAAAGTCCGCCTTCGGCCAGGCCTTGTGCAGCGCCCAGGCGTAGCGCGCCGGGCACGGCATGTCGTAGCGGCCGTGGACGATGGTGCCGGGGATGTCCTTGAGCTTCCCGGCATCGCGCAGCAACTGTCCCTCCTCGAGCCAGCCGGCATGGACGAAATAGTGGTTTTCGATGCGGGCGAAGGCGACGGCATAGTCGTCCTCGCCAAACGGACCGCTGGTTTCGGGTTCAGGAAGCAGCGTGATCGTCTCGCCCTCCCACAGGCTCCAGGCGCGGGCGGCCTCGATCTGCGCCTTTCGGTCGGACCCGACCAGCCGCTTGCGGTAGGCGGCCATCATGTCGCCGCGCTCGGCCTGCGGGATCGGCGCCAGGAAACGCTCCCATTTGTCGGGGAACATCTCCGAGACGCCGAATTGATAGTACCATTCGAGCTCGGCGCGGGTCAGCGTGTAGATGCCGCGCACCACCAGTTCGCTGACGCGATCAGGGTGTGTCTCGGCATAGGCGAGCGCCAGCGTCGAGCCCCAGGAACCGCCGAACACCAGCCAATTGTCGAAGCCGGCCATTTCGCGCAGTCGCTCGATGTCGGCAACGAGATGCCATGTCGTGTTGGCCTCCAGCGAGGCGTTTGGCGTCGATTTTCCGCAGCCGCGCTGATCGAAAAGGATGACGTCGTAGAGCTTGGGGTCGAACAGCCGCCGGTGTTTTGGCGAAATGGTGCCGCCCGGCCCACCATGCAGGAACACGGCCGGCTTGGCGCCCTTGGTGCCCGACCGCTCCCAATAGACCATATGGCCGTCGCCGACATCGAGCATCCCCGAGTCGAACGGTTCGATTTCCGGGTAGAGGGTGCGCAAGCTCATATTTTCAGGCCCTGTTGCGGCCAGTTGGCCGTTTCGTGATCGGGGTGTTGGAAGGAGATGATCTGCTCCTGCCGCGCGTAATAATCGGGATCCTGGTGGACAGGCTGGTCGAAGATCGTCTCGACCCAAGGCAGCCGTGCCGCATAGTTGACCTGGATCCGCGGCGCCAGATCCGAGCGGTCGTCGAAGGCGCCGATGGCGATCTCGAGCCCGCCGGGCTGCCGGTAGGTCAGCGGCGTGCCGCAACGGGCGCAGAAGCCGCGATCGATGTTGACCGAAGACTGGAAATAACTTGGTTCTTCATGGGTCCATTCGACGCCGTCCTTGGGTACCGTCACCAGCGCGCCGAAGAAGGAGCCGAACTGTTTCTGGCACATGCGGCAATGGCAGATGGACGCACGTCCCAGCGCCCCCTTGATGCGGAAGCGCACGGCGCCGCATTGGCAGCCGCCGGTTCGGACAGTTTCGGTCATGGTCTTTCCTCCGGCGGCCATTGGTCGGTGTCGTGGTCGGGATGCTGATAGGAGACGAGCTCGGCGAGATAAGGAGCCGAGCCGATATCCGCCATCGTGTCCTCGCCCGGCAATCGCGGAATGGAATCCACATAGGGCAGTTTTGCTTCCGTGCCCCACTGGATGGTCGGCGCGATACCAGCCGGATCGTCGAAGGCGGCGATCGCCAGAGCCATGCCGTCGGGCGCCTCGAAGGTCAGCGGCGTGCCGCATTCGGCGCAGAAACCGCGCCATACGACATTGGAGGAACGGAACCGCTTGGGTTCGCCGCGCGTCCAGTCGACCTTGGCGCCGCGCACCGAGACCAGCGGCAGGTAGAAATTGCCGCTGGCCTTCTGGCACATGCGGCAGTGGCAGACCGAGGCGTCGCCGAGCGCGCCTTCGACGCGGAAGCGCACCGCACCGCACTGGCAGCCGCCTGTGTAGACTGGCCGGTTGTCGAGGCTCATCGGTTTTCACTCCGGATCATGGCAGACCGCCTCGACATTGTTGCCGTCGGGATCGAGGACGAAGGCGCCGTAATAGTTGGGGTGATAGTGCGGACGCAGGCCCGGTCCGCCATTGTCCTTGCCGCCGGCTGCAAGGGCGGCGGCGTGGAAGGCGTCGACCTCGGCGCGGCTGCGCGCGGTGAAGGCGACGTGCTGATGATCTCGGGGCTTTTCCCTGGCCGCGCTCAACCAGAACACCGGCCGGTCGCGGCCATAGCCGCCGACCTTGGCGCCACCAGTGTATTCCTGCGGCACCATATAAAGCAGCGAGCCACCCAGCGGCGCCATCGCCTTGTCGTAAAAGGCCTTGGAGGCATCGAAATCGGAAACGGTGATGCCGAGATGGTCGATCATGAAACGAGCTCCTCCGTTGCTGGCTCCGGCACTTCGGCGCCGGCCAGACCGGCCGCGATAACGATGTGCTGGCAGACATTGTCGATATCGCGGATCACGTCGTCATTCCAGAAGCGCAGGATGGTCCAGCCGCTGGCGCTCAGATAAGCGCTTCTTGCCTGATCGCGTTTTGAATGTTCCGCGTCGGCATGCTGGCTGCCGTCAACTTCGACTATCAAGCGATGAGCCGAGCAAGCAAAGTCAACGACATAAGGCCCAATCAGCCCCTGCCGCCGAAAGCTCATTCCCATCAGCCGGTGAGCACGCAACTCATTCCAAAGCTTCAGCTCGGCATCGGTCATGACGCGCCGCATGGATTTTGCATTCTTGCGTTGACGGGACGGAACGAGATCGTGCCCCATCAAACACCCCTTCGCCAGCAATTAGCGAAATCGGCGACGAGAGCTGATCTCCCCCCTTGCGGGGGAGATGCCCGGCAGGGCAGAGGGGGGTGCTGTCCCGCCGATCTATCAGCTTGCGACCACTGCCTTCTCAATAAATGTTTGCGGCGAGGGTGAACAAACGGAAACGCCGGTGTTCCGTCACACCCCCCTCTGTCCTGCCGGACATCTCCCCCGCAAGGGGGGAGATCGGCTGTCACCGGCGCCCCCGCCAAAACCGCAAAGGTGCCTGGCGCCACCCTCACCGCTTCACCTCCCACGTCGTCACGCGCTCGCCGGTGACCGGGTCCTTGCCATCCTTCAACTGCACGCCCTTGGCCAGAAGTTCATCGCGGATGCGGTCGGCCTCGGCCCAGTTCTTGGCAGCGATGAACTGCAGGCGCCTGGCGATGGTTTCCGCAATCGCGGCCTCGTCGACCTTGGCCGCGCCGACGTCGAAACCGAGGAATGCGAGCGAGGCTTTCAAGGAAGCCGCGGCGCCATTCTCGCCAGCGCCGCTGAAGTCGGTTGCCTCACCGGCAAGCTGGGTCAGTTGCTGGAAGGCCGCGTAGGTCGCAAGATCATCCGACAGCGCCTCCACGACTTCCGCCGGCACCTGGCTTCCCGCAGCCGGCGCCAGGTCCGACGCGCGTTTCCATTTGCGTAGCGTGTTCTCCGCCTCCTCAAGCTTGCGCACGGAAAAGTCGATCGGCTCGCGGTAGTGCGTCATCAGCATCGCCAGCCGCAGCACCTCGCCAGGCCATCTGCGGCCGCCGAAGGTCTCGGTCTCGAGCAATTCTTGGATCGAATAGAAATTGCCGAGGCTCTTCGACATTTTCTGGCCCTCGACCTGCAGGAAACCATTGTGCATCCACACATTGGCCATGACATCGGTGCCGTGGGCGCAGCGCGACTGGGCGATCTCGTTCTCATGATGCGGGAAGATCAGATCGAGGCCGCCGCCATGGATATCGAAGACCTCGCCGAGATAGGCGGCCGACATGGCCGAGCATTCGATATGCCAGCCGGGCCGGCCCCTGCCCCATGGACTTTGCCAGCCGGGCTCTTCCGGCGATGACAGTTTCCACAGCACGAAATCGCCGGGGTTCTTCTTGTGGGCGTCGACGGCGATGCGGGCACCGGCCTGCTGCTCGTCGAGATTGCGCTTCGACAATTGACCATAGTCGGGCATCGAGGCCGTATCAAACAGAACTTCGCCTGCCGCGACATAGGCATGGCCGCGTTCGATCAGGCGCTTAATCAAGGTGATCATATCAGCCTTGCCGTCGGCGCGCGGTTCGACGAATTCGGTGGCGCGCGGTTCGACCGTCGGCTCCAGGCAGCCAAGCGTCGCGACATCCCTGTGGAACTGGTCGGCCGTTTTTTCGGTCACCCGTCGGATCGCTTCGTTGAGCGAAAGGGTTCCCGAAGCGATCTCGCCGCCGAAATCGCGTAGCGCCCGCGCGTTGATCTTGTCGTCGACGTCGGTGATGTTGCGCACATAGGTCACGTGCGTCTCGCCGTAGAGGTGGCGCAATAAGCGGAACAGCACGTCGAACACGATCACCGGCCTGGCGTTGCCGATATGGGCGAAGTCGTAAACGGTCGGGCCGCAGACATACATGCGCACGTCAAGCGGATCGATCGGCACGAAGCCCTCTTTCGTGCGCGTCAGCGTGTTGTAGAGGCGCAGGCCCTTTGATGCGTCAGACATTCGATGCTTCCCGTTCAGAACTTCTTGTCTGGATGGAGCCAGCCCAGCGCCGAGGCGCAAATCAGGTTCCAGCCTGCTGGCCGGGGCGTTTGTCCACTCTGGGGAAGATGAGGCGAAAACGTCCGGACCAGCGCGAGGCTAGCCAATAATGCAAATGCCACAAATGGCGAAAGACGTTTTCATCGGCGGCTTTATCGCCCTGACCAGTGTTGCCGTCAAGTCGCGGATCCCGGGAAAAGGTAGCGAGGGCTGGCAAACGCATCGCCCGGTCACGCGGAATCAGTCAGTGAAACATTTTATTAAACATGTCGGCACAGTCATGAAACATTCGCCGGCTAGATCACCACGCGTCACGATTTGGTCGGAATCAACCAGCAAACGCAGACACGGAAATGTTACCAGGGAAGAGAAACATGCCTCGAAGCAAGCAGGAAGCCAACCGCGCCAAGCAACCGGCGCTGGCCAACCACTATCGCGCAATCGGCCCGGCCGCCATCGTCGCTGCCCTTCTTCACACCGCCAAGAAGAAGAAGCCGGCGCAGAAGATCGTGTCGCCTCGCGCTGCCTGAGATGACGCGGCTGGCGCAATCGCCGACGATGAGGGCGAGAACAGGCGTCCTGAACTTAGACTTCGACCGGCTTCGCTAGAACAGCGTCATCTGACTGTCGTCCGCGCTAGGTTTCTGGCGCCTGACCTTCTCGGGTTCCGGCCCGATTTCGCCCCTCTCTTGAATCTCCGGTCCAGTGTTGGCAACCTTGTTGACGAGGTCGGAGACAGGGATCGCCTCGAAGAAGTCGGGCTGCGCCGGCCGCAGCAAATCGACGACATCGCGCGGTTCGAGCGTGCGGCAATCCAGCCAACGGGCAAAGTCAGAAATATCGACCACCACCGGCATTCGGTCATGGATATGGGCGATATCGGCGTTGGCGTTGACGGTCAGGATAGCGCCGGTGTCCATCTCCGAGCCACCGGGCTCGGCATAGGTTTCGATCAGACCTGCAAAGGCGATCAACCCGCCATGCCTGGGCCGGATCCAATAGGGTTGCCCCTTCTTGCCTCCGGTCTGCCGCCATTCGTAGAAACCGGATGCCGGCACCAGCGCGCGGCGATGGCGCATGGCGGCCTTGAACGAGGCCTTCTCGATCGCACCTTCGGAGCGCGCGTTGAACAGCAGCGGAAACTCCCTGGTGTCCTTCACCCAAGCTGGGATCAGGCCCCAGCGCACCAGCATCGGCTGCCGGTCCGGCAGATTGGAGCCTGGGGCTCGCGGCACGCCAGCGGTCACCATCAGGACCGGCTGTGTCGGTGCGATGTTGTAGCGGGCCGGGAAATCCTCCAGCTCCGCAAGGCCCAGCAAGGCAGCGGTCTGGTCCGGCGTGGCGGTCAAGGCAAAACGTCCGCACATGATCGATTGTGTCTTTCGAATAGTTCGGTGTTGAAAGTGGCGATCGAACCGGCGTTGCGCAACCGCTAAAGCTTGCCCATGCTGCCGGTCCACAAAAGAGCTGTCTCAAATGAGTTGATCAAGGATCGATGGACACAGCACGCAAGGTACTTCCGGCCGTTTCCGTAGCCGTCGTGCGCGGCGACACCGTACTCTTGGTCAAGCGGGCGCGTTCGCCCTCGCAAGGGCTCTACGCCTTTCCCGGCGGTAAGGTCGAAGCCGGCGAGACGCTGGAGGACGCGGCACGGCGTGAACTGATGGAAGAGACCGGCTTGCGCGCCGCCGGCTTTCGCCCGCTTCGGGAAATCCACATCGACGGCAGGCAAGACAGCCACCCGGTCGATTATCTCCTCACGGTCTTCGGCGCCATCTATGCCGGTGGCGAGGCCGAGGCCCGCGACGACGCCGAGACAGCCGCCTTCTATACACTCAAGGAGATGACCCTGCTGCCGCTCGCCGGCTCGGTGTTCGCGGTCGCCGAGGAACTCCTCGGTCCCGTTCAAGCCCGCTGACACGGCACTGAAAAACCGCCTTGCAGGCGACAAATTGTTTCGTCACAAGGCTTATGTTGTCTCGCCAGCCACGACGTCTCAGGCCATCAGGCAGACCACAAGGCCTAAGCCGTCAGGCAGAGAAGGTTTATGAATCGTCCGTCAGTGCTCCTTGCCATTTGCCTTGCGGTCAGCGCGGTCGTCCCGGCGCGGCCTGCCTTCAGTGCCGAGTCGCCGTTCGAGCCGGGGCTGATGCGATTGGCGGAAGTTCTCGGGTCGCTGCATTTCCTGCGCAATCTCTGCGGGGAGAAGGGCGACCAGTGGCGTGGCGAGATGGAAAAACTGCTCGATTCGGAAAACCCGGACCCAGAGCGCCGCGCCCGCTTCATCGCCAGCTTCAATCGCGGCTACCGTTCCTTCGGCGGCACTTATACCCAGTGCACCGCTTCGGCCACTGAAGCCATCAGCCGTTACATGAAAGAAGGCGAGACGCTGTCGCGCGATATCGCCTCGCGGTATGGCAACTGAGCATTCATCAACAGATATCAGGCCCACCGCCAGGGATCTCGATATATCCGGCTTGTCGCCGCCCACATCTTGGTGCAATTCTGATGTTGCACTTCTGCAACAGCGTTAATCAAACGTTATCACGCGAAGGCGCAATTAACTCAAACTGAAGGTTTTCGCCCCGCAGGCCAGCCTAATCGGCTAAGTTTGATCCGGGTTGAAACGCAGCTTCGCCAAACACACTTGGCCCCTGTAAATGACGATCAAAAAAATGTCGTATTTACAGATACTTACTTGAAGCTGCCTATGAATGGAACAGATCAAGCCTGATCCACACTGATGGGTTGCCGCTTGGAAGGGTGGACATCGCTTATGGAACATGCTGCCAACGACATCGACGCGCTGGTCAGGGAAGAGAAGCGCCTGACGGCGGTTGAGAGCCACAGCGAAGCCTGGGCGGAAGGCCTCTCGGCCGGTATTGAGCCAGAAATCATCGCCGAGGCGGCCCTTGAGACGGCATTCGGTGAAATGTTGCGCGCCAACGGCGAAACCTCGGCCCTTGCCCTGCTCGACCGCATGCGCGAGAAGGTGATCGCAGGCGCCTTCGAACCTGAGCGGCTGCGGCACTGAACCGATATCAGGTTCTCTGACGATCGAATGCCGTTCGGGTGTCATGCCCGGAAGTAGGGAGATACGGGCAGTGAATTTTCCGATGTCAGGCAAGCCGAAGGGCTTGGGCCTCTACATCCGCCTCGCTGCTTGCTGTGCCGCGGTTGCCTTCACGACTTGCCTGGCCAGCAGTCCGGCTCAAGCGCTGAGCGAGATCAAACGCGAAGAGCTCCCCGCGCCAGCCACACCGTCGGAGGACGATGTTTCGCCGCCCGGAAGCGCGATTCCCATGCCTGACCCGGTGGGAACGCCGCCTTCGACAAGCCAGCCGGCCGCTCCCGACGCCGCTGAGCCGGACAGCCCATCGGATGGCGGCAGCAACAGGCCGCGTGTCGATCCCGAGGCACCTCTGCCGGAAGTCGTCTATGATCTCGGCAAGCTGCCCGAGCCCGTGCGGCGCATGCATGACTTGATCATCGAGGCCTGCAAGAGCGGCGACATCGAGAAGCTCAGGCCTTTGATCGGCAAGGGCGACAGCATGACCCAGCTGTCGCTGGCCGACATCGACGGCGACGCCATCACCTTCCTCAAGGGGCTGTCCGGCGACCCTGATGGCCAGGAGATCCTGGCCATTCTGGAGGAAGTGCTTTCCGCAGGCTACGTCCATGTCGATGCAGGCACGCCACAGGACCTCTATGTCTGGCCGTATTTCTTCGCGCTGCCGCTGGACAAGCTCGACGCCAAGCAACGGGTCGAGCTGTTCAAGATCGTCACCGCCGGCGATTTCGACGACATGAAGCAGTTCGGAGCCTACATCTTCTATCGCGTCGGCATCACGCCAGCCGGGCAATGGACCTTCTTCGTCGCCGGCGACTGAAGGCGCCCCCGCCTGGTTGCGCCAGGATGCGAACAGCATCGTGGACGATGTTGCTATTTGAGCGGGCCAGCAGGTTTTGCACTTACGTCAGCACCCGGCCAAATTCGAATGCTTTTCAACCCGATCGCTTGTCCCGCCACCGAACCAGCATTGGACCGCGGTCAGGAAATCGCGGTCCATAAGCGCGAGGGCTTCAGAGATAATCCTGTGCTCAGGCTTCTGACTTCCTTCATGGCCTTCGCTCGCGACGTGTCCGGTTTGATGTTGCAGATACGAGGCGAAAAACACCACGGGAGGACAATTCAGCCGGCAGTCAGAAGGATACCGTGACCGAATTCCCTGGCGAGTTCTGGATAAGCAATTTCTCGCGCGTCGTAAGCCGTGTCTGATCGACAAAGCGCCAATTGCGCTCGTAGAACGCAAATGCTTCGTTGGCCGGGATCAGTCGCGCGACATCGCGATTCCACAGGAGCGCTTGCAGCTCTGGAAACTCGGTCAATCATAGGCGCGACATGTGTCCGCATGATGCCTTGAACATAATGCGGAACGCTTAAAAGACGTGACGCACAGCCACAGGTGGCTAACCCGGCAGCGCCTCGGAAAACTCCACCGCCGTCCCCTGGCCTGGCGTCGCGATTTCGCCGTCCCACATAATGCGCTGACCGCGAATGACCGTGCCGACCGGCCAGCCCGTGACCTGCTTGCCGTCATAGGGGGTCCAGCCGGCTTTCGAGCCGGCTTGCGCGTTGGTGATGGTCTCGCGCCGCTTCATGTCGACAATGGTGAAGTCGGCGTCATAGCCGGCGGCGATGCGGCCTTTTCTGGCCATGCCGAAGATGCGCTGCGGGCCATGGCTGGAGAGATCGACGAAGCGCTGCAGGGTCAGCCGGCCGGCGTTGACATGGTCGAGCATGATCGGCACCAGCGTCTGCACGCCGGTCATACCCGAGGGCGAGGCCGGATAGGGTTTTGCCTTCTCGGCCAGCGTGTGCGGCGCGTGGTCGGAGCCGAGCACGTCGACGATGCCTTGCGCTATGCCATGCCAGACGCCGTCGCGATGGCGTTTGTCCCGCACCGGCGGGTTCATCTGGATCAGCGTGCCAAGCCGCGCATAGTCGTCGGCGCTCAGCGTCAGATGGTGCGGCGTGGCTTCACAGGTCGCAACATCCTTGTGCTGTTCGAGGAACAGGATCTCCTCGGCGGTCGAGATGTGCAGGACATGGATGCGGGCACGAACGGCGCGCGCGATGCGCACCAGCCGCTCGGTGCAGCGCAAGGCGGCGATCTCGTCACGCCAGACCGGATGCGATGACGGATCGCCCTCGACGCGCTCGTCCAGGCGCTCGCGCAGCCGGAACTCGTCTTCCGAATGAAAAGCGGCGCGACGGCGGGTATTCCTCAGGATCGAGGCGACGCCTTCATCGTCCTCGACCAGCAGGTCACCGGTGGACGATCCCATGAAGACCTTTATTCCCGCAGCCCCCGGCAAACGTTCGAGCTCGCCGACGTCCCTGGCGTTGTCGCGGGTACCGCCAACCCAGAAAGCAAAATCGCAATGCATGCGGCCGCTGCCGCGCCGGACCTTGTCGGCAAGCGTTGCCTCGCTGGTGGTCAGCGGATTGGTGTTGGGCATTTCGAAGACGGCGGTGACACCGCCCAGCACCGCGGCCCGCGAACCCGTTTCCAGGTCT
The DNA here is from genome assembly GCF_020165315.1 of Mesorhizobium sp. BR115XR7A. NCBI lineage: Bacteria > Pseudomonadati > Pseudomonadota > Alphaproteobacteria > Hyphomicrobiales > Phyllobacteriaceae > Mesorhizobium > Mesorhizobium sp. BR115XR7A. Next base: position 763,424 of record NZ_JAIUHW010000001.1, read on the forward strand.
TCCTTGTGTTCCAGTCCCGGCTCACGGAAATGCACCTGGCTGTCGACGACACCGGGCAGGATATGCAGGCCCCGGCAGTCGATCGTCTCGCCAGCCGATGCTTGGCGCAGATCGCCGATCGCGGCGATGCGCCCACCCTTCACACCGATGTCGCGTGGCCCCTCGCCGTCATGATTGACCACTATGCCGCCTGTCAGGATGAGGTCGTAGGTCATGGTGATGCTCTCTTGCGGGGGGAGTGTCAGCGGCTTACGTAATGGCCAACCGTTTTGCAAGATCAGGCTTTTAATCGCCCCATGCCCTTTGCCCTGCTGAAAGATCGCGCGCTCATCACCGTCTCCGGCCCGGATGCCGAGCATTTTCTGCAGAACATCCTGACCACCGATCTCGATACGCTTGGCAATGGCGAGGCAAAGCCGGGCGCGCTTTTGACGCCGCAAGGCAAGATCCTGTTCGACTTCCTGATCTCACGGGCAGGCGAAAACGCCTTCCGCATCGAATGCCGTGCCGATATTTCAGACGATTTCATTCGCCGGCTGATGCTCTACAAGCTTCGCGCCAAGGTCGAGATTGCGAAGTCGGGACAGGCACTTGTCACTGTCGCCTGGGGAAAAGAGTCAATCGCCTCAGAAAGTGATTCAACCGCGCTTGCCGACAGGCGCTTTGGCGACGAAGGCGTCACGCGCTTCCATGCCGGCACCGCGGACGCTGGCGACATTGGCGCGTGGCAGGCCTTTCGCATTGCCCACGGCGTCGCCGAGAGCGGGGCCGACTATGCACTTGGCGATGCGTTCCCGCATGACGTGCTGCTCGACGAAATGGGTGGCGTCGGCTTCAAGAAGGGCTGCTATGTCGGCCAGGAGGTCGTCTCGCGCATGCAGCATCGAGGCACCGCCCGGCGGCGCGTTCTGATTGTCCAGGCTGGGCTTCCCCTGCCCGCTGCGGGTGCCGAGCTAACCGTCGGCGGGCGGCCGGTCGGCACGCTCGGCTCGAGTGCTACCGTGACAGGGCTCGCCATCGCCCGTATCGACAGGGTGAAGGCGGCGCTCGATGCCGGCCAGCCGATCCTGGCGGGTGACGTACCGGTGACGCTCATCATCCCCAGTTGGGCCAAATTCAGCTTTCCGCAGGAAATCGCCGGCGCGGAGGAAGCCTGATGGCGGCAGACCGCGCCGGTGCGCCGCCACGGGCCTGGCAGCGTATGCTGTCCGGCCGCCGGCTCGACCTGCTCGACCCTTCGCCGCTCGACATCGAGATCTCGGACATCGCCCATGGGCTTGCCCGCGTCGCCCGCTGGAACGGCCAGACCAGCGGCGAGCACGCCTTTTCGGTTGCCCAGCATTCACTGCTGGTCGAGGCACTGTTCAACGAGCTGGTGCCCCAGGCTTCGGCCGACGACCAACTGGCGGCGCTGCTGCACGATGCGCCCGAATATGTCATCGGCGACATGATCTCGCCATTCAAGTCGGTGATGGGCGGCAGCTACAAGGACTGCGAAATGCGCCTGCAGCGCGCCATCCATCTGCGCTTCTCGCTGCCGCCGGAACCGGGTGCCATTCTGCGCAAGGAGATCAAGCGCGCCGACCAGATCGCCGCCTATTTCGAGGCGACGCTGCTTGCCGGGTTTTCGACCGCCGAGGCGACCGAGTTCTTCGGCCGGCCGCGCGGTTTTTCCGCCGAGCGCTTCGACTTCGCGCCACGCTCGGTGACCTCAGCGCAGAATGCGTTCCTGAAGCGGTTTTCGGCGATCGAGAAGTCGCGGCATCACGTTCCGACGTCCGCGCTAGGATAGAAAACGCTAAATTAACCGGAAGCGTCAACAGTGTGGTGTTCGATCAAGCATCGCAGGGGCGCCTCATGCCCGTCGTGGATGTCAAGGGTGGTTCGGTCGTCCCGGAACGGGCGGCCGGAGGCATGGAACATCAGCGCCGCATGCAAGATGAGCTGCGCGAGCAGAACGAACGCTTTTCAGCTGCTGTCGAAAACATGTCGCATGGCCTGTGCATGTTCGACGCCGACGAGCGCATGATCATCTGCAACGGCAATTATATCAACATTTTCCGCCTCGACGCCAAAGTGGTACGGCCAGGCATTCGCTTCGTCGATATCCTGCGGCACAGCGTCGATATCGGGGTTGCCTCGCAAAGCGCCGAAGAACTCTACGCCATCCGCAAGCCCTATATCGACCAGGCAAAACCCTCAACTTACGAGGAGACGCTGTCTGACGGCCGCATCATCAACATCTCGCACCGTCCGCTTGCCCTGGGTGGATGGGTTTCGATCTACGAGGACATCACCGAAAAGCGGCGCGCCGAGCAGGATCTCAAGGAGCAGCATCGCCGTTTCGACGCGGCACTCGCCAACATGTCGCAAGGCCTGCTGATGTACGACGCCGACGGCAAGATGATTGTGCGCAACAGGCGTTTTCTGGAGCTCTACAACGTCACTGCGGAGGACTTCCCGCTTGGAACGACGCACCGCAACGCGCTCGAACGATTGCTGGAACTCGGCATCTACATGAAGATCGACGTCGACAGCGAAGTCGCCAAAACCGAAGCCTGTCTGGCGGCGGCAAAGACGCATTCGGCCTACCGGCATCTGACCGACGGCAGGACGGTTCTGGTCACACGCCGGCCGATGAGCGGCGGCGGCTGGGTGGTGACTTTCGACGACGTGACCGAGCGCCGCCGGACCGAAGAGCGCATGACCCATCTTGCGCATCATGACACGCTGACCGGACTGCCCAACCGCTCGAAGTTTCGCGAACGGCTGGATCTTGCGCTGGAGGACGCGGCAGCCAAGCCGTTGGCGATCTTCTCGCTCGATCTCGACCGCTTCAAGGCGGTCAACGACACCTGGGGACACCCCGCAGGCGACTGGCTGCTGAGAAGCGTAGCCGAGAGGCTGCGGCATTGCGTCCGCAACGAAACGGACATCGTCGCCCGCTTCGGCGGCGACGAGTTCGTCGTCATGCAGTTCCATTTCAAGGGCATTGGCGATGCCGAAAAACTGGCGAAGCGCATGGTTGAAGCAATCGCAAAACCATTTAGAGACAAGAGCCGGGACATGCATGTCGGCATCAGCATGGGCATTGCCGTTTTTCCCGACGACGGCAGGGACGCCGACACGCTGCTGAAAAACGCGGATACGGCGCTCTACCGGGCGAAGAGCGAAGGACGAAACCTGTATCGCTTCTTCGAGCCCGGAATGGATGCTGTCGTGCAGGCCCGCAGGGCGCTTGAAGTAGACCTCGAGGCAGCACTGCCGCGCCAGGAGTTCGATCTCCATTTCCAGCCCATCATGAACATCACGTCCGGCGAGATCACCGGCGCGGAAGCCTTGATGCGCTGGCATTCACCAGGGCGTGGCACTGTCGCGCCGGACGACTTCATCCCGGTCGCCGAAGAGACCGGGCTGATCGTGCCGCTCGGCGAGTGGGCGCTGAGGAAAGCCTGCGCAGAGGCCGCAAGCTGGCCACCCGGCCTACGCATTGCGGTCAATGTCTCGGCCGTGCAGCTTGAAAGCAACGGGTTTGCCCGCGGGGTGATCTCGGCGCTGGCTTTTTCCGGCGTTCCGGCTGGACGGCTGGAGCTGGAGATCACCGAAACCGTGCTGATGGACGAAAGCAAGGCCGTGCTGAAAACGCTGCGCCAGTTGCGTGAGCTCGGCATCCGCATCGCCCTGGACGATTTCGGCACCGGCTATTCCTCGCTCGGCTACCTCAGGCGTTTTCCGGTCGACAAGATCAAGATCGACCGATCATTCATTCGCGACATGGGCAACCGCGACACGGCGGCCATCGTTCGGACCATCATCGGGCTGGGTGCCGAGCTTGGCATCGTCGTCACGGCCGAAGGCGTCGAGACGGAGGCGCAACTCGACATGCTGCGCGACAATGGCTGTGTCGAGGCGCAAGGCTATCTGATCGGCGTGCCGTCGAAGCCGGCCGACATCCAGCGCCTGCTGAAGTCGCGTGCGACACGCAGCCAGACCGGCTGATGGCGTCAGCACAAGTCAGCGCAGCGTTTCCAGGTATTTCTCATGGAAGCTGACATAGCCGGGCTCGACCACCTTCAGATGCCGCTCGATCAGCGCATGAAACCGCGGCAATTGGTGAAACGGAACGCCGGGATAGGCATGATGCTCGGCATGGAACGGCATGTTCCAGGCGAGCTTGCGCACCGCCCAGCTGGTCAGCGTCGTCCTGGTGTTTTCCAGCATGTTGGCCACCAGCGGGCAACGACCGTGCTCGGCCAGCAGATAGAGGCGCAGGAATGGCTGTCCGAGCAGAGCGGGAATGATCCAGACATAGAAAAGCACGGTGAGCCGGAAATAGACGGCGAGCAGAATGAGGACAGCGTAGAAGGCAATCATGGCGCGCGCCTCGGCCCGCACCTTGCGTCGGCCTTTCAGCGGTACATAGCTCTCCTGACTACCGCCAATCGCATTGGCGTAGAGTGTCTTGAGATGGCCCCACCACACCGGAAGCCCAGAGACGTGGACAATGTATTGCCGCAGGGTTTCGGGCTTCGGGGAGGCAAGCTCGGGGTCGTTTTCGGGATCCTGCGTGTACCGGTGGTGAGCGAAATGGAAGTAGCGGAACCAGTCGGCCGGCAGCGCGATGGCCAGGCTGCACAGCCGCGCCACGCCGTCGTTCAGCCACTGTGTTTCGAAAGCCGTGCGGTGCGCCGTCTCATGCAGCAGCGTGAACAGGAACACGATCAGGATGCCTTGCGGCAGCATCAGCAACGGCCAGAATGGGACCTCGGCCGCGATCAGTGATCCAATGAAGATAATCGCACCCAAGTGAGTGCAGAGCTGGAACAGGCCCGCAACATCGGACTTGGCCGTCAGGCGATTGCGCTCTTCCGGTGTCAATGAGGCGATAATGTCGCGATGGTCCATCGGCTTCGATCCATGCTGAAGAATGATGAAGCCATTCTAGTCGACGAAAAAGCTTTCCAGAAACGACGATTTCTGCGATTTAGATAAGCTTACCTTACCTATCTAGCGATCATGGCCACATCCCCATCCCTGAAAGGACTTCAGGCTTTCGAGGCCGCGGCGCGCACGGGCAGCTTTACCGCGGCGGCGGAAGAGCTTTCGGTTTCGGCCGCCGCCGTCAGCCAGCTTATCCGCACCGTGGAGGTGCAGATGGAACGCAAGCTGTTTCACCGGATCAACCGCCGCGTTGTCCTCACCGAGGCCGGCGTGGAAATGCTGCCTCGGCTGACCGTGGCCTTCCAGGAGATCGGCAGCGTCTCGCGCGAACTGGGCGCCGATGCATTCCGCCCGCGCCTGGTGGTGTCGGTGCCGCCATCCATGGCCATGGGCTGGCTCTCGCAGCGCCTCGCCGGCTTTGTCGCAAGCCACGGCGCCGCCGACATATCGCTCCGGGGCGATGACGACCCGGTGTCGTTCGACCGCGAGTTGATCGACATCAGGCTTTCCTATGGTCCGCATTATCGCGAGCACCCGACCGAGGAGATCGCCAGGGACGCCGTCTATCCCGTCTGCGCGCCAGGGCTTGCCGGCATCACCAAGGCGGGCGGCGAGCCGCTCGCCGGGCTGCCGCTCATCCACACCGACTGGGGGCCGACAGGCGCATCGTTTCCGTCCTGGCCCAACTGGTTCGAGGCCGAGGGTGCTCACCCTGGCCGAGCGGCACGGCGCGGCCTTTCGGCCAATTCGTCGCGCGCGGCCCTCGACCTCGCCATTTCGGGGTTGGGGGTGGCGCTGGCGCAAGGGGTCTATTGTGCCGAAGCGGTGGAGGACGGCAGGCTGGTCCGGCCGGCCGGCGGCGCGATTGCATTGCGCCAGCCCTATTGCCTGACGGTTCCAGAGCGAAGCGCAAGCCGCGATGTCGTGGCCGCGTTCCGCGATTGGCTGGTCAACCAATGCCAGCGCGCGGTTGGCTCGCCGGCGCTGCGCTGACCTGGAGGGGATGGTCAGAGGTGCCCGCTCAAGGCCGCCACCATGTCCTTGCTGGTCGCCACGGGCACGATCTCGAACTCGACCAGATCAGCCCATTCGACGACCCAGCGCTGCAGCGACGTGACGTCATCGGTCTCCACCAGCGGGAAACAGCGGCTCATGTCAGCCGCGATCCAGCTGTGATGCACGACAGCTCCTCCGGCTTCAGGCGGCCGCGGTCGCGCGGAACCGGCGGTAGATTTCCTTGCGGTCGCAGCCGGTGAAATCCTCAATGACGATGAACTGCATATTTCCCCTCGGATGATTACCGCCCCGGCCGGTCGAGCCGCTCCAGGAACCACTGCGTCAGCCGCACCCAGACCTCGTCCTTCTCGCCGGAATCTTCCCAGCCGTGATCGAGGTTTGGATTGTCGTTGACCTCGATGACGAAGACGCCGTCCTTGGTCTCCTTGAGGTCGACGCCGTAGAGGCCGTCGCCGATGCAGCGCGCCGCCTTGACGGCGGTCTCGACGACATGGGCCGGCGTCTCCTTCAGCGTGAAGGTCTTGATGCCGCCCTGGTCGGGCTTGCCATTGGCCTTGTGGTTGACGATCTGCCAATGTTTCTTGGCCATCAGATAGTGCACGGCAAACAGCGGCTGGCCACCGAGCACGCCGACACGCCAGTCATATTCGGTCGGGATGAATTTCTGCGCGATGAGAAGGTCGGAATCCTCCAGCCATTCGGTCGCGAGCCGCGTCAGTTCCTCCAGGGTCTCGCATTTCTTGACGCCGCGCGAGAAGGACGAATCGGGGATCTTCAACACTAGGGGAAAACCCAGCGTCTGTGCGGCCAGTTCGAGGTCAGAGGTGCCGGCGATCATCACCGTCGGCGGCACCGGCACCTTGTTGTAGGCCATCAGTTCGTTGAGATAGACCTTGTTGGTGCAGCGGATCATGGACAGCGGGTCGTCGATGACCGGCATGCCTTCCTGCTGGGCGCGGCGAGCGAAGCGGTAAGTATGGTTGGAGATCGAGGTGGTCTCGCGGATGAACAGTGCATCGTAATTCGCGAGCTTGGCCAGATCTTTTCTGGTGATCGGCTCGATTTCGACCCCCATCTTTTCGGCGATCTTGGCCCAGTAGCGCAGCGAAGAGATTTCCGAAGGCGGCAATTCCTCATGCGGATCGACCAGCGTGGCGAAGGTGTAGCGCGCCGGCGTGCGGCCCTTGGTGTCGCGCCACTCGCGGTTGGTGTAGGTCTCCAGGCACTGGATGAAGCTTTTTTCCTCGTCCTCCGTCATCCGAGCCAGCGGGTGGAAGCCGACCTTGCGGATCGAAGCCCATTCGGCGCTGTCCTTGATATGGACTTCGAGCGCCGGCGCCCGGAACCAGTCGAACAACAGCTTGGCGAAACGGTCCCAGACCTTGGACGGGCCGATGCCGAAGAAGATGCAGACCTTCGCCGGAAATACACCGCCGAGATCCTTGCGGCATTTGTTGAGCGCCAGTTCCAGTTCCGGCAAGGCGTGCTCGTAGAGCTTGCGCTCCGACAGGTCGATCATCGTCTCCACGGTCGGGATGACCTTGTGGCCGCGCGAACTCGCCAGCAGCGAGGCATAGTAGCCGCGGCTCTGATAGCCGTAGTTGTTCGACAGGTTGATAACCTTAGGCCGCTGACCGCGAAACAGCGAGGGATGCGCGAGATAGTCGCGATTGGTGATGATCTTGTGCGGCGTCGCCACCTGGTCGAGATCGCTCTGCCTGCCGGTAAGAATGACCCAGGTCATTATCTCTTTCCCAAAGTGATGGCGGCACGCAGTCCGTCGCGGCCGAACTGCGCCATGTTCATGAAGATGCCGTAAGGCACGGGAATGTTGGCGGCATCAAGGATGGTTTCCTGCCTTTCATCCTCGACCCACGGATCGTGGATCAGAATATGATCGCCATCATCGCCGATGGCCAGCACCCAGTGCGGCACCTTCTTGCCGAACATCAGGAAGCCGCTGATCAGCACCAGCACCAGTTTGCCCCCGGCGAGAGCCGCCCTGATATCGTCGATGGTGAATGGACGGTAATTCACCGGGATGCCGTAAAGTTCCGCGCGGCGGCGAAAGTCGACCTGTGCCAGTTCCATGACCCGGCGCTTGTCCTCGCTGCGCACCGACTGCAGGAACAATGCGCCGTAGAAGGAAACGTAAACCTCCGCCGCAAGCCCGCTTTCGTAGCCCGAGACAGCCAGGCCGAATGGTTCGCAGCCGCCCGGTCCTGACATCATGAAGACGGTCGTTGCCTCGCGCCAGAGTCGGATTTCCATCACCGGGTCGGGCACGAAGCCACGATCGAAATTAGCCATGGCCATCATCAGGCAGCATGGACCGCAGGTGAACTCGCAGGTCTGCTGATAGAATGGCACCCTGGTGGCGACCGGAAGGTCGCCGCGCAGGGTTTTTTCATAGCGCAGTGCCGTCGCGCCGTCCTCGTAATAACCGGGCTCGCGGCCAATCTTGCGGTAGCCGGCCTGTTCATAGATGCTGATGGCACGGCCATTGTCCTCGCGCACTTCGAGACGCAGCATCATGCGGTCGTGTTCGAAGGCTGCCTCTTCGGCCGCGGCCAGCAATTGCCGGCCTATGCCGAGCCCGCCGAAAAACGGTCCGACGGCGATCGAATAAAGCCGTGCTACCCCACTGCCCTTGCGAAACAGCACGATCGCATAACCGCCGACGCGGCCATCGATTTCGGCGACCAGCGTCTCGGCGGTCTCGCGCTCGATGAACAGGCGGAAGGAGCGGCGGGAAATGCGGTCGCTCGAGAATACAGCTTTCTCGATGGCGGCGAGGTCATCGACGTCAGACGCGCGGGCCGTGCGGATCTCGGCAGGCATGCGGCAACGTCCCCGGTCGAAAAGCGTCGCAAACACCGGCCGAAGCGCCGGTATCCATCAAGCGCTATCGCTCCTTGATTAGGGCCGAATTGTGACACTTTCCGCGACGGCAGGGAAGCTGACAAGCTTTGAACGGAATCGCTGTTTCATGCCAGCCGACCGCGCAAGATCGCAGCCGGCTCAGCTGGAGAGACCGGCCAGAAGCTGGCCATACGCGCTCTTGGCCACGGCCGCCAACTGCTCGCGCGGCAGCGAACCAACGACGGCACAGCCATAGCCTTTATCCAGCCAGTAGACGGCCTGCGGACCGTCCTGCGCCGAAGCATAGGTGCCCTTGGCATTCTCGGTCGATTCCGCCGTCACGAAGAGGGATATGCGCTCGCCCTTGTCGTCTTCGTAGAGCAGCATCGCGGCCTTGCTTTCCCCCGCCGGCAGCAACCGGCCGCCAACCAGTTGGAAGCCGTTCGCGCTCAGGTCCGGTGCCACCAGTTTCAGGCCGACCCGACTGGACAGCCAGGTCTGCAGATGATCCTTGTCGCTGGCCGGCACTTCCACCGCGTGCCGCTTCTCGGCGGCATAGATGACATGGGCGGCGATCGCTTGTTCGGCGAGCTGATCCTCCGCCGGATCCTCCTGCCCGATCCCTCCGATACCCGCAAAGTAGCCGCCAAATCCGCCCGTGGCGAGAAGCACGGCCGCGGCGGCGGCAAGCCACCAGCGTGAGCGTGGCACTGCTGCCTTAACAGGCGCTTCACCGAGCACCACCTTGCGCAAGCGCACTGGCACCACCTCGTCCAGCACGCCGGCGAAGGCCGAGCGCAACGCCTCCCGGTCGGCGGTGAAGCGGGCGCTCCTGGCCTTCATCTCGGGATTGGCGTCGAGCCAGGCATCGTAGGCGGCGCGCTCATCGGCCGGCAGTTCGCCGTCGAGCGCCATATGGATGTCCCGTTCGGAAAAATCGCGGCGGATCATTTCTCGACGATCCTTATGGCGCGGCGGCGCGCTGTGTCGTCCAGCAGCCCGCGCAATTCCTCACGCCCCCGCGCGATGCGCGACATCAGCGTGCCGGCGGGAACACCCAGAATGTTGGCAGCCTCGGCATAGGAAAAGCCTTCTATGGCAACCATGACAATGGCCGCGCGGCGATCGGGGCTGATCGCCTGCAACGCGTCGATGATCTCGCGCGAAGCGATGCCCTCCAACTGTTCGGGCGGCTGGGCAACCGCCTCGCCCGCCTCCAGCGGCAGCATCGCCGCTTCGCCGCGGCGGTTCACCTTGCGCATCTGGTCGATGAACAAATGATGCATGATCGTAAACAGCCACCTCCTGGGGCTTTCTCCCGTCTGCCAGTTGTCGAGCCGCAACAGCGCACGCTCGAGGCAGTCCTGAACGAGGTCGTCGGCAGCATCACGGCCGCGCAGAAGCGAGCGTGCGTAGCGGCGCAGGCGCGGTATTTCACCAAGGATTGCTGCCTTTTTTTCGTCCATGACCGCTGGTTCTGAGGTCGCCCTTGTTGATCCGATAGAACGCGCCTTCCCGGCACGGCGCAAGCGGCCAGCGCGAAGCGGTCCACCGCTCCGGTCACCCAAGCAACGAGATAACGCCGGCGGATGCCGGTTTATTCCCGCACAGCGTTGAATTCCGGCTATTATTGTTCGCCGGCCGACAATTTCTCCTTTGCCGCCCGCGTCAGCAGCCGCTGGTAGAACAGGCCGATGCCGATCAGAACGGCGCCGAGCCCGATAAAGGACAGCGCCCTGAGCACACCTTCCAGTTCCGACATGTCGAACAGGAAGACTTTCAGGACGGCCACCGCGATCAGCGCGGCGGAGGCGATGCGCAGCACCTGCGATTTCAGCCAGACGCCAGCCGTGAGCAGCGCCACGCCGATAACCAGCCAGAGCGCCGAATAGGTATAGGTCTCCAACTGGCCAAGGCCGCTCCACATGCCGATGAACTCGCCCTTGAACAGGCGCCTGACCGAAAGCGTGGCATAGGCGAAGGCAAGCAGCGCCGCCACCAGCGCCAGCATGGCCGAATACCATTTCGGCCGCTTGCCCCTGCTATAGAGCGCCAGACCACCGGCGGCGACGGCCGGCAGGAGATAGGCTAGCAACAAGAGGTTGAAGACCGGTATCCGACCGGTCGATTCGTCCGTGAACAACGGATTGAGCACCAGGAAATGCTGGATGACGATGAAGGCGGCCGAGAGCACGCCCACCGCCATCGAACCATAGCGCAGCACCGAGCTTGGCGAGCGCCTGTCGATGGCGATCAGGATGGCGCCGGCACCGACGGCGATCAGCGTGTAGATCGCCTGTTCGGCGAGCGTCGGCGCATCGCTGTTGATGACGCCGCCATGCATTGCGTGACGCACCAGCATGGCGAGCGTCAGCAGCGCAAACAGTGCCGCCGCCGCTTCCATGGCCAGGCGTGGACGGCCATCGGTGGTGCGGGCGAGTTGCCAGGCCGCGAAGCCGAAGGCGAGCGCCGGCACGCCGTAGCCCGGCAGCAACCAGTTGAAAACCGGTGTCGTCGACAGGAATTCGGCGCCGACGATCGTCGGATCGACGGCGGCGCGGCCAAGCACCGCGATGACAGCGGCGACCGAAATCCAGCCGAGCACAGGATAGGAGCGCCAGCGCGTGACGAGCGCCGGCACGATCGCGGCGGCACCAAGCAGGATGGTGGTCCAACCGGAATCAAAAGCCATATGCAGCATCAGGAGGCCGGCGACTGCCGCGCCGCCCAAAACAAACGACACTGCGGCTCCCCCCTTGTGCGGCGGTTCCTCAGCCCGCGCGATCCACTCGCCGCCCGCGGCGAAGACCAGGACCAGCAGGGCCGCGACGGCGGCATAGACAAAGTCGCGGTCGAGATTGCCGAACGTGAACCAGAGCGCCAGCAGGACGATCAGCGGCACGATGACACCCCATGCAGCCCAAGAGGCTGCTCGGATCTGCGCCGTGGCGGCGAAGCGGCGCGCGGCCCACAAACCAGCGGCGACGAAAACAAGACCGAGACCAATACCGATACGCAAGCTCAGCGCGTCAGCGGTGGCCAAGGGCACCCCATCAACACCCAAAGCGCCGCCCGAAAAGTCGGAAGCGATAGACGTTGGCGGGATGATGCCGAGATAGATCAGCACCGTCACCAGTCCCGCGCCATAAAGCAGTGGCAGCGCCAGTGGGCGGTAGAGCGCGACCGCTATCATCACGACAAGCAGCACCGCGCCCGGCAAAGCATCACCGGCAGCGGCGAAGACCGGGTCAACCGAGAGGCCAAGCGCCGAGAAGGCGACGAACAGTCCAGGCACGATGGATGGCCAGTCGAAAGTCCCTGCTAGTCCGGTCTCGCCGCCACGACTGCTCAGCCAGACAAGGGCAAGCACAGCCAGCGTCACAGCATCGATGAACAGTATGGCGGAGAGGTTCGCGCCCGGTGCGTCGGTCATGTAGAGGATGGTCCAGACGCCGGTACCGAAAAAAGCGGCCGCCATCAGCGTCTTCCAGTCGCGCATGCGGGCGATCACGCCAGTGGCGGCGAGCACGATGGCGAGATAGCCGAACAACGCCCACGGATTGGGCGCCTGCGAAGCGATCAGCACCGGCGTCACCATGGCGCCGACGAGACCGATGCCGGCCAGCGCCTGGCCATGGACGAGAGCGGCGGCTATGGTCGCAACGCCGATCGCACCGAGCAGCGTGAAGGCAAGCGCCGGGCCGATAAAGCCGTAAATGCCATGGGCGGCATAGACGGTGCCGAACAGGATGAAGGCGCCGGCCGCGGTCAAGATCGCCGGAATATAAGCGCCGGCAATACCTTGCACCGGTACCTTGAAGCCGGTGCGGCGAATGAACTCGCCGCCGGCGACCAGCACCAACCCGAGCACCGCCGCCATGGTGAGCCGCATGCCGGGTCCGAAAATGCCGGCCTCGATGGTGTAGCGGATCAGGAACAAGCCGCCCAGAGCCAGCGCGATGCCGCCGACCCAGACCGCCCAACGCGTGCCGAGCGCGGTTTCAACGTCGGACTGGCGAGCGGCTTTGGCGACCGCTGCCGGCGCGACCTCTGGCGTTTTCGGTGCGATCTCGGGCGCGCTCCAAGGGCCGGGCCCTCCGGCCGGGATTTCCGCGTCCGTGGCCTGTAGCGCGGGTGCCGGCTCGCCGATTGCCGCCGGGGCGATGTCGGCTGGCGCGGCCACCGGAGCCGTGTCGGCCCTGCCCTGCGCCGCCTCCAGTTCCGACGGCTTGACCGTGGGCGATACCGCGCCCGAAAGCACATGGCTGCGCAGTGCGCCAAGCTCGCGCTCGATCAGGCCGATGCGGCCCTGCTGACGCGAAATGATGACGAACAAGGCAATGATGGCGACGAGGCCGATCAGGCTCTCAAACATGGCGGTTCCCCCAAACCAGGCCAGTTTTCACTGACGCTTCATCTCACTGACATTCAAATACGGCGGCTAAACGGCTGAAAATTCAACGTGCCGCCAGATTGGCGGCTGGAAATATCGAACATGTCTCGGTACCGAAAGCCAGCAGCTTGCCGCCGGCATCCTTCAGCGTCGCTTCCGAAACGGCAAGCGTGCGGCCCTTGTGAACCACCTTGCCTTCGCAGACAACCTCACCGGTCCTGGGCGTGATCGGCCGCGTCAGGTTCACCTTGAACTCCGCAGTCGTGTAAGCCTCGCCCTTGTCGAGCAGAGTCTGCACCGCGCACGCCAACGCTGAATCGAGCAGCGTCGCCGCCCAGCCGCCGTGAACGCCGCCCAGCGGGTTGAGGTGGCGTTCGTTCGGCACGCCCCGGAACACGGCGCGACCTTCCGATACTTCGGTCAACGCGAAGCTGAGCTGGAAGGAGATCGGTGGTGCCGGGTATTTGCCGTCGACGATTCGCTGCAGCAATTCCAAGCCGGTGTATTTCAGGATGTCGGCATGAGGAATGGTGCCGAGGCCGAGCGGCGAGACCCGGCCCGGATAGAGTTCGACTTCGCTCATCGGATGATTTCTCCGGCCGTGCTCTCTCCGGCGATGGGCTTCTGCGCTGCGTGGTGCTTGCGCAGTGCGGCCAGAAAGCCGGCGCGCGCATCGGGCTGATCGATGCCGCGCGGCTCGTAGACGTGGCGGGTGAAGAAGTAGCCGGTCAGGCGGAATGCGTCCGCCATCGCCGCATGATTGGCGCGCTGGCCGGAGCCGCGCTGCAGGAAGGCGGGCAGCACCAGCATCTTGTCGTGCCACGGCGCCCCGGCTTCACGCGACACCGCGCGCCCAGACTTAGGCGAGACATAGGCCAGATCCTGCCTCGAGCCGGTGGCGGCGCATTGGCTGAGATCGAGGCCAAAGCCGAGTTCATCGAGAATCAGGAGCTCGAAGCGCGCCACCAGTTCGCCGGCGGCATCTGCGTCGTCGAGATGAACGATCATCACCGAAAGCGCCTCGTAGAGGCCGCCATGGGCATCGCGCTCGGGCAGCAGGCGCAGATGCGCCGCCATCGTCTGAAGGCCGTAGACGGCAACGGCACTGTCCATCAGCCGGGCGGCGTTCATCTCGATGGCTTCGGCCTGGAATGTGCCCAGATGCTCGTCGAGGCGCGCACGCCACAAAAGATCGACGCGATTGCCTGGCTGGAGAACAGGCTGCTGCTTGCGCGAGCGGCCACCGCGCACGAGGCCGAGATAGCGGCCATGGGCGCGCGTCATCACCTCGAGAATGGCGCTGGTTTCGCCATGCCTGCGGGTGCCGAGAATGATTCCCTCGTCGCGCCATTCCATATCAGGAGCTTTTCACCGATCGGGTGGCGAAATCAAGGTATGGGTCTGGCGCCTGTGCCGGCTCTCGCAACGAGGCATAAAAAAGCCGCCCGCAGCAATGTGCTGCGGGCGGTTGGTGAGGTCAGTCGATCCGTTAGAAGTTGCGCTGGAAGCGGACGATGCCGCCGACGCTGTCCTTCTTGTCGGCCTTGGACCAGTTGCCGTAGATGGATGGATTGCCGAAATTGCCGTAGTGATCCCAGTCGACTTCGGTCGTGACCGTGAAGCCCGGGACGATGGTGTATGCGACGTTCGCGGCGAGAGCATAGTTCTTGTCGTCGTCAGCCGAAGCCTGGACGTTGAACGAGGTCTTCTCGTTGAACTTGTAGGTACCGCCGCCCCAGACGGCCCAGTTGCCGCCCCACGGCTTGTACTGGCTGCGGCCATGTACGTCGATGGCATTGTGGGCGTCGTCTGTGAGGTTGTCGTCGGTGCCGTAGCCGCCCATGATGAACAGCGACAGTTCCTTGCTGACGTTGACATCCAGGCGAACCTTGCCGGCCACTTCCTCGTAGTTGCTGTCATAGGCGACAACACCGGTGATCGCGCCCCAGTCGCCCTTGTACTTCAAGCCGCCGACGACATGCGGAACATAGCTGTCGATGGTGTTGACGCCCGTGCCTTCTTCGAGCGAGACCACGCCCGTGAAGCCGCTGCCAGCGTCGAAATAGTACTGGACGACATTGGTGTCCTTGACGCCGTACGGGATGATCGTGTCCTGGATGACGTTGCCCGCGTAACCGATGAACTGGTCGTATGCAGTTTCATCCTTACCGACGCGCAGGCCACCGAGCTGTATCCAGGCGAAGTTGAGGCTGGTGGTTTTGTTGCCGGCCTGCCAGGAGGTCGAGGAGCTTCCATCATAGTCGCCCGAGGAGTTGCCGAACTGGAAGCGGGTCTCGGTGAAGGTCTTCAACGTGCCGAGTTCGGTTTCCTGGCCGGTATACGTCCTCAGCGTGAAGCGCATGTTCTTGTAGTAGGTGTCGTGGTTTCCACCGTCCATGTGATCGCCAACGTTGTCGACGCCATCCAGCGTGCCGGAATCGCCGACGCCGATGTCATAGCGGAGATAGCCGCCGATGCGCAGGCAGGTCTCGGTGCCCGGGATGTAGAAATAGCCGGCGCCGTAGACGTCGCAGATCTTGACGTATTCGGCCGGTTCCGGTTCGGCGACGACAACCGCGTCCGCGGCGCGCGCGCCGGACACCGCGATCAAAGCCGCGGCTGAGCCGAGAAGGAGGCTCTTGATGTTCATTTTCTGACCTCTCCAGTCAAGTTTGAAAAAATGGCTTCTGAATTGTGGCTGGCGGATATGTTTTCCCGCCTCACCCCCACAATGAAAAAGGCCCGCACCGCGTCCCCTTTTCGCGGCGAACATACCCACCAATCGTCCACCTTCAATGACAATTCCATAAATGCGCTGGATTCTCGCCACAGATTAAATACGTGTTGCACAAATAACACTAATGAGAGCTTGCTTGAATTTAAAATGGCACAAATGGAACATCGTCATATTTTTGTAATAATTAAGTGTATCCTTCTGCATATACCAGTTTACTCTATGAATTTCGGTCTTTTAAGCTCTAAATCTAAAATAAATTGAGAAATTTGTGATTTCTGTCCTCGTATCGCTGTCGGCGCGAAAACAACACCATCAGCAGATCCAGATCACGGCGCGGAAAGCCGGCCTCAGCACGCGTCGCCGCTTCGTTGGCGGCTTGCAAGAATCTGAGTTGGTCTCGCGCCAATCGCGGGCCGCATGGTGGAGCCGGCGTTTCGCTTTGGCCTGCTTTCCGCCACCCGGGAGCCGTTCGCGGTTCGCGTAAAACCGCGACGTGCTCTACAGCACGTCGCGGCGAATCGGATTCGCCGACCTGCTGTAAGCTTCTGATTTTATGCATGTCGTTGTCCCGGAACCGAGGACTCTTCCGGGCGACATGCATTAGCCTCACGCCCAATGCTTGTGGTCGGCCACCGTGCGATGACGCGCCAGGATTTTTTCGGCCTTAGCGGGGGAACTCCAGCCCCATCTCGCGGTAGCGCTCGGGATCATCGCCCCAGTTCTCGCGCACTTTCACGAACAGGAACAGGTGCACCTTCTGTTCCAGTATGCCTGATATTTCCATCCGCGCGGCCTGCCCGATGGCGCGGATGGTCTCGCCCTTGTGGCCGAGCACGATCTTCTTCTGGCTGTCGCGCTCGACAAAGATGGTCTGGTCGATGCGCACCGAGCCGTCCTTTTTCTCTTCCCATTTCTCCGTTTCGATGTGCGAGGAATAGGGCAGTTCCTGATGCAGCCTGAGATAGAGTTTTTCGCGGGTGATCTCGGCAGCCAGCTGGCGCATCGGCAGGTCCGAAATCTGGTCTTCCGGATAGTACCAGGGGCCGGCCGGCAGCGCCTGCGCCAGATAGTCGAGGAGGTCCTTGCAGCCGGAACCGGTCAGCGCGGAGACCATGAAGGTGCGCTGGAACGGCACTTTCTCGTTCGCTGCCGCAGACAGGGCCAGCAGCGCCTCGTGCTTGACCCGATCGACCTTGTTGAGAATCAGCACCATCGGTTGGCGCACGTCCTTCAGCCGTTCGAGGATGGCATCAGCATCGCCCCTGATGCCGCGCTCGGCATCGATCAGCAGCAGCACGATGTCGGCGTCCTTGGCGCCTCCCCAGGCGGTGGTCACCATCGCGGTGTCGAGCCGCCGCTTGGGCTTGAAGATGCCCGGTGTGTCGACAAAGACGATCTGCGCGTTGTCGTGCGTGGCGATGCCGCGCACGATGGCGCGTGTCGTCTGCACCTTATGGGTGACGATCGAGACCTTGGCGCCGACCAGTTGGTTGACCAGCGTTGACTTGCCCGCGTTAGGCGCGCCGATCAGCGCAACGAAGCCGGAGTGCGTGACGGGAGCGGCTGCAGTGTCTTCGGCGGTCATGCCGCGCTCCCTTTATTGGCCCACACGCCTTCGCGCACGAGAAATGCCGAAGCCGCCGCTTCTTCGGCCGCCCTGCGGGAGCCGCCGGTACCGACGGAAGGTGCAAAGCCGCTAACCTGCAAAGAAATAGTGAAGACCGGCTGATGGTCGGGCCCTTCGCGTTTTTCGATCACATATTCGGGGCGCGCGTCACTCGTCTTGGCAATCCATTCCTGCAAATCGGATTTCGGATTACGTGGCTTCGTCACAACCGTGCTCGAACGTGGCTCCCAATAACGCAGAACGAACCGCCGCGCGGCGTCGATACCACCATCGAGATAAACTGCCGCGATTAGGGCTTCGACGGCATCAGCCAGATAATTTCCGCCGGAGCCGCGCGATCGCGTCTTCAAGGCGGCGTCGGCCCGGACCAGATTCTCCAGCTGCATCTCGATGCCGACTTCCGAGCATGTCTTTGCATCGACCAGCGCATTGAAACGGGGCGCGATTTCACCTTCCGGTGCATCAGGGAATTTCTCGAAAAGCATATCGGCGACGACAAGACCAAGCACGCGGTCGCCAAGGAATTCAAGACGCTGATTGTTGCTTGCCGCCTTGACCGCGCTGGAATGCGTCAAGGCGGTCTCAAGTAAGCGGATGTCCCTGAAAACATGGCCGGTCCTGGCCATCACCAAACCGGCCAGAGTCTCGCCTGTCGGGCGCTTCAAGGCCATCAGTTGACGAAGTGGAACAGGCGCGAAGCGCGCATCAGCGACGGCCATTTCCAGATTTCGAGCGGGCTAGCCTTGCCGGCGATCGAGAAGAAGACAAGGTTGGCGCGGCCGACCAGGTTCTCGGCCGGAACATAACCGACGGTGAAACGGCTGTCGGCGGAATTGTCCCTGTTGTCGCCCATCATGAAATAGTGGCCGGGGGGCACGTCGAATTCGCGGGTGTTGTCGCCAATCGAGTTCGGCGACAGGTCGAGCGTGTCATAGCTGACACCATCGGGCAGCGTCTCGCGATAGACGTCGATCGGATAATCCTTTTCCGTGATGTCGGGATTGTCGATCTGGCCCGTCTTGACGCGCGGCACGCCAACGCCATTGATGAAGACTTGGCCATCCTTCATCTGGATCTTGTCGCCGGGCAGGCCGATGACGCGCTTGATGTAGTCGACGGACGGATCAGGCGGGAACTTGAACACCACCACGTCGCCACGCTTGGGCTCGGAGCCCCAGATGCGGCCCGAGAAAATGTCCGGTCCAAAAGGCAGCGAATAGCGTGAATAGCCGTAGGACCATTTGGTGACGAACAGATAGTCGCCTTCCAGAAGCGTCGGCCGCATCGAGCCCGACGGGATCGAGAACGGTTGGAACAGCAGCGTGCGAATGACCAGGGCGAGCAAAAGCGCCTGGACGATGACGCTGACGGTTTCGCCAAGCCCGCCGGATTTCTTCTGAGATTTTTCAGCCACGCTCATGTCGTCCTCGATTGTGCGTTGGATGGTATAGAGTCTCGGCGCGCGCTGGGCAACGTCCATGCCGGTCGTCAGATGCAATCAATGTGGCGCTTCTTCGACCGGTAACGCCTCTATGATCACAAAGGCTTGAGCGAGCGGGAAATCATCCGTGATGGTGAGGTGGATCGCCGCCCGATGACCTTGAGGCAGGATCTTTTCCAGCCGCGCCAGCGCCCCGCCGGTCAGCGCCATCGTCGGCGCACCGCTGGGCAGGTTGACGACACCCATGTCACGCCAGAAGACCCCTTGTGCCAGACCAGTGCCCAGTGCCTTGGCGCACGCCTCCTTGGCGGCAAAGCGCTTGGCGTAGGAAGCTGCGCGGGCGCGCCGGTTCTCCGAACGCGCCTGTTCCACCTCGGTGTAGATCCTCTGGATGAAGCGCTGGCCGTGACGCTCAAGCGATTTCTCGATGCGTGTGATGTCGATCAGGTCGCTGCCGATGCCGATGATCATTGGGCGGCGGAACCGACGCTTCCGCCGGGATGAGGCGAATGCTCACGGCGTCTCGCGCGCTCGGCCAGCCGCTTGCGCCGCTGTTCGCGGAAGACATTCATGCCCCAGCGCGTGATGCCGTAGAACACCAGGCCGAACACCAGCCCGAGCGGCACCGCGCCGATCAGCATCGGCTCCAGGACGGGATGCCATAGTTTGGCGAAGGACAGCGTGTGCAGCATCTCGCCCAGATGCGCCGGCGGACCATGTGTCGGCAGGCGATCGTGCAGGATGAGCTTGCCGGTTTCCCAGGATGCGCCCCACAAGAGCGGAAAAGTCAGCGGATTGCCGAAGAATACGGCTCCCAGAGCGGCGGCCACCAGATTGCCGGCGATCACCCAACACAGAACGGCGGCAATGATGAAGTGGAAACCGACGGGGAAGAACGAAGCAAAGACACCCGCGGCGACGCCGGCCGCCACCGCATGCGGGGTGGCCTTCAGCCGCAGAATGCGCTTGGAGAAATATTGAAGCGAGCGCGAAAACGAACGGCGCGGCCACAGATAGGTACGCACCCGCTCGAAAAGGCCATCAGGCTTGCGGCGACGAAAAAGCACTCTCTTCCTATTCCCGACAGTTCACAGCTTACACGCCGGCTGTTTCCAGCCAGGCTTCGACCGCCACATCTTGCGCTTTACGGTCGCCAGAAGGCAATCGCGACTTTGATATAGCCATCCGCAAGCCCAACAACAACCGAAGGCCGTACGCTCAGCGTCCGCAGCGCCAGATTTTTGGTCAGATCCATCTTCTCCACACCGGACAATCGCGGCGAATTTGAGAAGTGGTTTCGGCTAATTGTCGCAGCCGGATGACCGATATGCGGCCAGGGGTTCCTGCCGGCTTCGACAAGGGCACCATCCGTGGCCGAGACGATATCCTTCCGGCGCGGTGCCTACTTCAGATATTCGCTGACCTCGACCAGATTGTCGTCGGGATCGCGGAAATAGACCGACATCATAGGTCCTCGCGCGCCGATGCGCTCAACCGGACCGACTTCGATGGCAACGCCGTCGGCCGCGAGGCCGGCCTGGATTTCGGCGAGAGGCACCGCCGACACGAGGCAGAAATCGCCAGAACCCGGCGTCGGCGTCCTTGCCTTTGGCTCGAAAGTGCGGCCGACTTCGTGCAGGTTGATCTTCTGCGAACCGAACAGAAGCGCTGTCGGCCGGTTCGGCTGATCCAGGCGCCGCATGCCAAGCACGCGCCGGTAGAAATCGCAAGTCGCTTCAACCGAGCGGACCGTCAGCACGAAATGGTCGATGCCGGCGATCATTTCGACCTCCCCGTCAGATGTTGCGGCTGCCCGGCTTGATGGCCGGGATGGCGGCAAGCTCCGGCGGCAACCTGTCCGGCGGATAGGCCGGAACTTCATATTCGGCAAGCGCGATCAACGGCACGCCGACATGGGTCTTGCCGGCCGAACGGTCGATGATGCAGGCGGCCGCGACCACCTCTGCGCCGACGTCGCGCAGGCAATCGATGGTTTCGCGGATCGACAGACCGGTGGTGACGATGTCCTCGACGATGACGACGCGGGCGCCTCGATCGATCTCGAAGCGGCGCAGGCGGAACTCGCCTCCTTCCCGCTCCACCCAGATCGCCGGCACGGCAAGGTGGCGCGAGGTTTCGTATGCCGGGATCAGGCCGCCGATCGCCGGCCCGACGACATAGTCGATCTTGCCTAGCACGGCGGCGCGGATCTCCTTGGCCAGCGCCTTGCACAGCCGCTCGGTCTTGTCGGCATGCATGAAGACGCGTGCCTTCTGCAGGAAAACTGGACTGCGCAGGCCCGACGTCAGGATAAAATGACCCTCGAGAACAGCGCCAGCCCCGCGGAATATGTCCAGCACTTCGTCGGTATTCATCTCGTCCCCCATGGTCGGCTATCGCTAGCCATTGACGCGCCGCGCATCGCTGACGCTCGAATTGTCCTTGAGCTGCGACAGCAGCCGGTTGAGATGCTTCAGGTCCCAGACTTCGAGGTCGATCAGCATTTCGGTGAAATCGGGCGCGGTGCGCACCATCGACAGCGTATGGATGTTGGCGTCGTTGGAGGCAACGACCTGGGCGATATCGGCAAGCGAACCCGGCGCGTTGATGGCGGTGACCGAGACGCGCGCGGGGAACCGTTCCTTGGTGCGCTCGTCGATGTCCCAGCGCACGTCGATCCAGCGCTCCGGCTGATCGTCGAAGGCCTGCAGCGCCGGAGACTGGATCGGGTAGATGGTGATGCCGGTGCCCGGCTGGACGATGCCGACGATACGATCGCCAGGGACCGCGCCTTCCGGCGCGAAGCGCACCGGCAGGTCGCCGCGCACGCCGCGGATCGGCACGGCGCCGGCGCCTGGCTGGTCCTTGTCCTTGCGCGCGGCCCGGCCAGGTATCTGGAACAGCATGCCTGCGGCGTTGCGGATCTTCGACCAGCCCTCCTCGCGCTGCTTGGGCGCTGCCGGCGTGACGCGCTCGTCCTTGTAGTCGGGGAACACCGCCTTCATGACATCGGTTGAGGCCAGTTCGCCGCGGCCCACGGATGCCAGCACATCCTCGATGTCCTTGCGTGCCAGCCTGTGCAGCACGGGCTTCAGGCTTTCCCTGGTGAAGGTCTTGCCGGCTCGTTCGAAGGCACGCTCCAGGATACGCGCGCCAAGGCCAGAATACTGCTTGCGGATCGCATTCTTGGTGGCGCGGCGGATGGCTGCGCGCGCCTTGCCGGTGACGACGACCGATTCCCATGCGGCTGGTGGCACCTGCGCTTTGGAGCGGATGATCTCGACTTCGTCGCCATTCTTCAGTTCCGTCATCAGCGGCATGATGCGGCCATTGACCTTGGCGCCGACGCAGGTGTCGCCGACATCGGTGTGGACCGCATAGGCGAAATCGATCGGCGTGGCGCCGCGCGGCAAGGCAATCAGCATGCCTTTCGGCGTGAAGCAGAACACCTGGTCCTGGAACAGCTCCAGCTTGGTGTTCTCGAGAAAATCCTCGGGATTGTCGCCCTCGGCCAACTGCTCGATGGTACGGCGCAGCCAAGCGTAGGCGTTGGTCTCCTTCGAGATCGCATGGCCGGCGCCGTTCGTCTTGCCGCCGGTGTCCTTGTAGATCGAATGGGCGGCGACGCCGTATTCGGCGATCTTGTTCATCTCGCGGGTGCGGATCTGCAGTTCGACGCGCTGGCGCGAAGGCCCGACGATGGTGGTGTGGATCGAACGGTAGTCGTTCTGCTTCGGGGTCGAGATGTAATCCTTGAAACGGCCGGGCACCATCGACCAAGTGGTGTGGATGGCACCCAGCGCGCGATAGCAGTCCTCGACGCTGTCAACGACAACACGGAAGCCGAAAATGTCGGACAGCTGCTCGAAGGACAGCGCCTTGGCCTCCATCTTGCGGAACACCGACCATGGCTTCTTCTGCCGGCTCTTCACGCCGGCGTTGATGGCGTGCTTTTCAAACAGGGCCGACAGCGCCTTTTCAATGTCGGTCAGCACGCCCTTGTTGCGCTCGAATATCTCGGCGAGCCGCGCGGTGACGGCCCGGTAGGCTTCCGGATTGATGAAGCGGAAGGCGATCTCTTCCAGCTCCTCGCGCATGCCTTGCATGCCCATGCGCCCGGCCAGCGGCGCGTAGATATCCATCGTCTCCTCGGCGATGCGCAGGCGTTTGGCCTCGGGCATGTGATCGAGGGTGCGCATGTTGTGCAAACGGTCGGCGAGCTTGACCAGCAGCACGCGAACATCTTCCGAGATCGCCAGCAAAAGCTTGCGCAGGTTCTCCGCCTGCTCGGCCTTCTTGGAGACGAGGTCGAGTTTCTTGAGCTTGGTCAGGCCCTCGACCAGCTTGCCCATTTCGGGGCCGAACAGATCGTCGATCTCGGCCCGCGTCGCCGTCGTGTCCTCGATGGTGTCGTGCAGCAGGGCGACGGCGATGGTCGCCTCGTCCATGTGCATCTCGGTGAGGATGGCGGCGACTTCGAGCGGATGCGAGAAATAGGGATCGCCGGAAGCGCGCTTCTGGTGGCCATGCTTCTGCATGGCGTAGACATAGGCCTTGTTGAGCAACGCCTCGTTGACGTCAGGCTTGTAGCGCTGGACGCGCTCGACAAGCTCATACTGACGCATCATGGGCTAAATCTCTCGGCGATGAAATGAATCATGCGCCGCACTGTTGTACGGCGCATGCCGGTACCAACTGTCGCAAATACCAGATTCACGCATTATGCCAAGTGCGGCCAAAACTGCATCTGGTATTTGCGACAGTTGGTACTAGATAGCCACGAAACCGCCGGGACGGAAGTGCCGGAACGGAGGCTTAGTAGTCGTCGCTCTTTTCCGGGGGCACCAGGCCTTCGATGCCAGCCAGGAGATCTTCCTCGGTCATCCGGTCGAAGGTGACGTTCTCCTCGGCGTCGTCGGCTTCGGCGGCCGCAACAGCGCCGCCGGTCTGATCAGCGATCACTTCGCCATCGGCTTCGGGCTCGTCGACCTCGACATGCTTCTGCAGCGAATGGATCAGATCTTCCTTGAGATCATCGGGCGACAGCGTCTCGTCGGCGATCTCGCGCAGTGCGATGACGGGGTTCTTGTCGTTGTCGCGCGGGACGGTGATCTGCGCGCCCTGGCTGATCTGACGGGCGCGGTGGCCGGCCAGAAGCACCAGCTCGAAGCGGTTGTCGACCTTGTCGATGCAATCTTCAACGGTTACGCGGGCCATGGACTGCCCCTTTCATGCCTGGATTTAATGGAAAACAGGCGCGGTCCATAACCCGAACGGCGCCAAAATACAAGCATCATGGCAATGCGGGCCCACAGGGCACTCAATCTCAATATCGAACTCCCGATCTAGCAAAGCAGCCGGGTCCAGGGTTCGGCGCCACGATCACAATTGCTTGCAGTGCGCCACATGCCCTTGGATTGCCACCAAACTGGCGTTATCTCGATTGGTCCAAGGTCGGCCGGTTATTAGAGCCTGACCGATAGTCGCTACCGCATTTCGTTTAGACGGCCGTTTTTTCGAAAAGGATTATTTCCATGTTCGACCCTCGTGAAAAAATCGCCCTGTTCATCGACGGCGCCAATCTCTACGCCACATCGCGCGCGCTCGGGTTCGACATCGATTATCGCAAGCTCCTGGCGAGCTTTCACAAGCGCGGTTACCTGTTGCGCGCCTACTATTACACCGCGCTGGTCGAGGACCAGGAATACTCCTCGATCCGGCCACTGATCGACTGGCTCGACTATAACGGGTTCAAGGTGGTCACCAAGCCGGCCAAGGAATTCACCGACTCGACCGGCCGCCGCAAGATCAAGGGCAATATGGACATCGAGCTTACCGTCGATGCCCTGGAACTCGCCGATGTCGTCGACCACTATGTCATATTCTCCGGAGACGGTGATTTCCGAACGCTGGTCGAAGCGCTGCAACGGCGTGGCCGCAAGGTGTCGATCGTCTCGACCATGGCCTCGCAACCTCCGATGATCTCAGACGACCTGCGCCGGCAGGCCGACCATTTCATCGACCTGGCGACGCTGAAGAACGAAGTCGGCCGCGATCCCTCCGAACGACCGGCACGGCGGCCCGAACCGGCTGAAGTCGACGAGGACGACTACTGAGGCCGGTCGACTTGACCGCCCCTTCACTTTCCGAACCCAGCCGCGATTGCCCGCTCTGCCCGCGGCTGCATGATTTCATCGCCGAATGGCGGCAGCGCGAGCCGTCATGGTTCAACGCGCCGGTGCCGACCTTCCTGCCACTGGGCGGCGAAGATACCGTCCAGCTTCTGATCGTTGGTCTGGCGCCTGGCCTGCGCGGCGCCAACCGCACCGGGCGCCCCTTTACCGGCGACTATGCCGGCGACCTGCTCTATTCGACACTGATTGCCCACAACTTCGCACGCGGCGAGTTCAAGGCGCGGCCCGATGATGGGCTGGAACTCCTCGGCACTGCGATCACCAACGCGGTGCGCTGCGTGCCGCCGGAGAACAAGCCGGTCGGTGCCGAGATCGCCACCTGCCGGACATTCCTGGTGCCGACGATCGCTCGCTTTCCCAACCTGCGCGCCGTGCTGGCGCTGGGATCGATCGCGCACCAGTCGACCGTGCGGGCACTGGGCGGGCGCGTCGCCGCCTATCCATTCAAACATGGCGGCCAGTTGGAAGCCGGCGGCATCATGCTGTTTTCGAGCTACCATTGCTCGCGCTACAACACCAATACCGGTGTGTTGACCGAAGACATGTTCGTCAGGGTATTTGGCGAGATTGCGGCATTCCTGAAGAACTGAGCTCTCGGATACCGTGCGGTCTGCGGTGCCTGCTCACACCGGCAGCAAGGCATCCGGCTTCACGTCGCCGATCGAGGCATAGGTATGTGTCTCCTTCACCCCGGGCAGCGGCAGGATGACGCGTTTGAGAAAGTCCTGATAGTCGGCCATCTCGGCAATGCGGGCCTTCACGAGATAGTCGAAGCCGCCGACGACCATGTGGCATTCCAGAACCTCGGGCGCCTTTGCCACCGCCTCGGCGAAGCGGTCAAAGATATGCGGGGCCGCGTGATCGAGCCGCACCCGATGAAGACAAGCATGCCGCGGCCAATCTTTGCCGGATTGAGCACCGCCCTGACGGCGGTGATGAACCCGTCGCGAAACAGGCGTTTCACGCGCTGGCTGGCCCCGGTTGGTGACAGGCCGACGCGCGCTGCCAGGTCGAGCGTGGTGCGGCGCCCATCTTCCTGCAGCAGTCGCAGAAGACTGCGGTCGACGGCGTCCAGGTCAACTGGTTCAGGATTCACGTTCAAGCCCTCCTATTTGCGTGAATTACACTTCAAATTGTAAAAAACAGCGTATTTTGTCGCGACCATTTCGACCATAGGCTGCGCTTCATCGCAAGGTCGAGGGCTGTCTCCTCCTGGCGACATGAACATGCGGCGGAACTGACATGGCGGACGGACGAGACACGGGAGACACAAGACTGGCGGTGATCGCCGGCCTTGTCATGATCGCCATCTATGCAGCGCAGTTCGTCGCCGCCCGCTTCAGCCTCAGGGAGCATCTGACGGCCACCGACATGGCCAGCCTGCGCTTTGCCGGTGCCGGCGCGGTGTTCCTGCCGATCGTCTGGAGGCGCGGCCTGGCGACCATGAAGGCGCTGGGCTGGCGGCGTGGACTGACGTTGGCTGCACTGGCCGGATTGCCCTATCCGCTGATCATCAACTGGGGCCTAACCCACGCGCCCGCCGCCCATGCCGCGGCGCTCTGCCCGGCCTCGATCGTGTTCTTCTCGTTCCTATTGTCGCTGTTCAGGGAAAGCGCGTCGCGTCGGCGGATCATTGGCGTCGTCACGATCATCGCCGGCTTGTTGCTGTTCATAGCGCCGGCGCGCACCGGCGCCAGCGATGTCCTGTTCGGGGACCTGCTGTTTATCGGATCGGGCGCGATGTTTTCCACATATGCCGTTCTTGTGCAGCGATAGCGTGTCGACCCGGTCACGGCGACCGCGAGCGTCGTGCTTTTGTCCTGCCTGCCGCTGCCACTTCTTTATGTCTTGGCGCCAAGCGGCCTCCATGCCGCCGCAGGCGCCGAAATCGCCAGCCAGATCGTCATTCAAGGTCTTCTCGCGGGCGCTGCCGCAATGTTCCTCTACACTTACATTGTCGACCGATTGGGCTCACAGGCTGCATCATTGTTCCTGCCGGGTGTGCCGGTCGCCACCGTGATGGTCGGCATGGTCGTGCTTGGCGAGACCCCGCTGGCTATTCAATGCGTGGCCATCGCCATCATGGCCGCCGGAATGGGTTATTCGGCGATGGGTCGACGCAGCACCAGGGAAAGTCTGGCTATCTCGACATCAGCTGGATCGTGAATGGTTTCAGGGGCATGGCAGGCTGCCGAAGAACAGGACCGGCATCGGATCGGGCCTGTTCATCAAGGTGTGGAGGCGAGCAGCGCCGCCAACTTCTCCGGCCCGCCCTGCAAAACGTTCAGATCGACGTCCCCCTCGATGCCGTTCACGCGCCCCCTGTTGTGGTACTGCCAGTAGATCCAGTCAGGGCGGTCCGGTTCCATGAGCAGTGAGCGTAGCCAGACTGGGCGAGCGGCTATTTGCCCGGCATAAGCGGCCTCGGCTTCATCCGTCAGATAGACGATCGCCGGCTTGCCGAATGCCGCCTCGACAGGTCCGAGGAAGGCCTGGAGTTCGGCATTCAACTGTTCGGGCGACGGACGCCGCGGACAGTTGCCGCCGAACTCGATGTCGACCACCGGCGGCAGCAGCGGCTGATCGTGCGGCACCACCGAGATGAAATTCCTCGCCTGGTCGGCGCCCGGCCGGCAGAAGGTGAAGAAATGATAGGCGCCGACGGCGAGTCCGGCGGCGCGGGCCTCGCGCAGATTGCCGGCGAAGGCGTCGTCGACATGGTCGCCGCCTTCAGTCGCCTTGATGACGACGAAAGCCACATCATCGGCGGCAACACGCCGCCAGTCGATCCGGCCCTGATGATGGGAGACGTCGATGCCCCTGACCGGATATCGGTCGCGGTCGGGAGAGTAGGTGCGGAAATAGGCCACTCCTCCCGCAGCAATGACACATGCCAGGGCAAGACTGGCCGCGCCCCAGAGAACAATCCGCTTCTTCAAGACCACCCCTGTTGGACTTGCCGGTTGTTCGGCGTTGAAAACCAGACCGTTGGCTTTGCAGGCTATCTCCCGATCACCCGCGTTCCTTCAGCAGCCGGCCTTTTTCGCGCGACCAGTCGCGTTGCTTTTCGGTCTCGCGCTTATCGTGCAGTTTCTTGCCGCGGCCGACGGCAAGCAGCAGCTTGGCGCGTCCCTGGTCGTTGAAATAGATTTTCAGCGGCACCAGGGTCATGCCTTCGCGGTCCACGCTCTGCGACAGCTTGGCCATTTCGCGCTTGTTGAGCAGCAGTTTGCGGCGGCGGCGCGGCTCGTGGTTGAAGCGGTTGGCCTGCAGATATTCGGGCAGATAGGAATTGATCAGCCAGATCTCGCCGCCTTCGACCGAGGCATAGCTGTCCTGGATGTTGGCCTGGCCCTGACGCAGCGACTTGACCTCGGTTCCGGTCAGCACAAGGCCGGCCTCGATCGTGTCGAGCACCTCGTAGGAAAACCGCGCTTTGCGGTTTTCGGCAACGGTCTTGTTGTTGGGATCGGCTTTTCTGACTTGGTTCATGAGGTCTAGAGTCCGTTTCGAAACTCGCTCCCGCGAGTCAGATGATGGTGCTACCGAGAACCGGAGCGGAGCGTACATATAGTACGGGAACACCGGAAGCGCAGGTGGCGCCTTCAGATGATCGCGGGAGCAGACTTCCCAAACGGCTCGCTAATTGATCAAGCCGGCGTGCTTCATGGCCGCATCGATCCTCTCGGCCGTTGCCGGTTCAACAGTCACCAGCGGCGAACGCAGCACGTTCTCGACCTTGCCCAGCTTCGACAGTGCATATTTCGCGCCGGACACGCCGGGCTCGATAAAGATCGCCTTGTGCAGCGGCAAGAGACGGTCCTGCAGCTCCAGCGCCTTCGCACTGTCGCCCGAAAGCGTTGCTTCCTGGAATTCGGCGCAGAGCCGCGGCGCGACGTTCGAGGTCACCGAGATGCAGCCGACACCACCATGCGCGTTGAAACCGAGCGCGGAAGCGTCCTCACCCGAAAGCTGGATAAAATCCTTGCCACAGGTCATGCGCTGCTCCGACACGCGCTCGACCTTGCCGGTGGCGTCCTTGACGCCGACGATGTTCTTGAAGTCGTGCGCCAGCCGGCCCATCGTCTCCGGCATCATGTCGATGACCGAGCGCGGCGGGATGTTGTAGATGATGATCGGCAGCTTGGTCGCCCGGGCGACCGCGGCAAAATGCTCGTAGAGGCCGCGCTGTGTCGGCTTGTTGTAATAGGGCGTTACGACCAGGGCAGCATCGGCGCCGGCCTTTTCGGCATACTGCACGAGCCCGACGGCTTCCTCGGTGTTGTTGGAACCGGCACCGGCAACCACCGGGGCGCGGCCCTTGGCCACCTCGATGCAGATCTTGACGACGTGGCGATGCTCGTCATGCGACAGCGTAGGCGACTCGCCCGTTGTGCCGACAGGAACCAGGCCTGTCGTGCCCTCGCCAAGCTGCCAGTCGACGAACGCGCGAAAGGCTTTCTCGTCGAAACGCCCGCTCTTTTCGAACGGTGTCACGAGCGCGGTAAGCGAGCCTCTCAGCATATCGTCCAACTCCTTGGGACTTCTCGGTTCACGCATGTCGTTGTCCCAAAACCGGTATCCACTTTTGGGCGCCATGCACTTTGTTGGTTGTGCATGTCGTTACCCCCAAAACCGGTATCCACTTTTGGGCGTCATGCATCGGTGTTTCGTGGTGCGCCTTCTAACCGAAAGCGAAGCCGCGCACCATAGTCTCGACATTGTTGCGCGGCAAGCATTGCCATGGTGCCAGCAAGCGTAATTCGAACGGCCTCGATAACCCTTTGTTTACGAGCCCTTCACGACCTAAGTTTAGGCTTCAAGGCTTCTTCGCCGCCGGTAAAATACTGGATTAAGGAAAGACACGCGATCATGCCGACCAGTCGGCCCCATCTCTTCGCGCTGCTTGGCGCCGTCGCCGCGCTGATGCCCGGCGTGGCGATCAGCGGCAGCGTCGATGTGCGGGTCACCTCGGCCATCCCGGTGCCTGGTGTACAGGACAAGGCGCAACAGGCCCCCTCACCCAGCGTCGCACTGTTGAAAAGTGGGCTGGATGCGCTGGCGGCCGGCGATATTGCCGGCGCGCGCGGTGTGCGTAATGCACTGCCCGCACAATCGCTCGACCAGCACATATTGGCCTGGGCGATCGCGCTTTACGGCGGAGACAAGGTTCCAAGCGGCGACATCGCGGCGGCCGCGAAGATGCTGCCCAACTGGCCGGGCACCGTTGCCTTGCGCAAGAACAGCGAGCGCGCGCTCTACCGCGAAAACCCGGCGGCGGATGTCGTCGTCAAGGCATTCGACGGCAGCCAGCCGCAGACATTCGAAGGCGTGATGGTTCTCGCGCGCGCCTATGTGTCGTCCGGCAACGCCAAGGCGGCGCGATCGGTGCTGTCGCCGTTCTGGCGCACCGCGATCCTGGAAGCCAAGGACGAGACGGCTCTTGTAAAGGAGTTCGGCAGCCTTGTTCCTGCCGCCGACCACCGTTTTCGCATGGAGCGCATGTTCTATGCCGACCGGGTGAATTCCGCCTTGCGTGTCGCCGGCCTCGCCGGCGCCCAGCAGCTTGCCGACGCCTGGGCGGCGGCCGACAGGGGCGACAAGAATGCCGCCAAACTGCTGAAGGCGGTGCCGGCGGCGCAGCGTTCGGCCGGCTATTTCTTCGCGCAGGCCGAGTATCTGCGCAAGCAGCAGGATTTTGCGGGCGCCGCGGCGGTTGTCGTGAAGGCGCCGGCGGACCGTGACTCCCTGGTCGATCCGGATGCCTGGTGGGTCGAACGCCGGGTGCTGTCGCGCGAACTGGTCGACCAGGGCGACATGAAGACGGCATACAGGATAGTCGCCACGCATGCCGCCGAAAGCGCGGCCAATGCGGCGGAAGCCGAGTTCCATGCCGGCTGGTACGCGCTGCGTGGCCTGAACGATCCCAAGCTCGCGGCGACTCATTTCGCGCGCATCGCCGACCTTGCCCAGGGACCGATGACCCTGTCGCGCGCCTATTACTGGCTCGGCCGCGCGGCGGAAGTCGGAGGCCCTGGCAATGCCAAGGACTATTTTGGACGTGCGGCGACCTACGGCACCACGTTTTACGGCCAGCTCGCCGCCGAACGTGTCGGCCGGCAGGCGCTCAACATCGTCTATCCCCAGCCAAGTGCCGCCGACCGGCAGAGCTTTGCCGGCCGCGAGGCCGTCTCCGCCATCAAGCGCCTGCAGGAGGCGGGCTACGACCGCTATGCCGAAACGCTCTACCGCGACCTTGCCGGCCAGTTGACCAGTCCGGGTGAACTGGCGCTGCTCGCCATCCTGGCGGAAAAGCAGGATAACCATTTCATGGCGCTGAAAATCGGCAAGATCGCCGGAGCGCGGGGCATCGACGTCGGAGCGCTGTCCCATCCGCTCGGCGTCATCCCCGATTCGGCCAATATTTCCGGTTCCGGCAAGGCGCTGGCCTACGCGATCGCCCGCCAGGAAAGCGAATTCAATATCGGCGCCATATCCAGTGCCGGTGCGCGCGGGCTGCTGCAGCTGATGCCGGCAACCGCCAGGCAATTGGCGAAGAAGGCTGGATTGCAGTTTTCGCAGACCAGACTGACAACCGACGCCGCCTATAATGCGACGCTTGGTTCGGCCTTCCTCGGCGAACAGCTGGATCGCTTCAACGGCTCGTACGTATTGACCTTCGCGGGCTACAATGCCGGCCCGGCCCGGGCCGGCCAGTGGGTGGCGAAATATGGTGACCCGCGCGGCAAGGACATCGATGCGGTGGTGGACTGGATCGAACGGATTCCCTACACGGAAACAAGAAGTTACGTGCAGCGCGTGATGGAGAATTACGAGGTCTACAAGATGCGTATCTCCGGCAAGTACGACATCGTCGGCGATCTCGTGAACGGGCGGAGTTGAAGTTTTTGCTCTTCCTTCGTGAGGAGAAGGAGGAGCCTTTCCCATTTGACCCTCCCGCGCTCCGTCTATAGCAGACGTGGACGATCCCTTCGGCTAGAGAACCCGTCCCATGTCGAGCAACCCAGGTTTCTCCGACTTCTTCTATGCCGCGCCAGATGGGCTGAGACTTCACGCGCGCGTCTATGGCGAAGCGAATTCCGCACATTGGCCGGTCGTCTGCCTGCCTGGCCTCACACGTAATGCGCGGGATTTTCACGAGCTGGCGCTCTATCTCTCAACGCGATCCGCCTTTGCGCGCAAGGTCATCGCCTTCGACTATCGCGGACGCGGACAGTCGGCCTACGATCCCGATGTCAGTCACTATAATGTCGGCGTCGAGGCGGGGGACATCCTTGCCGGGCTGACGGCGCTCGGCATCAAACAGGCGGCCTTCATCGGCACCTCTCGCGGCGGGCTGATCATCCATGTGCTTGGCGCGATGCAGCCGGCGGCGCTGAAAGCCATCGTGCTCAACGACATCGGGCCAGTGATCGAGCCCGCCGGCCTTGACCATATCCGCGCCTATCTCGATCCCACGCCAAGACCGAAGAGCCGTGCCGAGACTGTCGATGCCCTGCGCGACACCCATAGCAGCGACTTTCCCGCCCTCGCTTCGGCGGATTGGGAGCGGATGGCGTCAGCGCTCTATCGCGAGACAGATCAGGGGCTGATGCCGGATTTCGACCCGAGGCTGGTTGAAACGCTCGCCGCCCTCGACCTAAGCAAGAAACTGCCGGATTTGTGGGCGCAATTCGAGGCGCTGGCCGTCATGCCTATGCTGGTCATACGCGGTGCCAGTTCGAGACTTTTCTCCGTCGAGACGCTTGAAGAAATGAAGAAGCGCCACCCAAACCTCGAGGCGATCACGGTCGAGGGCCAAGGCCACGCGCCTTTCCTCGAGACCGGCAGCCTGCCCATCGCCGTTGCTGCTTTTCTCGATCGCGCCGAGAGGCAATAAGCGGCAAATAAGCCTCAAGACCAGATCAGATCCCGGGGCTGTTACGGCGGCAAGGCAAACTGTCGGAACTACTTGGCCTTGGAGCTTTTGCGGGTCGCTTTTGGCGGCGCCTTCGCCGACGCGCCCTCATCCGTCTGCTTCCGCTTCGCCGACGGCGTCGTCACCGGCGACGAAAACAGCGAGCTTTCCGCGTTGCCGGCCGGCTGCTCGCCGCGAGGCTTCTCCAGCACGACAACGCAACCATCGAGATCATTGGTGGCCAGATGCGCGTAGCGCATGGTCATCGACAAGGTCTGATGGCCAAGCCACATCTGCACGCGGCGGATGTCGATGCCGCCCTGGACAAGACGCGAAGCGCAGGTGTGGCGCAGGATGTGCGGCACCACCTGGTCGTCGGCCCCGAGCCCGACTTCCGCCTTGGCATCGTTCCAGATGGCGCGAAATTGTGCCTGGCTGAGCTTGGTGAACGGCCCCTTGGGCCGGCGCCCTTCGGCCGGAGGCAGCTTGATGACCTCCTTGACCCGCTCGGTCATCGGGATTGTGCGGCTGCGACCGGACTTGGTGATCCAGAAGGAGACGCGATGTTCCTGGATATCGTTCCAGATCAGCCCGAGCGCCTCTCCGAGGCGGCATCCGGTGTCGACCAGGAAGACGGAAAGCCGGTAAGCATCCTCGCTGCGGCTCTTGATGGCGGCAAACAGCCTGGCCTCTTCGTCCCTCTCGAGGAAACGAATCCGTCCCGCCCGCTCCTTCTGGCGGCGGAACTCGGGCAGGCTGTGGATATCTCCCATCTTGTACGCCTTGCGCAGCAGTTTGCTGAGAGCAGCCATCTTTCGATTGATGGTCGCGTTGCTGTTGCCGCGCTGGCGCAAGGTGCCGATAAGGTTGTCCAGGGTACTCTGGTCAAAGGCGCTGAAACGCTCCCCAAGGAGGATCTCGTCTATCTCGCCGATGAAGGAGCTGACATTATATTTATGCCGTCCATCATCCCACAATATGTCTCGATAAGCTAAAAAAAGATCTCCAACCCGATGCGACGTTACTTCTCTTATCTTGTTGTAGGTATAGTTGAATTTCGCGTTTTGAGAAGAATACATCGCATAGTGGTCAGAGGGCCCTCCCTCTTGAATCGCTTCGTTGGTCATTATTCCCCACACCCCCGAATGGATAGGCTAGGCCTAACCGCTTAGAAGTGTCCTTTCAAGAGTTTTTAAGCCGTGGCTAATTTCTTCCGTCGATTGACGGATCCCAGCGAAACCGCTCCACAGGCCTAATTCAGCTACCGATTCCCCCTGTCCCTTCTGTTGCGTTGACCCAGCCACGAAACAAAAACAGCCCGGACGTTTGTGCGCCCGGGCTGGATTTCAGCTGTAAAGAACCAGCCCCTTAGAAGGAGCGCTGGAAGCGGAGGACTCCGCCGATGCTGCTCTTCTTGGTCGCGTTGGTCCAATTGGAGAAGTCTGCGTCGTCGAACTTGCCTGCATTGAGGTAGTCGACTTCGGCCGTGACCGTGAAGCCGGGAACGATATCATAGGCAATGTTCGCGGCAATGCCGAGGTTCTTCCATTCGTCATACGAGACCTGAGCGTTGAACGAGGTCTTCTCGTTGAACTTGTAGGTGCCGCC